>NZ_KQ961024.1:0-130742 GCF_001562555.1 Agrobacterium bohemicum
GATCTCCCCACCTGTGGGGGAGATGTCCGGCAGGACAGAGGGGGGTAAGCCACACCCGCCAACCCCAATAGCAATCTACCTCCAATGACGACATTGTGAGCGGCCTCTACCTCTTGCGTCTGGACGATCATCAACCCTTGCCGCATCCTGCCCGCACTCGTCTCGTTATGGGAGTGGTGCCGATGCTTCGCATGCTTATCTTCGCATTGTCAGGGCTTTTGGTGGCCACTGGCGCATCGGCCCAGCAACAGCCAAGCCGCCCTTCCGTGAGCCGCCCGCCCATCAGCCAGTGTCAGGCGATTGCCCAGACCCTGCCCGGTGTGACCTTCGCCAGCTTTCAGCCTTCGAATGTTCAACTGGCGCAGGTGGCGAAGGAAGAGGTGAAGATACAGTATATCGGGCATTCGACGTTTTTGATCACCTCTCCCGAAGGTGTGACAATTGCGACGGATTATAACGGCGTCTATCTACCTCCGGTTACTCCTGCCATCGTCACCATGAACAATGCGCATTCGACCCATTACACGCTGTATCCAGACCCGGCGATCAAAAATGTGCTGCATGGCTGGAGCGATATGCCTGACGAAAAGGCCGTGCATAAGTTACAAGTGGATGACGTTTATGTGCGCAATGTCACATCGGACATCCGCAATCGCTGGGGTGGTGGCGGGCTGTTGAAGAAAGACGGCAATTCGATTTTCATTTTTGAAATCGCCGGCCTCTGCATCGGACATCTCGGGCACCTGCACTACGAACTGACGGAAACCCAATATGCGGAAATCGGACGATTGGATGTCCTGATGGTTCCGGTTGATGGGGGATTGACGATGGGGGCAGACAGCATGAGCCGCATCGTCAAACGGCTGAGGTCGGCACTGATTTTGCCGATGCACCAGCCAAGCGCTCTAGAGCAATTTCTGGTGACGTTCGGCGCCCAGTTCAAGATCGCCTATGCCAGCGATCCTGTCATTCGCGTATCCATGCGGAGCCTTCCCCGCCAACCGCAAATTCTCGTGCCGCAAGGCATGTGAATCCATGATTGGCGGGAGAAGAAGACGTTAAGCGAATGATAGATGCTGGCGTACCCCGACGTCGGGTGTCTTGTCGTCGGACAAGTTCGCCTTGGCGATTTCCCAGCCAAATTTCAGCGTGCTGTCCGTGGAGGCCCAGATATCGGCATCATCGACATGTAGCGCAAGCATCGTCAGTTGCGGATCACTCTTACCATGTTCGTACCAGGCAGCGGTCACTGAATTCCAGTATTCTTCGAGCTTTGCCTTGTCATCGCGCACTTCCAGCTTGCCGGACAGGCAGGCGTGATAGTCATGGTCTTTCCCGACAACGCAAAAGTGGGCGCGTGCGCCCGACTTCAGCGCCTGCACGATATGGGCATCCTTTTTGGTGAAGAACCAGATGGTGTTCGTCTTTGGATCCGCATGAGGAGCCATTGGCTGCATATGGCTGTGGAGGCCTTCCAGACCAAGCATGCCGGCATGAACGGAATTGATTTCGTCCCAGAGCTGCCGGGCAGGGGCTTCGCGTGCTTCACTCAGACTGACCATGGAGTAGTTTCCTTCACATTTCTCGTTATCTTTTGCGATGACGGGGACAAGGCCACCCGCATCGGCACTCCTGACCAAAACGAAGAGAATAGATTTCAGTTCCCTAAAGCGTTTCCTTGTTAACTGGAACAGTTCTGCCGGGTATCTTTCCGCCAGGCTCAAGGGCGATTGGCTCGGGCGTACCTAGGGGTGTGCCCTTCGCCAATCGATTTTGCCCTGACGAAAACCTGCTCCGGCAAAACTGTTCCAGTTAACAAGGAAACGCTTTAATGTGTTGAGAGAAGAGTGGGCGCTTGGGCTTGAACCGCAGGGCTATCACACTTATAAGCACCGCAATCCAAACAAACGATCCGATCAGGGGTGCCATGGCTGGCCATTCACAGTTCAAGAACATCATGCATCGCAAGGGAAAACAGGATTCGATTCGTTCGAAGATGTTCTCCAAACTCGCGCGTGAAATCACCGTCGCTGCCAAATCCGGCCTGCCGGATGTGAGCATGAACGCGGCGTTGCGCCTGGCGGTGCAAAACGCCAAAGCGCAGTCGATGCCGAAGGATAATATCGACCGTGCCATCAAGAAGGCGTCTGGCGCGGATGCCGAGAACTACGATTACGTCCGTTACGAGGGTTATGGCCCGGGCGGCACGGCCGTTATCGTCGAAGCGCTGACAGATAACCGCAACCGCACGGCATCCAACGTTCGCTCGATCTTTACCAAGGCTGGCGGTGTGCTGGGCGAAACCGGATCTGTGTCCTTCTCCTTCGACCGCGTCGGTGAAATCACCTACAAGGCCTCTGTTGGAGATGCCGACAGTGTGATGGAAGCGGCGATCGAAGCCGGTGCCGACGACGTTGAAAGCAGCGAAGATGGTCACACGATCATCTGCGGTTTCGAAGCGATGAACGAAGTCTCCAAGGCTTTGGAAGCGGCTCTCGGAGAAGCGGACAGCGTCAAGTCCATCTGGAAGCCGCAGAACACCGTGCCGGTGGATGAAGAAAAGGCGCAGTCTTTGATGAAGCTCATCGATAATCTCGAAGACGACGATGACGTCCAGAGCGTCTATTCCAACTTCGAAGTATCCGAAGAAATCATGGCCAGACTTTCGGCTTGATTGCCTCTCCGCTAAAATTCAACAAGCCCTCGGCAGTGATGCGCGAGGGCTTTTATGTTTCAGACATGGATCAAGCGGCTAGTTTCAACCCGCCACGCACTTCCGCAAACACTTCCACAGAGCGCAGGCGCTTTTCGATGTCGTGGACTGGCATGGAGATGATCAATTCATCCGCGCCGGTGTCTGACAGGAAATCTGCCAGTTTCCGTTCCACCGTCGTATGAGAACCCACCACCGCGTATCTCAGCGTATGATCGACGGTGATACGTTCCATGTCGCTCCAGTGAGCGTCCATGCTTTCGACGGGTTTGGGGAACTGGGTGCGGATGTTTTTCCGCAGGTTGACAAACTGCTGCTGCGCCGAGGTGAACAGGTGTTGCGCCTCTTCATCGGTGTCCGCGCCTACGCCCATGACGCCCACCATGACATAGGGTTTCGAGAGTGTGGCGGAGGGCTGGAAGCGCTCGCGGTAGATGGCGATAGCATCCATCAGCATATCAGGCGCAAAATGTGACGCGAAAGAATATGGCAGACCAAGGGCCGCCGCCAGATGTGCGCTGTAGACGCTGGAGCCCAACAGCCAGATCGGCACGTTGGTATTCATGCCCGGTACGGACAGAATTGCCTGATCCTGTATCGGTTGACCGAGATATTGTTGCAACTCGAGTATGTCCTGAGGGAAGTTTTCGGCTCCCGCATCGAGGTTGCGACGCAGCGCACGCGCAGTGCGCATGTCGGTTCCCGGCGCACGACCCAAGCCAAGATCGACGCGGCCCGGCAGCAGGGCGGCCAGGGTGCCGAACTGTTCGGCGATGACGAGGGGCGAGTGGTTGGGAAGCATGATGCCACCGGAACCGACGCGAATGCGTTTCGTTGCAGCGCCCACATGAGCGATGACGAGGGAGGTTGCAGCGCTGGCGATGCCGGGCATGCCATGGTGTTCGGCAAGCCAGACACGCTCATAACCGTGGTCTTCCACGTGGATGGCCATGCGGCGCGAATTTTCAAGCGCCTTGCTCACGTTCTCGCCTTCGCCAACTGGGGAGAGATCGAGAATGGAAAAAGGGATCATCGTACGCTCCTGACGCGTTTGATATTTTACGTTGGGCAGGATGTAAGCCGCACGGGCAAATTTGCCAGAGCAGTCGCGGCGAATTGATCGATGGATCAAAAAAACTGGTGTTGAACTGCGACGTTTTGGCACGGCACCTTGCTCGCCTTGTTGCGCCTCCTACGTGATGGTAGCGGACCGGGCCCCTCTGACCAGACCATTTTTCTGGTGATGTCGGACCGCATCGAGCGTGCTCGGTGCAGTCTGGCGGGAAACCCAAACTCTCTGAAGATGCTCGATTTATTTTAGCCAAGCGCTTCAGCGCAACTTGCGAAAGAGAGTGTCAATTATGTGCAATCTATCTCGACGTCTTTTGTTGACCGCCGGGGCAGCGACTGCCGCTGCCGCCATTCCTGCCGTGAGCCAAGCCCAGAGTTCACCCTTGCGGCAGGCAGCGCCCCTGAAACACGCGCCCGTCAAGGATGGGAAGTCAGCATTGACACCGGATGGCGCGCTCGATCTTCTCAAAGAGGGTAATCAGGCATTCCTGCGCGATGAACTGGTGTTTGCCGATCGTAACGAAGCGAGGCGGCTTGAGCTTGCCAAGGGACAGGCACCATTTTGCGCTTACGTGTCCTGCTCGGACAGCCGTGTACCACCAGAACTTCTGTTCGGGCGTGGATTGGGTGAACTCTTCATCATTCGTAACGCCGGCAATACGGTCGATACCGTCGCCATGGGCTCGATCGAATACGCCGTTGCCGTCCTCGGTGTGCCGCTCGTGGTTGTGATGGGCCATGAGAGTTGCGGTGCTGTAAAGGCTGCTATGTCGGTCGTTGAGAAAAATGCCCGCTTCCCCGGACAGATCGACAACATGATCGAGCCCATTATTCCAGCCGTGCTGGAGGCCCGTGGAATGGAGGGCGATGCCACGGAAAACGCCGTCAAACAGAATGTGAGGCGCGTCGTGCGGACATTGAGAGAGGAAAGCGACCCGTTGCTGTTGAAGCCCTTGGCAGACGGCAAGATCAAGATTGTCGGCGCCTATTACCACCTCGATACCGGTGCCGTCGATTTCTTCGATGTGATGTAAAGCAATACGGGGAACGGCGGTGTGCCGCCGCTCCCCCTCACATCAAATGAAGGATGTTGTCGTTTTGTTCACTTATCGCTGGCAGGTTTTGTCGCTCAGAGATAGGGTGCCATATGCAAAATGCGATTCGAATTATCGGGATTGATCCGGGACTGCGCCGAATGGGATGGGGTGTCATAGAAACCTTGGGCAACAGCCTGCGTTTCGTGGCGTCAGGCACCGTGACATCGGATGGCGATATGGATCTGGCTTCACGCCTTTGCCAGTTGCATGACGGCCTTGCCGAGATTGTTCATTCCCATCAGCCACATGAAGCCGCCGTGGAGCAGACATTCGTCAACAAGGATGCGGTGGCGACACTGAAACTGGGACAGGCGCGTGGCATTGCCATGCTGGTTCCGGCGCGCGCTGGGTTGCCGGTTGCGGAATACGCCCCGAATGCGGTCAAGAAAGCGGTCATCGGTGTCGGCCACGGCGACAAGCAGCAAATCCACATGATGCTGAAAATTCTCATGCCGAAGGCGGAGTTCAAGGGCAATGACGCAGCGGATGCTCTCGCCATCGCCATTTGCCACGCCCACAATCGCGTCAGCGAGCGCATGCGGCGCGTTCTGGCGGCCAGCTAACCCTTATACACATCGGACGGGCATCGACATGATCGGAAAACTCAAAGGCACTATCGATGAAATCGGCGACGACCATGTGGTCGTTGATGTGCACGGTGTCTGTTACGTCGCCTATTGCTCGACGCGCACCCTGTCACGCCTCGGCTCCGCTGGCGAAGCCGTGGTTCTCTTCATCGAAACCTATGTTCGTGAAGATCAAATCAGGCTTTTCGGCTTTCTCAGTGCGCTGGAGCGTGAATGGTTCAATCTTCTGCAGAGCGTTCAGGGCGTTGGTGCCAAGGTCGCTTTGGCGGTGCTGTCGACGCTTACCCCCTCCGAGCTTGCGAATGCCATCGCGCTCCAAGACAAGGTGGTCGTTTCGCGTGCGCCCGGTGTCGGGCCGAAAGTGGCGGTGCGTATCGTCACGGAGCTTCGCAACAAGGCTCCCGCGTTTGCGGGTGAGGCCTCCGCCTCCATCGGTTTCAAGCAGGAGCTGGGCGAGGGTGTCGCATCCGCGCCGGTGGCCGATGCCGTCTCCGCACTCACCAATCTCGGCTATTCCCGCGATCAGGCGGCCAATGCTGTGGCCGCTGCGCTGAAGAATGGCGGTGAGGGTGGTGACAGCGCCAAGCTGATCCGGCTGGGGTTACGGGAGCTTTCGCGCTAGGACAGCCTGTGTTAATTTCCTTACGATTTTAAAAAAGTAAGAAAGTCGCTTGTTATGGGGTTCCAGACAACCATCACATCCAAGGGGCAAATGACTGTTCCCAAGAATATTCGAGATCAACTCGATATCAAGCCGGGTGACAAATGCTACGTCTGGGTCCGTAATCGCGAGATGGTCGTCGTACCGCGTAACCAGTCTTTCAACGATCTGGCCGGTCTGTTGGGTGCCCCACCCAATGGCAGAAAGCTGACGATTAACGAAATGAACCCTGCGATCGGATATGCTCTGTCCGATGCCTATAAGGAATCGTTGCGCGACGAGGATGATGAATGAGCGGTCGATTTGGTATCGATACCGATATTCTCCTTCGTGTTGCTGTCATTGATGATCCCGTTCAAAGCGACAGCGTGATGAACTTCATCGACAAGCTGGGAGAAAATGACACGCTTGTCGTGGGCGTGGTCGTCATTATGGAAACGTCATGGGTCTTGGAGCGGTTTTATGGCTACTCCAAGAGTGCCGTTCTTGATTTTGTTCAGGCGATCCTCGAACGTCGTGAAATTGAGGTGCCAGACTATGAGGTGGTGGGCAACGCGATTGATATTTGCCGGAATTCCGGTGCGGATTTTTCCGATGCCGTTATTTCGGAAATGAATAGAATGGCCAGCTGCAAGATGACATACACATTCGATCAGAAAGCGGCCCGCAAAATACCCGGAATGGAACTTCTGACATGAGCGACGCGGCACGGCTGATTTCTTCGGAGAAGCGCGGCGAAGATATCGATACAACGTTGCGCCCGCAGACGCTGGATGATTTTACCGGTCAGGCGGAAGCTCGCGCCAATCTGAAAATCTTCATCGAAGCGGCCAAGAACCGTGGTGAGGCGCTGGACCACGTCCTGTTCGTCGGCCCACCCGGTCTTGGCAAGACGACGCTGGCGCAGATCATGGCCAAGGAATTGGGCGTCAATTTCAAGTCTACCTCTGGCCCCGTCATTGCCAAGGCGGGCGATCTGGCGGCGCTGTTGACCAATCTCGAAGAGCGCGACGTCCTTTTCATCGATGAAATCCATAGGTTAAGCCCGGCTGTAGAGGAAATTCTTTATCCAGCGATGGAAGACTTTCAGCTGGATTTGATCATCGGGGAGGGGCCAGCGGCGCGGTCGGTGAAGATCGATCTGTCAAAATTCACACTGGTTGCGGCCACAACTCGGCTCGGGCTTTTGACAAACCCGTTGCGAGATCGCTTCGGGATTCCCGTGCGCTTGTCCTTCTACACGGTTGAGGAGCTTGAGCTGATCGTGCGGCGTGGGGCCCGCATCATGGGATTGCCGATGACGGAAGAGGGTGCCAGAGAAATTGCGCGTCGCTCACGCGGTACGCCGCGTATTGCCGGACGGCTATTGCGTCGTGTGCGTGATTTTGCCGAGGTCGCGAGGGCGGAATCGGTGACACGTCAGATTGCCGATGAGGCGCTGACGCGGCTGCTGGTCGACAATATGGGCCTTGATCAGCTCGATAAGCGCTATCTGACGATGATTGCCGTCAACTTCGGTGGTGGGCCTGTCGGCATCGAGACCATAGCGGCTGGCTTGTCCGAGCCACGGGATGCCATCGAGGACATCATCGAGCCCTACATGATCCAGCAGGGCTTCATTCAGCGTACGCCGCGTGGCCGTATTTTGACCGCAACCGCGTGGAAGCATCTCGGCATGCAGCCGCCAAAGGATTTGGAAGCGGCGCAATTTCGTCTCACCCTCGAGGACGACTGATCATGATCACCCGCCGGACCCTGCTGAAAACTGCCGCGACAATGGCGGCGGGGCTGGTTTCTCTTGGCGCCTATGCAGGTGGCATAGAACCTTTGGCGCGGCTTTCCACCACCCGCTATCGCATCAACCCGCCGGGTTGGCCTACAGGTCAGCGACTGCGCATCGTGGCGTTGGCAGATTTTCATGCTTGCGAACCGTGGATGCCTGCTGAACGCATCGCCAAAATTTGCGACTACGCCAACACATTGGACGGAGATATCATTCTTCTGCTGGGCGACTACATGTCGGGCATGAAACTGGTGACGGGTGTCGTTCCTCCAGAAGAATGGGCACGCGCTCTGTCCGGGTTGAAGGCAACCTACGGCGTTCACGCCATATGTGGGAACCACGACTGGTGGCAGGACCTTGAAGCCCAGCGGCTGAGGCTGAAAGAGACAGTCGCACATCGGGCTCTGAGGGCCGTCGGTATTCACGTTCATTCCAACGATTCTGTCCGAAGCGGGTCTGCCGACCAGCCATTCTGGATTGCCGGACTGGAAGACCAATGGGCGTATCTTCAAGGGCGCCGAAGGACGGGGCTCGATGATCTGGGCGGAACGCTTGCGCAGGTCACAGATGATGCGCCGATCATTTTGCTGGCACATGAGCCGGATATTTTCACGTCGGTTCCTGATCGCGTTGCACTTACGCTTTCGGGGCATACGCATGGCGGGCAGGTGAACCTTTTCGGTTGGCGACCGGCAGTGCCATCCCGTTATGGCGAGCGATTCGCCTATGGTCATGTGGTCGAGGACAACAGGCATCTCGTCGTGTCCGGTGGGCTGGGATGCTCCATTGCACCCGTTCGCTTCATGTCTCCGCCAGAGGTTGTGGTGATCGAACTCGGCGGGGTGTGAGGAACCATCCCGCAGTCCGGTCATTCACCGTTTTTGGTGAGGAGCGTGTGATGACGAAGTTTCGCAAGGGTACCAAGGTTCAATGGAAATGGGGATCGGGCACGGGTGAGGGCAAGGTTACCGAGAGCTTTACCCAAGATGTCGAACGCAAGATCGAAGGCTCCGTCATCAAGCGCAAGGCAAGTGAAGACGAACCGGCCTATCTGGTCGAACAGGAGGACGGCGGTCGTGTTCTTAAAAGCCAATCTGAACTGGAAAAGCTGGACTGATCCGGGAGCCTGCCATGGCCTATGATCCGTGCCGCGTGTTCAGGAAACTCGCCCGTAACAATCTGCTGGCGAATTTCAGGCTGCACGAAACCTGCCTCCGCCTCTCACGCGATGAGCTGGTGGCCCCAAGAACAGGCTTTTTTCCGACGATCCGCGCGACCCTGAACCACATTTACTGCGTCGATCTTTTTTATATCGATGCCCTCAAGGGCGGCACATTGGGATATGCTGCTTTCTCAATGGCCGAGCCATACAGTGATATGGTCGAGCTGCGCGAAGCGCAGGCGAAACTCGACGCTGATCTCCTGGCATTCACCGATGGGCTGGCGCCTGATATGCTTGCCGATATCGTGCGCATACACAGGGCAGAGCGGATACAGACCGACCGCTGCGACGATATTCTCACGCATCTGTTCCAGCACCAGACGCATCATCGCGGACAGGTTCATGCAATGCTGTCCGGCACCTCCATCAAACCACCGCAACTGGACGAATTCGTCGTTGGTGATGATGCGGGGGTTCGCAAAACGGAACTGGACGCGCTAGGCTGGTCGGAACGTGACCTCATGCTCCCGGAAGCAAAAACATATGACTGAAGACACCCGTATCCGTATGAAATTCAAGCCGAAGCGCATTTTCCAGATGCGCGTTGCAGGCATCGCTTTTCGCGATGGCTATGTGCTGGTGCACCGGGCCACACATGAGAAATTCTGGAGTTTTCCCGGCGGCCGCGCCGAAATGGGCGAACAATCACAGGATACGTTGGCGCGCGAGATGGTGGAAGAGCTTGGCGTCGAGGCCCAGATCGGGCGTCTGCTTTGGGTGGTGGAAAACTTCTTCCATTATGAGGGCAAGGACTGGCACGAGCTTGGTTTTTACTACCTGATGGAACTGCCCGAGACGTTTCCTTTCCACGAGGAAGACATCGTGCACCGCATGCAGGATGGCAAACATCCGCTGGAGTTTCGCTGGGCAAGAGCGACCACGGAAGCCTTGACGCAGTTGGACATTCCGCCCTATTTCATCGCCGGTGAAATCGAAAACCTTCCCGCTTCCGTTCAGCACATCGTTTGGGATGACGGGAACTTGGACGACAAATGAGCGATGTCATTTCTCCACGGCACATGATCAGACTGGATCATAAGCCGCAGCTTTTCAGCTTTCGTGTGGCGGGCCTCGTGTTCCACAACGGTCATCTCCTGGTGAACCGCAGTGTTACCGACCGCTACTGGGCGCTCCCCGGTGGTCGTGCCGAAATCGGGGAGAGTTCGGAAGAAACGATCCTGCGGGAGATTGAGGAAGAACTGCATGTTAAAGCGCGGATCGAGCGTCTCTTGTGGTCAGCCGAGAGCTTCTTTTCATACGGCGAATATGACGCGCATGAGTTGGCTTTCTATTACCTGATCCATCTCGAACAGGCTTTTCCCTTTCATGAAAGCGACATCGTTCATCGTATCGTGGATGGGGTGGATGTCGAGTTTAGATGGTTGCTCGCGACCGCTCCTGTTTTGAAAGAGAGTGATTTACGGCCTGCATTTATCGCCGAGCGGATCGAGGCGCTGCCGGAACGGCACGAGCATCTGATTGTGCGTGAAGGAGTAAAGCGGCATGACTGACCTGACCGTATCCCTCTCCGGCGAACTCATCGAACACGGCCACCGGCTGACGCAGCGTGTCTATTACGAAGACACCGACTTCTCCGGCCTCGTTTATCACGCCCGCTATCTGCACTTCCTTGAGCGTGGTCGCACGGATTATCTGCGTTGCCTTGGCTGCGAGCAGAGCGCGTTGCTGACGGCGGATGAGGAGGGGCTTGTGTTCGTCGTTCATCGCATGGAAATCGACTTCAAGTCACCGGCGCGGATGGACGATGTGCTTGCAATCACCACACTCACCGAAAAAGCTGGTGGGGCGAAGATGGTGCTCAATCAGGAAATCCGGCGCGGGGAAACTTTGCTGGTTACCGCGAAAGTGATTATTGCCGTGATCAATGCCAAGGGAAGACCGCGGCGTCTACCTGATACGATTGCAGAGAAATTTTTGAAGTAAGAATTGGGAAATATGGTGCTGCTGTTTGAAGTGCCTATTTCGTAACACTCCCTTAACCATAATGTAGTCTACCTTAACCATTCGGTATTTGTGCGCCGCACGCCTTCCTTTTACCAAATTTACGGTCAAGGAAGGCTAAATGGTAATATCGGGGCACGGCTCATGGGGTTTTCGGCACTTGCCGCAGGACTTCAAACGTTGATGCGCGTTTAAATCGCCCGGTCATGCACCGGGCGTTTGGATTCGGGGATTGGATTTTTATGGAACAGGCAGGTTTGGCCGCGGCAACGCACGACGTAAGTCTTTGGGCGCTGTTCATGCAGGCTGGTCTCATCGTCAAGCTGGTTATGATCGGCCTCATCGCCGCATCTGTCTGGACGTGGGCCATCGTCATCGACAAATATGTGTCCTTCGGCAAGGCGAAGCGTCAGTTCGACCAGTTCGAACAGGTGTTCTGGTCCGGCCAGTCGCTTGAAGAGCTGTACCGGACGCTGGCGGAACGCCAGAATACGGGCCTTGCGGCGATCTTCGTGGCGGCGATGCGCGAGTGGAAGAAGTCCTTCGAGCGAGGCGCACGGTCTCCCATCGGTCTTCAGATGCGTATCGACCGTGCCATGGACGTGACCATGGCACGCGAAGGCGAAACCTTCGAAGCGCGTCTCGGTTCTCTGGCGACAATCGGTTCTGCGGGTCCGTTTATCGGTTTGTTCGGTACGGTTATCGGTATCATGACCTCGTTCCAGGCGATTGCCGGTTCCAAGTCCACCAACCTAGCGGTTGTTGCACCTGGTATCGCCGAAGCGCTTCTCGCGACGGCCATTGGTCTGGTTGCCGCTATCCCGGCGGTTATCGCTTACAACAAATTCACAGGCGATGCAGGCAAGCTCTCTGCGCGCATGGAAGGTTTTGCGGACGAGTTTTCCGCCATCCTTTCGCGCCAGATCGATGAGAAGCTGCAGACACGTCAGGCCGCGCAGTAAACGCGCACCCGAGCGAGTGGAGTAACATAATGGGAATGTCAGCAGGCGGTGGCGGCGGTGGGTCCGGTGGGCGCCGTGGTCGAGGCCGAGGACGCCGCAAGGGTGGCGCGATCAGCGAAATCAACGTGACGCCCCTCGTGGACGTCATGCTGGTGCTGCTTATCATCTTCATGGTGGCAGCACCTATGATGACGGTCGGCGTGCCTGTTGATCTGCCACAGACATCCGCCAATGCCCTAAATTCCGATACGCAGCCGATTACCATTTCCGTCAATGCCGATGGCGTGATCCATTTACAGGAAACGCCGATCCAGGCGACGGAAGTCGCTGACAAGCTGCAGGCGATTTCGACGACCGGCTATAACGAGCGTATTTTCGTGCGTGCGGACTCGGTTGCGGCCTATGGCATCGTTGCCGATGTCATGGCGCGTATTCAGGCTGCGGGCTTCAAGAATATCGGCCTTGTAACGCAACAGAAACAGGACAATTGATCTAAGTATGAAGGGCAGCGTCACCACATCTGCGATCGTGCACGCCTCGCTGCTGGCCTTTGCCCTCGTGTCTCTGGGCTCGCCAGCGCCGCTTGAGGTGTCTCAGGCTGAGTCGATGCCTGTCGATCTCGTGTCCGTGGAAGAGATGACCCAGATCCAGCAGGGCGACAAAAACGCGCCCAAGGCCGAAAAATCCGCGCCTGTTCCGACAACCCGGCCTGATATCATTCCCAATGCCCAGAACATGGGCAACAACACCGCTGATCTCGACGCTCCGCCGACACCAACGGAAAAGCCCAACAATAACGACAGTGCTGCGGCTCCGCCCAAGCAAGAAAAACCAGCGCCTGTTGTGGATACCAAGCCCAACGATGTGAAAGACATCGTCAAGGAAGAGACGTCTGCGCCAAAGCCGCAGGAGACGGCATCGCTGCCCATTCCCAAGCCGGAAATAGCGACACCACCGACGCCGACGCAACCGCCTGCCGAACAACAGGCGCAGGAGCCTCCGCCGCAAAATCAGGAGCCTGCCGAAATTCCGGTGCCGCCGAATGTGCCGCGCCCGAATTCCCGCCCGCAGCCGCCTGAGCCGAAGCCGGAGCCGCCCAAGCAGGCCGAACAAAAGCCAGCCGAGCAGAAGCCTGCTGAAAAGCCAGCGGAGAAGAAGCCGGAGCAGGCTAAATCGAACGAGAAGCCGTCCGACAAGAAACCGGCAGACCGCAAGCAGGAAACCGCCAAGTCTGCCGCTTCGCAGGCCAGCGAGTTCAATGCCGACGAGATTTCTGCATTGCTGAACAAGCAGGCTCCCTCCGGTGGTGGCGCGAAACGCTCGACCGAGACGGCGTCGCTGGGTGGCAAGAAGACGATTGGTACCGGCTTGAGTGCCAGTGAAATCGACAGTGTCAGAGGTCAAATCCAGAACAACTGGGCTATGGCATCCGGTTTGACCGGCGTTTCCGAGGTGCGGGTTGTCGTTCGCGTGTCTCTCGACCAGTCCGGCAACATCGTCGGCCAGCCGGAAGTGACTGCGACCGGCGGACCGGAAGGGACGCGACGCGCTGTTGAAGGCAGTGCGCGTCGCGCAATCTTCAGGTCTGCGCCGTTGAAAAATCTGCCAGTTGAAAAATACGATGGCGAAAGGGGATGGAACACGTTGGTCCTGAACTTCGACCCATCCGAATTCGCGCTTTAAACCGACAGTTTTGGGACCGATGGAAAGACCAATGCCCAATTCGATGTCCAATTTTTGTATGAAGCTGAAAGGCTTGTCTCAATGATCAAGTTCTCTCTCCTGCGTGCGGTAATGGTTGCCTCCGGCATGCTGTTTTCCTTCGCAGCGGTCACACCGGCCAGTGCTGAAGTTCAAATCAATATCAACAAGGGCAACGTCCAGCCGCTGCCGATTGCGGTCACCGATTTCATGTCGGGTGATGGCATCGGCGCGCAAGTTTCGCAGGTTATCGCAGCCGACCTGCAGCGTTCAGGCCTGTTTGCTCCGGTCAACAAAAACGCTTTTATCGAAAAGATCAGCAACCCGGACCAACAGCCACGCTTCGAAGACTGGAAGGTCATCAATGCGCAGGCACTGGTCACGGGCCGCGTAACCAAGGAGGCCGATGGCCGTCTGCGCGCCGAGTTCCGCCTGTGGGACACGTTTGCCGGTCAGCAGATGAGTGGTCAGCAATTCTTTACCCAGCCGGAAAACTGGCGTCGTGTCGCCCACATCATCGCCGATGCTATCTATGAGCGCGTCACCGGTGAAAAGGGTTACTTCGATACCCGCGTCGTTTTCGTCTCTGAAAGCGGACCCAAGACCGACCGAAAGCGTGCGCTTTCGATCATGGACCAGGACGGCTTCAACGTTCGCAACCTGACCACGACGAAAGACCTTGTTCTGACGCCGCGCTTCTCGCCAAGCCGTCAGGAAGTCACCTACATGTCGTTCGAGGGTCAGCAGCCGCGCGTTTATCTGTTGCAGCTGGAAACCGGACAGCGTGAAGTTGTCGGCAACTTCCCCGGCATGA
Organism: Agrobacterium bohemicum; assembly: GCF_001562555.1. Classification (NCBI taxonomy): domain Bacteria; kingdom Pseudomonadati; phylum Pseudomonadota; class Alphaproteobacteria; order Hyphomicrobiales; family Rhizobiaceae; genus Agrobacterium; species Agrobacterium bohemicum. The sequence goes on from NZ_KQ961024.1 coordinate 14,574, forward strand.
CGTTCTCTCCGCGCTTTTCGCCCGACGGTCAGAAGGTCATCATGAGCCTTCAGCAGGAAGGCAACGCCAACATCTACACCATGGACCTGCGCTCGCGCACCACGACGCGCCTTACCAATACGGGTGCCATCGATACGGCACCGTCCTATGCACCGGATGGTCAGCGCATCGCCTTTGAAAGCGACCGTGGTGGTCGCCAGCAGATTTACGTCATGAATGCGGATGGTTCCGGCCAGACCCGTGTGTCCTTTGGCGATGGTTCCTACTCGACGCCTGTCTGGTCTCCTCGCGGCGACCTGATTGCATTCACCAAGCAATCTGGCGGCAAGTTTTCCATCGGCGTCATGAAGCCTGATGGTTCAGGCGAGCGCATCTTGACCACAGGCTTCCACAATGAAGGCCCGACCTGGGCACCGAACGGTCGCGTTATCATGTTCTTCCGCCAGAATGCCGGTTCGGGCGGCCCGCAGCTCTATTCCATCGATCTGACGGGTTATAACGAACAGTTGATCAAAACACCGACATTCGCGTCGGACCCGGCATGGTCGCCGCTTCTGGATTGATTTTCCTATTGCGGCGGCACTGAGCACAGTTGCCGCCGTATTCTACGCATGCCCTTATCCGGAACTGCCTGCTTTCTTACCGCTACGTGTTGCGGGGACACAGAAAATGAGGCATTTCCTTTCTGTTAACCATAATTGTTTGGGGGCAATTAACTGCATTCGGTTATTGTCTGGCAACGTTACTGAATTCTAAGGAGAGACCGGCAATGAGCCGTACAAACACTTCGGCACTCGGCCCGATGCAGAGAATTGCCCGCAACCCGGCCATGATCGCTCTGACGCTTGCGCTTGCGCTGGCCGGTTGCGCCAACAAGAAGAACATGCCCAACAGTGCTGGCGAACTTGGCCTTGGCGGCGGCGCAGGCTCTGCAACGCCGGGCTCTGCCCAGGATTTCACCGTCAACGTCGGCGACCGTATCTTCTTCGATACCGACAGCACATCCATCCGCGCAGATGCGCAGCAGACGCTGCAGCGTCAGGCACAGTGGCTGGCTCGTTATCCAAACTACGCCATCACCGTTGAAGGCCACGCCGATGAGCGCGGCACACGCGAGTACAACTTGGCGCTCGGCGCACGCCGTGCCGCTTCGACCAAGCAGTTCCTGGCATCGCAGGGTGTTCCTGCAAACCGCATGAGGACCATTTCCTACGGTAAGGAACGTCCGGTTGCTGTTTGCGACGATATCTCCTGCTGGTCGCAGAACCGTCGCGCTGTCACCGTTCTCGGTGGCGCAGGCATGTAATTGCCTCGCAATTTTGTGAGGATGATTGAAAGGCGGTCTTCGGACCGCCTTTTGTTTTTTCCATAGTTTGGCCGAAGTTAAGTTGCTTTTTGATGCCAAATGGAAAAAATCCGGTTTTGCGTCGTTGGGGCGCAAATCAACCAGACAGGACGCAACATGAAGAAACTTGTGGTGGCGGGAATGCTGGGGCTTGCAGCCTGCACAGGCTTGAGCGGCACTGCCGTTTCAGGGCCGCTGTTTGGGTGGGGTGGGGGCTCTGGCACGGTCAATTCGCGACAAGCACCGGTGGTGAATGTTCAGGCGAATGACACCTACCGAGTACAACAACTGGAAGAACAGCTTCGTCAGCTCAACGGTCGTATCGAGGAAATGAGTTTCCAACTGCTGCAAATGCAGGAAACGATCCGCAAGGCGCAGGAAGACAACGAGTTCCGTTTTCAAGAACTTGAAGGCGGAAAGTCTGCCGCACCGACTGCACCGAAGAAGAAGGCCGAAGCCGATATTCCATCGTCGGGCGGCCAGGACGATGTCGCAACCATCATTGAAACGCCGTCCCAAGGCGGCGCTTCAATGGGTGGCACGCCGGGTGCAGGCCAAACGGCAACAGGTCCACGGAGCAATGCCGCTCCAGGTGAAACGACGCTCGGCTCGATCGAGCTCGACCAGCGCGGCATGCCGATTGGCGGTTCACTGAACAGCAACGCGCAGAATTCTGCAGGTGCTCTTCCCGGTGTTGAAACCGGTGGCTCCCCCAGCCCTGATCCGGTCAACACCGCAGCTTTGACCAGCGAGAACGATATCTACCAGGCGGCCTACAGCCACGTTCTGTCGGGTGATTACAAGGCGGCGGAAAAGGGCTTCGAGCAGTATATCCAGGGTTACCCCAAAGGCGCAAAAGCTGCGGACGCAAACTTCTGGCTGGGTGAGGCGCAATATAGCCAAGGCAAATTCACCGATTCAGCCAAGACGTTCCTGAACGCACACCAGACCTACAGCAAGTCGCCCAAGGCGCCTGAGATGCTACTAAAGCTCGGCATGTCTCTGGCTGCACTCGACAACAAGGAAACTGCCTGCGCAACACTTCGCGAAGTGCCAAAGCGTTATCCCAGCGCCTCCAAGACCGTTCTCGGCAAAGTCACGAGCGAACAGAAACGCCTGAGCTGCTGAGCAGGTGCTGACCGGTGATGGCGATCTGTCGTTTTCCGTAGAGCCGATTGCGCCCCTAGAGGCAGCGCGGCTGTTTATCGACAAAATTTCAAAGCCCGCCCGCATTCTCGTTGCCGTTTCCGGTGGCAGCGATTCGACCGGCCTGTTGATCGCGCTGCATCGGGTTTTGACCGATACGGGCAGCCGCGACATCTCGCTGCAAGCCGTGACAATCGACCACGCATTGCGTGGCGGGTCCGCGGATGAAGCGAGGGGCGTCGCAGAGCTTTGCGCCCGGCATGGCATTGTTCACCATATCCGCCGATGGGATGGTGACAAACCGGCCACCGGAATTTCAGCCGCCGCCCGGCTTGCACGGTATGCTTTGATTGGCGAAGTGGCAGCGGAGATCGGCGCTGATGTCATTGCGATTGGCCATACGCATGGCGATCAGCGGGAAACCATCGCCATGCGCAGCGCTCGAAGCCAGCGTCATGACAATCTCGGTCTCGCTGGTATGGCGGACGCGGTTCTCTATGCCGGTCGTCATTGGATCGTGCGCCCGTTTCTAGTCTCCACACGTCAGGATATTCGCGACTTCCTGAGAGAAAAGGGGCAATCCTGGTTCGATGACCCCACCAACAACGACGCCAAATACGAGCGGGTGCGGGTGCGGATTCGTCACTCGGAACCGCAAAGGACTTTGATTGATCAGTCAATCAACAGATCGATGCTATCTGCTGCGGCGGCGCACTGGATTGAAAAACAAGCCGAATCTCATCTTGACTGCCTGATCAAGATAAAACCCGCTGGTTTGCAGTCAGATACTGCCATCGTCCGGTATGCGCTCTCGGCGCTGGCGAGCGTCATCGGCGGCCGGCGCTTCGCAATGGCGGCGGATAGCATGGACAGGGTCATGGCATTCCTGTCCAAGGGTGAGCCAGGGCGGATAACGGCGAGCCGCGCGGTTTTCGAGCTGCGTAAGGATGCGCTTTATCTGATGCGGGAAACCCGGGACATACCATCCTTGGCGGTTGCCGCAGGTGCCACCGCCCTGTGGGACGAGCGATTCGAGATCACGAATCGGTCAACGCGTACCCTGTTGATTGGCGGCAAACACGCACGAATGGCGGTTGATCTGCCCGCCTCCATTCCAAAAAGCGTTGCGAAACGGGTAATGCAGATCACGCCTACCATTGAGGTCGAGGGTAACGAAGGGTCTGCTGCGGAGGCAGGGGAGGTTGATATTCGTCCGCTGCTTGTGCCTTACGATCTGTTTTTACCGCGGTTCGATCTCGAATTGGCGAACGTGATCGCCCGCCTTATCGGTCGTTCCGCCTACCCGCAGCCTCCGGTCTAGCCGAACCTGCGCTTTTCACACGGATTTTCTCAGAGTTTTTACCTCAAATCGCATCTGATGTCCCCGCCTGCCTTGGCAAGGGCGACTGTGCTCCTTATGTTAGGGTCAACATAATGGCGGGCGCGCATTTGCCCGTTGGAGTTCGGGGAGTTCGATGAACCCAAATTTTAGAAATTTCGCCTTGTGGGCAGTGATTGCTCTGTTGCTGATCGCATTGTTCAGCATGTTCCAGACATCACCGTCACAATCGGCTTCACGTGAGATTCCCTATTCGCAGTTTCTGCGCGATGTCGATTCCGGGCGTGTTCGTGACGTCACCGTTACCGGTAATCGCGTTCTCGGCACTTACAGCGATGGCGGCACTGCGTTTCAGACCTATTCGCCGGTGATCGATGATTCGCTGATGAATCGCCTTCAGGGTAAAAACGTCACCATCGTGGCGCGCCCTGAGAGCGACGGTTCATCCGGCTTCCTGAGCTACCTCGGTACGTTGCTGCCGATGTTCCTTATTCTGGGTGTATGGCTATTTTTCATGCGACAGATGCAGGGTGGCTCGCGTGGCGCGATGGGCTTTGGCAAGTCCAAGGCCAAGCTTTTGACCGAAGCGCATGGCCGGATCACCTTCGAAGATGTCGCCGGTGTCGATGAGGCAAAGCAGGATCTCGAAGAGATCGTGGAATTCCTGCGTGATCCGCAGAAGTTTCAGCGCCTCGGCGGCAAGATCCCACGCGGCGTTCTGCTCGTTGGCCCTCCGGGCACGGGTAAGACCCTGCTGGCTCGCTCCGTTGCGGGTGAGGCCAATGTACCTTTCTTTACGATTTCCGGTTCGGACTTCGTTGAAATGTTCGTCGGCGTTGGTGCGAGCCGTGTCCGCGACATGTTCGAGCAGGCCAAGAAGAACGCGCCCTGCATCATCTTCATCGACGAAATCGACGCGGTCGGTCGCCATCGTGGCGCCGGTCTCGGTGGTGGCAACGATGAACGCGAACAGACGCTGAACCAGCTTCTGGTCGAAATGGATGGTTTCGAAGCCAATGAGGGGATCATTCTCATTGCCGCTACCAACCGTCCTGATGTGCTTGACCCGGCTTTGCTGCGTCCAGGCCGCTTCGACCGTCAGGTTGTCGTGCCGAATCCTGACATTGTTGGTCGTGAACGCATCTTGAAGGTTCATGCTCGCAACGTGCCATTGGCACCGAACGTCGACCTGAAGGTTCTGGCTCGTGGTACGCCCGGTTTCTCCGGTGCTGACCTTGCGAACCTCGTCAATGAAGCAGCCCTTATGGCCGCACGTCGCAACAAGCGCGTGGTGACCATGGCCGAATTCGAAGACGCCAAGGACAAAATCATGATGGGTGCGGAGCGTCGCTCTTCCGCCATGACCGAGGCCGAAAAGAAGCTGACCGCCTACCACGAAGCCGGCCACGCGATTACAGCGCTGAAGGTGCCGGTTGCCGATCCGCTGCACAAGGCAACCATCATTCCGCGCGGTCGTGCGCTTGGCATGGTCATGCAGCTGCCTGAAGGCGACCGCTATTCCATGAGCTACAAGTGGATGGTTTCCCGTCTCGTTATCATGATGGGTGGCCGCGTGGCGGAAGAGCTGACCTTCGGCAAGGAAAACATTACCTCCGGCGCGTCGTCCGATATTGAGCAGGCCACCAAGCTTGCCCGTGCGATGGTCACGCAGTGGGGCTTCTCCGATGCGCTTGGTCAGGTTTCCTACGGTGAAAACCAGCAGGAAGTCTTCCTTGGTCACTCGGTTTCACAGTCCAAGAACGTTTCCGAGGCGACTGCACAGACGATCGACACCGAAGTTCGTCGTCTGATCGATGAAGCCTATACGGAAGCGCGTCGTATTCTGACGGAAAACCACGATGGCTTCGTTGCCATTGCCGAGGGTCTTCTCGAATATGAAACGCTGACAGGCGAAGAGATCAAGGCGCTGATCCGCGGCGAAAAGCCAGCACGTGATCTGGGCGATGATTCTCCGGGTCGTGGTTCTGCTGTTCCGAAAACCGGGACTAAGAAGGATGGTCCTACCGAAGCCAAGGGTGACGGTGAGACCAAGGGCGACGGCGAGGCTGAAGGCGGCCTTGAACCGCAACCGCGCTGATGTCTTGAACAGACTTGATATGAGGGCCGTCCGCTGTGCGGGCGGCCTTTTTCATTGTGCGTATGTTTCTGTCGCGCCAAACAGAGTTGGTAACAACATATATTGGCCTTTCGCGGTAATTGACGTGTTGTTTTCCGGCTTTTATGGCATCTAACCAGAAAGGCTTGGCGCGGTTTAAAAGCGCTTGCCGAGCACGGGACAAATTCTGGAGTTCACATGACACGTCGCTATTTCGGAACCGATGGTATTCGCGGGCAATCCAACGTCTTTCCGATGACGCCGGATCTGGCAATGCGGGTCGGTATCGCAGTCGGCACGATTTTCCGCCGTGGAAATCACCGCCATCGTGTTGTCATCGGCAAGGATACACGTCTGTCCGGCTATATGCTGGAAAACGCGCTTGTTGCCGGTTTTACCGCCGCTGGCCTCGATGTGTTTCTGCTCGGGCCGATCCCGACGCCTGCCGTGGCCATGCTGACGCGTTCGCTGCGCGCTGATATCGGAGTGATGATTTCTGCCTCGCACAATCCATTTTCCGATAATGGCATCAAGCTTTTCGGACCAGACGGGTACAAGCTTTCGGATGAGCTGGAACTCGAGATCGAAGATCTGCTGGACAAGGACATCTATTCGCAGCTTGCCAAGCCCCATGAAATCGGGCGAGCCAAGCGCGTGGATGGTGACATCTATCGCTATATCGAATTCGTCAAGCGTACCTTGCCCCGTGATGTGACACTGAGTGGTTTGAGGATTGCGATCGATTGCGCCAATGGCGCCGCCTACAAGGTGGCCCCGGCTGCCCTTTGGGAGCTTGGTGCGGAAGTCGTCACCATCGGCAATGAGCCGAACGGCACCAACATCAATTTCGAATGCGGCTCCACCCATCCCGAAACACTTCAACGCAAAGTCCACGAAGTTCGAGCCGATATCGGCATTGCGCTCGATGGTGACGCGGACCGCGTGATCATCGTTGACGAGTTGGGTCAGATTGTTGATGGCGATCAACTTATGGCGACGATTGCGGCTAGCTGGGCCGATGACAAAATCCTGCGTGGCGGCGGCATCGTCGCAACTGTCATGTCGAACCTTGGTCTTGAACGCTTCCTTGGAGACAAGGGCTTGACGCTGGCGCGCACCAAGGTTGGTGACCGTTACGTGGTGGAGCATATGCGTAACCACGATTTCAATGTCGGTGGAGAACAATCCGGCCACATCGTACTGTCTGATTACGGCACGACCGGCGATGGCCTTGTTGCCGCACTTCAGGTTCTTGCGCGGGTGAAGCGCTCCGGTCGTACGGTCAGCGAGGTCTGCCGCAAGTTCGAACCCGTGCCGCAATTGCTGAAAAACGTTCGCACAACCGGCGGCAAGCCGTTGGAAAACCCTGTGGTTCAGCAGGCGATTGCTGATGCTGAAAGCGCGCTGGCCAATAATGGCCGTCTGGTTATTCGCCCTTCTGGGACGGAACCGCTGATCCGCGTCATGGCGGAAGGCGATGACAGCGCGCAGGTTGAGCGCATCGTCAACGAACTGGTTGGCGTCATTTCCAACGCCAGATCGGCAGCGTAAAGTTCAGAGCTTCATGAAAAGGGTCAGCGGTGACGCTAGCCCTTTTTCACATCGTGCAATGTCATGCTGTGCGGTGATAAGACGGTTGAATCTCAGTTTCGGATGCAAGAAAATCGGAAATGGCGCTTTCTTTCATCGGGCGTGAGAACAGGTAACCCTGCACGAGATTGCCACCGAGATGGGTGATGAAGGCCATTTCTTCCTCGGTTTCGACACCTTCAACGATGGCATCAAGCCCCATTTCACGACTGAGTGTCAGCACGGATCTCACGATTTTCTCGCTGGCGGGATTGTTTTGGATTCCACGCACGAAGCTATGGTCGATCTTGATCTTGGTGAGCGGCAGGGAATGAAGCGACGTCAGGCTGGAATATCCCGTGCCAAAATCATCCAGTGAAATGCCGCAGCCGATCTGTTTCAGCAAGTCTACGGATTGGCGGGCCTGGCGTGTATCATGAATAAATGCTGTCTCCGTAATCTCGAGATCGAGACGCGAGGCATCGAAACCGCTTGTCTCGATTATGGCGATAATCGTCATCACTGCTTCCGGGCTGCTCAAATCCTGCGCCGAAAGATTAAAGGATAGCCTGACGGCATCAGGCCATTTGCGGGCGGCTTCCAATGCCTTTTTGAGCAGAGGTTTCGTCAGGCTGCCGATGATACCGGCACGCTCCGCAATTGGAATGAACTGCGCAGGCGACATATGTCCGAGAACGCTGCTATTCCAGCGGGCCAGAGCCTCGAAGCCGGTGGTTTTGTTCAGCGATACATCGATGATGGGTTGAAAGACGACAGACAGTTCCGCCATCAGATCGGCTTGTTTCAAGGTCTGTTCGATCCGCGCATCTCGATGGATTTCAGCGACGTGCCGGGCGGTGAACAGCGTGCTGTTGCCGCGCTTTTGCCGTTTGCCATGATAGAGGGCGTAATCTGCGCGGTCGAACAACTCTTCCGGTGACGATGCCAGATCAGGGAAGACCGCGATGCCAATGGAGCCGGAGATCATGATCGTCGCATCGGGAAGATTGAACGGCGAGCGCAACTGATCGCACATGCGGTCGCCCTCCGAGACGATGTTGCGATCGCAGGCGACGTCGGAAATGACAAAGGCAAATTCATCACCGCCGAGTCGTGCCAGAAACAGGTCGGTTGCGGCGAAATTTCGAGTGAGGCGGTCGCTCACTTCGATCAGCAGCCGGTCACCTGACGAGTGTCCATAGAGATCGTTGACGGGTTTGAAACCATCGAGATCAATTACACCGATGGCCAGACGGGTTTCGTTTTCGATAGCCAGTTGAAATGCTTCCGTCAGATGATTGAAAAACGCGCGCCGGTTTGGCAGTCCGGTGAGGCTGTCAATATTAGCCAGTCTCAGATTTTCATTGCTGAGCGCTTGGGTCTGTTGTTGTGCGCTGATCATTTTTTCGAAGTTGCGGTAGTTGACCGTCAGTACGGCCAGCATGCCGAAACTGACGAGCAGAATATTGACTGCAATGGCGATGAATGTGGCTTGGCCGGTCCACGCAAAAAATACGATGAATGTGCCATTGACGATGACGGCGACGAAGAAAGCCGCAGAGCGCACATGCATCAGACAGAAGATGCAGGAAATGACAGTGATAGCCATGTAAAAGGCAATGTGAGACTGCTGATACGCATCGCCATAGGGATAAAGCAGGAAAGACCACAGCGTGAAGGCGATGGAGATGCCGACCGACAGACGTTGCGTTCTCTTCAAGGAAGCAAAAGCTTCCCGCGCCGTTGGGATGACTTTGCGAGACTTCCACCAAAAGGCGACCCTGATGGCGCTGATGATTGAGAAAATCATCGGGACGACAATTGTCAGCCAGACCGGTGCTACGGACAGGTGTGTCGCGGCCAATGCCCAAGTGCTTGATATCAAGATAAAATACATGATCGGCATCTGCCTGCAAAACGCACGGTATTTCGCAATCAGCAGATCGGGATTGTGATCTGGTATTTTAACAAACTCGAGAAGGAGCTTCAGCGGCGTGTTCAAAGCTTGATAACCTTGAGAAAATTGTCTTTGCGACCTGCGGCACCGAAGTGCCGACGGAAGGCGAGGGACGGGATTCCCTATGGTATCAGCGCATCATGCCTGACCTGCACTCTTGCGTCGCTTCAAGTTCGCGACCGATACTCACTATGCAGCAGCATTGTTGTGATAAGGACAATAATATTAGCTAACAAAATATTATTCCGAATTCATACAGGGGTGGGTGATATATGACGCTCCAGGCGAAAATACCCGCATTCCGGGAGTTTTATTTTGCTTTTGATAGGGAGACTGCGGCCGAGTTGCTTGAAGAACATTAACCGTGTTTTTTAGTAAATCCAAACAAGGTACTTCGGATTTTAACAGGGATTTAACCATTTTCCTTCAGGCTTCGTAAATGAAGAATTTCACGGGTATTGCCGCGTTTGCCGCCTATACCGCTTAGGGAGCCGTCATTATGAAAAAGAGCCTGATCGGTATTGTCGCCGCTTTGATGGCAAGCCAAACCGCCTTCGCAGCCGATGTGTATCAGGAGCCGCCACCTGCATTCCCTGATCAGGCACCAGAAGTGACCGTTCAGGAAGCAAGCGGCTGGTACCTGCGCGGTGATGTCGGGTACTCGTTCAACAAGTCGCGGAGCTTTGAGTTCAGCCGCGCAGCAGGTGGAACAAACACCCTCATCCGCTCGTCAAGAACATCGTCGGATGACAGTTTCCTTTTCGGTGCGGGTGCCGGCTATCAGATCAACAACTACCTGCGTACAGACTTGACGTTCGACTACATGGGGAAATCCGACTATCGCGGTCAAGCCGATTCGGCTGGCGGTGGTATCGATAATTTCCGCTCATCAATGCGTGCCTACAGCCTGCTGGCCAACGCCTATGTCGATCTTGGAACATACGGTCGCATCACTCCTTATCTGGGTGCAGGTATCGGCGGAGCTCACGTCAAGTGGGATAAGGTTCAACTTGACAGCGGTTGCTGCGAGTTCGAAGGTAAAGGCAACTGGCGCTTTGCTTACGCGTTGATGGCTGGCGCATCTATTGACGTGACATGCAACCTCAAAGCCGACGTGGGTTACCGTTTCCGACAAATCGGCAGTGGTGAAATGTTTGGTGGTACTGGTGCTGTCAGTTCAGGACGTGACAAGGGTTTGACCTCGCATGAGGTTCGCCTAGGTGGCCGCTATGTCTTCAACGGTTGCGACACAGCACAGTATATCCCGCCGGCAGACATTCCGCTTCAGCCTGCGGTTTACAAATAACCGTTACGTTTGAGCTTTAGACATAGACCGCTCGTGTCCATCAAGGATGCGGGCGGTTTTCGCGTTTTGGGGGGTCTTCCTCTATGACGCATATGGGCCAAGATTCTTTTTGCTTGCGACATATTCTACTTGACTGCGACAGGCGACGAGCATAGCAACGACGGCAGGACACCTCTCCCTAACGAGAGGCGCCTATCTGAAAGGATAGTCAAATGACAGATATAGTGAAGCCGGACACCCGTCCGGGCAATACGCATTTTTCTTCTGGTCCCTGCTCCAAGCGCCCCGGTTGGTCGCTAGATGCTCTTGCCGATGCACCTCTTGGTCGTTCGCATCGCGCCAAGGTTGGCAAAGCCAAGCTCAAGCAGGCCATCGATCTTACCCGCGAAATTCTGAACGTTCCCGCCGATTATCGCATTGGTATCGTACCTGCGTCCGACACCGGCGCCGTTGAAATGGCTCTGTGGTCGCTGCTCGGCGATCGCGGCGTCGATATGGTTGCCTGGGAAAGCTTCGGTGCCGGTTGGGTAACCGACGTCGTCAAGCAATTGAAGCTCAAGGATGTTCGCAAGATCGAAGCCGATTATGGCGTTCTTCCAGACCTTTCCACAATCGATTTCGACCGTGACGTGGTCTTTACCTGGAATGGTACGACCTCTGGTGTTCGCGTTCCAAACGCTGATTTCATTCCCGCTGATCGCAAGGGCCTGACAATTTGCGACGCTACGTCCGCGGCATTTGCGCAAGACATGGACTTCTCCAAGCTCGACGTCGTGACCTTCTCCTGGCAGAAAGTCCTGGGCGGCGAGGGCGGTCACGGCGTCATCATCCTGTCGCCACGCGCCGTAGAGCGTCTGACGACATACGTCCCAGCATGGCCGTTGCCGAAGATTTTCCGCATGACATCAGGCGGCAAGCTTATCGAAGGCATCTTCACCGGCGAGACCATCAATACGCCGTCCATGCTGTGTGTCGAAGATTATATCGATGCGCTGTTGTGGGCGAAGAGCCTCGGCGGTCTCAACGCGCTTATGGCGCGTGCCGATGCAAACGCGAAAGTCATTTTCGATTTCGTAGCAGAACACAACTGGATTGCCAATCTGGCGGTGGTGGACGAGACGCGCTCCAACACGTCGGTCTGCATTAAGATCGTCTGCAAGGATGTCGCAGCTCTCGATGCTGCTGCGCAGGCCGATTTCGCCAAGGGCATGGTTGCCCTTCTCGAAAAGGAAAACGTGGCGCTCGATATCGGTGCCTATCGTGATGCGCCATCCGGTCTTCGCATCTGGGCCGGTGCGACCATCGAAACAGCCGATATGAAGGCCGTTATGCCTTGGTTGAAATGGGCATTCGAAACGCAGAAGGCTGCGGTTTTCAAGGCTGCTGCCTGATCTATTCCGGCCCTGCGACGGCAGGGCCGCGCATTTTCGCTTTCAAGACTGAACCCTTTTCAAGGAGCCCAAACCATGGCACCTCGCGTACTCGTATCTGACGAACTGTCGGAAACCGCCGTCCAGATTTTCCGCGATCGCGGCGTCGAAGTCGATTTCCAGCCGAAGCTCGGCAAGGACAAGGATAAGCTGGCCGAAATCATCGGTAATTATGATGGTCTGGCCATCCGCTCTGCCACCAAAGCTACGGAAAAGCTGATTGAAGCCGCTACCAACCTCAAGGTCATCGGCCGCGCCGGTATCGGTGTCGACAACGTCGATATTCCAGCGGCGTCGCGTCGCGGTATCATCGTCATGAACACCCCGTTCGGTAACTCCATCACCACAGCTGAACATGCCATCGCGCTGATGTTTGCCGTTGCTCGCCAGCTTCCTTCCGCCGATACGTCCACGCAGGCTGGCAAGTGGGAAAAGTCCAAGTTCATGGGTGTCGAAATCACCGGCAAGACGCTTGGTGTCATCGGTGCTGGCAACATTGGCGGCATCGTCTGCTCGCGTGCCATCGGCCTCAAGATGAACGTTCTGGCCTACGACCCATTCCTGTCGCCAGAGCGCGCGCAGGAAATGGGCGTGACCAAGGTCGAGCTGGACGAATTGCTGGCACAGGCCGATTTCATCACGCTTCACGTTCCGATGACGGACAAGACCCGCGGCATTCTCGGCGCTGAAAACATTGCCAAGACCAAGCCTGGCGTTCGCATCATCAATTGCGCTCGTGGTGGCCTTGTGGATGAGGCAGCACTTGCCGAGGCCATCAAGTCCGGCCACGTTGCCGGTGCCGGTTTCGACGTGTTCGAAGTCGAGCCTGCGACCGAGAGCCCGCTTTTTGGCCTGCCGAATGTCGTTTGCACGCCGCATCTCGGTGCATCCACCACCGAGGCGCAGGAAAACGTGGCGCTTCAGGTTGCCGAACAGATGTCGGATTACCTGATCAAGGGTGCTGTTTCCAACGCCATCAACATGCCGTCGATCACCGCTGACGAAGCACCACGCCTGAAGCCGTTCATCAAGCTGGCAGACGTTCTCGGTTCCTTCGTTGGTCAGGTGCAGGAAAGCGCCACCAAGGAAATCGAAATTCTCTACGATGGCGCAACCGCCAACATGAACACCAAGGCGCTGACATCTGCGCTGCTGGCCGGTCTTATCCGTCCGCAGGTTGCCGATGTGAACATGGTTTCCGCACCTGTCATGATCAAGGAAAAGGGTATTATTCTTTCCGAAGTCAAGCGCGACAAGACCGGCGTTTACGATGGTTTCATCAAGCTGACCGTGAAGACCGAAAACCAGGTCCGCTCCGTTGCCGGAACGGTGTTTTCGGACGGTAAGGCTCGCTTCATACAGATCAAGAACATCAACATGGATGCCGATGTCGGTCAGCACATGATCTACATCACCAACACAGACGTTCCCGGCATGATCGGCTTCATGGGCACCACGCTCGGCGAAGCCGGCGTCAACATCGCCAACTTCCAGCTGGGTCGCGAAAAGGAAAGCGGCGATGCGATTGCGCTGCTTTATGTCGATGGCCCGGTTTCCGAAGAGGTGCTGGACAAGCTGCGCGCCAACCCGGCCATCCGCCAGGTCAAGTCACTGTCTTTCAACATCGACTGAGACTTTCGCCTTACATTCTATCGCAGTCATCACCCGGCACAGGAGAAATTCTGTGTCGGGCTTTTTGTATTTACGATCAAATATTTATCTATGGTTGTATATCACGAAAAATTTTATGCCATTCCCCTAAAAATGATGATCCATAGTTGCTATATCGACGATGATGAGCCGATCCTTGGGAGGGCGGCGTAATAGGAGAAGACGATGTTTGCTGCCATTAGGCGCTTTAGAGGTTTGTTTGCTGTTGCCGCATTGGGCATAGCAGTGTCATTCATTGCTGTGGATATGGCCGAAGCACGACGGGCAAGCGGCGGATTTGGCAGCCGTGGTACTCGGACCTTTTCTGCGCCGCCTGCGACAGCGACCACGCCAGGCCAGGCCGCCCCGATCAACCGTAGCATGACCCCGAATACCAATCAGGCGACACAGCCCGGTGGCGCGGCACGTCCTGCGGCCCAGGCTCCGCAACAGAGCCGCGGTATGTTTGGTGGCATGATGGGCGGCCTCATGGGTGGCTTGCTGATGGGTGGCCTGTTCGGCATGCTCATGGGCGGTGGCTTTGGCGGTATGGCCGGTTTCTTCGGCCTGTTGATCCAGGGTCTCCTGATTGGCGGTCTCGTGATGCTGGCTATGCGTTTCTTCGCATCGCGCCGTCAGGGCAAGCCTGCTTTCGGCGGTGCGGCTGGTAACGACTCTGCGCGCAACGACTATTCCGCGCCGCAGAGCAACCAGAATTCGATGGGTGGCTTCAAGATCCCGCAGATGGGCTCCAAGGCCGGTTCTTTCAGTGGTGCTGCCGCCGCTGAAACGACTGCCCCTGTTGCGCCAAAGCCGGTGCCGCATGAAAATGCCATGTCGGAAGGTGACGAAATCGGCGTGACACAGGTCGATCTGGAAACTTTCCAGAAGACGTTGCAGAACGTTCAGGCCGCTTATGCTGCCGAGGACTACGGTACACTTCGCAAGCTGACGACGCCGGAAGCCATGTCCTATCTGGCCGAGGAACTGAGCGACCATGCCACAAGCGGCGTTAAGAACGACGTGCGTGACGTGACCCTGTTGCAGGGTGATGTTTCAGAGGCCTGGCATGAAGAGGGCAAGGACTACGCCACCGTCGCCATGCGCTACTCCGCGATCGACGTGATGCGTGACCGTAACACCGGCAAGATCGTTGAGGGTGACGAGCACAAGCCGGAAGAATCGACTGAGCTGTGGACGTTCGTTCGACAGAATGGTTCGGAATGGCAGGTTGCCGCTATCCAGGCCGCTGCCTGACAGGTTGAAAAAACTGAATAAAAATGTGGCCGGTGCAGAGCTCTTCTGCACCGGCCACATGCGTTCTGAAGCCCCTGTATTTCAGGCGATCTCGGCATTTCAACCCCTAAGTCCTTGTTCCTGCTTGCCGCAGTTCATCCACGCAATTGCCCTTTTTTATTCATCCGGTGTTCAGTTGGTCCGCTCTAACCAAGGGTGGAACACAGCAATGTGAAATCATAGCGAGCGCTAAAACTTCGTTTTTATCGGAACCGTAGCTTTAAAACCGCGTTCACGATCCAAGTCAGGATGGCGACCCAAGATCCATCCAGTCGTTCGGATCAGGCAACTTTTGTTCAAAGGCGCCTGCGAGTATGGAGAGCAATCTAAATGAAACGCTTCGACCTGATCGATGGGATGCGAGGGTATTTTCTCGTCTTCATGCTTATCAACCACCTCGTTTTTGCAGGCGGTCTTTGGCTGATGGAAATCAACCATAGACAACTCGCATTCGTGGAGGACGCGCAGGGATTCGTGTTCCTGTCCGGTCTGCTGATCGGTATGGTCTATGCACGAAAGATGATGAAATACGGATATGAGCAGGGTCGCGACCTCATCTGGGCGCGGGCACTCGAGCTTTATAAATATGCAATGGGCCTTGTCATTGCGGTTCTGTTTGTTCGCATGGTCATCCCGCACGCACCATACATCTGGTACAATTGGTTGGGCATGACATCGTTTGACGATCCGCTGCGCCTGGCGGCAATTGCCACTTTCCTCTTCCAACCAACCTTCATGGATATCCTGCCGCAGTATATCGTCTACATGGTGTTTGCACCGTTGCTGGTGAAGCTTTGCCTGGATGGCAAGTGGGCCTACGTCGTCGCTGGCTCGTTGCTGGTCTGGATGGCCGGTCAGTTGGGCTTGCAGCAACTGTTTACCGCGCCTGTGAACGAGCTCGTCAAAGGTGCAGATGAGCAGGGCATTCGCGTCAGCTTCAACCTGTTCGGCTGGCAGCTCGTGTTCTATTCCGCTCTGGTGATGGGTGCTATGACGGCGCAGAACAAGATTGCCTGGACGAAGATTTTCTCGCCGCAACGTAGCTGGATTCCCAAGGCTGCTCTGCTGGTATGCCTTTTCTTCGTTCCGCTTCGCATCGCAACCGCCTGGAATCTGATGCCTGAGTTCATGCTGGGCAAATTCTCGACAATGGAAATCCGCGCCGACTTCGGTCCGGTTTATCTCATCAACTTCCTCGCCGTTGCCGTTGGCCTGACATGGTTGCTGATCGCCGGTCCGAAGCACCACAACCCGCTGGTCCAGAAGGCTGCTGCCGCTGTAATCTGGGTTCTGTCGCTGAAGTTCCTGCAGCTTCTGGGGCGCCACTCGCTTCAGGTCTATGTCTGGCACGTCGCGATCGTCTACGGCATCTATTACCTCGATGGCCGCACCGCAGAGCTGACGCAGGTCGAAAAGACAATCATCGCGCTGGTTGGTGTGGCGATGCTGGCTCTTCCTGCCCTGTGGCGCGAACGCGAAAAGTGGATTGGCAGTGGCCAGAAGACCGCTGGCGCGTAACGTACAAACTTGATTTCCCATTCGTAGAGGGCGGCTATGTCGCCCTCTACTTGCGTGTTGGCTGATTTTTTTCTATATGCAGGCCTGAAAAATCTGGCTGAACGCCTAGTGGCGATCCAGATACGACAGGCGGCGGGGCCTTGAACCCCGGTATGACTGACGATTGGAAAACACGTGAACACGCTCGACTTTGATAAGAAGCCGGAAGATACCCGTATTGTGGTCGCCATGTCCGGCGGTGTCGACTCTTCGGTGGTTGCTGGCATTCTGAAACGCGAGGGCTATGATGTTCTCGGCATTACCCTTCAGCTGTATGATCATGGTGCCGCTGTGCATCGAGCTGGCTCCTGCTGCGCTGGCCAGGATATCGATGACGCTCGGCGGGTATGCGAAACGTTTGGCATTCCTCATTACGTTCTCGACTACGAGGCACGTTTTCGCGAAACCGTTATCAACCCCTTTGCCGAAGCCTATGCAATGGGCGAAACGCCTGTTCCTTGCGTAGCGTGCAATCAGACGGTCAAATTTGCCGATCTTCTAGCAACCGCCCAAGAACTGGGTGCCGATGCTTTGGCAACCGGACATTATATCCGCTCGCGGCTCAACCCTGTCGCCGGTCATCCCAATCGCCGCGCGCTGTATCGCCCAATTGACAGTGACAGGGACCAGAGCTGGTTTCTGTTTGCCACGACGCAGAAACAGATCGATTATCTGCGCTTCCCGTTGGGCGGCCTCTCGAAGGCGGAGACGCGTGAGCTTGCCGAAGAAATGGGTCTGGTCGTCGCCAAGAAGGCAGACAGCCAGGACATCTGTTTCGTGCCGCAGGGCAAATATACCGATATCATCAACAAGCTGAAGCCGAACGCGGCTCTGGTCGGCGATATCGTCCATCTCGACGGGCGCGTGCTGGGGCGTCATGACGGCATCGTTCACTACACCATCGGCCAGCGGCGCGGCATCGGTGTTGCAACCGGTGAGCCACTCTACGTCGTGCATCTGGATGCCCGCGGCCGCCGCGTCATTGTCGGCCCACGCGAGGCGCTGGAAACTCACCGCGTCTATCTGCGTGATATGAACTGGCTGGGCGATGCATCGCTGACGGAAGATGCAGGGCAAGGCTTTGCGTGTTTTGCCAAGGTGCGCTCCACACGCCCGCCCATGGAGGCCGTGATTCACAGCGATGAGCGCGGCGTCTATGTCGATCTGTCGGTCGGTGAAGCAGGTGTGGCACCGGGCCAGGCCTGCGTGCTCTACTCCGCACCCGGCCCGGATGCGCGCGTTTACGGCGGAGGGTTCATTGAACGTTCTGAACGATCCGCCGACGCGGAAGCCTCCTTGAAGACGCTTCTGCAAAGGCCGGTGGCTGCTTGAAACGACAGGCTTTTTAGCGCGACGCAGAAAGCGGTCCTTTTTGCACATCTTGCGCTTGACACTTTAGGGAGCGGCACCTTATAAGCCGCTCATCCTTTGGAACGGACAGTTATAAAACTGTCACGTGCCTCTGTGGCGGGGTAGCTCAGGTGGTTAGAGCAGCGGAATCATAATCCGCGTGTCGGGGGTTCAAGTCCCTCTCCCGCTACCACTTTTCCAGATTTATCTGATGTTTCAATATCTCCGCAAGCGGTTGATGCACTGAGCGTTTACCGTTGAAAAAACGAGCGCCTAGCAATCCGTTCTCGCAGGCACGGTCGTCGTCCCAGCCGGGGTGGTTGAGGATGGGGTAGAGGCAGATGCCTTCTATGGGTACGCCTTGTCTCATGGCAGCGGTGACTTCTGTGTGGATGTAGGACATCCAGCTTGCTCTCCTGTCTCCTTCGATGCCTGTTTCGGCAATGAAAATTGGTTTGCCGTAGCGGGCGTAGGTCTCTGTCAGGATGGTTCTGAACGGTTTGTAGAGGGGATGGTCCATGTCGATGGGCAGGCCGCCGTGGATCCATTGGTTGTTGTGGTAGTAGTTGACGCCGATGATATCGAGATATTTGTCGGCTCCACCGATTTGCGGCCATATTCGGCCTGACAGCAGGTCCCAGCCCTGAAATTGCGATTGACGATGGCCTTCTGCCACGCCTCTTTCCCAAGGGCGTGAGGGGTCGGTGATGACGTTGATGACTGGGTCGCAATGGACGAAGCGCGCTCTGCTATCCACTGCCAGAATGGCATCCATTGCAGCAATGGCGGCACGTGCCAGCTGAACTTTCAACTCGAAGCCGCGCCCGTGGGCGAAAGGATTGAGATAGCCTGCATCTCCGCCACCCCATGAGAAGAACGAGATTTCGTTGACGGGCGAATAGTAGGGAATTTCGCCGGTCTGCTCTTTAATGAGCTTTGCGGTAGCGGTGGCAAATGCGGCGAAGCGGTCCACGAAATGCGGCGACCAGATATCGATATCGTCCGGCCATCCATAATGCAGGAGGTCCCAGATCACCTGTGTGTTGGTGTCCTTCGCTGCATTCAGCATCGGTATGAAACTCGACCAATCGTAGTGGCAGGGCGCCTTTTCGATCAGGTGCCAGCGCAACCCATCGCGCACGGTGCGGATGGAGTAGGATGCGAGTTGCCGGTAATCTTCTGTCGCATAAACGTCGTGTTCGGTAGCGGCGATGACATCAAGCCGCTTACCGATGGTCTGACCGTCTCGTGGGCGCAGGCGATGGGTTGAGCACTCGAACCCGCCTTGAAGAAAAGACTGGAGCAATCCTGTCGGGCCGGATGCCGGTCTCTCCGCGATCACGGCGTTGATGAGGCGCTCCCATTGCGGAACGACCGCAGAGGCGCTGTAGCTGGCTTCTACCTTGTGGCGAAGAGCCTGCCCAAGCGTCTCGCGCAAGCTTGCGGAAGTGCTGAGCCTTATGATCGCATCAGCAACGGACGAGGGGGAGTTGTAAGGCACGAACAGGCCGGAGACGCCGTCTTTGATCTGCTGCAGCGCGCCATTGTCTGGTGTGGCGATAACAGGCAGCGCCGCTGCTCCTGCTTCCGCGATCACATGTGGCATTCCTTCGCCTCTGGAAAGCCAAACGAAAATGTCGAGAGCCGAAAGAAGGGCGGGGATGTCCTTTCTGTCTCCGAGAAAGCTTAGGACATCATCCAGTTGTTTCGACGTCGCCAATGCCCGCAACTGCTCGGCATAGTCTGGCATGAATGCATCTGGCCCGCCGATGATCACGAACCGGACATTGGTATCTTGAGCGTGCACCAGCGCCGCTGCTTCGATAAAGTCCTCGACGTTCTTCTTCGGGTCCAGCCTTCCGACCCAGCCGACGAGGAGCCTGTTTTCATCTACACCCAGTGAACGGCGAATGGCTGCTCGTCCTTTATGATCGAACTCGGAGAGATCGACCATGGACGGTATTTCAATGACGTCATGCTCGCGACCCGGCATGACGGACGCAGCCGCGTCACATATGGATCGGCAAACGCCGACATAGCGGCTGGTGAAGTGCTTCGGCCCGGCCAGCGCTTCGGAGACCAGTCCGCCGTGTTCGATCAGTGGTGGGCGCCAGTGAAGATGCTCCAGCGCAGGGTAGATGTCAGCCACGTTCTGGCAGGAAATGACGACGTCGTAGCCCGGTATCTTGTTTGCGAGGTAGGACGCCGTGTCCTCGAAAGACATGTCGTAGGGCGCAGTGTCGACATCGACGCCAAGTTCACTCAGTTGCTCATGCGTCTGACGCGGCATGTTCGGTTTGTGAAAACATGCCACGACTTCGATGCGGTAGCGGGTGGGATCGAGATTGCGGGCCAGTAGCCGAACCTCTGTCTCCTCTCCACCCACGACGAGCCACGCGAAGACGAACAGGATGCGAATAGGCGGCTCTTGCGGCGTCATTTGTGAACCTTGAAAACGATCTGCATAAATTCCGGGCGGTTGGTAACGAGGTCGGCGAGGAAGTCCGGCCCGTCCTCAAGAGGGACGATGTGCGTTATCATTTGATCGCGGATGATGCCGCCGTGGCTCTTCAGCAGGCTCATGGTTTCATGGGCGAGACGTCGCCTGTCCCATTGACCGGAAAGCCCTCGCGGCACGCGGTTGATCTGGGCGCAGCGAATGTTGAGGCCATTATGGTGGAACTCCTCGCCCAACCGCAGACGGTCCGCGCCGCCTTGGTAGAAGGCGAGATCGATGACCGTTCCTTGCGGGCGCAACGCCTTCAACGCAATATGGAGGCTTTCCGCATGGGCGCGGGTCTGGAAGACGATATCGGCACCGCGGTCGCTGCCGCCATTGTGCCAACGTGCCTTGGCATGCTGCCATGCATCATGCTCCGTCATCGCAGTGAAGCCCATGGCTTCGGCCTTTTTACGCCTGAACTCTGATGGATCAGCAATGATGATGCCGAGCGCGCCAGCCCTTTGCGCGAATAGCGCCGTCATCAGGCCGACGGTGCCGGCGCCAACGATAATGACGTGTCGTCCGGCAATACCTGCTCCAAATGATGGGACATTGCTCCCAAGGAGGTCTGCATCTGCATGCAGGATACCATTGGCGGCGATGGGGCTCATCTGTGCAGCGAATACGCCGAGAATAGGGTCGATACCATCAGGCAGTGGAACCAGCACATCATGAAACGGGTCGGCGGTGTGGCCGCTTTTGTGACCGTAGGTTCCCGCGACGACATCGCCGGGTTGGAAGCCAGCTGCTTGGGATTCCGATACGCGGGCGACTTCCATGTAACCGAGAAACGGTACGGGATAATGCAAATCAGGTTCGTTTTCGAGAAAGACACCTCTGTTCCCATCGAACCGTGAGTGGAAATAGGGGTTGGTGTTCTTCATGAACGTCAACTCGGTTCCCGCAGAAAAACCGGTATAGAGGGTTTCCAGACGGACCTGACCATCAGAGGGTGGGCCTTCTTCGTAATCGAACAGGTAGGCTTTTCCCGGAGCCTCGATGCCAAGCGAGCGGATGATGCGATGACCCGGAGCAAGCCCTTGCGGTTCTTCCGTGCGGGATGGGTGAGCCAGAGGGGCCGGTGGATTGCGAGTAACAGCCGTATGCTCAAGTCTCACTGGCTCACCGTCTCGTGCCGATGTGGCAACCGCCAATGCGACGCGGTGCGTGACCAGGGCATCCTGATAGGTGCAGCGAATGTGATTTTCGCCGCCGCTGATAGCGTCGATGAAATCGCGGTCTTCACGCCAGACCGGATCGCCTTGCGCGTGACGGACAGGTCTTCCGGCGCCGACATCCACCATGATGTCGTGATCCGTCAGTTCGATGGCCAGGCGGTCCGCGAAGATGTTGAGGCCAACCTTGTGGCTCCATCCCAGCAGACAGGTGGAAGAAATGTTGGCGATGACGCCGGACTGAAACGTTAGACTTGCTGTCGTGACCGCTGGCACATCGAGATCGGGAAAATCCGGGCGATCCTTGAAGCCGACACGGCCATAAACATCGGTAACTTCGCCGACGAGATAACGGGCAAGATCGATGATGTGGGTTGCCTGCTCCACCATCTGGCCGCCTGAGAGCTCGGATTTCCACCACCATTGCGGCGGTGGGGTCTGGTCCAGCCAGTAACCTGAAAGAAGTTGTGCGGGGTTGTCAGCCAGACGGTTGCGCGCCTCATCGACGGTATCGAGGTAACGCCAGTGGTAACCGACACCCGTTATCAGCTTTGCGGCTTCGATGGCGGTGCTGAGTTCTTCGGCTAAAGCGAGATCGAGCGTGATCGGCTTTTCGACGAAGAAGGGTATTGCGCGGCTGATCAGATCGCGCTCCGCATCTCCATGGGCGAAGGGGGGAATGCAGATATAGACCGCATCCAACGTCTCCTGCTCCAGCATTGCGCGGTGATTATCGAAGGCTTTTGCACCGAAGCGAGAGGCGGCCTGCTCAGCGCGTGCGAAATCCGGATCGGCAAATGCGACAAGTGCGACGTCCTCAAAACCGGCGAGAATATCCAGATGGCGGTTCGCAATACCGCCGACACCGATAAAGCCGATGCGTGCCTTTTTCATGGAAACGTGTCCTTGTATGGGTTGAGTGTGGCGAGAAAGAACGCGTCGGTAAACTGCTGCGGTTTCGGTCGCCATGCGTTGAGCTGAGAATTCATTGTTGAAGCGTGTGCAGCCAGCTTGTCCGATGGCCTTGGTCTTTGCAGGGTCATTGAGAGCGTCGATCACCGCAGCGGCCAGAGAGATAGGGTTTCCAGCTTCGGCCAGGAATGGATGCTGCGCTTCCAAGGCCTCTATGTTGCCGCCAATACTGGTTGCGACGACCGGTAGCCCAATCGACATGGCTTCCAGTACCGCAAGCGGCAGTCCTTCGAACCGCGATGGTAAGACGAAAAGATCGGCGCTGGCCATGAGGTCGGCAATATCACTGCGGTGACCGGCAAACAGCACGTGTTCTCTCAAAGAGAGCTCATCGACCAAGGCCTTGACCGCTTTCAGCTCCTCACCTTTGCCGACCAGAAGAAGCACGGTGGACGGGTGAGCGGCGAGAATGATGGGTAAAGCTTTGATCAGTGTGGTGTGGTCTTTTTGCCGGGAAAATCGGGCAACCGTAATGAGAACTTTTTTACCCTTGAGATCATCGGTCAGGTCGATGTGCCGGTCCTGTCGGCACTCCAATGCAAATGTGCCATTGCGCACCACTGTCACGTCATCGGGATCGACGCCATTGTCTTCGAAACTGGCTTTGGATGCCTGTGAGACGACGATACGATGAGCAAGTGACGCGCATTCGCGTTCATATTCACGCTTCTGATCGCCATCCGTCAGAAGGTAGGGCAGATGTTCCGTTCTGATGACGGGAATATTGCAGGCAATGCCTGCTCTGGCGGTCTTGTGTCCTTCCCAACCAATGCCCGCGTGGACGTGAAGCAGCGAGGCGTCCGAGGTTTTCAGCCATTTTGAAAATTCTGCATCGTCGCTGAAGCTTTTGACGGCCAGACCATGACGTGCGGCTTTCGAAATCAATTCGTCCGAAGTGCCGGATGGTGCTGCAATGGTGACATCCCAACCATCGCCCAACGCTCGACCGAGCGTCAGCATGTGTTCACCCATGCCGGACGGGTCGAGACTGTCAGTTGCAAGGACGATCCTATGACGACCGTTGCTCATAGGCCGCTGACAGCCGCGATGTCGTTGTGTGACACGACAGAAGGTTGGCTCTGTTTGCGGATCACAGGCTGAGCAGTGGTGACAGCCGCGTAGGGATGTCTCCGAACCGCTTCATCCATCAACGCCTTCATGCCGAGAAACGTCTTGTTCCAGGATGACGCGTCGAGCATGACGTCGACAGGGACCAACCAGTTCTGACCGGACTTTTTCAAAGCAAGCGCTTCATCGCAGGCTTTTGCAAACCCGGCAGCATCGGCGGCAACAAAAACGCCTTCGACCTCCCCGTAGTGACGCATGACATCGGTAATCGGTGTGCTGACCACCGGACGACCTGCCGCGAGATATTCGGGCGTCTTCGTTGGACTGATGAATTGCGTCGAGCTGTTCAGTGCAAAGGGCATGAGTGCTGCGTCCCACCCGGAGAGATAGGCGGGCAATTCCCTGTAATCTTTCTGACCGAGGTAGTGAATATTGAGAGCTCTCGGAAGGTCTTCAGGCGCAATTTTCGCCACCGGGCCGATGATGATGAAGGAGAGTTGCGGTCTGGCTTTGGCCACTGCTTCGATCAACGCCAGATCCAGACGCTCATCTATAACGCCGTAATAGCCGACTTTCGGGCCAGGTATCGACATCTGATCTGCTGGCTCCTGCCGATCCCTACGGGCGGCATGGAAATGCGCGACATCCACGCCCGAGGGGAAGGCATGAATGTTGTCATGCCGATCGCGTTTCGCCTCGTAAAGGCTGTAACCGCCGGTGAAGACGACGTCGGCGCGCGCCATCAGCGCTGCTTCCATTTCCTTCATGCGTTGAGGTGCAAACTTGAAATTCGCCAGCTCATCCATGCAGTCATAAACAACTGCCGATGCATCGACGTGGTGTGCGAAGCCGTACATCGCAGGTGTGTAGAACCAGAGGATAGGCAGCGCCGCGCCATACATTGCCAACAGGTCATCCAGCAATTTGGCAAGGGCGCGTTCGCGATCAGCTTCGCTCCACCAGTGGGGGATGCGAGGACGCACGGATTTGACCGTCGTACCCTCGAAAGGATGAATTTCGAGATAGGCGAGGTGGTGGTCTGTCGGGATGAATTCTTCGAAGAAGAACACCGCTCTGTCCTTGGCAAAGCGTTCCATCAGATGTTGCGGACGCTGAAGAACGAAATCCCACCGCAGGTGCGAAAAACAGATGAGCGGCGCGTTGCGCTCGTTCATTGCATGTAGTGGTGAAGATATCGAACTGGAGAGATTCATTGGTGCATCCGCGTTTGAGGGCGTACTCAAACCGGGGGAAATAGGGTTTGTTCCTGAGCTATTGAAAACTTTCTAATGCTCTGAAATTCCCATGAATTTACGCAATTTCGTGACCGAATGTTGCCATGTCCAATCATCGAGAACGGCTTGTCTCGGGGAAAAGGTCGAGATGTGTTCCAGCATCGTAAGGATGCCCTCGTGAAACTGGTCGGCCGATGCAACGAGACCGGTCTGCGGAGTGATGTATTGAAGACCGCACTTGAGGTCGCTGTTGGCCAGCACCGGCAAACCGGCAAGCATATATTCGGTAATGATTGCTGGAGCGCCGTCATCGACACCACACACGACGCCGATTTTGGCCATATTCATCAAGCGGTTGATTTCAGAAAACGGTACGCCGGGCGGCCCGACGAAATCGACATTGATGTCCAGTTTCTGAGCGTGCCGTTGCAGATCGTTACTCATTTCGCCGTAGCCGAAGACGCATAATGCGCGGATAGACCGGGGGAGTTTCGCCAAGGCCTCGAAGAGAATGTCGTGACGTTTGTAGCTCTGTGCGGCGGCCACGTAGATGACATCGTAGGGTTTCTCGCCCTTGATTGGATAGAACATGCAGTCGGATGCGAACTCCGGTCCAATGGGCAGGACTGCAGTTTTTATATGTGAGTGGCGTTCGATAATCTCACGAGATTGCCATTCGGCACCTGTCAGGATCAAGTCGAAATGTCTGCTGACATCCGGCGGCACCCGCAGGGCAGGTGCGTCTATGGAATTATATATTTTATAGCTTTTCTGGCAGGCGTTTAGAATATCTTCCGATACGCCAAGTCCCCAAACGCATAGGATTTCGGGTGCGCCAAACGTATCGATGTAAGCCAGCATGTCATTGGAGCTGAAAGGGGCATCAGGCCCGTCCATCTGAAATGCCCGCCGGATGAGGAGGGGAGCCTTGCTCATATCTGGTGGCGGCAGATCACCGCCGCGCCAATGGGTCCAGATTTCAACGACATCCACAAGACCCGCTTTGACGCATGCGAGAGGAAGGCGCTCGATGTATCCACCCTCGACGTGGAAATCCGCAATGACCTCCGAGGCACGTGCTGGCCGACCACGGTTTCCACTTTGCCATTGATGTTTGAAGTGTTGGACGCTTGGAACTTCGTCGGGGAAAGTGCTGCCGTCCTGATAGTCGCTGATGACGACGAGGCGTCGTAGCTTCGGGTTTTGTGTCATCGCCGCGTTCCAGCCTGTCATCCAAAATCAAAAGCGCGACACCGGAATGTCGCGCTTTTCGTATTCATTTACTTTTAGGAGGCGCAGACGCTTTGCCAAGCTTTACCGATGGCTCGCGGCCCCAGACCCGTAAATCTGCGAGTTTCGAAACAAAATCCGTTGGGTCTTCATCCTGCGGCAATGCGATGACACCTTCATCGATTGCGTCCGCGATACCTGCTTTTTGAAGCAGGGGAGTAGCGGATTCGACGTAACCGATGAATTTACAGTGCTGGAAGGCATCTGCCACGAAGTCTCGCGCGGTCGCTTCATCGATCAGGTCGTCTATACCATCCGGCGAGGTCAGCAGAGCAACCGCGTCGAAGAGCACCGAAGGGCCGCCATCTATCATGTGGTGAGCCTTGATCATGCTGGCATCGGAGGCTTTGACGCCGCCAACCTTTGGAGCAATCAACTCGAACACGGCTTTTTCGGCAGTAATGGCGTCGGTCAGGGCCTTCAACATGCCAACATCGACACCATCCGTGATCAGAATGCCGAGCTTTCGACCTTCGAAACGCTTCGGACCATTGTTCACGATGCTGAGTGCGGGCGATGGGTCGAGATCCTGACGGGTTGGCATGGCAGCATCAGCGTGTTTTGGCATCGCCTCGAGGCCAAGCTTCTGCGCAACCGTTGCGGCCAGCGTTTCATCGATATTCAGCAGATGCGATACCATGCGTTCGCGGATCACAGGCATTTCGACCTTGCTGAGTTCGAAGGTCAAAGCCGCTGCAATGTGGCGCTGTTCTGCGCCTGTCTGGCTGATATAGAATTGCCGCGCCTGGCTGTAATGGTCTGCGAAGCTTTCAGGACGCAGGCGTGCCTTGGTGCCCTGTTCTTCTGCGGGAAAGTGGCGATATCCCTGAGTGGGCGATTCTCGCGGGCCTTCGCCATGCGAGTTCGGTTGGTAATTGACCCGGCCGACAGGGTTGCGCATGGCCATATGACCATCCTGCTGGAAATGTGCGAAAGGACACTTCGGCGCATTAATGGGCAAGTGGGTGAAGTTTGGACCGCCAAGGCGCTTCAACTGTGTATCGAGATAGGAAAAGTTGCGGCCCTGCAACAACGGGTCGTTGCTGAAATCGATACCCGGCGGCACGTTCTGGGTCATGAACGCAACCTGCTCTGTCTCGGCAAAGAAATTGTCGGGCATACGATCCAGCACCATACGACCGATGGCCTTTGGCGGCAGGATTTCTTCCGGGATGATCTTCGTGGGATCGAGAACGTCGAAATCGAAGTTATCGGCAAATTCCTGATCGAACAGCTGGACCTGCAGCTCCCATTCCGGGAAGTTGCCTGATTGAATGGAATTCCACAGGTCGCGACGGTGGAAATCCGGGTCGGCACCGTTGATCTTGACCGCTTCATTCCAAGCAACGGACTGGAGACCCAGCTTTGGCTTCCAGTGAAACTTGACGAAGGTGGATTCGTCCTTGTCGTTGACGAAGCGGAAAGTGTGGACGCCAAAACCTTCCATAAACCGCAGCGAGCGAGGGATGGCTCTGTCCGACATCGTCCACATGATCATGTTCATGCTCTCAGGCGTCAGGCTGATGAAATCCCAGAAATTGTCATGGGCCGTCTGCGCCTGCGGGAAGGCGCGGTCCGGCTCCTGCTTGGCAGCATGGATGAGGTCTGGAAACTTGATGGCATCCTGAATGAAGAAGACCGGAATGTTGTTGCCAACCAGATCCCAATTTCCCTCTTTGGTATAGGCCTTGACTGCAAAACCACGCACGTCGCGTGCCAGGTCGGCGGATCCCTTGTTGCCCGCTACCGTGGAGAAGCGCACGAAGACGGGCGTCTTTTCGCCCTTGCGCTGGAAGAGGTCCGCCTTGGTGTACTGCGCAAGCGAATCATAGTTTTCGAAATAGCCGTGAGCTCCATAGCCACGCGCGTGAACGACGCGTTCCGGTATCCGTTCGTGATCGAAATGGAACATCTTCTCGCGGAAATGAAAGTCATCTACGACGAGCGGACCACGCGCGCCGATCCGCAAAGAGTTCTGATCGTCCGAGACGGGGCCGCCTTGGGCCGTCGTCAGGACGGGTGTGTCTCCCTCCGCAAACTGGTGGAGTTCCCCACCCGATCCGCGTTGCATTTTCTGATCGTGGATGGTCACGATGTCGGTTTTCTGCATGGATTTTAGGGCAGCCGGTTTTTTGGCCATGGTGGTTCTCCTCATCGTTTCGATCTCGACTGCGTCAGCACGACCCAGACGTAGAAAGGCCGCCCGAAAGAGGCGGCCTCCTCACTCATCAGTCTGGCTTAGAGGCCGGGACGGCCGTAGCGGGTGCGCTCTTTTTCGATCTGTTCGGCATTGTAGGGATCGAGCGTATCGTCGAATTTTTCCCAACCCTGCTCATTATAGGCCACGCGGCGTTCAGACGGATCGACCCAGTTCGAGCGCTTGAGAATGGCTTCGGCTTCAGGCACCATAGCATCATCGACCTTTGCAGTGACGATGGTGCCGCCACGGCGCACGCCTTCGGCGTAGACATGGGCGTCTTCTTCAGAAACGCCGTTGTCTGTCATCGCGCCGACGATGCCACCGGCAGCTCCACCTGCGACAGCACCGGCAACGGCACCTGCGGCGGTGGCTGCAAGCCAACCTGCGGCGACGACCGGGCCGACGCCTGGGATCGCCATGATGCCGAGGCCGGTCAGAAGACCGCCCGCACCGCCGACGACGGCACCGATACCAGCACCGGTGCCAGCGCCTTCGGCGGCTTTCGATTCGTCGGTGTGATGGTTATCGGCGTTGTTGGAAACGATGCTGATGTCATCGGATGGTACGCCAGCAGATTCCAGGGCGTTAACCGCCGAGCGTGCATCTGAATGATCGTCGAAAAGTCCGGTAATGGTTTTCATATTATTTTCCTCGTATTTCGTTGGCATCATGCGATTGCGACGTTACTTGGCGACGACGTTGCCCTGGTAATCCATGGCGATCATAACGGCCTTGCCGTCCTTCATGGCTGCCGCCATCCAGATGCCCTTGTCGTCCTTCTTGAGATCCTTGACGTCAGAGAAACCGGCTTCTTCGATGCGGGTCTTTGCCTGCTCTTCGGTGAAGCTGTTTGCACCTTCGACAGGGGCCGTCGGGTTCTTGGTCTCCGGCGTTGCAACTGCTGGTGTGTTACCATCAGTGCTTGTCGCTGGAGCCGTCGTGGACGGAGCCGTCGTTGCAGGTGCAGTTGTCTGGGCAGCAGCTGTCAGGGCAGTAGCGCTCAACAGCGCTGCTGCAAGAATAATCTTCTTCATGGTGATTTCCTCTCATGCGGACCGTTCTTTACAGCTCCGTGGCTCAATAACCGTCCGTCAGACCATTCGTTCCATATTAGTGAAATTAAATGGACTTTGACGGCTGTCCTGTTTCGATCCTGACAGGGATTGCTTTGGAGGCAGGTGTCGTCGACAATTCGTCGTGATGGTCGATGGAAATCAACGTGTTGGCCTCTGGATAGTAAGCACCGATGGTGCCGCGGGGCAGGTTGTGAGCGCGCACGGAAAAGCCGCCCAGCTCTCGTCTCTTGCCATCTTCGAAATCACTGACCAGCGTGATTTCCTGGCCTTCATGCAGGCCAGCCGCAGCCATATCCTGCGCGCACATCAAGACCACATCTCTGGTTCCCTCAATGCCCCGGAAGCGGTCGGAATACTCGAATGGGCGCGCTCATGTCCCTAACAACTGCGACTTCTGGATTGTTCCAACGGCACTGATTTCAGGGCGCCGAATCTCATGCCCCTGCGTCAGACGATGTTTTCGTCGGTGTCGGCAACGATGTTGGCGCTGCGCCGTTTATCGGAAAAGCAATCAAAGAGGGAGTTCGCGGTCATGCCACGTCACGTTTTCTGGAAAGGACATCTACGGCTTTCTTTGGTTACGGCTGCGGTGTCCCTGACGCCTGCGACCACGGAAAGCGCTAAGGTCAGATTTCACATTCTGAACCGCAAGACCGGCAACCGTGTTGAAAGCCATTATGCCGACAGCACGACGCACCGCCGCGTGGCAGACAAAAATCAGGTCAAAGGATTTCCCAAGGAAGATAGCGGCTTCGTTTTGCTGGAAGACGACGAGATCGATGCTGTCGGGCTGGAAAGCACCAAAACCATCGATATCCAGACGTTCGTTCCCGCAGGCTCGATCGACTGGATATGGTATGACCGCCCGCATTTTCTGAAACCTGAAGACAAGATCGGTGCCGAGGCATTCGGCGTCATCAGGGATGCGATGAGGGCCAATAATGTCTCAGGTATCGCGCGGCTGGTGATTTATCGCAGGGAACATGCCGTCCTGCTGGAGCCTGCGGGCAATGGCATCATTTTATGGACACTGCATTACGCCGATGAGGTGCGCGAAAGCATCGATACGCTGGAGCCTAAAAAGAAACTCGATTCCGATCTCCTGTCACTGATGGAAAAGCGGATCGAGGAAAATACCATCGCGTGGAAACCATCCGTCACGCAGGACAAGGTTCAAAAGAAGATCAAGGCGCTGCTCAAATCCAAGGAAAAGAGTAAAACATCCTCGAAATCCAAATCCTCGCCTGCCAAAAAGAGTGGCGGCAACGTCATCAACATTATGGATGCTCTTAAAAAGAGCCTCGCCTCTGAGAAACGAGGCTGAGCGATTCTAACTATTTCGGCAGCGGTTGCGCGGCATCGAAAAAGCCTTTCCATGGGTCATTCTTCATCGCAGAAAGACGCGGTGCGATGTTGGTGACGGTGAAATAATCAGGACTGATCTGATCTGACAATTCGGACCATTCCAGCGGCATGGAGACAGCAGCTCCGGGTCGTGCTCTTGACGAGTACGGGGCAACGGCGGTGTTGCCGCGGCCGTTGCGAAGATAATCGATGAAAATGCGACCACGCCGCTTGGACTTGGTCGAGACGGCAATAAATTTGTCCCCGTCATCTTTCGCCATGCTGACAGCCATGGCTTTGGCGAATGCCTTCACCGCCGTCCATCCTGCCTGCGGCTTGAGAGGACTTACGACATGTAACCCTTTGCCACCGGATGTTTTGACGAAGGCCGCCAGCCCTGCATCCTCAAAACGCTGCTTCAGCTCAAGCGCCGCGCCAATGACATCGCTCCAGGTCACGTCTTCCCCGGGATCGAGATCCATGGTGATCATATCGGGCTTTTCCCAACTGCGCGTTGTCGCGCCCCAGGGGTGAATTTCCAGCGCTGCCGACTGAACCAGTGCCATCAGCCCGTCGAAGTCTGTGATGCGAATCAGTGGTTCGCCCCGCTTATCCTTGGGGTCCGCAATCTGGCCGATGGCTTTGTTGGTGCCACGCCACGGATGTTTCTGGAAAAAATGCGGTCCGTCTATGCCATCCGGGCAGCGAAGAAGGGCGAGCGGCCTGTCTACGATATAGGGTGCCATCAGATGCCAGACCTGCGCGTAATAATCGGCGAGACCTTCCTTCGTCACGCCGTCGTTTGGCCAATACAGTCGTTGCGGGTGGCTGAAAGTGACACTTGTTTTGGGGACAGGCTTTGCCGAACTTTGCGTATCCTCGCGATGGATATCTTTCGCATTCTTGTCCTCTCGAATACCCCGAAACGATGCGTGGCGCAGGTTGCCATCCGCAGACCACGTGCGAAACTCCACCTCCGCAACGATCTCCGGTTTGACGAAAATCAGGTCCCGTTTTGCCAGCGCGGTGAGTTTGTCGACAAACGGGCTCGATTTTTCCTTGAGAGGCTTCAGTGTATTGAACAGCGTTTCCGCGACATCTGCCGTAAAACCCGTTCCGACGCGTCCGACGTGGTGCAATCCATCTTTATCGTAGACACCGAGAGCCAGTGAACCGATGGCCTGATCCGAGGTGGATGACAGTGTAAAGCCAGCGATGACGAATTCCTGACGGCTGGAGCATTTGGACTTCACCCATTGTCCCTTGCGTCCGGAAAGATATTTGCTGCTTTTCTGTTTGGATATCACACCCTCTAGGCTCAGGCGGCAGGCGTGATCAAGGATCATCTCGCCGCTTGCCTCGAAATGCTCGCTATATCGCAAGACAGCATCGCCGGATGGCAGCAGCTTCTCGAGAAGATGCTTGCGCTCGATCAGCTCCGCGTTTTGAAGGCTTTGGCCATCCAGATGCAACAGATCAAAGGCATAATAGCGGAAGCGGTCCGTTCGACCACCGCTCAAGTCCTCTTGCAAGGCTGAAAAATCCGATGCGCCATTGTCGCGTTCCACGACGATCTCTCCATCGAGTATCGCATTTTGAACGGGAAGCGCGGTGAAAGCCTTGACGACCTCAGGGCCAAACTTTTCGGTCCAGTCCAACCCGCTGCGGGTCAGGAGTGACACTTTGCCATCATCGATCCGAACCTGAACGCGGTAACCGTCGAATTTGATTTCGTGCAGCCAACGGTCTCCTGCGGGCGGCTTGGGTTTGAGGGTCGCGAGGGCAGGCGGGATAAAATCCGGTAAGGCTGCCTTGCGTGCGCCTTTTGGAAAATCATGCGTCTGCTTGATGCCCGCAGCAGTTTCTGACTTCTTGCTGACCGGCTTGGAATTCCAAGTATCGTCAGGGTTTGCGGTCACGTCCCTGATATCGCGCCCCGATTTGACGGAGTTAGGCTCCTCCACCAGAATATCCTTGTCACCCTTCGAGCGGGCCTCTTCATCCTCTACCTTGATCAGCAGCCAGTTTTCGCGGGTCTCGCCGGGCTTTCCGTGCATACGAACCAGATGCCACCGGCCTCTCAGCTTTTCACCATCGAGGTCAAACTCCAGATGGCCTTTCTTGTATGCTTTTTTGGCGTCGCCGACGGGGTGCCACGTGCCCTTGTCCCAGAGGATCACCGTGCCACCGCCATATTGGCCTTTGGGGATGACGCCCTCGAAGTCGCCGTAGCTCAAGGGATGGTCTTCCACGTGAACGGCAAGCCGTTTGTCTTCCGGGTTGAGGCTGGGGCCACGCGTCACCGCCCAGCTTTTGAAGACACCACCCATTTCCAGCCGGAAATCGTAATGAAGCCTGCGGGCGTCGTGTTTTTGTATGACGAAAGACGAACCCTGAACCTCACTCTTGGTGCCGCGTGGCTCAGGTGTCTGGTCGAAACGGCGTTTCGAGTTGTAGCTTTGCAGGCCCATAGTCAACTCGCTTTTTTCGTTCTGGTCCCGCTGGCTGGCTTCCTGGCGGTTTTTTCAGCCGTACCCTTGCCTCCGGCAGCGCTGCGGCGCAAAGCCTCCTTCAAATCTACGACGTTGTCGCGCTTTTCCTCGACAGGCTTCTTGATCGGGCGGCCCTCGATTTTGGCTTTGACCAGCTCCGCCAGGGCATCGTTGTAACGATCGGCATAGTCCGCAGGATCGAATTTTCCGGCACGTTTCTTGATGATGTGGCCAGCGAGTTCCAGCATCTCATCATCGAATTTCAGGTCTGGAATGGATTTGAACGTAGTGTTCTGTGAGCGCACCTCGTAATCGAAGCTAAGCGTCGTCGCGATCAGCGCCTTACCGTGCGGGCGAATGATGAGGTTGCGGTTGCGACGAAACAGCACCGCCTCTGCAACGGCGACCACATTTTGCCGCTGCATGGCCTGCGCCAGCAGGCTCAAAGCGTCTTCGCCATCGCCATCGGTGGCGGCGAGGAAATAGGGGCGGTCGAAATAGAGCTTGTCGATGTTGTCGCACGCAATGAAGTTTTCGATGCGGATGATCTTGTTGCTATCGGGCATGAGCTCTGCGATTTCGTTACCCTCAACGATGACGTGGTCGCCATTGTCGAGTTCGAAGCCTCTCACCTGATCGGATTTTTCAACCTGCTCTCCGGTATCGCTGTCGACATATTGCCGCTCGACGCGGTTTCCTGTCTTTCGATTGACGATGTTGAACGAAATCTTTTCAGATGAGGTGATGGCGGAGTACAATCCAACCTCGCAGGCAAAATCCGCGAACTTGATGTGGCCTTTCCAGCTTGCCCGGCGTGTCATGAATGCGCACCTCCGTGCCGGGGTTCAAGTCGTAGATGTTTGATCGACCTGTCGATCATCCTGATGTCTTGTGCGGTCACGACGGGGATCGGGTCCGATGCCATCGCTTCCAGGACTTCGGGTGAAAGTCCACCATTGCGCATGACCCACTCCATCGCGTCGCGCGTTTCGCGCTCCGCTCGCAGCTGCGCGTGAAGCGCCAGTATCAACCGATCTCTGACGTCACACGATTTCTGATCCTGCTTCTTCGGTACTCGAGACATGAACCGCTCCTGCGCGATATTGTTGGATTGCTAATCTAACGTCTCCACATGCCCGTCGTTCCATGATTGGCGGCTCTTCTCAATCGTCCATGCGTTCGCTGGAGTCATCGTGGAACCAAATGCGAGCAGCCGAGTTGATGCGCTTGGGGCTAAAGACGTACGGGGACAGCTTTGAATTTTGTAGGCGGCGGTGAATGCGGAGACTTGTTCCGGAATTTTGCTTGGGATGATAGCCCTCTAGGCGTCCCAGATACCTGGCCGGTCGAACTTCAAACACTTGTCAACGTCATGCTCGGCTCCCTGCAACCCATGTTGATGGTGTGGGGCCCGGCGCAAATAACGCTTTATAATGATGGCTACGCGGCAATGTGCGGCAACCGCCACCCCGCATTCTTCGGTCATCCGTTTCGCGAGCTCTGGCACGATATCTGGGATGCCGTTGACCCGATCATTTCTGCGGCCTACGCCGGGCAGGGCACATCGATGGATGACATCGAGTTTATCATGCACCGCAAAGGTTATGCCGAGGAAACCCATTTCTCGTTTTCTTATACGCCTGTGCGAGATCAGGCGGGTGTTGTGCTTGGCATGTTTTGCGCCTGTTCTGAAATAACCGGTGAGATCATCGTCCGGCGTGAGCAGAAAAGCCTTCATGAGAAGCTGCTGCAAATATTCGAAATGTCGCCGGCAGGCATCGCCACACTGGGTGGCCCTGACCACATATTTGAATTTGCGAATGAAGAATATTATTCGATGATCGGTATCGGCCGCGATATCATTGGGAAATCCGTTGCAGAGGCCGTGTCCGAGGTGGTCGACCAAGGCTTTATCGACCTCCTTGATACAGTTTATAAAACCGGAGAACCCTTCGCGGCGAGAGCTATTCCCGTCGAGCTCAATCGCGGGCCTGATGGTGAGAAGCAAAAGCGGTTTATAGACCTTGTGTATCAGGCGATGCGTGCGCCGTCCGGTGACATTACGGGCATATTGGTACAGGCACAGGATGTAACGGAACGTCTGGCCGAGCAGAAGCACAGGGAACTGATATCGCACGAGCTTGGCCACCGGCTCAAGAACCAGTTGGCCATGGTTCAGGCAATCGCATCTCAAACGCTTCGTTCGGCAGAAAACCTGGATTCTGCGCGCAAAATACTGTCTGCTCGCATCGGAGTTTTGAGTGCCGCGCATGACACAGTCATACAGGGTGGCCTGGGAACGTCCACTGTCCACAAACTGGTCAATCAGATGCTTGAAGTTCACGACGATCCAATGGCGTCGCGATTTACAGTTTCAGGAGCCAACCTGCGCGTGGGTTCACGCCCGTCCCTGTCTCTTTCATTGATCATGCACGAGTTGGCCACGAATGCGGTCAAATATGGAGCGCTGTCGGTGCCAGATGGCAAGGTGGATATTCGTTGGCATATTATTGGTGAAGCCAAAGACAGATTCGAGCTTGTCTGGACGGAAATCGGAGGCCCGGAAGTCGCGGTTCCGGAACGTGTCGGTTCCGGCTCACGGCTTATCAAGGCTGGTCTCGCTGGCGCCGCCAATGGGCGCGTCGATATTTTGTACGATGCCCGTGGTCTGCGTTGCGTGATCTCAGCCGACCTTGCCAGTTTTCAGCAGGAGCATTGATCGATGCAACCGCCAGCACGACTTCTCATCGTTGAGGACGACGGGCTCATTCGTCTCGATCTGGTTGACATGGTTTCGGATCTCGGATTCCTGGCTCAAGAGGCAGCAACAGCTGATCAAGCGGTCGAGATGCTGGAAACTGAAGTCCGTATCGACGCTATTCTGACAGATATCGATATGCCCGGCTCGATCAATGGGCTGGGGCTTGCCAATGTAGCACACCGGCGCTGGCCGGACATCAAGGTCGTCGTAATCTCAGGCAGATACAATCCCGCCGACGGCGTGTTGCCACCGGGGGCGGTTTTTCTAACGAAACCGGTCTCCCCCGATCTCATCGAAAAGGCACTGATGGACGTAGGTCTGCCTCTGTACTGAACGATCTCCACTGCCGTGGCCTGAAAGTAACGGCTGCAAACCATCTGCATTTTTGACAAAAATAATCATTGAAAATTCGTTAAAATCTGATTCGACATGCGATTCGATCAGGTGTAAAAGATAATTGTTCATGGAATGAGTACTGATAATTCGCATCTTTCAGGAGGATGAGCCTTGTCGTACGTGGCTTTTCAACGTGTGGGTACACAATTGTCTCCCCAGCAGGTCACTGATCTTCAGACTATATTTGATGGCGTTTGTTTTGAATGCCTTGAAGATCGGAGCAGTCAGGTGGCGAATAAATGCGCGGCAGTTCTGATTAGAAGTGCCCAACGCGGCATTCTGGATCATGATATGCTTCGCGACATAGGTAA
This sequence comes from Agrobacterium bohemicum, assembly GCF_001562555.1. NCBI lineage: Bacteria > Pseudomonadati > Pseudomonadota > Alphaproteobacteria > Hyphomicrobiales > Rhizobiaceae > Agrobacterium > Agrobacterium bohemicum. The sequence continues at coordinate 51,458 of NZ_KQ961024.1, forward strand.
GGCGGTTCTGCGCCCCCACTAATCAGATTGAGACAGTCCAAGCGCCCGGTTTCCCGGGCGCTTTTGTTTTGGTCAGCTCTTTTCCTGGATATGGGCTTCAAGAAACCAAAGCGATTTGTCGAGGTCGCGTGACGCAGCCGTGAAAATGTCGGCTGTGTTCGGGTCGCCTGCATCGTCCGCCTCATCGACAGACTTTCGAATAAGATTGGCGACGTCGCCGTAACGTTCTATCAACTCGTCCAGATGGTCCTGGATTTTGAAAATGTCCGTTGGATAGGCTTTGAGTTTCGACGTCGATGTAACCGACTGTACGCTTCCTAGCGCTGTGCCACCCAATTGGACGGCGCGTTCCGCAATCGTATCGCTGTGCTTATCCAGCTGACTGCGGAAGGTATCAAGCAACTCGTGGATGGCTATGAATTGCGGGCCTTTCAGGTTCCAGTGAGCCTGCTTCGTTACCAGAGAAAGGTCGATAACGGAGGCAAGGGCCTCGTTCAAGAGCCCTATGACGGTCGCTTTGGTATTTGAAGGTAGATCGTTTCGGGTCTTATGAGTTCTCATGTCGTTCTCCTGAAACGCGATTATGTTCTGATTTTTAAACGTCCGGGAAATCAACGACTTGGGGCGTCAGTCGTTCCATTATCTGTGATGGAAAATATATATTCTTTACGAAATCTAATTATCTGGCGGGACATCGCTCATGATCACACGGTTCATCAAGATGAGGGAGCGGTCTGGTGCGATACGATAAGTTTCGTATGCCCGGCGCCCGTCTCCCATGCTGAAGTCGTGACTGAAGGTGCTGCCTATGGGAGATTTGGTCAGTTTGGTCCTTGGCTGACCATTATAGGTAATGCTGCCCGGAATGGGCTCTATAGCGTTTGAAGCTGTTGTGCATGACGCAAGCGCCACAACGAAAAGCATGGCCAGTTTGCGCATGATATCTTTCCCAGATGTTGTCTAACTATTGTAAAGATAACGGCATCCTGTCTGTTCCATCGCGGCCATAAAAAAGCCCCGCACTCTTTCGAATGCGGGGCAGGCCCTTGGGAGGGAGCTTGATCAGTCTTCGTTGGCAGCAAGCTGTGTCAGCACCTGTCCGCGACCGCGAATGCGCATGATGAGCGGCACGAAGAAGGCCGCGGCTGCAACGGCAAACAGGGCCACTGCAATCCAAGACGTGAACAGTACGGATGGATCGCCCTGGCCGATGGCCAGTGCACGGCGTAACTGCTGTTCGGCCAGTGGTCCGAGGATGAGGCCGACGACGGCAGGCGCAATCGGGTAACCGAAGATGCGCATGACATAGCCGAGAATGCCAAAGGCGAGCAGCATGCCGAGTTCGAAGACCGACGGGTTCGCGCCGATAGTGCCAAGCGTCGCGAACAAGAGAATGCCGGCATAGAGCCAAGGCTTGGGAATGGTCAGCAGCTTTACCCACAGGCCGATCAGCGGCAGGTTGAGAACCAGCAGCATGAGATTGGCGATGAACAGGCTTGCGATCAGACCCCAGACGAGTTGCGGATTGGTCGCGAACAGAAGCGGGCCGGGCTGAAGGCCAAACTGCTGGAAACCGGCCAGCATGATGGCGGCTGTTGCCGTCGTTGGCAGGCCGAGCGTCAGCAGTGGAACCAGTGTACCGGCGGCAGATGCGTTGTTGGCCGCTTCGGGACCCGCGACGCCTTCGATGGCACCGTGGCCGAATTCTTCCGGGTGCTTCGACAGCTTCTTTTCTGTTGCGTAGGACAGGAAGGTGCCGATTTCAGCGCCACCTGCTGGCATCGCGCCAATCGGGAAGCCGATTAACGTGCCGCGCAGCCACGGCTTCCAGGACCGTGCCCAGTCCTGCGCGCTCATCCAGACAGACCCCTTGACGGCTTCGACCTTTTCGTCGCCGCTCTGGCCCTGCGCCACGATGAACAGTGTTTCGCCGATGGCGAACATGGCGACGGCCAGTGTTGTGACTTCCACACCGTCCAGCAGGTCGGGAATGCCGAAGCTCATGCGCGTCTGGCCGGTCAACTGGTCGATGCCGACAATGGCCAGCGTGAAGCCGATGAACAGAGAAGTGAGGCCGCGCAGTGCGGAATCACCAAATGCCGATGACACGGTGACGAAGGCCAGCACCATCAGCGCGAAATATTCGCGGGGCCCGAAGACCAGCGCCAGCTTGACGATGTAAGGGGCAACGAAGGCAAGGGCGATGGTCGCTATCAGGCCGGCGACGAAAGAGCCGATGGCAGCAGTGGCAAGTGCCGGTCCTCCGCGCCCCGCTCGGGCCATCTTGTTGCCCTCCAGCGCGGTGACGATAGAGGCGCTTTCGCCGGGCGTGTTCAACAGGATCGACGTGGTCGAGCCACCATACATACCGCCGTAATAGATACCGGCAAACATGATCAGCGATCCGGCAGGATCGAGCCGGTAGGTGACGGGCAAAAGCAGTGCGACAGTCAAGGCCGGACCGATGCCGGGCAAAACGCCGACAGCGGTGCCGAGTGTGACGCCGATCAACGCATAAACAAGGTTCATAGGTTGCGCGGCAACCGCCAGACCCTGCAGCAGAAATTCAAAAGTGCTCATGGACAGTTGTCCCCCTGTCGGGTGAAGCCTTTGCTGCGCTTAAAATGCGGGCGCGAAGGTTTCATATCTTGTTGTTTATCGAGTGGATCGGCCGTTAGAAAAACAGCCGTTCCAAGGGACCAGCGGGCAGCGACAATTGCAGCAATTGCGCAAAGATCACCCAGATGATGAAGCTAAAAACGATACCGATGGGGATCGAATACCAGAGCTTGCGTTTGCCGAATGCGCGTGCCGTGAAGGCAAAGAGCAGGCCTGTTGCAATCGAGAAACCAGCGATTTTGAGCAGCAGCATCTGCGCGGCAAGACCGGCAATGACCCAGAAGACGGGTCCCATTTCCTGTCGGTCGCGGGTCGGAAACTCATTGCGCCATGCTTCGAACCCGGTCCAGATGGCCAGGCCGATAAGACAGAAAGCAATGGCGTAAGGAACGGTTGCCGGGCCGACCGGAGAATAACCGGCTACACTGGCAAGCCTCGCCGAATCCCAGAAAATAACGGCTGCAATCGCCACCAGAAAAACGGCGATCGCGAACGCCGCCCAATCAGGGCGGCGCTTTGTGGGTTGGGAAGGGGATGAACCCTGGCTCATTTTACCAGTCCGATGTCTTTGAGAATGGCTTCTGTGGAGGCAGTGTCTTTTGCAAGCTGCTCCTTGAAAGCATCACCTGCAAGATATGTGTCCATCCAGCCCTTGGTCTTCAGCGTTTCCTGCCACTTGGCAGATTTCGCCAGCTTTTCGATATCGGCACCAACGGCCTTTTCCTGCTCAGGTGTCAGGCCTGGAGGAGCGGCAACCATGCGCCAGTTCTGGATCACGACGTCGAGGCCGCTTTCCTTCAATGTCGGTGCATCGATACCTTCAAGCTTCTGCTCGCTGGAAATCGCCAAAATACGAACCGTTCCGGCCTTAACCTGGCTTTCGAACTCACCGTAGCTGGAAATGCCGGCTGTTACCTGCGCGCCGAGAATGGAAGCAAGAGCTTCACCGCCGCCGGAGTACGCGATGTAGTTGATCTTGGTTGGATCAACGCCTGCTGCCTTGGCAATCAGGCCAGCTGTGATGTGGTCAGTGCCGCCAGCCGAACCGCCGCCCCAGGACACGCTGCCCGGATCCTTCTTCAGCTGCTCGATGAGCTGGCCGATGTTTTCGATCGGCGACGAGGCAGGAACGACGATGGCTTCATATTCGCCGGTCAAACGCGCGATAGGCGTGACTGCGCTCAGCGTAACGGGTGCCTTGTTGGTGAGAATAGCGCCGACCATGACGTAACCGCCGACGATCAGAGCATTCGGGTTGCCCTTCTGTTGGCTTGCAAACTGTGCAAGGCCGATCGTGCCGCCAGCGCCGGGAACGTTTTGAACCTGAACGCTCTTGGAAATGCCTTCTTCCTGCAACACGGTCTGCAAGGACCGTGCCGTCTGGTCCCAGCCGCCGCCGGGATTTGCCGGGGCGATGATGGTGTAGTCGGCTGCTGCCGCGGGAAATGCAATTGCGCCTGCGAGAAGCGAAGCGATGAGGAAATGCTTCAAAGTGAACCCTCCTTGTATGCCGTTTCGGCATGTTGTTGTGATCGCGGAAGGGGCGCGCACGGACGACATCAAGGGTGGCAATCAGCGACCCGAACCATCTGTCCTGTGAGACTTTCCTCCCGCTTCTTCAGTCCGCCTCCACGGATGAACGAAGAATTGCACAGCACCATAGAAAGCTGTCATCTAACTGACGCTCGGCAACTCCTCAGCACATTTACTGTCTATTAATTTTTGAAAGGCGTCTACTGGGCGCGTAAAGCTTCGTTCCAGCGCTCTATGATGCGCGCGCGCTTGACCTGATCGAGATAGACCATCAATCCCGGACTGACCGGAACGGGCCGCAACTGCGCGCCGTGGATGGCCTGCATCATATTTGCGGTGTTCTCGCCCGCCACATCGGGGCTGACGGCCGGTATCTGCAACTGCCGCGCCATGATGGTCTGGCCTTCCTTCGACATGAAGAATTCCAGATAGCGGCGGCCAAGCTCCGCATTTTTCGCCGCCTGCGGCACCAGCCCGATGCGTGACATCACGACGGTGTAATCCTTGGGCAGTACGATACCGACATCGGGATGGCGCGAAGCCCAATCCGCCGCGTATGAACCGAGAATGTTGTAGCCAAGGATAAAACGACCATCCGAAATACGGTCCAGAATGGCGGAACTGGTGGAGTAAACCTTCACGCCCGCCGTGCCCATGCTTTTGATGACGTTCCAGATATCGCCGAACTGCTCCTGATCCCGCGACATGAACAGAAAGCCAACGCCAGAGCGTTCGATGTCATAGGTTGCAATGCGCCCATGCACCTGCTTGGCATGGCGCTCCAGATAATCCACGAATTCGGCGCGGCTGGCCGGGGGCTTTTCGGTCTGGAAGCTGGGCTTGTGATAGACGAAGACGGCGGGCTCGAAAGTTAGCGCGTAGGCCGTGTTGCGCCAGTTGGCCCAGGCGGGCCAGCGCGCGCTCATGGGCAGATCGGACCGCTGGGCGTAACCGTCATTGCTGAGTTTGACCTGAAGATCCATGGCGGAGGAGAAGGCGAAATCAGCGGTTTTTTTGCCCGCATCCGTTTCGCTCACGATGCGGTCGTAAATCTCGCCGGTGAGCATATCCTCGTAGGAGACAGCCACGTCAGGGTTGGCTTTCTGGAAACCTTCGATCATCGGCGTTGCCAGTGGTTCGTCAAGGGACGAATAGACAATGAGCGTTTCCGCATCCGCTTTGCCGGAGCGCGCGGGAAAGATCATCGGCTGCGCCTGCAAAGCGTTTGCAGTGGCAAAGAAAAGACAGAGGTGAAGAAGAATACGCATGGAAAGATCATGCCGCAGCCTCTTGCCATTCACAAGACGGCATCGCTTCGATAAATTTCCCGCAAATGGAGGGCGTCAGCTTGCGAATTCTGCTGGTTGAGGACAATCAGGTTCTGTCGGAGGGGCTGTCTGCGCTGTTGCGTGGAAGTGGCTATGCCGTGGACGTTGTTTCCGATGGTGCGTCTGCCGATGCCGCGATCGCTGCCGAAAGTTTCGATCTCGTCATTCTCGATCTCAACCTGCCGGAAATGGACGGCATCGATGTGTTACGCTCCATGCGGGCGCGCCAGGACAAGGCGGCTGTGTTGATCCTTACCGCACGCGGCACACCGGAAGAGCGCGTTAAGGGGCTGGACCTCGGTGCCGACGACTACATGATCAAGCCCTTCGACATTACAGAATTCGAGGCGCGGGTGAGGGTGCTTCTGCGCCGCAATGCCGGGCTGCGCTCGTCGCTGGTCAGTTTCGGCAAGGTTTCTTTCGATCTGACATCACGCACGTTTTCCGCCGAAGGTTTCCCGCTCGATATTCCAGCACGCGAGGTCGCGCTGTTGGAAGTGTTGTTCATGCGTGCCGGAAAAGTGGTGGCCAAAGAAGCCATCGTGCAATCTCTGACCGGTTTCGATGACGAGCTTTCCGGCAATGCCATCGAGCAATATGTCAGCCGTCTGCGCAAACGTCTCGGGCCGCATGGGCTGACGGTAAAGACGGCACGGGGTATTGGTTACTACCTTGAGAAATTGCCGGAGATGGCGGAATGAAGCAAGCCGCCTATTCGTTGAGGCGGCGTCTGCTTGGCTGGCTTCTGATTTCCACGGCGATCATTGGCTGCATCGCGCTGGCCGATACCTACCGCGAAGCCACCAATACCGCAAATATCGTCTCCGATCGCGTCCTCTCCGGCTCTGCTCTTGCGATTGCCGAGCGCGTGGTGGTGTCCGAAGACGGATCGCTGGAGGTCGATATTCCCTATGTCGCGCTTGAAATGCTGACATCGGCGGCGCAAGACCGGGTGTTTTACCGTGTCGATGGACCGAATGGTCAGTTCCTGACAGGTTATCAGAACCTGCCTTCAGTGGAAAAGGCGCGCAGTGACGCGCCGATTTTCGTGGATGCCGAATTTCGCGGTGAGCCCATTCGTGTCGCGGCCATCGAGCGTTTTGCATCGACGGGGGTCAATTCCGTACCGTTTACCGTGACCGTTGCGGAAACCACGATTGCGCGTAGCCGGCTGGCACAGGCCATCATCCTTCGTTCTGCGCTGCGTCTTCTTTTCATGATTATCGGTGCTGCCATCATCGTGTGGATTGCGGTGACGATCTCGCTGCGCCCGCTGTACCGACTGAGCGAAGCCATCGATGAGCGGAGCCCTAACGATCTGCACCCCATCCGCCAATCGGTTCCGGTGGAGGTTGAAAACCTCGTAGAGACCGTCAATTCCTTTATGGTGCGGCTGCAGTCGGCACTCGATGCGCTGAGGCATTTTACCGGCAATGCCAGTCATCAGTTGCGAACGCCGCTTGCGATCATCCGCACCCAGCTTGCGCTTTCGGCACGTGCCTCGACCTTGCAGGAAGCACAGGCGGCGGCCCACAAGGGTGACGCTTCGGTGGCCCATGCCGAACACATTCTGGCGCAGCTTTTGCGCATGGCGAACATCGATGCGGCGGGGTCGGGCGAAAAACAGAGCCTTGTCGAAGTCGATCTCGTCTCACTCGCGCAATCGGTGACAGCCGATTACGTTCCCATTGCCGCAGAGGCGGGCATCGATCTTGGTTTCGAACTGGTTGAAACAGCCAGCATTCCCGCAGAGCCGCTTCTGCTGGGTGAATTGCTGGGTAACCTCATCAGCAATGCCATCGCTTATGCAGGGCGCGGCGCGGAAGTGACGGTCAAGGTCGGGAAAGTCAACGGCATGGCTTTTCTGGAGGTAGAGGACAATGGTCCTGGTATTTTTGCGGAAAAGCGGGATGTCGTGCGTCAGCGGTTTGCCAGAGGCGATGGGAATGCAGCACCCGGTGCGGGCCTCGGGCTTTCGATCGTTGAGGAAATTGCAGCTCTGTTTAATGGACGGCTCTTGCTGCAAGACGCGTCCAGTGGACGTGGTTTGAAGGCAACCGTTCAGTTCTCGCGAAACGGCGCATGATTGCGCCGTTTCTGCTCGTAATACGCAAAATTACTCGTTAATCTTGTCAATCAGCTGCATCATAATGTCAGCGCAAGCCTTCATTGGCTCGTCATCAGCACATTTGATGTCGATCTTAGTTTCGCCCTGTTCCAAGCGGAAATGTGCGCCCTTCGATGGCGGTGGCGGTGGTGGCATCATCATCCGCTCACGCGGCCCGCCTTCTCTTGGTCCACCGTCTTTGGGCCCCCAATGGCCGGGTGGCGGAGGAGGAGGGGCATCGGCTCTTTGACCGGCACCTGGTGGCGGCGGTGGTGGTGGTGGCACGTCGGCCTGTTGACCTGCATCAGGCGCACCTGGGGGTGGTGGCGGAGGCTGCTGGGCAAACGTCGAACCTGCCGCGAGGAAAAACGCGGCACCGGCAATAATCAGCTTTTTCATGAGGGGAACCTCTGGTGTTTGACAACATGGTAAGAACTGCTGCGTCAGGCAGTCGGTTGCTCGTCACCAAAAATAAAGTTCGACGGTTCTCATGTATTTCGGGAAATTTTACCCCATCCGCTCTGACGCGTAGGAGCCGGGGCTTGGCGGAAAGACAACCGTGCGGCTGCCGTTGATGAAGGTACGGTGATGGATGTGGGCGTGGATAGCGCGGGCCAGCACCTGGCTTTCGACATCGCGACCCAGCGACACGTAGTCTTCGGCTGACTGCGCGTGGGTGACTCGAACCGTGTCCTGCTCGATGATCGGACCCTCATCGAGATCGGCGGTGACGTAGTGCGCTGTCGCGCCGATCAGCTTTACGCCGCGCTCATATGCCTGCTTGTAAGGGTTGGCGCCTTTGAAGCTCGGCAGAAAAGAGTGATGGATATTGATGATGCGACCAGACATCTTGCGGCACATTTCGTCGGAGAGCACTTGCATGTAACGGGCCAGCACCACAAGCTCCGTGCCGCTGGTTTCGATCAGGTCGATCAGTTGCGCTTCTGCTTTCGGCTTGTTGTCCTTGGTAACCTTGATGTGGTGGAAGGGAATGTCGTGGTTGACGACGACTTTCTGGTACTCGAAATGGTTGGACACGACGCCAACGATATCGATCGGCAGCGCACCGATCTTCCAGCGATAGAGCAGATCGTTCAGGCAATGGCCGAAACGCGACACCATCAACAGCGTCTTGGTCCGCTCGCCATCGCTGTAGATATTGGCATCCATGCCGAACTCTGCCGCAATCGGCGCAAAGCCCGCATTCAAGGCTTCCATGGTTTCGCCTTCCTCGGAAATGAAGGAGACCCGCATGAAGAATTTGCCGGTTTCGAGGTCATCGAACTGGGAGCTATCGACGATGTTGCAACCCTTGCCCGCCAGATAACCCGATATGGCAGCGACAATGCCGCGCTTGGATTGGCAGGCTACGGTCAAAACATAGGTCGTCATAGGTTTTCCCTCATCATGTGTCGCAACGGCCTATAGCGCAGGTCGAGAGTGGCGCAAAGCTTCTCGTGCTTTACCAAGGCCTTGAATTGATAAGGCATCACGGGATGGTCGAGACATGCCGGAAGCGACATTCGATGTTCAAAGGAAAAGCCGCCATCAGAATTATGATAGCGGCTCACACCATTTTTTCAGGAGAGGAAGCTGTTACGCAACGCTTCAAATTTCGTCAGTTGATCCGCCAGCAATTCCTTGTTCTCGTCACGGCGCACGAAGAGCTTGAACATGGCGCTGCCGCCTGCATTCATGAACCACACAGACAGTGACCGACGTCCATGAAATTCACGGTCGATGAAGGTGATCGACGCGCAGTTGTCTTTCTTGATATGTCCACCAATGGGACTGTCGCCGTGGATGTTGAACCAGCCATGCCCCTCGGTTCCCTCGGGAAGGTGGCCGGGGACTTCGAAAACGATATCCGGTGTCTGGACGATCATCAGAACTTCGCCCCAGGAGCGCAACTCGTCCCAAATATCGTTAAACTTTTCGGCAGGAGCGGAAACAGCTGCACCATGCGGGAGAAGCGCCAGAATTTCCGCTGGCGTCACTTCTGCCTTGGCGGCAATGGCTTCCACCACGCCATCGGGCTTTTCTGCAAGGGCTGCTTTCGCGCGCTCCAGCCGCCCGTCGCTCTTCTCGGCATTCAAGCTGATGGTCATACTCAAGCCGCAACCGGGTGGTCTTGCCCGTCCTTGCCTTCATGAATGATGACGTCGAAGCCCTCGAAATGCGGGCCGGAGAGATATTCGACCTTGCCGCGATTGTTACCGGCATTGGCGTGGGCGGCGCGGAACTGCTCGGACTTCGTCCATGCGGTGAAATCGTCCTTCGTGGCCCAGACAGTATGAGAGGCGTAGAGCGTGTGATCGTCAGCCTTCGCACCCTTCAGCATATGGAATTCCAGATAGCCGGGCATTTCGGCCAGATGACGCTTGCGCTCGCGCCAGATGGTTTCGAACGCTTCTTCAAAGCCCGGCACGACACGGAACCTGTTCATGGCAATAAACATCGATTGTTTCCCTTTTAATTGGCGGTACCGGAACTGGCGCCGCTACCCTGAACGACGGAAATATAAAAGATAACGAAAATAGTCAACTTATCGGATTGTGCGTTTTATAAAGATGTGCAATCAACTCAAGTTATATGGCGTGCAGGCTGTAGCGCGCCGCATTGTTCAGGATTCACATCATGCCGTTTTCACTTCGCTCACTTGGTTTCTTTGCCGTTATGGCGCTTTCGCCACTCACGGCCCACGCGTCGGATATGGGTAATCCGGAGGCGAAGCGGATCGTTGCACTTGGTGGCACGGTGACGGAAATTCTGTATGCGCTGGGTGCCGGAGATCGCATCGTGGCCCGTGACTCGACCAGCAGTTTTCCCGCTGACGCGCTGTCCAAGCCGGATGTCGGTTACATGCGGGCGCTGTCTTCTGAAGGGATTCTGTCGCAAAAGCCCGATCTGATCCTGTCGGAAGACGGCTCCGGCCCTGCCGATGTGATCGGCATTTTGAAGGCCAGCGAAGTTCCGATGGTGACCGTCGATACGCCGCCGGAAGGCAGCGCCATTGCCAAGAAAATCGAGGATGTCGGGGCCGCTGTCGGCCTTGAAGATAAGGCGAAGGTGCTTGCAGCGCAGGTCAATTCTGACCTCGTTACGCTCGCCAAGGATGTTGCTGCCGTTGGCAGCCAGAAAAAGCGTGTGCTTTTCGTTCTCTCCACCGCCGGTGGGCGCATCATGGCCGCCGGCAAGGATACAGAGGCGGCAGCAATCATTGAAATGGCTGGCGGCATCAATGCCGCTCAGGAGATTACCGGCTACAAGCCACTGACTGACGAAGCCGTGATCGCGGCCGCCCCGGATGTGGTCTTGACCATGCAACGCGGTAATCATGCGGAAAACCCCGATGAGGTCTTTGCGCTTCCCGCCTTCCAGTCCACCCCGGCTGCGGCTTCCAAGTCGCTGATCAGCATGGATGGACTTTATCTGATCGGCTTTGGCCCGCGCACGCCCGCTGCCGGTCGTGAACTGGCTGCCAAGCTCTACCCAGAAATCGTGAAGCCGTGAGCGTGTTGGCTGTGACCGAGGTCGCAGATCCCATGCCGGGCGACCGTTCCCGCAAGGGTGTCATCACTCTTGTCTATTTGTGTGTGTTTCTGGTGTTCGCCTGCTTCGTGTCGCTGTCCAGCGGGCCGACTGGCGTGGGGCTGCATGAGTTGTGGCTGTATTTCACCGGCCATTCTCAGATCATGGAGCCTCGCGATCGGGTTATCCTCGAAGCGGTGCGCCTGCCGCGCACAGGGCTTGGTCTCATGATCGGTGCGGCATTGGCTGTCTCCGGTGCCATGATGCAGGGCCTGTTTCGCAACCCGCTTGCCGATCCTGGCCTCGTCGGCGTTACCTCCGGTGCGGCCCTTTTTGCCGTGGCTGCTCTGGCGCTGGGTGGCGGTCTGCTCGCGCCTTTATCTGCATTGTTTGGCGTTCATTTCCTGCCGCTGATGGCGTTCATGGGCGGGTTGATGAACACGTTGTTGCTCTACATGATCGCGACGCGAAACGGCGCGACATCGACCACGGTTCTGATCCTTGCCGGTATTGCCGTAGCCGCACTCAGTGCTGCCTTAATGGGGCTGATGATTTTTATGGCCGATGACCGCGCCTTGCGCGACATCACCTTCTGGAGCCTTGGTTCGCTGGGTGGCGCGACGCCTCTCAAGATATGGACGACTTTGCCCTTCTTCGTCGTCATCATGGCCAGCATGCCGTTCGTCTCGAAAGGGCTGGATGCGCTGATCCTGGGGGATGCCGCCGCATTCCATATGGGCATTCCGGTGCAACGGCTGAAACGCCTCGTCATTCTAGCCGTTGCCGCAGCCTGCGGGGCAAGCGTCGCGGCCGCGGGCTCCATCGGTTTCGTTGGCATCGTCGTGCCGCATCTGCTGCGGCTGGTCATCGGTTCGTCGCACCGCTTCCTCCTGCCTGCATCCGCCATTGGTGGGGCGGGGCTGCTGCTGCTGGCGGATAGTTTTGCGCGGACCGTGGCGGCACCCGCCGAATTGCCGATTGGTGTCGTCACCGCACTCATCGGCGCCCCGGTCTTCCTGTTTCTGCTGCTGGGCCGTGGCAACGGGCTTGGTTTGAGGAATGTGTCATGATTTCCACGCGTGGCGTGACAGTCGTTCGTTCTGGGCGCAGATTGCTGGATGATGTCTCGATCGAGCTCAATCCCGGCACATTCAGCGTCATCATCGGCCCCAATGGTGCGGGTAAATCCACCTTGATGAAGGTGCTGTCCGGCGAGATGCGGGCAGATGCTGGGGATGTTGTCTATAACAAGGTCGATGTTGGCGTCTTCAAGCCTGCGCAACTGGCGCGTCTGCGCGCTGTGTTGCCACAAAGCACCGTGCTGTCGTTTCCGTTTACCGCGCTGGAAATCGTGCGCATGGGCGCAGTGGCGCAGGGATCGCTAGAGCCGGAGGAACAGGCAAGGCGGGCGCTGGCAAAGGTCGGCCTCTGCGGGTTCGAAGGTCGATCCTACAACATGCTGTCAGGCGGTGAGCAGCAGCGGGTGCAGTTCGCCCGCGCTCTGGCGCAAGTGCCTGACGCTGTGGAGAATGGCGAGGCGAGGGCGCTTTTATTGGATGAGCCAACGTCGAGCCTCGATCTCGGCCACCAGATTTCCGTGCTTGAGACCGCGCGCGATTTTGCGCTGGCTGGTGGCGCGGTGCTTGCGGTTCTGCACGATCTCAATCTCGCTGCCGAGTTTGCCGATCAACTTATCGTCATGCGCCGTGGACAGATCACGGCCTGTGGGCCATCGCTGGAAACCATCAATGATGAAACGATTGCCCGGGTCTATGGCATTGGTGGCACGGTGGGGCGTATTCCGGCACGGCACATCCCCTATGTGTTACCGCAATCGCGGCATCGCTGAAATCAGACGTCAGGGTTCAGGCCGGGTGGCCACGAAAATGGCGGCGCCCAGCATGACGGCGGCGACGATCGAGGCACGCAGCGGCGTCGGTTCGGTTGTGAACCAGAATATCCCGTAACTCATTGTCATAAGAGAAACTGCGGCGATTTTTGCCTTGCGGGGAATGGCACCTTTTTCCCGCCAATTGCGCAGGGATGGCCCAAATCTGGGGTGGGACAGAAGCCAGGTTTCGAGCCTCGGGGACGATTTGGAAAAGCACCAGAGTGCCACCAGAAGAAACGGCGTCGTAGGCAAAATAGGCAGAAACGCACCGACGATACCGGTGGCAACCATGAGCCAGCCAAGACAGAGATACAAGACGCGCATGACTGCCGGTATCATGAGTTCTCTGGTCATGATAGTGGGAAGCTGTCGTTGTATAGACGCATGTGGTTGTCTGGCATGCGACCGGAAATGGCCTTGAGGGTTGAAACCCGAGCGTTCAGGCTTTATCAGCCTCGCCCAATGCCTGCAGCATAAGCGGGCGACCAACGATGCAGGAAGAAGGAAACACCATGGCCAAACTTATTCACTCTATGGTCCGGGTGCTGGACGAGAAGCGTTCGGTGGGTTTTTACAGCCAAGCTTTCGGTCTTGAGATCGCTGAGCGTTTCGAGTTCGAGACGTTTACGCTGGTCTATCTCAGCAATGCCGACGGTGACTTCGAGTTGGAGCTGACCATCAACAAAGGCCGCGAAGTGCCTTACGCGCTGGGAGATGGCTACGGCCACATTGCCGTCAGCGTCGAAGATGTAGATGCCGAACATGCTCGTCTGGCAGCGCTTGGTCTGTCAGTCGGCAAGATCGTTAATGTGGACTATAGGGGTAGGCCATTTGCGAAGTACTTCTTCATCTGCGACCCGGATGGGTACAAGATTGAAGTTCTCCAGCGCGGCAATCGCTTTAAATAGATCAAGAGGGTTTCATGACAGAGGCAGGCGTCAAACTCGAGGAAAGCTGGAAACACGTGCTTTCGGCGGAATTCGCCAGCCCCTACATGCAAAAGCTGAAAGACTTTCTGCTGGCAGAGAAAACTGCCGGCAAGCACATTTTCCCCAAAGGCAGCGAGTATTTCCGCGCACTCGACCTGACACCGCTGGACGAGGTCAAGGTCGTCATTCTTGGCCAGGACCCGTATCATGGCGCGGGACAGGCGCATGGCCTGTGTTTTTCCGTGCAGCCGGGCGTGCGCACGCCGCCATCGCTCGTCAACATCTACAAGGAATTGCAGAGCGATCTCGGGATTGCGCCCGTCAAGCACGGCTTTCTGGAAAGCTGGGCCAAACAGGGGGTGCTGCTGCTCAACAGTGTCCTGACGGTCGAAGAGGCGCGCGCTGCATCTCACCAGGGGCAGGGCTGGGAGAAGTTTACCGATGCCATCATCCGCACCGTGAATGAAGAGTGCGATAGCGTCGTTTTTCTGCTCTGGGGCTCCTACGCGCAGAAAAAAGCAGCTTTCGTAGACCAGACGAAACATCTTGTTCTCAAATCACCGCATCCATCACCGCTGTCGGCGCACAACGGATTTTTTGGCAACCACCATTTCTCCAAAGCCAACGAGTTTCTTGTTTCGCGGGGCAGGGAGCCAATAAACTGGCAATTGCCGGAAAAAGTGTGATCGAACGTCGTAAAAACTGCTTTGCACTTTTAAATTTACTGATCTAAAGATAACCGGACTGTAATCTGAAGGATTTACGCCGGTGACTTTTCTGTCTGCGAAAACATCTGTTGCTCTTCCCGACCCACATGCCATCGTTGCGGCTTTTCACGAGCATTTCGCCGAGTATATGACGATGACCCGCGATGGCGAGGCTGTGCATTTCGAGGCGGATTACGGCAACGGCACATTTGGTGCCGAGGATGGGCGCTTTGCTGCTCGGATCAATTGCGTTTCGGAAAATATTCTGCTCTCCGTCAAGGCCATGGTTGCCGAGCATATTGTTGAGTTTTCCGGCGATACGTCGCTCGATTTTCGCTGGGAAGGGGATGGAGCAGAGCTGCGGGAACTGCCCAATCTGTTTAGCGGTCGCGTTGTGCGAGCCTATAATCTGACGCCAAAGATGCGGCGCGTCGTGATCGCGATCGATGAGGGCATCGAGCGGTTGATGAGTGGTGGGCTGCATGTCCGCATCCTCATCCTTCCCGATCAGGCTCGCGCTCCCGTTTGGCCGCATGTGTCGAAAACGGGTGCCATCGTCTGGGCGCAAGGCGAGGATGAACAGGCGCGTCGCGTCTATACCATCCGTTCCGGCGATATCAAGCGCGGGGAAATCAATCTCGATTTCGTCATGCACGAGGGCGACGACATGCCCGGCGCGCATTTCGGCGCAACGGCGGCTGCTGGCGATATCGTCGGTATCGTTGGCCCCGGCGGCGAACTGCCCGACGCCGAGGACTACGTGTTTGCTGGCGATGAAACCGCACTGCCGGTGATGTTACGCATGGCGGCCGAAATGCCAGCGGGCAAGAAGCTCACGGTTTATGCGGAAATCGACAATGAGAACGAGCGGCAGGAGGTTTCCTCCAAGGCGCAGGTGACGTGGAACTGGCTGTACCGCGATGGGAAAGCCGCCGGCACTGCCGGGTTGCTGCAACAATCCCTGCGCTCTCATGGCTGGAATGGTCATGAGGGGCTGCATGTGTTCGTCGGCTGCGAAAAAAGTGAAGCCCGCATTATCAAAAAGATGTTGGGGGACGAGGCCGGTCTCCCGAAAACATGCCTTCACACCGCGGGGTACTGGGTCCGTGGCGCCAATGACGACCACTGATAAAGCGCGTCTGGTTTGCTGAACAGTAAACGGCATCGTTTCCAATTTGAGAACAATCCGTTCTGAACGTCCCATCTATGCGAGCGGCCTGATCTGCACCATCTTGAACCCATGAAAGAAGGGTGTCGCTTCCCTGCGCGCCCGTCCAATCGGAGGGTTTAAAATGTTGAACCAGATCAAAGGTCTGCACCACGTCACATCCATGGCGGCGAGTGCGCGTGGCAACAACCATTTCTTCACGGATACGCTCGGCCTGCGCCGCGTCAAGAAGACGGTCAACTTCGACGCGCCTGATGTCTACCACCTCTATTACGGTGATGAGGTTGGTACACCCGGCTCAGTGATGACCTATTTTCCTTTTCCGCACATGGCGCGGGGCCGTCAGGGCACTGGCGAAGTCGGCACGACGTTGTTTTCCGTTCCCGAGGGTTCGCTTGGGTACTGGCAGGATCGTTTGGCGAAAGCCAATGTCGATGGCCTGAAAGCCGATGAAGCTTTCGGTAACAAACGCCTGCACTTTGCCGGACCGGATGGCGATGGCTTTGCCCTTGTCGAGGTCAAGGACGATGCGCGTACGCAGTGGACCGCCAATGGCGTCGGTGAAGATCAGGCGATCCGTGGTTTTCAGGGGGCGTCGTTACGGCTTGCAGATGAAGGTGCGACGGCGGAGCTTCTGAAGTTCATGGGCTATCAGGAAGTGGACAGGCAGGACGGCGTGTTGCGGCTAGGTATGCCCGGCGGTAATGGTGCCGATTTTATCGACATCGAAACCATGCCGAATATTTCCGGCGCTCGTCTTGGGGCAGGCTCGGTTCACCACATCGCCTTCGCGGTCGAAAACCGCGAGACGCAGTTGGAAGTCCGCAAGGCATTGATGGATACGGGGCATCAGGTCACGCCGGTTATCGATCGTGATTACTTCTGGGCGATCTACTTCCGCACGCCCGGCGGCGTGCTGTTTGAAATCGCGACGAACGAACCGGGTTTCGACCGCGACGAAGACACGGCCCATCTGGGCGAAGCGTTGAAGCTGCCATCACAGCACGCACATCTGCGCGCCACGCTGGAACAGCATCTGGAACCATTGGACAATTGATTTTGCAGGAAAGAGGAAACGCTTGCGGCTTGAGGGCCGCAGGCCGTTTTCAGGAGGTATATCCATGAGCAAGGACGCTTATTCTCACAAGGTTCGCGCCGGTGCGCCGGGCCAGCCAGCCTTTTTCGTCTTTCACGGTACAGGTGGTGACGAGAACCAGTTCTTCGATTTCGGCGCGCGATTGCTGCCGAATGCGACCGTCATTTCGCCCCGCGGCGACGTTTCGGAATCCGGCGCTTCGCGGTTTTTCCGCAGAACGGCGGAAGGCGTCTATGACATGGCCGATCTCAATCGTGCCACGCAGCAGATGGCTGAATTTATCAAAGCCAACCGCGATTATCATGAGGCGGGTCTAGTCGTTGGCCTGGGTTTTTCCAACGGTGCGAATATTCTCGCCAACGTGCTGATCGAATTCCCCGATCTTTTTGACGCAGCCGTGCTGATGCATCCGCTTATTCCGTTCGAGCCGAAGCCCGCGCCAGCACTCGCGTCAAGGCGTGTGCTGATCACGGCGGGCGAACATGATCCGATCTGCCCGGTCCCGTTGACAACTGGGCTGGCGGATTATTTCATGGCTCAGGGTGGTGACGTTGACGTGGAATGGCATTCCGGCGGCCACGAAATCCGTTCTAACGAGATCGAGGCGGCTAAGGTGTTTCTGGCACCATACGTTTAGCGGTTCAAGAAGGGTTTGGCCAAACCCACTACCGTCATCCTCGGGCTTGACCCGAGGATCGAACCACGTTTTACGTTGGGGGTTCGCTAAATCCTCGGGTCAAGCCTGAGGATGACGTGGAGAGGTAATTGACCTCCATCTACAAAGCAGACGATGTACGAAGTCCTTGATCGCGCTGGATCCAGCAGAAAGTGCGGGATGACGGAGCGGGAAGGTGGGATCACAAAACAGACGTTCTACCGATACCCGCAATCCTGCAATTGCTTCTCATACCGCATGGCCACGTTAGCGGATTTGCGGGCGGCCTTCTGGATGGCGGTGTTGCTGCGCCAGACGCCCTTCGCATAGCCGGTGTGGCCGGAGTAATAGGCGAGGTAAAGATTGTAGGGGTCGTTGAGGGCAATGCCGTTCTGACGGTTGCTCTTGGCATGGTACCAGCCGACGAAGTGAATTGCGTCGGTGAAATCGGTACGGCTGGCGTTCCAGCGACCTGTCTCGCGCTGATAGACTTTCCACGTACCGTCTAGCGCCTGGGCATAGCCATAGGCGGTTGATTTGCGTCCCCATGGTATGAAGCCGAAGAGCTTGTTACGCGGCGGTCGGGCATAGGGCTGGAAGCTGGATTCGGTGTAGATGGTCGCCATCATAACCGGCACTGGCACGCCGAACTCCCGTTCTGCTGCTTGTGCATCTTTCTTCCAGTTGTTGAATATGCCGTTCCGCTGTTCGAAAATCGCACAGGCATTGGTGATCTGCGACGGAGCCGTCGCGCAGCCAGCCAGAACAGTCAAAAGAAAAACGACGACAAATACGCCACGCATCGCGAAACCTCTCGTTCCGCTCATTACTAAATTGTAAATGTTAACGGTCGGTTTTGAGACAAGGTTAATGCAAATGCGGCCTATTAAGGTTTCGTTTACAATCAGATGCGGCCGATTGCGCTTGCCATCTGATAAAGCGCGAGGCCGGAGGCTGTGCCTGCATTGAGGCTGTCGAGCTCAGGTGCCTGGGCGATACGGGCCGTATGAAAGCGCGTCAGCACATCGGGGGCTAAGCCGTCGCCTTCGGTGCCGATAACGAGCGCCATGCGGTTGGAAGCCGGTATCTGCCGGATTTCCGTCGTACCTGCGGGCGACAGGCTCCAGATGTCGAAGCCTTCCGCTGCCAATGTCTCCAGCATCTCAACCGCACCGCCGCCGCGATGATATGGCACTGAAAGTACCGAGCCGACCGAAACGCGCAACGACTTCCGATAAAGCGGATCGCAGCAGGTGGCATCCATAAACACCGCGTCTGCGTAAAACGCGGCAGCGTTGCGAAACATCGAGCCGAGATTATCGTGGTTGGAAATGCCGCAACCGACGAGCACGAGCGAGGATTTCGGCAGTTGGCGTATTGTTTGTGCCATATCCTTGTCGCTCTTGCGCTTGCCGAGCGCCAGAATGCCGCGATGCAGGTTGAAACCGACAATCGCATCCAGCACCGATGCCGTGGCCACGTAGATCGGCACGTCGGATGGAAATTCTCTCAGAATATCAGACACGCCTGCAAGGCGGTTTTCGAGGATCAGAATGCTTTCCGCCTCGAAATCACCACCGGCCTTGTGCGCTGCCGCCAACATGCGCAGCACGACCGTACCTTCGACGATGAAGCGACCCTGCCTGCCGGTCAGGTCACGCTCGCGAATGTCCCTGAAAGCTGAAATGCGTGGATCATCCGCCTCGGTTATAGAGGTGAATCCCAGATCACCGGGCATCGATGGTGATGTCTGCTACGAAACGGCCCGCCTGTACATTGAACACCAGCGCCTTGCGTGTGCCGTTGGCCAGGCGTCCGTAGAACAGCATATCGCCGCTGGCGAAAGACACGTTCTCGATGGTGAAGCCCTGCGGCAGGCTTGCGGTGGCAGCAACCGGCGCGTCGGAGGGAACGGTTGGGCTGGTATTGGTGGCGGTCGCGGTCTTGGATGGGCCGACCGCCTTGTAGACAACGGCACCGAAGACAGCCATAAGGCTGATAAACATCACGGAGCCCGACACGATCTGCAACCGGATCATCTTGCGGCGAACTTTTTCCATGGCCGGGTCTAACGGCTGGTCGTCCTGTTCGGCTTGCTCGATCTGCGTCATCGGGATCCTTGGATATTGTTGATTGATCGGAAATAAGAATGAACGACCCCTTTAAACAAGGCGGAGACGCAAGGAAAGTCCTGATTGCCGGGGAAGATGCCGAAGGTCGCCTCGATGCATGGCTCGCAGCCGAAGTCGGCGGCGATCTGTCGCGCAGCCGCATCAAGGCGCTGATCGAGCAGGGCGCGGTTTCTCTGAATGAAAAGCCAATCGCTGAGCCGAAAAAGAAGGTTCATCCGGGTGACCGCATCGAGATCACCATGCCGGAGCCGGAAGACCCGGAGCCCAAGGGTGAGGACATTCCCATTGAGGTGGAATATGAGGACGAAGACCTCATCGTACTTCTCAAGCCAGCCGGTCTCGTCGTGCATCCCGGTGCTGGCAACTGGACAGGAACGCTGGTGAATGCGCTGATCCACCATTGCGGTGATAGCCTCTCCGGCATTGGCGGCGTCAAACGCCCCGGCATCGTGCACCGTCTGGACAAGGAAACCAGCGGTGTGATGGTCGTGGCCAAAAACGACAATGCCCATCGCAAATTGGCGGCACAATTTGCCGACCATGGTCGTACAGGGCCGCTCGAGCGTGCCTATAAGGCCATCGTCTGGGGACGCCCCAAGACGTTGCGTGGCACGATTGACGCCGCACTGGGTCGCGGCGCCGACCGCACCAAGCGCGCCGTCAAACGCGAAGATACCGATGATGCGCGTGAGGCCATCACCCACTACGAAGTGATCGAGCGTTATCACGAAAAGCCGGATGCGACATCGCTTGCTTCGCTGGTGGAATGCCGTCTGGAGACCGGGCGCACCCATCAAATCCGCGTTCACATGGCCCATATCGGCCACCCGCTGATCGGTGACCCGGAATATGGTGCGGCGTTCCGCACCAAGGCCAATCTGTTGCCGGAGGACGCAAAAACGGTGGTGAACCGTTTTTCAAGGCAGGCTCTGCACGCCTATTTACTCGCTTTCGAACATCCACGCACCGGCGAGGTGATGGAGTTTGAAACGGATATGCCTGACGATATGGAAGAGCTGGCGCAAGCCCTTAGGGGCTGATACCGCCCAATTACAGACACAGTCACTTCGGGAGCCATCGGCTCCCGAAGTGGTTTTTGGTGTCGCATATCCGCGTAAGCAGTAAATTATACTTATAATTTAGTTTATTATAATTACTTAAATAAGCGCCCTAATATCAAGTCTCATTTTCGCTTCAATTATTTCTACTTTTTGCGGTACAATAAAATTTTCGCAGAAGACAATGTATCTTCTGGGTTTGCCTACCGAAGATTGAATTGTACTTTGCAACCTGCTCACTAGCATGCAGAAACCAGGGATTGCGCGCCATGAATGTTAATGATCGAAAATTCATCTTTCATGATCTGCAAAAAATCGAAGGTTATATTGATCCTCCAGACGCTCTTGTTTTCACGTCATTGCTCCACGCCCAGCAGAAGAAGGCTTTCGAGGGGGGCGTTGCCGAAATCGGAGTTTTCTACGGCCGCTCTTATTTCCTCATGCGTAAAGCTGTCGGCAATGATGGCCGCGTGCTTGCAGTGGATATGTTCGATCTCGATGACTCCGACGGTGTTTGCCGCCAGTACGAACGCTTTCTGGATAACGGCATCCGACTCAATCTTGCGGTTGACGAAAGTCTGGTCATTAAGGGTGACAGCACGAAACTCGACTCCAAGGACGTGCTGGAGAAGATAGGCAAGGTGCGGTTTTTCAGCATCGATGGTGGCCATATGCTGCATCACGTCATGTCAGACAGCAAACTGGCGATGGACGTCTTGGCCGACCATGGCGTGATTGCGTTCGATGATACGTTCAATCCGCAATGGCCTGAAGTCACGGTCGGCGTAGCGGATTTTTTGCGCGAGAAAGGCGATAGCTTCAGCGCCTTCTGCATGACGAAATACAAGACCTATGTTTGCCGGCGTGAATACCATGATTTTTACGAGAGGGTTGTTCTGCAGTCGCCTGAATTGCTGGCTTTCGACCATGTCGAAACCGAGTTCCTGGGTTCGAAAGTCACGCGGCTGCACAATCCCATGGGACGCCGGATGATCTATGAATTGATGCTGCGTTCCGGCCTCACAAATTTTTCGGAACGAATCTATCGCTGATCTGTTTCCAGAGTGAAAAATACGCAGGTTATTTTATAACGCGTGTGTGAAGTGCACGCGCTTGAAACGTGAGTTTCCAATACATATTTGTTACGTGGGTTCGTGCGGGGTCGGAGTTCGACACGCAATTTTGGTTTGCCTGCGAAGGGAGCCAGCCTGGAACATAGATAAGGGGGTGCTTTATGGCCCGCAATAGTTTGCCTTCAATTACTGCCGGTGAAGCCGGTCTGAACCGATATCTCGATGAGATACGCAAGTTTCCCATGCTTGAGCCGCAAGAGGAATACATGCTTGGCAAGCGTTACGCCGAACATGGAGACCGCGATGCAGCTCACAAATTGGTGACGAGCCATTTGCGCCTCGTGGCGAAAATCGCCATGGGATATCGCGGTTACGGTTTGCCGATCGGCGAAGTCGTATCCGAGGGCAATGTGGGCCTGATGCAGGCGGTCAAGAAATTCGACCCCGAGCGTGGCTTCCGCCTTGCGACCTATGCCATGTGGTGGATCAAAGCCTCGATTCAGGAGTACATCCTGCGATCCTGGTCGCTGGTGAAGATGGGAACGACCGCCAACCAGAAACGCCTGTTCTTCAACCTCCGTCGCCTGAAGGGTAAAATCCAGGCTATCGAGGATGGCGATCTGAAGCCCGAACACGTGACGGAGATCGCCACCAAGCTTCAGGTGTCCGAGGAAGAGGTCATCTCCATGAACCGTCGCCTGCACGGTGACGCTTCGCTGAACGCGCCTATCAAGGCTGCGGAAGGTGAGGCGGGACAATGGCAGGATTGGCTTGTGGATGACCACGAGAGCCAGGAGACCGTGCTTATTCAGCAGGACGAGCTGGAAACACGCCGCCGCATGCTTTCCAGAGCTATGGGCGTTCTGAACGACCGTGAGCGTCGTATTTTTGAAGCGCGCCGTCTGTCCGAAGACCCGGTGACGCTGGAAGATTTGTCCACGGAGTTCGACATCAGCCGCGAACGTGTCCGCCAGATTGAAGTCCGTGCGTTCGAAAAGGTTCAAGAGGCTGTCCAGAAGGACGCACTTGAAACTGCGAAATCCCTGCGCGTTGTAGACGCGTAAACGAACCGGTTTTGATAAGTAAAAAGCCCCGGATGTTTCCATCCGGGGCTTTTTTGTTGGTCAATAGAAACCTTACTGTCCGGTGGCGGGCGCCGCGGCACTCCACTCGCGCAATGCGGTTTCGAAAGCAGGCTTGCCATCCGCACCCTTCTGCAGGGTCAACAGAGCGCGGCGACCGTTGCGGTAGGACACGGGAATGTCGATCCAGTCACGGGTCCGCATCAGCTCGAGGTTCGTCTTAAGTGCATCCGGAAAATCATTGAGTGCGATCATGTGGAAATCGTCGGTGATCTTCGCTGGGACGGCAATGAGAGCGTTACCGCGATCCTGCTCCGTGCTCTTCATCGCGATTCGCTGCACGCTGTCGATTGCGCCGCCTTCGAAACCGGGACCGACAGAGAAGACGATCTCGACCAGATGGCTGGCGGGCAGGGACGGGTCCGTGTTGCGCTTGAAGGTGATCAACGCGCTGAGGCCGCGGCCGGGAATAGTGATCTGGCCCTGAACGGTTGGCGAAGGCTTGCCGTTAGCATCCGCTTCGTTTTGAAGCGACCAGGATACCGTTCCTTCAATTGCTGTCGGCACGGTCTGGCCGAGCACTTCTTCATAGAGGAACATGCGGTGGCCGGAAGCGGCAGCCGCTTGCTGCTGCGCGGGTGTAGCCTGACCCGCCGGGGTGGCGGTCGTTGTCGGAGGCGTCGTTTGCGCCGTTGCTGGCGGTGCCTCTTCGTTCTGGACGTAAACGGACTGACCCTCAGCCGTTACGGGCTGGCCGTTGGCACCGGGTCCGGCGCCTTCGTCTTTTTCCGTGCCATCAGCCAGAAGACGTTGGGTAAACTTCGTGCCTGTGACCGAGCCGTCATCGACCGCAGCCGTTTGCGTCGGCGTGTTCGTAGGCTGTCCGTTCGTGGTGGGCTGTGCGGGTGTGGTTGCAGCGGGCGCGGAGGCGGGGGTAGATTCGGTTCCAGACGGTGTCGAGGCGGTGGTGCCGGTCTTTGCAGACTGCACGAGGCCACCCACCATATCATTCAGTGTATCGCGGTTGACCCACAGTGCGTAGGCACCGCCAGCCAATAGCACGAAGCCGCAAAGCGACAGAACGAGTGCCGCATAATTACGGCGTGGCTTTTTCTTCGTGCGGTAGGCCGCAGCTGGAATACCATCAGCAGCCAGACCGGAATCGTAATCGCTCTTGCCGGAATTGGTGGTTGAGTTACCGGACGTACCATCATAGCCGATCAGCTCTTCCAGATCGTCCCAAGGTGTCCGTTCCTTATCATCCTTCTGGCCGGCCTGTAGGGCGAAGGGATCGTTATCTGCGCGGGGAAGGCCAGGACTCGTCTTGGGAGGCAGGTCGAGAGCCGTGTCCTGGAAATAGGTCGAGTAGTCCTCGACAACCGCTGGCGACTGTTTTGCAGCGTTGGCTTTAGGCTCCAGCTTATCATAGTCATCATCAGAGAAAACCGGTGCTTCGCCGAAACGGACATCGTCATTGCGACGCTCATCCTTCGGCTGCTCGGCGGCTACATCCTGATAATAGGGTGAGGGAGCAGCGTAGCTTGCGGTGTAGGGCAGTGGTGTGTTTTCGTGGAAAACATCGTTCTCCGCATGGCGCACAGGCTCTTCGTGCAGATTGTCGGAAGCCTCGTAAACGGGCGCATCGTCGAGATTGTCCTGCCCAACCCAGTTCTGGTGAGCATGCTCCTCTTCAGCAACCGTCTCAGGCTCAACGGACGCAACAGGTTCCGGCGCATAGCGCGGCTCTTCTGTGGCGGTCGTGAAATATGTTTGTGTTTCTGGCTCTGGCGTAGCGTTCGCATAAGCATAGTCTGCCTCGACAGGCTCAGGTGCGACCGGCTCTTCTTCAACATAACGCTCAGCCGCGACGACTGGCTCATCATGATAGGTCGGATAGTCAGGCAGATGCTTTTCTTCGAGCCGTTCGGTCTGCACCGGCTCGGGTGCAACGGTTTCTTCGTCATAGCGCCGTTGCTCGTCCGCAACCGTTTCCTCGTAATAGGGTGAGGAAACATCGGGTTGTGCAGCAATGACGGTAGCCGCGGGCACTGCCTCGACGTAGTCATCTTCTTCATCGATGGCCGGCAGTGCCTCGGAATACTCGCCTTCAACCTCGGAAATGGCCGTATCCAGCTTGAGGATTTGCCGCTTCAGCAGCTCTTCCGGCGGGCGCGGCTTCATGTTTTCCAATTGGCGCACGACGGCGCTACGCGCTTTGTCGTACACCTTAGCCCGGTTTTCGGGAGTATTGTTCGCCAAGCCATCCACGGCTTTGCGAATGACTGCTACAAAATCCGCCATAAGCACTTTCTCGTCGAGGCCAATGACGTCCTGGCCCGATATGGTTTATGAAACTCAATCATCGAAGACATTAGTCTTCAAATGGATCAGTCACAAGTATGGTGTCATCCCGCTCAGGGCTGGTGGAAAGAAGCGCAACCGGTGCACCAATCAATTCCTCGACCTGACGGACATATTTAATAGCTTGAGCAGGTAAATCCGCCCATTTACGGGCACCGACGGTGGATTCTTTCCAGCCTTCAAGTGTCACGTATATTGGCTCGACGCGCGCCTGAGCACCCTGGCTTGCCGGAAGATGGTCGATTTCCTGTCCGTCAAGCTTATAGCCGACGCAAATTTTCAGCTCTTCGAGACCATCCAGAACGTCAAGCTTTGTCAGCGCGATGCCGGTGATGCCGTTGGTTGCGACAGACTGGCGAACCAGCGCTGCATCGAACCAGCCACAGCGGCGCTTGCGGCCCGTGACGGTGCCGAATTCATGACCCTTTTCGCCCAGGAACTGGCCGACTTCATCGTGCAGTTCTGTCGGGAAGGGGCCTTCGCCGACGCGTGTCGTATAAGCCTTGGTGATGCCAAGGATATAGCCGAGGGAACCTGGACCCATGCCGGAACCGGCTGCTGCCTGTCCTGCAACGGTGTTGGACGACGTGACATAGGGATATGTGCCGTGGTCGATATCGAGCAGCGAGCCTTGCGCGCCTTCAAACAGAATACGCGCGCCAGCGCGGCGTTTCTTGTCAAGCAAGAGCCATACGGTTTCGCTAAACGGAAGAATCTGGTCGGCAACCGATGTCAGTTCTTCCATGATCGTTTCATGGCTGACTTCGGCAGCACCGAAACCGCGGCGGAGAGCATTGTGGTGCGTCAGGATGCGGTCAACCTTGGCCGACAGCGCTTCCTTGTCTTCGAGGTCCATGACGCGGATTGCGCGACGGCCGACCTTGTCTTCATAGGCAGGGCCAATGCCGCGGCGGGTCGTGCCGATCTTGGTGCCGCTGTTGGAGGCTGCGTCTTCGCGCATGCCATCCAGTTCACGGTGCAGGGAAAGAATGAGCGTTGCGTTATCAGCAATGCGCAGGTTCTCAGGCGTGACCTTTACGCCCTGAACGTCAAGACGGCCGATTTCGGCAATCAACGCATGCGGATCAACGACGACACCGTTGCCGATAACGGCAAGCTTGCCTGGGCGCACCACACCGGAGGGCAAAAGCGACAGCTTGTAGCTGACGCCATCGATAACAAGCGTATGACCTGCATTGTGACCACCCTGATAGCGCACGACAACGTCAGCGCGCTCGGACAGCCAATCTACGATCTTACCCTTGCCTTCATCGCCCCACTGCGAGCCGACCACCACGACATTCGTCATTTCTTGCTTTCCTGCTCCTGGCGCCAATGAAGGCCCCTAACTCAAACCCGCGAATGTATACTGCGTTGTTTTGCGGAAAGCGACCCCGTTTATGTGGCGAATCCTTGTTTTTCCGGGACAATTCAGACCGGTAGCCTTTTATTGAGCTTCATCTGCGCTTGCGCGAGACGAATCGGCAGTGCAAAAAAGCTGCGGGTCTTCATCTGAAAGTCAAAAATTCCGTGTCATCCAAAGCGTATCTCGTGCTGATCATCGCCACACTGTGCTGGGGTGGAAATGCCGTGGCGGGAAAGCTGGCCGTCGGGCATGTCAGCCCCATGGTCCTTACATTTCTCAGATGGGCCATCGCGGTGACCGTGATCGTTGCCATATCGATGCCGCAACTGGTTCGCGATTGGCCAATCGTCAAAAAACGTCTGCCGTATTTCCTGGTTTTGGGCGCTGTGGGCTATACCTGTTTCAACGCGGCGCTCTACACGGCGCTGCGATACACATCCGCTATCAATGTCGCGGTCATTCAGGCTGGCATTCCGATGGTCATTTTCGCCTTCAACTTTGCACTGTTCAGGACACGTATTTCCGTCGGACAGGTCATTGGCTTCGTGCTGACGATGGTCGGTATCGGGATGCTTGCCTCACAGGGCAACCTGATGTCTCTTATTCATCTCGATATGAACATTGGTGATGCCATCATGCTGCTCGCCGTCCTTTCCTACGCGATCTACACCGTCATGTTGCGCTGGAAGCCGCAGGTCAACTGGCGCACTCTCATGGCTATTCCAGCCATAGCGGCGTTGATTTCTTCTGTCCCTCTCGTGTTATGGGAGGTTTCGCGAGACGCGGCAGTCTGGCCGGATTCCAAGGGTTGGTTGATTACAGTCTATACCGCGCTGTTCGCATCGCTCGTCGCGCAGATACTCTTCATTCTGGGCGTGGAGCGTATCGGGCCCAATCGCGCCGGCCTTTTCATCAACCTCATTCCGGTCTTCGGCACGTTTCTCTCCGTGCTCATTCTCGGCGAAACATTGCATCCCTACCAGATCATCGCGCTGCTGTTGACGCTTAGCGGCATTGCGGTGGCCGAAAGAAAAAAACCGCCGCTTCCTTGAGGAAACGGCGGCAAGTCAGTCATGAACTTTGAATGTCGAGGGTTACTTTGCGGCCTGCCTCTGGTCGAAGCCACTGAAATAGTGATCGAGCGTCGTGATAGCGTCCTGTCTTGAAACGTCGATTTTGTCTGCGCTGCTCAAGGGTGAGACTGAGGCGACAACGTCGCGCTCGATAGTCCCAAATTCGCGGGCGAAACCGCCCGGGCCTGCTGCGTCTGCATGGGTCGAAACGGATGCGATAACGGCTCCGCAGATGGCGGCTGCAAAGAGTTTCTTGAACATGGTCGTACCCCGTTTTTGCGTCGGCCAGCTTTCTGCCGGTCTTTTCCGCGTTGTTCTGATCGGCGTCAGATGTTTCATCCGGGCCAGTGATCACGACAATACAGGGCAGTCTTTTCGGGGGATTTAAGCCGATAGCTACAATTTTATCAGTCTTTATTTTTAATGCGATCTATATCGATTTTTTTCGGAACGCGCCAAAACACTTAGTTTTTCTGCTGGGTCAAAGCGTCGTGGGCAAGGATTGCGAGGTTTTTACGCCCGCTTTCGCTCCGCCCATGGGCAATCATCGACGGAAGAGGAGAAGCTTCGCCTTCTTGCGCAGCCGTCAAGGCAATCATCCGGGCCGCAATCTGTGAAATTTCCTTGCGGATCGCTTCGTCGTTGCCGCTGCCTTTGCCGTTCAGCAGTCTTTCGGTCAAGGCCGTGCCCTGATTGCGGATATCCTCGATCTCTCGGGCGATCCTGTCCGGCGTCATCGCCATTACGCCGATTTGTATCGTGGGCTTTGTTACAGCGGCGGGCTCTTCGGTGCTGTCGTCAGTCGAACGTTGCTGCTTGAGGCGGCTAACTTCCTGAGCGCGGCGCTCCAGCAGCATCTCGTTGTCTGCATTTCGGGATGCTTGCGTGGCGAGTTGTTCTTCCAGGCGCGCGATCTTGCGGCTTTCCCGGTTCATATGGTTTGCCGCTTCGCGGTTCTTGGCTGCGGCCTCATCGAGTTCCTTGGTGATGGCTTCACGTTCTTTGCGCCATGTCGCCATTTTGTGCTTGGCTTGTTCCACCTCGATGTCGCGGGCGGACAGTGTAATTTTCAAATCATCCAGTTCACGGGAAATGGTCGTGACGCGCTTGGTGAGGTTGGAAATTTCCTGCGTGCGCGACAATGCGGTCTCTTCGGCATCGTTCAAGGCTGCCTTCAGCCGGGCCGCAGCGTCCTCGTGACGGCGTGCCTTGGCGCGAAGGTCATTGGCCTCAAGCGTCATGGCTTCGAGTTGTGATTTCAGGTCTCGCGTTTCGGCAAGCAACCTGCTGGAATCCGTAACCGCCGTGTCGTT
The DNA here is from genome assembly GCF_001562555.1 of Agrobacterium bohemicum. Taxonomy (NCBI): domain Bacteria; kingdom Pseudomonadati; phylum Pseudomonadota; class Alphaproteobacteria; order Hyphomicrobiales; family Rhizobiaceae; genus Agrobacterium; species Agrobacterium bohemicum. The sequence continues at coordinate 80,480 of NZ_KQ961024.1, forward strand.
TCTGAATTTCAGAGATAGCGCTTTTTCGCGCTCCGCATCCAGTTCCTGGCGGGTTCGTGCATTTTCAGCCGCATAGAGCGCGCGCGCCATATCCTTTTGCGCCCGGACTTCCTGCGGGCTGATCGGCATCGTCGCGCGAAGCCGTTTTTCCGTGTAGACGACGATGCGACGATGAATGGCCGGTGCCATCAGCGAAACCAGCAGAATGGCAGAGAGAAAACCCAGGCCAAAAAGAAGGGCGTACTCGATCACGCAGCTTGTCTCCACTCGAAAACGCGATGCCGGAACCGACTGGGTTCTCGGCCGCGCGGATTATTCCACAGGCCCGAATTCTTTCACGCCAATCTTGTGCCAGGCCTTATGCTCAAGAGAGCGGGCGAGCACCATGTTACGCCACTTTGCGTCAATTGCGAATCAGAAGGGGTTCCAGGTGGGCTGCTGTGTCAGCTTGAGATAGCCGACATTGATGCCGAGACGTGCGCCGATTCCCGTTCTGATCGGAGCAATCGTGACGTCGCTGTTTTTCAACACGGTCATGCCGACGCCTGCAACGATGAAGGCCGAACCGGATACACCGCCATAACGACGATAAAGCGAATCAACGGAGGGAAGATTATAGACGAGCATCATGGCGCGTGTGCCCTGTCCGCCGTAATCCAGACCAAGCGACGGACCTTGCCAGAAAACGGGGTGTTGGCCGGCGTTCTTGGTATAAAGCTGTCCTTCGCCGTAGGTCAGGCCGGCCACGAACGCGCCAGAACCTTCCTGGCCCAGAATATAGCCGTTGGGCAGGCCGTATTGTTGAAAGGCGCGTTCTACCACTTTCGCAAGCCCGCCGGTCGTTTCGCCAAAAAATCCATGTCCAGCGTCGACAATCTCCTGAAGGGAGTATTGGTCGCTGCTCTGGGCAGAGGCATGCGCAGCAGATACGCAAAGGCTCGCGAGTACCACGAAAATCTTTACCAGTCCGAGGCGTGCGATGGTGCGGAGTTCGGTCAGTCGCATCTTCAATTCCGTCCGTCTGTTTCGTTCGTTTTGCCCTGTTAAGACATTTGGTATTTTGAAACTATGATATTAACAATCGGTTTACCAAATATGGTGTCATTATGGCTTAATAACTTCCACACGGTCCGCGCAGCCTTGCGCAGGAGAGAAATTTATGACGAGCAAACCAAACCTGACGCTGTCTGGAGCCGACCTGGCGGCGCTTCTTTGCAGTCGCGTATGCCATGATGTGATTTCTCCTGTTGGAGCCATCAACAACGGACTTGAGCTGCTGGATGAGGGTGGCTCGGACGCGGATGCTCTCGATCTGATCCGCACATCGGCGGTCAATGCGTCTGTCCGGCTGAAATTCGCCCGCCTCGCTTTCGGTGCATCCGGCTCTGCTGGCGCATCCATCGATACCGGCGAAGCCGAAAAGGCCGCCAAGGATTTCGCTGCCGCCGAAAAGAAAGCCGAAGTGACCTGGAACGGGGCGCGCGCCATTGTACCCAAAAACCGCGTAAAGATGCTTCTCAACCTTTTCCTCGTGGCCTATAGCGCCATTCCACGCGGCGGTAACATTGATGTGACCGTGGAAAACCCGGAAACGGATGCCAAGTTCGAAATCACAGTCAAGGGCCGCATGATGCGCCTGCCGGCGAAGTTCGTGGCCCTATCCGAAGGCACGGAAGAAGAAGACGTCGATGCGCATTCCGTGCAGCCTTATTATACGCTTCTGATGGCCCGTGATGCGGGTATGATGATCGAATACGTAGTCCACGAAGACCGCATCGTGTTCACGGCGACGACTGTAGAAACCGCTTGATTCGCCACCTTCATTGGGTACATGTCGGGCTGCCTTTTGGCGGCCCCTTTTGTTGTTCAGAACACGTGCATCAGCTGATCGTTCGGCGCATGATCTCGTTAAGATAGGCCTTGTCGACGATGCGAAAATGCGTCGTGCCGACGCGCTTAAAATCATTGCCGAGATAGAAGTTGATGGCGTCTGCGTTTTCGGAATTCACCGCCAGCCATACCGCGTCGATCCCTAACGCTGCGCATTGCGCTAAGCCCTCGCTTAAAAGACCTTTTCCAATGCCGTCTTCATTCTCCGAGACGATGATTCGTTCGTTATCGCTTGTGATGATCGCTTCCAGCTTGGTCGTGGTGAACTCGGACAAGGCGTAATCGGCGAAGAAGCCGTTCACGCCCTTGCGCAAATAGGTCCCGATCCAAACCTCTATCGAGATCGCCGCAAGGCTTGAGGCATCTGACGCTTTAGCATGTCTGAAAAGCATGGTGTCGCTCTGCATTAACTCTCCGGTGCCGAAACACTTGGCCGTTAAAGCAAAAAAACCGCCGGATGAAGGGCGGTTTTTTTGTTTGCGGGCATGCTTGGGAGACTATCAGGCTGTTTCGAGAAATTCAGCCGCGCTATCGGGCTCGCGCAGAACGTAACCACGGCCCCAGACGGTTTCGATGTAGTTTGCGCCGCCTGCGGCATTTGCCAGCTTCTTGCGCAGTTTGCAGATGAAAACGTCGATGATCTTCAGTTCAGGCTCATCCATACCGCCGTAGAGGTGGTTGAGGAACATTTCCTTGGTGAGCGTGGTGCCTTTGCGGAGCGAAAGCAGCTCCAGCATCTGGTATTCCTTGCCCGTCAGGTGAACGCGCTGACCGCCGACTTCCACCGTCTTTGCGTCCAGATTGACGATGAGTTCGCCGGTCGAGATGACCGATTGGGCGTGGCCCTTGGAACGGCGTACAATAGCATGAATACGAGCAACAAGTTCGTCCTTGTGGAACGGCTTTGTCATATAGTCGTCTGCGCCGAAGCCCAGACCGCGTACCTTGTCTTCGATGCCGGCCATACCAGACAAAATCAAGATCGGTGTCTTGACCTTGGAAAGGCGAAGCGTTCTCAAAACCTCGTAGCCCGACATATCGGGGAGGTTAAGATCGAGCAGAATGATGTCGTAATCGTAGAGCTTTCCAAGGTCCACGCCTTCCTCGCCGAGGTCGGTCGTATAGACGTTGAAACTTTCAGACTTCAACATCAGCTCAATGCTCTGAGCTGTTGCGCTGTCGTCTTCGATCAGTAGAACCCGCATAATTATCCCCTTTGCCGCCGCGGAAGGTAAATGATTGCCCTTTGCGCGATGCGGATCCAGTCGTTGCCTGATTTGCAGGCTGCCACCAAATGGTTAACAAATTCTAATTACCTTTGGCAAGGTGTGTAGAATTTATTAAATACTGGCTCCAGTCTGCTGTTATTCAACGTGAATCTGCATCACCAAACTTGAATCGTAACGTGAACAAATCCCGCTAAGTGATTCAATCGACTCTTACATTGTCGTGCCCGTTTTTTCGGACTTGGCGTTTACCGACCTTTAAATGATCTGCCTTATCATTAACGATGCCCGTAAACGAAAGGTTAACGACGTCGATTTTTTATTAACGTCCGGTAACTTTTCGGAATCATTCCGGCACATGCCGCGATGAAGGGTCGGTTCGAGTTATGACCGGGGTCTCGCTATCCACGGAGTATTGCGTATGAAGTCGCGTGACAGCCTAGTTCGCCTGAAGGAATTTCAGGTCAACGAAAAACGTCGTCAATTGCAGCAATTGCAATCAATGATGTCCGAATTCGAACGAATGGCCAAGGAGTTGGTCCATCAGATTTCTCTGGAGGAGAGCAAATCGGGGATTACAGATCCAACGCATTTCGCCTATCCGACCTTCGCGAAGGCCGCTCGCCAACGCGCGGATAATCTTCAGGTCTCCATTCGCGAACTGAAGATGCAGGAAGAAGCCGCAGAAACGGTCCTGGAAGAAGTACAGGCCGAGTACGAGAGAGCAACTGCTCTCGAAAATCGCGACGTTGCGATTCGCGCTCGCGCCTGAGACACATACGAAGAACGAAACGTCCTCATTGACGGTGGCCAGTGGATCAGGAGGCTGCTTTCAATGGTGTGACGTCATGTCTTGTCGTCGGTAGCAATCGTTAAGATGTGCCCGGCGCAAATTGTTTTTCTATGGCACCGACAAAAACCGCTCGATGTTCGAGCGGTTTTTTTATGCGAGTGATTTGGCGATTGTGATCGGTTACACAATCTCAAACACTTGAAGGTTGGAAATCGATGAGCCACATCGCAAAAACGGTCACGGCACAAAAACTGACCAGAGGCTCTTGTCTTTGCGGGAACGTGCATTGGGAGTTTCGGGGCGAGATACCGGATGCAACAATTTGCAACTGCACCGCGTGCCGTCGCTACGGTGTTCTTTGGGCCTATGAATATGAAGGCCACGGCATTTCGATATATGATCCGCACGCTCAACTCGTTGGATATCAACGGGGATCAAACGTATTGTCTTTTAACTTCTGCAAGACATGCGGCAATCTGGTCTCTTGGCGCCGAACGAAAGCAGAGGAGGATGGCCGCTTGCGGATAGCTGTCAACCTGCGTCTTGCTGAACCTGCCGACGTCGCGGATATCCCGATCGTGCGGTTCGATGGTTTGCACAGCTTTGACGACTTACCGATCGACGGGCGGGCCGTGACAGACTTCTGGTTTTGATCAGCCCGAAAGACCCACAAACAGTCTGCTTTTTCACAGAGCCAGAACAAATCAGCGCCACACATTCCCCATCATCCCGGGGAAAGGTGACGCTTGATATTTGTCGGCGATTTCCCTTTGACGGGAAATCGTAAACTAGTGGCGGTACTGCTGGATGCGCGTTGTGCGCAGGCCAGCAAGGCCGTGGTCACTGATAGAAGACTGCCAGGAGAGGAACTCCTCAACTGTCAGCGTATAACGTTCGCAGGCTTCCTCGAGGCTCAATAATCCTCCTCGTACCGCGGCGACAACCTCTGCCTTTCGACGAATGACCCAGCGGCGCGTATCCGCAGGGGGCAAGTCGGCAATCGTAAGAGGGCTGCCATCGGGGCCGATGACATATTTAACTCGTGGGCGTATCATTTCGGTCATTGGACACTCTACACAAACTCAAGACCATATTTGATGCACTCTAGGGCCGTACCTTTAAAAATTACCTAAGCAACTTGTGAGGATTTGTTAAGAATTTGAATGGTTTCGCCTGATTTGTTCGAGCTTTGCTGGATTCTTGTGCCAAAAAGAAAAAATCATTTTGTCTTTTTTTATGTCAGTTACAGCCAAATAAAGTCATATCGGAATTTCATCATGTTTGCGGGTAGTCGTGATCGGCCCATAATTGGCTCTTCTCTGGCTGCCCCCCTATATTGAAAGTAAAGTTGCCTGCCGTCACCTTTCGTCGTAACGGCAGGCCTGGTGATCAGAGCATCATCAAAGAGACTTCTGTTTTCCCAGGTCCGTAAGCAAGCTGGCAACTGCCGCTATGGGCGAGCGATATGCGGTCATTCGCTTTTAGCGGGACAAGAAAGCTTGCCGATTGCAAGCTGTTGGCAGCGGATGCGGTGCCGTTCAATGCAAATGAGCTTGCCGCTCCGTTGATCCTGATCGTTACCGTATGGCCGGAAGACGAGGAAACTGCCACCGACAAGGTCATGACGTAGATACCAGTTGCCGGGATCAGCAGTTCCTTCAACGCCTCGACAACGACGTTACCAAGCGTAAATCCACCCTGTTGGACAGGAAGATCGGTAAAGCCTGAAATAGAGCCAGCCGCATGCGAAATGTTGCCGGTTGCGCGTCCAGCGCGCACCAAGGGTCGTACGGGCATGGAGACATGCCCGGCGCCCGAGATTGAAAGTGCGGTTGTCCATGACGCGCCATCCGCCGAGGTCTTGATCGAGAAACTGTCATTTCCTACCAGTCCTATTTCCGCGCGTCCGCTCCATCCGGATTGAAACAGTAACGATGCCGTATCGTTGGAGGATGCCTTGTTCACCTTGATCTGGTGCCCGCCGCCAGAGAGGGCGTTGGTGAACAGGCTGGCCTGTGACGAAACGGCCAATCTGTTGACAGTATCCGCTGTGGTGTTTACGCCAAGTTGTAGAAAACGCCCGTTTTCAGGGGGAGGCACGTCTTTCCATACGCCGGTTTGCAGCACTCTTGGGCGCTCGAGTTCCACGAACCAGGCCTGCCAGCCCTCGCGTGGTGATATGTAAATCCAGGCGTCGTCTTGCCGGAATGCCAGTTTCCCGGCCCGGTTTTCCCAATCGTCGGTGGCTGTGGAGCTGATCAGAAAGCAGTCGCCCTCTTCAGGTGTGCCGGGAGGCGTACTGATTTCGCTTTGGACAACCAGTTGCGTGATGGCATCCAGCCTTTGCAGGGCTTCATTATGCGTTACGTGCTTTTGCGCCTGGGACGGCATGATATAGGGCAGTTCAAGTCGTGTTGTCTGTTCGGTCATGGTTCGATCTCCGTTGCAACGAAGAGTGTGCGGCCATGCCTGATGCCGTGGAGAAAAATAGGAAATTATTTTTTGAGCTGCTTTTAGGGTGCCGCACCCCAGGCGATGAAATCAGGGTTGGCAAGCCCGTCGCTATCGCTGTCATCGAGTTCATAGCGTAGGGGCGCACCAGACATATCCAGCGTTATGCCGCCGGCTGCTCTGAGCACGGCATCGCCCGCTGCCGTATCCCACATCATTGTGCGGCTGAAGCGAGGATAAACATCTGCCGCCCCTTCGGCCAGCAGGCAGAATTTTAATGAGGAGCCGATGGATATACTGTCGATCAATCCTCGTTCGGCAACGAAGGCCTCCGTCTTCGGCGTGCAGTGAGAGCGACTGATAACGGCGATCGGAATTGTCGGCTTGGCGCGACAGCGAACCTTGCGCACATCAGTCTGCTCGAACTCATCGGAAATCTGAACCTTGCAGGCGATGTCTCCGTCTCCGGTCCAAAGCACCTTCAGTGCGGGCGCATAGACGACGCCCATTACCGGGGCGCCATTGCGAACCAGAGCGATGTTGACGGTAAAATCCTGTTTGCCGGAAATGAACTCCTTGGTTCCATCCAGAGGATCGACCAGAAAGAATTCGTCACCGGCGTTTGGCACAATGCCGTTGGCCGCGGCTTCTTCCGCGATGACAGGAATGTCTGGGAAATGATGCGCAAGCGCTTCGAGAATAACGTCTTCTGCCCGCTGATCGGCTTCGGTAACGGGGGAGCAATCGTTCTTATATGTGACATGGGGACCTGCGGCATGGACCGACATGATCTCTTTGCCTGCCTTCAAGGTTGCCGCAATCAATATTTCAAGCATCTAAGTCCCTTAGCCGGTCGCCAGATGGATTCTCCAGCAAAGACGACATAAGCCTTCCTTATTTGATTTACAACGCAACCGAATTGCCGCCGGATGATCTGAAACACGCGGGATTTTTGAATGCCAGCTGCTTTTTACGGCAATTGATGCTGAAAATATCACCGTTGTGATCTGTCAGGCAGCAATGCATGAGGAAAATTCAAATTTTGGGCAAAATGACTCGTTTTTGACTTCACATTTCTTCCGAACCCGATATGGGTTTTGGGTAAGGGGGACAAAAAATGCAGCCCCCGGAAGCAACATAAACGAGACCTGTTCCGTTCGAGAGTGGGTCCGGGGGAAAAATATGGAGTACTTCTTCCAGCAGCTCATCAACGGGCTGACTCTTGGCTCGATCTATGGCCTCATCGCTATTGGCTACACGATGGTCTACGGCATTGTCGGCATGATCAACTTTGCCCATGGTGATATCTTCATGCTGGGCGGCTTCGCCGCGTTGATCGTTTTTCTGATTCTGACATCGTTTTTTGCCGGTATTCCCGTCGTCATTCTCCTTTTGGTCATGATGGTTGTGGCAATGCTGATGACCGGTCTGTGGAACTGGGCCATTGAACGGGTGGCCTATCGCCCGCTTCGAGGCTCCTTCCGTCTTGCGCCGCTGATCACGGCGATCGGTATGTCGATTGCGCTGTCGAACTTCATTCAGGTGGCGCAGGGCCCGCGCAACAAGCCGATCCCGTCGCTGGTAACGGACGTCTATCACTTCGGTGCCATCACCATTTCGCTGAAGCAGCTTGTCATTGTGGTCATCACTTCGGTTCTGCTGTTCGCTTTCTGGTATATCGTCAACAAGACGCCGCTTGGCCGTGCGCAACGTGCCACCGAGCAGGACCGCAAGATGGCTGCCCTTCTGGGTGTGGATGTTGACCGCACGATCTCGATCACCTTCGTCATGGGCGCTGCTCTCGCTGCCGTCGCCGGTACAATGTATCTGATGTATTATGGTGTCGCGTCCTTCAACGACGGCTTTATCCCGGGCGTCAAGGCGTTTACCGCAGCCGTTCTTGGCGGCATCGGCTCTCTTCCGGGTGCCGTGCTGGGTGGTTTGCTCATCGGTCTCATCGAGAGCCTTTGGTCTGCCTATTTCTCCATCGCCTACAAGGACGTTGCTGCATTCGGCATCCTTGCATTCGTTCTGATTTTCAAGCCGACTGGTATTCTGGGCCGTCCGGAAGTCGAGAAGGTTTAAGATCATGGCAAATATTACCTCTGAAAAAGACAATTCCGGCCAGAGCGTGATGGCGCATGCGTTGAAGGAGGGCCTTCTTGCGGGTGTCGTCTCGCTGGGAATGTTCGTTCTTTACATCGGCATCGTCACCTATCAGGACATCAACAACCAGTTGATATGGGGTACGCGTTGGGGCCTTCTGGCCATCTTCGTTGCTATTGCCGCCGTTGGCCGTTTCCTCGTCGTCGGCTTCATCAAGCCACATCTGGATAGCCGCAAACTGGCGAAGGCAAAATCCGGCGTTCTGGAAATTTCCGAAGACAAGGGTTTCCTGCGCAAGCATTTCCTCAAGATCGCGCTTGTGTTTCTGCTGATCTATCCTGCAATCGCTGTTGGCCTCTTCGGCTTCCAAGGGTCACTGAAACTCGTCGATAACTTCGGCATTCAGATCCTTATCTACGTCATGCTGGCCTGGGGCCTGAATATCGTGGTTGGCCTCGCTGGCCTGCTCGATCTGGGTTACGTCGCCTTTTACGCGGTTGGTGCTTACTCCTACGCGTTGCTGTCCAGCTATTTCGGCTTGTCGTTCTGGGTGCTGTTGCCCATGGCCGGTATTCTTGCCGCCTTCTGGGGCATCATACTCGGCTTTCCGGTACTGCGTCTGCGCGGTGACTATCTCGCCATCGTCACGCTCGCCTTCGGTGAAATCATCCGCCTTGTTCTTTTGAACTGGACTGAGGTCACCAAGGGAACGTTCGGGATTTCGGGTATCGCCAAGGCATCCGTGTTCGGCATCTGGTCGTTCGATGTCGGCGCGCCGAACAACTTCGCCAAGGTTTTTGGCCTGACGATGTCCTCGTCCTACTACAAGATCTTCCTGTTCTACGTGATCCTACTGCTGTGCATGTTGACGGCTTACGTCACCATCAAGCTGCGCCGCATGCCGATCGGCCGTGCGTGGGAAGCCCTGCGTGAAGACGAAATCGCCTGCCGTTCGCTCGGTATCGATACCGTCAAGACCAAGCTGACGGCGTTTGCGACAGGTGCGATGTTCGGCGGTTTTGCAGGCTCGTTCTTCGCGGCGCGTCAGGGTTTCGTGTCGCCGGAAAGCTTCGTGTTCCTCGAATCCGCTGTCATTCTCGCCATCGTCGTTCTCGGCGGCATGGGCTCGCTTACCGGCATCGCAATTGCAGCTGTCGTCATGGTGGGTGGCACGGAACTGCTTCGTGAAATGGAATTCCTGAAGCACATCTTCGGACCGGATTTCACGCCGGAACTCTACCGAATGCTGCTGTTCGGCCTGGCGATGATCATTGTCATGCTGTTCAAACCGCGCGGTTTTGTCGGCTCGCGTGAGCCCACGGCCTTCCTGAAAGAGCGTAAGTCCGTCTCCGGCAGCTTCACCAAGGAAGGTCACGGCTGATGGCTTCCGGAAATATTGACATGACAAAAGACACGATCCTGAAAGTCGAACACCTGTCCATGAAGTTCGGCGGCCTGATGGCCATCAACGACTTCTCCTTCGAGGCCAAGCGCGGTGAAATCACCGCACTGATCGGTCCGAACGGGGCAGGCAAGACGACCGTCTTCAACTGCATCACCGGCTTCTACAAGCCGACGATGGGTATGATCACAATGCGTCGCAGAACCGGTGAGGAGCATCTTCTCGAGCGTTTGCCGGATTTCGAAATCACCAAAAAGGCAAAGGTCGCGCGTACTTTCCAGAACATCCGGCTTTTCTCCGGCCTGACCGTGCTGGAAAACCTGCTGGTTGCCCAACACAACGCGTTGATGAAGGCATCCGGTTACACGTTCCTTGGTCTGCTCGGCATGCCGGTCTACAAAAAGGCTGCGGCGGGTGCGATAGACAAGGCCAAATACTGGCTCGATAAAGCCGATCTGACGGAACGCGCTGACGATCCGGCCGGCGATCTTCCCTATGGTGCGCAACGCCGTCTGGAAATTGCCCGTGCCATGTGCACGGAGCCGGAACTTTTGTGCCTGGATGAACCGGCGGCCGGTCTTAATCCGAAGGAATCTCTGGCGCTCAACAACCTGTTGCGCGGCATCCGTGCCGAGGGGACGTCGCTGCTTCTCATCGAGCACGATATGTCTGTCGTCATGGAAATTTCGGATCACGTCGTGGTTCTGGAGTATGGCCAGAAGATCTCCGATGGCACGCCTGATCATGTGAAGAACGACCCGAAGGTCATCGCCGCCTATCTGGGTGTCGAGGATGATGAAGTGGAAGAAGTGATTGCAGAAGAACTCGGGGGAACGCTTTGATGTCCGGTGAACCCCTTCTCAAAGTCCAGAACGTTGAAACCTATTACGGTAACATTCGCGCATTGGCTGGCGTCGATGTCGAGGTTAACCGCGGCGAGATCGTCAGCCTGATCGGCGCGAACGGTGCGGGAAAATCGACCTTGATGATGACGATCTGCGGCAGCCCGCAGGCGCGCACCGGTTCGGTCATTTTCGATGGTGAAGACATCACCCAGGTGCCGACGCATCTGATTGCTCGCAGGCGTATCGCGCAGTCTCCAGAGGGTCGTCGTATTTTTCCACGCATGACCGTGCTGGAAAATCTTCAGATGGGCGCAAACCTCGATAACCTCAAATACTTCAAAGAGGACGTCGAAAAGATTTTCGTGATGTTCCCGCGCCTGAAGGAACGTCAGAGCCAGCGAGGCGGTACGCTTTCGGGCGGTGAGCAGCAGATGTTGTCCATTGGTCGTGCGCTCATGTCACGACCAAAGCTGCTGTTGCTGGACGAGCCGTCGCTCGGCCTCGCGCCTTTGATCGTCAAGGGCATCTTCGAGGCGATCAAGACGCTTAACAAGGAAGAAGGCCTGACCGTCTTTCTCGTGGAGCAGAACGCTTTTGCAGCCTTGAAGCTGTCCGACCGGGCCTATGTCATGGTCAACGGCAAGGTGACGATGAGCGGTTCCGGCAAGGAGCTTCTGGCAAATCCGGAAGTACGCGCCGCCTATCTCGAAGGCGGTCGTCACTGACGTCTCCTGCGCCTGCAACTGCGGGCGCAGATCATCGGCAAATACCCTCGGGCTTTGTCGATCACAGATAACAATAAAGCCTTCCGATAAACGGTGGGCGCTATACCAAAGGCATGCTCTGCGGCGAAAATGTTTCGGGGCACGGATGGGGAAAAAGATGCAAGGACTTTTTTTCGAAAGTGACATTGGTGTGCGTTATGTTTTGCGCGTGCTGGTCGTCCTTCTTGGGTTCTGGACGGCGTGGCGGGCTGGAAAGTCGGTTGCGGATGGATGGGGCGACTATCCAATGGTCGTCGTTTACGTGCTGCTTTTAGGCGTCGTGATGCGCTTCCTGCACTATTCGCTGTTTGCTGGACCCATGCTCAACGGGTTCTATTACCTGATCGATGTCGTTCTTCTGCTCGTTCTAGCAACGGTTGGTTTCCGCATGCGGCGCACCAGCCAGATGGTCGATAGGTACTATTGGCTGTATGAGCGGACTTCAGCGTTTTCTTATAAGAAGAAAGATTGACAGCGGCGTTTTTCTGAATTCAGAATGCCCGCAAGAGTGGAACAGCCTGAGCAGTTAAGGTGGGTGCTGATCAGGCAAGGATAACCAACCCAACCATGGAACTGGGAGTAATATAATGAAGAAGTCTCTTCTTTCCGCAGTTGCGCTGACCGCAATGGTCGCCTTCAGTGGATCTGCCTGGGCTGACATTCTCGTCGGCGTCGGCGGCCCTCTGACGGGCCCGAATGCGGCTTTTGGTGCACAGCTCCAGAAGGGTGCTGAGCAGGCTGCAGCAGACATCAATGCTGCTGGTGGCATCAACGGCGAACAGATCAAGATCGTGCTTGGCGACGACGTGTCCGATCCCAAGCAGGGCATTTCCGTAGCCAACAAATTCGTTGCTGATGGCGTCAAGTTCGTCGTCGGTCACTTCAACTCCGGCGTTTCCATTCCGGCGTCTGAAGTCTACGCAGAAAATGGCATCCTCGAAATCACGCCTGCTGCGACAAACCCGGTTTTCACCGAACGCGGTCTGTGGAACACCTTCCGTACCTGCGGACGTGATGACCAGCAGGGTGGTATTGCCGGCAAGTATCTGGCTGACAACTTCAAGGACGCCAAAGTCGCCATCATTCATGACAAGACGCCTTACGGTCAGGGTCTTGCCGATGAAACCAAGAAGGCAGCCAACGCAGCTGGCGTCAAAGAAGCCATCTACGAAGGCGTCAACGTTGGCGACAAGGACTTCTCGGCCCTCATCGCCAAGATGAAGGAAGCTGGCGTATCGGTTATCTACTGGGGTGGTCTCCACACCGAAGCCGGTCTCATCATCCGCCAGGCCGCAGACCAGGGTCTGAAGGCCAAGCTCGTTTCCGGTGACGGCATCGTCTCCAACGAACTGGCCTCCATCGCTGGCGACGCTGTTGAAGGTACGCTGAACACATTCGGCCCTGATCCAACCATCAACCCTGCCAACAAGGACCTGGTTGCCAAGTTCAAGGCCGCTGGCTTCAACCCAGAAGCTTACACGCTCTACTCCTACGCCGCTTTGCAGACGATTGCTGCTGCTGCCAAGGACGCCGGCTCGCTTGATCCGGAAGCCGTTGCTGCTGCCATGAAGAAGGGCAAGTTCGCAACAGTTCTCGGCGAACTCTCGTTCGACGAAAAGGGTGACCCGAAGCTTCCAGGCTACGTCATGTACGAGTGGAAGAAGGGCCCGGATGGCAAGTACAGCTACTTCCAGCAGGGCATGTAAGTCTTAAGCCACATTTCATCAGAAGCCCGGCAGCGATGCCGGGCTTTTTCGTTTCCAGACGGCATCTGCGGTGATTGCCACAATGGAGACAACAAGGCTGGCGATAACATCTTCATCTGGATATTGCAATTAGGGATAGCAATGAAGACGCGGCGTATTGTAACTGGCTCTGGCATCGTTGCCGTTCTTCTGCTGGCGATCGTGTCGCTCCATCTGTATAGCAACGCTCGTACGACGCAATTGTTCGGCGACATCGTCGCGCGCGTCGAAACGAACAGGCCCGTCGTTGCCCTGACTTTCGACGATGGTCCATCGGTGCGGTTCACGACGGACGTTCTGACGATCCTCAAGGAACGCGACGTGAAAGCGACGTTTTTTCTGATCGGCAAAGAGATGGCTGAAAATCTGCCGCAGGCGCGGCTGATCGCTTATGCGGGCCATGAGATCGGCAACCACTCCTATACCCATTCCAACATGGCGTGGATGGGTCCAGGCAGCGTAAAAGACGAGATAGAGCGGACGGATGCCGCCATACGCAGCGCTGGATATCGTGGTGAAATCCTCTTCCGCCCGCCCTACGGCAAAAAGCTCCTTACATTGCCATGGTATCTTTCGCAGCATGATCGCAAGACAATCATGTGGGACGTGGAGCCAGAATCCTATCCAGAGGTTGCCGGGAATGCCGATGCCATGACGCAATATGTGGTCGATAACGCAAAAGACGGCTCCATCATTCTTCTGCATGTGATGTATCGAAGCCGGGATGTTTCCCGTCAGGCCTTGCCGCATATCATCGATGGTTTGCGGCAACGGGGTTTCGGCTTCGTAACTGCCTCGGAGTTGCTAAAAGATCGCCAGCCCTAAGTGCGTATCAGGTGGAACCTGCTATCGTCTGTAGAATGGTGTCGGCCCGTTCGCTGGTGCTGGATTTCGCGAGAATGATGGTCTCGTAACCGAGCGCGCGGTAGTCGCGCAGCAGACGTTCATATTCCGCGTCTGCTACGGTGAGATCATGTTTGCGTTCATTGTCGGTCACGTAGATTTCGGGCCACGGTGGCGTCATGAACACCAGCGGATTGTAACGGTGTTCGGTCTTCAATTGATACAGCAAGCCGTCGCCGCTTGCATGGTGAAGGGCAGAGGCGGCATCAATCAGGCTTCGGTCGAAAAACACCCAGTCGCGTTCAGGTGCTTGCGCACGATCCTTCAGCGATACCGAGACAGCCAGACGGGCAAAGGCTTCCATATCGATCCATGGAAGGGCAGTGCCTCTTGCGCTCATTTCAGCGGCGACGATCCGGCGGCCCGGTTCTTCGATAGTGGCGTAACCGCGTCGTGCCAGTTCCGCCAGCAACGTGGACTTGCCGCCGCCTGAACAGCCGGAAATGACGACAAGATTATCTGACTTTTTTCTCATGTTATCTCTTGGAAAACATAAAGTTTTTCGGTGTCGATACATTACACCGTATTAATGTTCAGAACGGGAACCGAAAGCGCGATGCAACGTTTCACTGCACTATCAATGAGGTCTTAAAATGAAAACCCTTCTCATCTCGTCCTTGATCGCTGTTTCCTCCGTCTTCACCTTTGCTGCACCGTCCTTTGCGCAGGGCGTAACGGTCACAACAACAGAACGCGTTATCCGCCAGCCGGTGCGCGAAGAATACCGTCCTCGCCATCACCGTGCACCACGCGATTGCTTCGTCAAGAAGGTTCGCACCCAGCATCACGGCCGGGTTGTTATCAAAAAGACGCGCGTTTGCCGTTAATTGGTCTAAGGCGATAGTTCGAAAAACGGGCGCATCATCCGCGCCCGTTTTTTATGTGTCGTGAAGAATATGGGCGGCTTTCACAGCTGCTGACGCACGGTTCTCAACGCCGAGTTTGACGTAGATCTGTTCGAGATGCTTGTTTACCGTGCGGGCGGAGAGGCCGAGAATTTCGGCAATGTCGCGGTTGGCCTTGCCCTTTGCGATCCAGAGCAGAACCTCGGATTCCCGCATCGTCAGCGCGAAATGCTGTCGCAGCAGCACATCAGCAGGTTTATCGTTTGCCGCTGTGAGACGGAACAGGTGTTCGTCCGGTCCCATTGCTCCGAGAAATGTCAGTTGCAGCGTTGCGCGCTCGGTTTGCTGAATGATGAGCGGTGCGTCTCGAAGCCCGTCATTTTCCCGATTTTCAAGCCATTGAGCGACATGGGCGGACACGATATCCAGACCATCGTCGCTGCCAGTTGCAGCGTTGACCAGCCGTGTGGCTTGTGGCGTCGACCAGTGGATCGAGCCATTGCTGCGAACCGCCAGAAGATGGCGCCCAGCGGCATCGAGTGCGACACGTGCGCTTTGCGCAGAGCGGGCATTGGCGAGGTGAACACGAATGCGCGCCCGCAATTCGTCGATGTTGATCGGCTTGGTCAGATAGTCCACCCCGCCGGATTCCAATGCGCGCACGACATGCTCGGTCTCGGTAAGACCCGTCATGAAAATAACCGGCACCTGCGTCAAGGCGGCGTTGGACTTGAGGCGCGCGCAGGTTTCAAATCCATCCATCGCAGGCATGACAGCATCGAGCAGAATGATGTCTGGTGTGATGCGGTCAGCGATGTTGAGTGCTGCTTGACCTGAGGTGGCGATCAGTACCGAAAAGCCTGACTGTTCCAAAGCGTCGGTTAGAAATCCCAGTGTATCAGGGCTGTCATCCACCAGCAGCACGATATCTCTGGGGTGCGCCGTCATCTGCACGCTCATGGCTGACGCTCCTGTGTCATGTCGTCACCTTCGAAGCTGGAGAGAAATGCGGCGTAGCCCGCCATATCGAAGACCTGGACGTAGGTGTTCAATTTATCGGTGAAAGGTTGGTTGTCGGCATCACGTGCAAGGTCGGCAAGCTTGGCTTCTATGCCGCGTATGTAACCGATCTCGCCCAGCTGCCGCAAATCCTGAATATGCGATTGTCCCGGCGTTTTTATCACGGCTTTGACGGGCTTTGGCGGGGGCGGGACGTCCGCTTCATAAATCCAGCTCAGGCCCAGATGCACCGCGAGTTTATCACAGAGCTGACGGATATCGACAGGCTTTGCAATCGTGTCAGTGTGGTTATCCTCACCAGCACCGGCAATGGAGCCATCGCCGATATTGGCCGAGAGCATGATGAGAGGTGCTGTCTGGCCCGCTTCGCGCAGTTTCGTGACGAGCTGCCAACCGCTCATGCCGGGCATGGAGATGTCGATAAGGAAGAGATCGGGTTTGACACCTTCGATGAGGGTAAGGCAATCCGGGCCGCTTTGCGCCGTCAGGACAACGAAATCGAGGGGCCCGAGAACTTCCCGCATCAGTTCGCGATGGTCCTCATTGTCATCGACCACAACGATGGTGCGACGTGGGCCGGAATAGGAGACGATGGTTTTTTCCGGGGCAGGGGCGGTGCTGGGACGATGAACGGCCGAGAGCATCAACCGCACCTTGAAGGTAGAGCCTTTGTCCTTTTGGCTGACGACGGAAATTTCGCCGCCCAGCGTGTTGGTCAAAAGCTGGGTGATGGTGAGTCCAAGGCCAAGGCCCGGCATGGGGCGAATGCTTTCGGCTTCACCGCGCTGGAAGGGCTCATAAATGCGGCTTAAATCCTTCTCGGCAATGCCGCGTCCGGTATCCGAAATGGTGAAGGTGGCGACCTCGCTGCGATAGGTGACATCGAAATTGACCGTGCCTGCATCGGTGAACTTGATGGCGTTGGAGAGAAGATTGACGAGGATCTGGCGCAGGCGTTTTTCGTCTGTACGCACATATTGCGGCAATGCGCGGGTGCGCTGATGGAGCAACTCCAACCCTTTTGCCTGCGCCTGTGGGCGGAATAGATCGATGATCTGGTCGAGGAAATCCTGAATGTTGATTTCATTGGAATAGACCTGCAGACGGCCTGCTTCGATCTTTGAAATATCCAGCAGGCCATCGATCAGTCCCGAGAGATGATCTGCGGAGCGACGGATGACCTTTATGGCGGACTGGCGCGGTTGCGGGATCGTTTCGTCACGCTCGAGGATTTGTGCGTAGCCGAGAACGGCGTTGAGCGGCGTGCGCAATTCATGACTAAGGCCAACCACATAACGGCTTTTTGCGCGGTTGGCAGCTTCAGCCGTGTCCTTGGCGTTCTGAAGTGCCGCATCCGTTTTCTTATGTGCAGCAATTTCCTTCAGTAAAAGCGTGTTCTGCCGCGAGGATTCTTCTTCCGCCACCACGCGGCTATCGTGGGCGAGAACGAGAAACCAGCAAACGATGCCCGCTATGACGGCAAAGACGAAGAAGACGGCGAGGATCGTGCGGTTGACCACATCGACAGTGGCGGGCGAGGCGGTGCCCACCTGATGCGCGATGAGCGCCAGCGTCGCGCCGAGGACCGCGATGGCAAGTGCTGCCGACATGGCGTATCGGCCTAATCGGCTTGAGAGACGGGAAACCAGATCATCCGGTAAGAACGTGCGTGCGACAGTGGCGACCTGATAGTTCAGCTTGGCTTTTGGCTTGCACATATCGTGGCAGCGGCTATCCAGCGAGCAGCAGAGCGAACAGATGGGCGCGGCGTAGGCCGGGCACCACGCCATGTCTTCCGGCTCGAAAGGATGTTCGCAGATGGAGCAGGTAATGCTGCTTTCCTGCTTCCACTTTTGTCGCGGCTTGCGGGCAAGGTAGAATTTGCCCTTGGTGCCCCAGGCGAGTAATGGCGAAACGGTGAAGGCGACGACGAGGGTGAGATAGGGTGCAAGCGATGCGGCGAGTGTCCCGAACAGTCCAAAGTGGGCGCTGAGAGCGATGGTCGCGGCCAGCGCCATGGTGCCGACGCCCACGGGGTTGATGTCGTAAAGATGCGCGCGCTTGAACTCGATGCCGGGTGGCGCAAGGCCGAGCGGCTTGTTGATGAAAAGGTCGGCGGAGATGGTGCAAAGCCATGCCATGGCGATGATGGAGAAGATGCCGAGCGTTTCTTCCAGCAGCCGGTAGATGCCGAGTTCCATCAACAGCAGCGCGATCAGCACGTTGAACACCAGCCAGACCACGCGACCCGGATGGCTGTGTGTGAGACGGGAAAAGAAGTTCGACCACGCCAAAGACCCGGCATAGGCGTTCATGACGTTGATTTTCAATTGCGAAACGACAACGAAAGCCACCATCAGCAACAGAGCGGCGTTTTCGTTTGGTATCATATAGCCAAAGGCGGTGAGGTACATCTGCGAGGGATCGGCAGCGCGATCCACCGGAACGCCGGAGCTGAAGGTCAGGACGACAAGAAAAGAACCCGCCAGCAGTTTCGGCACGCCGACCAGAACCCAACCAGCACCTGCCAGAAACACGGCAAACCGATGCCGCAGCTTCAGCTTGCCATCCGCAGGCAGGAAGCGCAGGAAATCCACCTGTTCACCAATCTGCGACATCAGTGCCAGAATCACGGCGGATGCGGCTCCGAACTCGATCAGGTTGAAATCAGCCGTTGTTCCAGGCGGGCCGGAAGCGTGGTGAATGCCTGCGAATGCGCGCCACACATCGAACTTTTCCCAGTCCAGAAATGCGATGAAGATGAAGGGCAGGACGTTGAGGATGATCCAGAAAGGCTGGGTAATGATCTGAAAGCGGCTGATGAGCCGCACGCCGTGAGTGACCAGCGGAATAACCATGATGGCCGAGATGATGTAGCCGATCCACAGGGGTATGCCGAGCGCCAGTTCCAGCGCGCCGGACATGATCGATGCCTCGATAGCAAACAGCATGAAGGTGAAGGCGGCGTAGATGAGCGAGGTGATGGTTGAGCCGATATAGCCAAAGCTCGCGCCGCGCGTCAGCAGGTCGATATCGACACCGTAGCGAATGGCATAACGGCTGATCGGCACGCCCACGGCCAGCATGACGGTGGCGGCGACGAGAATGGCGTAAAACGCGTTGGTCGTGCCGTAGGACAGAGTGATCGCGCCGCCGATGGCTTCCAGCGCCAGAAAGGAAATGGCGCCAATGGCGGTGTGCGAGATGCGGCTGGAGGAGAATTTCCGGGCGCTTTTGGCAGTAAAGCGCAGCGCGTAGTCTTCGAGCGTCTGGTTGGCGACCCAGCGATTATATTCGCGCCTGACGGGGATGATGCGTTGCCGTGCGGCCATGCCTAAAAACCAGCGCCTTTTTTGGGGTGATGCTCAATTGTGCACATTCGGGCTAACGGGTTTGGTTTGCAAGAGAATTACGGCTTCACCGGGCTCAAAGGCGCACTGACATGCCGCCATCCACTGTCAAGACGTGGCCGTTGACGAAGGAGGCCGCATCGCTGGCCAGAAAGAGAGCCGCTCCGGCGATTTCATCCGGTTTTCCCCAGCGTTCCAAAGGCACGCGGAGCTTGGCGAAAGCCATCATATCCGGGTCCTCCGCGAGCGCGGCATTGGTTTCTGTCGCGAACATACCGGGTGCGATGGCATTGCTTGTGATGCCGCGCGCGCCATACTCCACAGCGATGCTGCGCATCAATCCGGTCAGACCCTGCTTGGCGACGGGGTAGATCGCGTCACCCGGCTTTACCACATGACCTAGGATGGAGGTGATGGTGATGATGCGCCCGTAGCCGTTTGCGTTCATGGCTTCGGCTGCATCCCGTGACAGGCAGATGGAAGAGGTGAGGTCGGTGCGGATGAGGTCCAGCACGTCATCGTCTTGGAAGTCACAGAGCGGACGTCGGTCTCGTGCGCCAACATTGTTGACGAGAATATCGAGGTGCCCGGCCTCTTTCATGACTCGGTGAACGAGGTTGCTGCCAGCGGCGGTGTCAGTGATATCGAAGGCAGCATAGTCCGCTTTGCCGCCGGCTTCACGAAGGCTGTTGGCCGATTTTTCCAGCGTTTCGGCATTGCGCCCGGTCAGCCAGACATGGGCTCCCGCCTCGGTAAAGGCCTTGGCAATTTCAAAGCCGAGGCCGCGCCCGCTGCCGGTGATGATGGCCGTGCGGTTTTCCAGCGAAAATTTTTGGAGAATGCCCATCGCTCACCGTCCCGATTTATTGGTTACGTCAACGCGGAGAATAGGCCGCGTACGAGGGAGGGAAAGGTCAACCCAGCGAGCAGCCGTTCGCAATTGCAAACTCTGGACACAAAAATGGCGTCACCGGAACGAGCGACGCCATCTTCTGATTTATCAGGCAGCAGCAGACTTTGCGAGCGGCACTTCAGCAATCGTCTGGAGGACGACGGAAGCGATCTGGTATGGGCAACCCTGGCTGTTCGGACGACGGTCTTCGAGGTAGCCCTTGTAGCCGTTGTTGACGAAGGAGTGCGGAACGCGGATCGACGCACCACGGTCAGCGATGCCGTAGGAGAACTTGTTCCAAGGCGCTGTTTCGTGCTTGCCGGTCAGGCGCAGATGGTTGTCCGGGCCGTAAACGTCGATGTGCTCTTTCCAGTTCTTTTCGAAAGCAGCCATGAGCGCTTCGAAATATTCCTTGCCGCCAACTTCACGCATGAACTTGGTGGAGAAGTTGCAGTGCATGCCGGAACCGTTCCAATCGGTATCGCCGAGCGGCTTGCAATGGAATTCGACGTCGATGCCGTATTTTTCGCAAAGGCGAAGAAGCAGGTAACGAGCGATCCAGATCTGGTCGGCAGCGCTCTTGGAGCCCTTGCCGAAAACCTGGAATTCCCACTGACCCTTGGCCACTTCGGCGTTGATGCCTTCGTGGTTGATGCCGGCTTCGAGGCAGAGATCGAGATGCTCTTCAACGATTTCACGAGCGATGGAGCCGACGTTCTTGTAGCCGACGCCTGTGTAGTATGGACCCTGTGGAGCCGGGTAACCCTGCTCAGGGAAGCCGAGCGGACGACCGTCTTCGTAGAAGAAGTATTCCTGCTCGAAGCCGAACCAAGCGCCTTCGTCGTCAAGGATGGTTGCGCGGCTGTTGGATGCGTGTGGCGTAACGCCGTCCGGCATCATGACTTCGCACATGACCAACGCGCCGTTTGTGCGGGCTGGGTCTGGATAGATGGCGACGGGCTTCAGCACGCAATCCGAGCTATGGCCTTCGGCCTGCATCGTGGAGGAGCCATCGAAGCCCCAGAGCGGAAGCTGCTCGAGTGTCGGGAATTCGTCGAATTCCTTGATCTGCGTCTTGCCGCGCAGGTTTGCTACCGGCTTGTAACCATCCAGCCAGATGTACTCGAGTTTGAACTTAGTCATTACGAACCTCTCATAGGTTAAGATGCGAAGCCTTGATATCCTTCTGCGAGTAAAACCGTTTTCTCAACCGTTCCCGCTTTCAAGTGCTGTTCTTACAGAAGCATGCGCCGTGCCAGTTTCGCTATTGAGATAAGATCGTCTTCATTTTTTTGCAGTAAAGTGATTCTCAAGAGTCAAAAATCAGCGAAAAGCCAAATGTCACAAATTGGAAAAGCGTGCAATTTCCGATGCTTTTGCAGGGGCAGGCGCTATTTTTGGTCAAAAATGATGCCGTTTTAGCGTGTGAGCTCAATTTTCCCGCAAAAACTTCGCGATTTGAGTCGATATCTGCATAAAGACTGTTCTTTAGATCAAACTGATGATGCGCCGCCTAATTTTTAGGCTTATTGATATTTTT
Source organism: Agrobacterium bohemicum (assembly GCF_001562555.1). Taxonomy (NCBI): domain Bacteria; kingdom Pseudomonadati; phylum Pseudomonadota; class Alphaproteobacteria; order Hyphomicrobiales; family Rhizobiaceae; genus Agrobacterium; species Agrobacterium bohemicum. The sequence goes on from NZ_KQ961024.1 coordinate 102,252, forward strand.
TTAATCAGATGGGGTGCTTTTCAGCTTTTTTGAGAGTATATTCCAAGTGAAGCAACAATGCCGGGTATTCAACGAAAGAGTGAATGTCATGAGAAGCGAACCACATATGGAGAGCGCCACAATCTACCAGTTTCCCGTTGGCGGCCGTTCAGGCTTTAAGGGACTGCGTAACGATGCTATTTTGAACGGTCCTTCGGTCACAGCACCGAAGACCCATATCGACTTCGATAGCTGGTATCATCAGGAAGCGATCCTGGAAAATTCTGACACCGACAAGCCGCACAACTGAACGCTTGATCTCCAGCATGTCTCGGCGCAATCAGATGAGCGCCGGGAGGAATGGGCGAGCGTTCCGGTTTCGCCACCCCACCTACGTCAATTGACGTATACGGTTTTGCAGATGCGAGACCGATAGTCCCCTCCAGCAGCGGTAAAATAATCGCTGAGCCCAAAGAGGCTGAACAGGAGAGGGGTCCTTCCGATGACTTTCAAAACAACACGCATGGGCAAGAAGATGCTGACCGGCGCTTTGCTCGGTGCCATTTTATCCACCACCGCGTTCCATGGTGCTTTTGCCGCTGACGACACCATCAAGATCGGTGTTCTGCATTCGCTGTCCGGCACGATGGCAATTTCCGAAACGACGCTCAAAGACGCGATGTTGATGCTCATCGATGAGCAGAACAAGAAGGGTGGCGTTCTCGGTAAGAAGCTTGAAGCCGTCGTCGTTGATCCTGCATCCGACTGGCCGCTCTTTGCTGAAAAAGCTCGTCAGTTGATTAGCCAAGACAAGGTCGCCGCCGTCTTCGGTTGCTGGACGTCGTCTTCGCGCAAATCCGTTCTGCCAGTTTTCGAAGAGTTGAACTCGATCCTCTTCTATCCCGTGCAGTATGAAGGCGAGGAATCCTCCCGCAATATTTTCTACACCGGTGCTGCTCCTAACCAGCAGGCGATTCCAGCGGTCGATTATCTTGCCAGCACAGAAGGTGTCGAGCGCTGGGTTCTGGCGGGTACGGACTATGTCTACCCACAGACGACCAACAAAATCCTCAAGGCCTATCTGGAATCCAAGGGCGTGAAGCCTGAAGACATCATGGTCAACTATACGCCATTCGGTCATTCCGATTGGCAGACCATCGTCTCCGACATCAAGAAATTCGGCTCTGCCGGCAAAAAGACCGCCGTTGTTTCCACCATCAATGGTGATGCCAACGTGCCTTTCTACAAGGAACTGGCAAACCAGGGCGTGAAGGCCGAAGACATTCCAGTGGTCGCCTTTTCTGTTGGTGAAGAAGAACTCGCCGGTCTCGATACCGGCCCGCTGGTTGGCCACCTTGCAGCCTGGAATTATTTTCAGTCCGTCGATAGCCCTGTGAATGCCGAGTTCATCAAGGAATGGCATGCCTTTACCAAGAACGACAAGCGCGTGACCAATGACCCGATGGAAGCCGCCTATATCGGCTTCAACGCATGGGTGAAGGCTGTAGAGGCTGCGGGCACGACTGAGACCGACAAGGTTCTGGACTCGATCATCGGTGTCTCGGTTCCGAACCTCTCCGGCGGCTACGCCACTGTCATGCCGAACCACCACATCACCAAGCCAGTGCTGATCGGTGAAATCCAGTCGGACGGCCAGTTCGAAATCGTTCAGCAGACCGCGCAGGTCGTGGGTGATGAGTGGTCGGACTACCTGCCGGACAGCAAGGACCTGATCTCCGATTGGCGCAAGCCGATGTCGTGCGGCAACTTCAATGTCGCTACGGGCAAGTGCGGCGGTAAGGGGATGTAATATTGAGGAGGTTTGAGGCGCATCGATAAGGAGCGCCTCTTCCCACTCCAACGTCATCATCCTCGGGCTTGACCTGAGGATCTGCTTCCGCTGCTCCGCGCTCGTTGTCAACGTGGTTAGATCCTCGGGTCAAGCCCGAGGATGACGTCGAGAGAGTGGATCTCCCGGCAGGGCAGAGGGGGGTGAGCCACACCCACGACGCTCAAACACCCACACTGAAGCACCGTAAATTGAGGAGCTGACATGACGATCCGATTTCTTCTTCGAGCCATGTTTCTATGGCTGACGCTTGGGATCGCCGCTCCATCCTTCGCCCAACAAAGCGATCCCAAAGCGCTGATAGATGCGCTGGGTACCGCCGACTTCAAGCAGGCTGAAACGCTGACCGGACAGATTGCCGCAACCGGAGACCCGCGTGTGGTGCCCGCTCTGGAAGCCTATGCCGAGGGTGATCTCTACGTCCGCAAGGCCGACAATCTGGTTTTCATGGCCAAAGTCGCTGGGGCCAATTTCACGCTGATCGATCCTTTGACGGGGGTCAGTGCTGGCGAGGTGCCAAAGGCTGCCGTGACCAAGATCAGGGTCAACAATAATCTTCGCCGTGTCATTCGCGCAGCCCTTGGTGGCTTGACGCTGCTCAGCCCCGACAAATCCGTTCGTCTTTCTGCCGCCGACGCCGTTTTGAAAGCGCCGAGCGCTGAAAACCTGCAATTGCTGGAAGCGGCTCTTGCCAAGGAAATGGATGCCCAGGTGCGTACTCGCATGGAAGAAGCGCGCGCCGTTTCGCTGCTGGCCTCTGATCGCTCCATTGAGGAAAAGCGCGCTGCCATCGAGACCATCAGGAGTTTGGGTGGACGCGGTGCAATCAGCATCCTGATGGCTGCTGCGCCTGTTACCGACGCCAGCCTGAAACCCGATGTCGATGCCGCGATTTCCCATATCGAAAGCACGCTTGCGCTCTGGGACGCTGGACAGAACATCTGGTACGGCCTGTCGCTTGGTTCCGTTCTACTACTTGCGGCCATTGGCCTTGCCATTACTTTTGGCGTGATGGGCATCATCAACATGGCGCATGGCGAGATGGTGATGATCGGTGCTTACTCCACCTTCATGGTGCAGGAGGTGATCCGCAGCAATTACCCTAGTATGTTCGACTGGTCGCTGACAATTGCGCTGCCTGTGGCGTTTCTGGTTACGGGTGCTGTGGGCCTCGTGATGGAACGTGGCGTCATCCGCTTTCTCTATGGCCGCCCGCTGGAAACCCTGCTGGCGACATGGGGTATCTCTCTTATCTTGCAGCAGGGGGTGCGCTCCATATTCGGGCCAACGAACCGCGAGGTGGGCAATCCCAGCTGGATGTCCGGCTCCTTCAGTGTCGGTTATCTCAACTTCACCTGGAACCGCGTCTGGATCGTCTGCTTCTCGCTATCGGTGTTTTTCGCCCTGCTTCTGCTTTTGAAGCGCTCCGCATTCGGTCTGCAAATGCGTGCCGTGACGCAGAACCGGCGCATGGCATCGTCCATGGGTATTCGCACACCGTGGGTCGATGCTTTCACCTTTGCGCTCGGCTCCGGCGTCGCCGGGCTGGCTGGTGTTGCGCTCTCACAGATCGACAACGTTTCGCCCAATCTTGGCCAGTCCTACATCATCGATAGCTTCATGGTGGTGGTGTTCGGCGGCGTCGGTAATCTCTGGGGCACGTTTGTCGGGGCGCTGACGCTCGGCGTACTCAACAAATTCCTTGAGCCGACGGTCGGTGCGGTTCTCGGCAAGATTCTCGTCCTCGTCCTCATCATCCTGTTCATCCAGAAGCGGCCCCGTGGTCTCTTCGCACTTAAGGGAAGGGCGATCGAAGCATGATTACCGGCTTTCTCCTTCGCGCGCTCGACCGCCGCATCTCCATTGCCATCGGCATCATTCTGGCCATTGCGCTGCTGGTGCCCGCTTCCAATCTGCTCTTGCCCGCAGACAGTGCGTTTCGCATTCCGACCTACATCATGTCGATGCTGGGCAAGTATCTGTCCTATGCCATTCTGGCACTGGCGCTCGATCTGGTGTGGGGATATTGCGGCATTCTCTCGCTCGGTCATGGCGCGTTCTTTGCGCTCGGCGGTTATGCCATGGGCATGTATCTGATGCGGCAGATCGGCACGCGCGGCACCTATGGTCACCCCATTCTGCCTGATTTCATGGTCTTCCTGAACTGGAAGGAACTTCCGTGGTTCTGGCATGGCTTCGACATGTTCTGGTTTGCCATGCTGATGGTGCTGGTGGTACCGGGTTTGCTGGCCTTCGTGTTCGGCTGGCTCGCCTTCCGCTCTCGAGTCAATGGCGTCTATCTCTCGATCATCACCCAGGCGATGACCTATGCGCTGCTGCTGGCCTTTTTCCGCAACGACATGGGTTTCGGCGGCAATAACGGCCTGACGGATTTCAAGGATATTCTCGGATTTTCCGTGCAGGCGGATGGTACGCGTGCGGTTCTGTTTGCCATGACGGCCATCATGCTGGCGCTGTGCCTGATGATCGCCTCCGGCATCGTCAATTCCAAATTCGGCAAGGTATTGGTGGGCGTTCGTGATGCCGAAAGCCGCGTGCGCTTCCTGGGTTTCCGGGTTGAGAACATCAAGCTCTTCACCTTTGTCGTCTCGGCCATGATGGCGGGTATTGCTGGAGCCTTGTTCGTGCCCCAGGTCGGCATCATCAATCCCGGCGAGTTCTCGCCAGCCAATTCCATTGAAGTCGTGGTCTGGACGGCAGTCGGCGGGCGCGGCACGCTGATCGGGCCGATCCTGGGTGCTGTCTTGGTCAATGGTGGCAAAAGCTATTTCACCGGGGCATTCCCTGAATTCTGGCTGTTTGCGCTGGGTGGATTGTTCATCGCGGTCACGCTGTTTTTCCCCAAGGGCATTGTCGGTACTGTCCAGCACCATCTGGCAGGGCGGCGCGAGAAGCGGCAGGTGGCGTCCACTGAAGCTGCCAAGACGGCGCAACAGGCAGCGGAGTAACGGATATGAATACGGTCTCTGAAAACAGAACGAAAAGCCTGCTCTATCTGGATGGCGTGTCGGTCTCCTTCGATGGATTCAAGGCACTGAACTCGCTGTCCTTCGTGGTCGAGCCCGGCGAACTGCGGGCTATCATCGGGCCCAATGGGGCGGGCAAGACGACGATGATGGACATCATCACCGGCAAGACGCGCCCCAACAGTGGCACGGTGCTGTTTGAGGACAGCATCGATCTCACCAAAAAGGACGAGGCCGATATCGCCCGGCTCGGCATTGGCCGGAAATTCCAGAAGCCGACTGTGTTCGAGAGCCACACCGTTTGGGATAATCTGGAGCTGGCGCTGAACCGCAAGCGCGGTGTCTTCGCCACGCTGTTCTACACGCTGACGAAAGACGACAAGGCGCGAATCGAAGAAATTCTTGCCACCGTCCGCCTTGGCCACCGTCGCGATTCTCTGGCGGCCAACCTTTCACATGGTCAAAAGCAGTGGCTGGAGATCGGCATGCTTCTGGCGCAGGAGCCGAAGCTGCTGCTGGTGGATGAACCCGTGGCGGGTATGACAGACGCGGAAACGGCAGAGACGGCCGTGCTGCTCAAGGAAATCGCCAAGACCAGATCCGTGGTGGTGGTCGAACACGACATGGGCTTCATTCGCGACCTCGGCGTGAAGGTCACGTGTCTGGCGGAGGGCTCGGTGCTGGCTGAAGGGTCGATCGATTTCGTGTCGAACGACCCGAAGGTCATCGAGAATTATTTGGGGCGATGATGGTGAGGTTCGCGCGCGTGACACGCCCCGCTGCCCTGCCGGGCATCTCCCCCTCAAGGGGGGAGATCGGCTCGGAGTTGACCTCGAATCTCTTTCGAACGTTGCAAATTTGGCAGCGTGCGAGCGGCATTTGGATCTCCCCCCTCGAGGGGGAGATGCCCGGCAGGGCAGAGGGGGGTGAGCCACACCCAAAAACCATAATGGGAGCGACATCATGCTAAGCGTCGACAACATCAATCTTCATTATGGCGCAGCGCAGGCTTTGCGTGGCATTTCGCTGAACGCGGAAATGGGCAAGATCACTTGTGTGCTTGGTCGCAACGGCGTGGGTAAAAGCTCATTGTTGCGCGCCGTCACAGGTCAGCACGCGACAAGTGGTGGAACGATCAGCTTCGGCGGCGAAAGTCTCAATGGTCTTGCGCCCTACCAGCGCGCCAAGCGTGGTGTCGGTTATGTGCCGCAGGGGCGAGAGATTTTTCCGCTTTTGACCGTGCAGGAAAATCTGCAATCGGGCTACGCGCCGCTGCCACGCAAAGAACGTTTTATTCCCGATGATATCTTCAGCCTGTTTCCCGTTTTAGAATCCATGCTCTCGCGTCGAGGTGGAGACCTTTCGGGCGGTCAACAGCAGCAACTTGCCATCGGTCGTGCGCTGGTGACGCGCCCGAAAGTCCTCGTTCTGGACGAACCGACCGAAGGCATTCAACCGTCGATCATCAAGGATATTGGCCGGGCGATCGAATATTTGCGGGATTCCACCGGCATGGCGATCTTGCTGGTCGAGCAGTATCTGGATTTTTGCCGAGAGCTTGCGGACTACGTCTATATCATGGACAGGGGCGAGATCGTTCACCAAGGCCTGGCTGAAACATTGGATACGCCAGAGGCAAGACGGCATCTGACGGTGTAAAATATGGCGCCTTTACGATCACGAAGAGATAAAATTCAAACAATATTGTGAATACTCATGCATCTTTGCATGGCATTCATGCGCAGTTTAAGCGTTTCCTTGAGTATAGAGTTGTGTTATTTCCACGCAAAATGCAGCGTACGAGACACAGTGGTTCAACATCCGTATGCCGCGCTCCGTCAAACCCTTACATTCCACGCATTTTCCGGCATAGTGTCGGGAGACTGTGCCAATAAAGGCGTGCTGATGATATCAATGACTGCTTCCAGCCGGTTTGTCCGTGCTGCCCGCCCGCTTCGCGTTTTCGTTGCGAGCTTTGCCATACTCACAGGCATGAGCGCCGCAGCATTAGCCTCAAGCTGCGGTCAGAATATGGAACCGGGCCGTCACGCGTTTTCGCTGACGTCTGAAGGTTCAAAACGCACCGGCGTCTATTTTGTTCCGTCTTCTTATGATGGACAGAAGAAATTGCCCGTCGTCTTTGATTTTCATGGAAGCAACAGCAACCCCAACGGACAGATTGATCGTAGCGGCTGGGACAAACTGGCCGAACGCCAGGGCGTTGTCGTGGTTGCACTTCAAGGCAGTCTTGATGGCGATCTTCCTGGTACCCATGCCTGGAACGTGCCGGGGGTGACCACGCGCAAGGGCGGGCTTGATGAGCCCGGCTTCATTCGCGATGCCATTACGATGGTAAAATCTAAATTCTGCGTCGATGAAGAGCGCTTCTTTGGCTCTGGATATTCCGGCGGCGGACGCATGCTGTCGCAGTTCATCTGCAGTGGTAATCGGGATTTCACAGCAGCCGGCTTCGTTGCTTCGTTGCGCGCAGGCTCTCCCGTTGAAAACTCTGGCAAGTGGGTGCCGGATACTGCGAGTTGCGCACCCGCAAAGCCAATGTCGATCATCGCTTTCGCAGGCTTGAAGGATCCGGCCAACCCCTATCAAGGCGGCGGCAAGGCCTACTGGCAGTATAGCGGCGAAACGGCCTTGAAGCGCTGGGCCGAGATGGATGGCTGCAAGGGTGGCGCGAAGAGCAAGGCAACCGACAGTTTCACCTTCAACTCCTACGATGTTTGCAAGAGCGGTGCGCGTATCCACTCATACGTCATCGATGCCTGGGACCACGCATGGCCACGCGCCACGATGAAGACAGAGGTCATCGCCTCTGCCGCAGCCGTCATGCGCAAGCCGACGAGTGATGTCGCCGGCAAGGTGCAGCCAGCCGTTGATCGTAAAATCTCCACAGGTGATACGGCTCGACAGATTGATGCAGCCGAAAGAATGTGGGACTTCTTCCAGAATACGGAAGGGCAGATGGTTGTCGATGCAACGTCAAAGGCAGATTGCTCTGTGAAAGCGGTTTCCGCATCCGCGAATGCATCGGAGACGACGTGCAGCCAGACCAGCAAAGTATTGAGCAACCCCGTCCGCAACGTGCCCGTGGCCGAGGACGCATTGTAACAAAAGCCCTGAACGGGCGCAGCCGTCTGGACCAGTTGTTTCAGGAAGGCTGTGCCAAAATCAGGCTACCCGATACATTCTCCAATGAAATGGAAGCGATCCTCATCAATTCCTCCGGTGGCTTGACCGGCGGTGATGAATTGGAGTGGCAGGCCGTCGCGGGTGCTGGCACATCGCTCGTGGTTACCACGCAGGCCTGTGAAAAAGTCTATAAGGCAGGCGCTGGCACAGCAGCCGTTACTGCCCGCATCACAGTTGGCCCCGGCGCTAAACTGCATTGGCTACCCCAGGAAACCATTCTGTTCGACCGTGCCTCGCTAACCCGCAGGCTGGAAGTCGATATCGATGCTTCCGCCGAGTTCATTGCCGTCGAAGCCATTCTCCTCGGACGTCAGGCCATGGGGGAAGCGATGAAAGAGGGCCTGCTACGCGACCGATGGCGCATTCGCCACGGCGGCAAGCTCATCCATGCCGAAGAGCTTCGTCTTGATGGGAACATCGGCGAACTGACGAAGACGGCCTCTGTTCTCTCCGGTCAGGTGGCGTTCGCTACCCTGTTCTATATCGGTCCTCTCGGGGAGGCGCTCCTTCCAAAAATCCGCGATATACTGGGTTCTTCCGGCGGTGCCAGTGAATGGCAGGGAAAGCTCGTGGTTAGAGTTTCTGCGCCAGATGGCTTCACATTGAGAAAAATGCTGTTTCCGATCATTTCGCTCTTGCGAAATGGCGCGCCAGTGCCGAAAGTCTGGAATCTCTGATGCGCGAATTGAATAAGAGTTCGAGCGTCCTTTATGCGTTATAAAGAACGCATGGCGCTCTAGAAACGGGACGACGATGAACCTCACCCCCCGAGAAAAAGACAAGCTTCTGATTTCCATGGCCGCAATGGTGGCCCGTCGCCGTCTGGAGCGCGGTGTCAAGTTGAATTACCCCGAAGCGATTGCCCTGATTTCCGATTTCGTCGTGGAAGGTGCGCGCGATGGCCGTGCCGTATCGGAGTTGATGGAGGCTGGCGCGCATGTCATCACCCGTGATCAGGTCATGGAGGGCATCGCCGAGATGATCCATGACGTGCAGGTTGAAGCGACGTTTCCCGATGGCACCAAGCTGGTGACTGTCCACGAACCCATTCGCTGAGGAGCGGTACCATGGCGCTAGACCTTCGCCCAAACTGCGAATGCTGTGACAGAGACCTGCCGCCCGATAGCCTCGATGCAATGATGTGCTCGTTTGAATGCACCTATTGCCGTGACTGCGCCACATCCGTGCTGAACGGCACATGCCCCAATTGCAGTGGCGAACTGGTGCGGCGTCCGGTGCGTCCAGCGTCAAAACTGGTCAATAATCCGGCGTCGACAAAACGTGTCTTGAAAGCAGAAGGCTGCGCACCGGTCAAAGCGGCGTGACGATAAAGGAAAAAATCATGATTCCAGGTGAAGTCATTGCGGCAGAGGGTGAGATCGAGCTAAATGCGGGTCAGCCCACCATAACGATCGAAGTTGCCAATACTGGCGACAGGCCGGTTCAGGTCGGCAGCCATTACCACTTTGCGGAAACCAATGCCGCTCTGGATTTCCAGCGTGACAAGGCGCACGGTATGCGCCTGGATATTCCCGCCGGAACCGCAGTTCGGTTTGAGCCCGGCCAGAAGCGCGAAGTGACGTTGGTTCCGCTTTCCGGCAAGCGGGAAGTCTACGGTTTTCGCAAACTCGTCATGGGGAGGCTGTGACAATGGCTACAGAACATTATCATGGAAGCTGCCAGTGCGGTGCGGTGAGCTTTGAAGTCGATGCCGACCTGGACAAGACGGTGACGTGCAATTGTTCTCGCTGCAAACGTCTTGGCTCTGTGCTGACCTTCGCGCCAAAGGATAAATTCACGCTGCTTTCCGGTGAAGATCACCTGAAAGAATATCTCTTCAACAAAAAGCAAATTCACCACCTCTTCTGCGGCGATTGCGGCATCGAAAGCTTTGCTTACGCCACAGCGCCTGACGGCAGTGACGTCGTCGCGGTCAATGCCAATTGTCTCGATGGCGTTGAATCCCGCGCGCTGAAATCGCATGCCTATGACGGTGCGTCCGTATGACCTCTGGTATCAGGACGTTCCGCTTCTCATGTGGCCTTGCGTTGCTTTGCTGGGCGTTGTCGTCTTCCACATTCGTTGATGATGCCCGCGCCCAGGACACGCCGAATTGTGCCGAACCGACGACACAGAGCGATATGAACAGCTGCGCGGCTCTCGATTATGAGAAGGCTGACAAGGATCTGAACAAGGCCTATCAGCAGGTTCGCAAAAAGATGGGCGATTGGGACAAGAGTGCTGATGATGACAGCAAAGGTGCGGTCGAAGCACTCGTTGCTGCCCAGCGCGCCTGGGTAGAGTTTCGTGATGCGAACTGCGAAGCGTCCGGTTTTCAAGCCCGCGGCGGATCGATGGAGCCGATGCTCGTTTCCTCCTGCCTTGCCGATATGAGCACCAAGCGCGCCGAAGAACTACGCGAGCTTTCGGAAGGTTTCTGATGGTGGTGAGTGTCGCCCATCTGTCGATATCAGAAGCCAATGGCCGCCCTGCCGGCATCTTTAGTCTATCGCTTTTCTCCGCTTCCCAAGGAGCCTGATTTCCATGCCTTACAAGATCTCCCGCGCTTCCTATGCCAGCATGTTCGGCCCAACAGTCGGCGACAAGGTTCGTCTGGCCGATACTGAACTCTTCATCGAGATCGAGAAGGATTTCACCATCTACGGTGAAGAGGTTAAGTTTGGCGGCGGCAAGGTCATTCGTGATGGCATGGGGCAAAGTCAGGCAACGCGGGCTGAGGGTGCCGTCGATACCGTCATCACCAACGTGGTGATCATCGATCATAGCGGTGTTTACAAAGCGGATGTGGGCTTGAAGGACGGGCGCATTTTTGCCATCGGCAAAGCGGGCAATCCCGATACGCAGCCGGGCGTGACCATCATCGTCGGCCCATCGACGGAGGCGATTGCCGGTGAGGGCAAAATCCTGACCGCTGGCGGCATGGATGCGCATATTCACTTCATCTGCCCGCAGCAGATCGAGGAAGCGCTGATGAGCGGCGTCACCACCATGCTGGGCGGCGGCTCCGGCCCCGCGCATGGAACGCTGGCGACCACTTGCACGGGCGCGTGGCATATCGAGCGCATGATCGAAAGTTTCGATGCGTTTCCAATGAACCTTGCTCTTGCTGGCAAGGGCAACGCCTCGCTACCGGCACCGCTTGAAGAGATGATTCTCGCAGGTGCCTCGTCGCTGAAACTGCACGAGGATTGGGGCACGACGCCCGCTGCCATCGACAACTGCCTGACTGTTGCGGATCAATTCGATGTGCAGGTGATGATCCACACTGATACGCTGAATGAAAGTGGCTTCGTGGAAGACACAGTCGCGGCCATCAACGGACGCACCATTCACGCCTTCCATACAGAAGGGGCGGGCGGCGGGCATGCGCCTGACATCATCAAGATATGCGGCAATCCCAACGTTATTCCGTCTTCCACAAACCCGACTCGCCCCTACACCATCAATACGCTGGCAGAACATCTGGACATGCTGATGGTGTGCCATCACCTCTCGCCATCCATTCCTGAAGACATTGCCTTTGCGGAGAGCCGCATTCGCAAGGAAACCATCGCTGCCGAAGACATTCTTCACGATTTGGGCGCGTTTTCGATCATTTCATCTGACAGTCAAGCCATGGGACGTGTCGGCGAAGTGGCGATCCGCACCTGGCAGACGGCGGACAAAATGAAGCGCCAGCGTGGCCGCCTGAAAGAAGAGACGGGCGAGAACGACAATTTCCGTGTTCGCCGCTACATCGCCAAATACACCATCAATCCCGCTATCGCCCATGGCATCAGCCATGAGATCGGCTCCGTCGAAGTCGGAAAACGCGCCGATCTCGTGCTTTGGAACCCGGCATTTTTCGGTGTGAAGCCGGAAATGGTGCTGTTGGGCGGCTCTATTGCCGCAGCGCCTATGGGCGACCCGAATGCGTCGATCCCCACCCCGCAGCCGATGCATTACCGGCCGATGTTTGCCGCGCATGGCAAGCTGCTGACCAATTCTTCCGTGACTTTCGTCTCCCAGGCGTCGCTGGACGGCGGAATTGTGCAGCGCCTGGGTGTTGCAAAGAAACTGCTGGCGGTGCGCAATGTGCGCGGTGGTATTTCCAAGGCTTCCATGATCCACAACTCCCTGACGCCGCATATCGAAGTCGATCCCGAGACATATGAAGTGCGCGCAGATGGTGAGCTTCTGACGTGCGAACCGGCCACGGTTCTGCCGATGGCGCAGCGATACTTCCTGTTCTAGTGATCATCTGACGCGCAAGCATTTCCTCTTGTGCATGACTGCCCTGCGGTGCCAAGTTTTTGCTGCACTGCAAACATTTTTGCGGTATCGCAACAAGGTCAGTTCTAGAGGTGAATTGTTCCCAAGGCTTTTCACACGACACACTCGCACAGGAGAAAATCATGCTCGGTAAAAAAGTGCCTGCCGTCACCTTTCGCACGCGTGTTCGCGATGAGGCCGTTGGCGGCCCAAACCCTTACCGTTGGCAGGATTTGACATCCGACGATTACTTCAAGGGCAAGAAGGTCGTTCTGTTTTCTCTACCCGGCGCTTTCACGCCAACATGCTCTACTTACCAACTTCCGGATTTCGAAAAGCTGACGCCGGAGTTTCGCGCGTTGGGTATTGATGAAATCTACTGCCTGTCGGTCAATGACGCCTTCGTCATGAACGCATGGGCTAAAGGCCAGAACCTTGAAAACGTCAAGGTCATCCCTGATGGCTCAGGCGAATTCACGCGCAAGATGGGAATGCTGGTCGCCAAGGATAATCTAGGCTTCGGCATGCGCTCCTGGCGTTACGCCGCCATCGTCAACGATGGCGTAGTCGAGCAATGGTTCGAGGAAGAGGGTTATTCGGACAATTGCGAAAGCGATCCCTATGGAGTTTCCTCACCGCAGAATATTCTCGAAAATCTCAAGGCTCGCATAGCGGCCTGAATTTGATGAATGCCGATGTGAAGACCCGGAAGCGATTCCGGGTCTCTATGTTTTTTGATGTTGTTTTAGAGTTCGAAAATATTAACGACTGAGATATTGTTTAATTAAAAAAATATATAATACGGCTGAAACCTCCGCCGCCTGCTGACCCCGCCGTTTGTCATTAGACTAAAGAATGAAATGATCGGCATGTGCCGGGTTTCAAGGGTTTGATGCCCGTGGCACTCTGACGCACCCTTACATCTAGCTTACACGTGCACCGTAAAACTATCCTACAAATATACCTCTGGTAGTTAAAATTTTAGGAATTTCATTTACGACCAACCAATCTCTGATCACTATCGATTATGTCATACAAGGGTGGGGTGTGATGACTGACCGTTTGAGGAAATTTGTTTCATTAGAAATGAGTTTGAGCGACCCTGGCGAAGGTCAGAATCTCCGCACGTTTGCCGCCAAAATGGTGTTCATTTCCATTATCCTATCCGTGCTGGTCAGCTGCGTCGTTATCGCCATTGCGGGTTTTTTCAATGTTTTGCCTTTGCCGCTGCTGGAAGCATTGGTCCACAGCGTCATCATGGCCTGGATCGTCGGCGGTATCGTCACGGGAGTTATGTGCTCGGTCATCGGAAAAGCGATCCGCAAGTTGCACGCATCGCATGCTGAATTCGAACGTCTGAGCAAAACAGATACTTTGTCTGGTCTGGCGAACAGAAGAGCTTTCAACCAGTGCTTCGATGAAGTCGAGAACGACGCGTCGCTGGCTATCTTTGACCTCGACAGGTTCAAAGGCATCAACGATAATCATGGGCACGCCGCGGGTGACATTGTCATCAAAAGAGCCGCCGCCGCCATCGAGGATGTATTCGGTGAATTTCACTGTGTAGCGCGGCTTGGTGGCGAAGAGTTTGCCGTGATCGTTCGTGGCGGGAAGCGCAAGGATCGCCTGATCCTGATCGAACTGGCGCGCATTCGCGTGTCTTGCCTGACGATCAATTTTAATGGAACACAGTTGCAGACCACGGTTTCCGTTGGTGTCGCGGATATCGAGCCATCTCGCTCCAAACACGATACATTTGCCTCCGCTGACAAGGCGCTATATCTGGCCAAGGCGTCTGGACGCAATTGTGTTTGTCACGAAGAAGAATTGCAACTTTCACAGGCAGTTGATCAACTCAAGTCGACATTGCTCGCAGCTTCCTAATCGGCTTCGGGGCCGAACAGGCTGTGTAGGGCGAGGCATTTTATCGTCGGTGACTTGCATTCGATCTCTCGATCATCCAAGTTTCACAGAGACATAAACTCACCCTGGAAATATTATGCTGCGCGTACAATCCTATCTTCCCGCCGGCACGCCTGCGGACGAACCGACCGGCTACGTTACCCTTGCCCATGACCAGCGACACCTGCGCCGCAAGCTGCTGCATCTTCAGAATGACGAGATGGTCATGCTCGACCTGAAAGAGCCGGTGCTGTTTGCGCATGGCGATTTGCTGGTCATCGAAAATGGAGATCTGATCGAGGTTCGCGCAGCCGACGAGAAGCTTTTCGAAGTGACGGCAAAAAACACACTCCACCTCATCGAACTCGCTTGGCATCTCGGCAACCGCCATCTGTCGGCTCAGATTGAAGAAGGCCGCATTCTGATCCTTCGCGACCATGTGATCCGTTCGATGCTGGAAGGTCTTGGTGCCACTGTGCGTGAGGTGGAAGAGCCGTTCCAGCCTGCGAGCGGCGCCTATCATGCCCACGGTGGGCATTCGCATGGTCACGATCACAGCCACCACAGCCATGATTGATCGATGACAGCCAAGCGTAGCGTCGATGCGTTATTGCGCCTGCTGGCGTGGATGTCGCCCGCTTTTCCCGTTGGCGCATTCTCCTATTCCGGTGGATTGGAAAGCGCGGTCAACGACAGGCGTCTTGCGAACGCCCATGATCTTCGCGATTGGATTGGCCTGCTTTTGCATCGTGGAACGCTTTGGAACGACGCTGTTCTCCTGGCGCAAGCCTGGCGGTGCCATGACGATGCTGGGGACTTGGCCAAATTGGCAGCGCTTGCGCAGGCGTTGGCTGGTTCTGCGGAGCGCTACCGTGAAACGGTTTTGCTGGGCGAGGCCTTCATGGACGCCGCCACCGCTTGGCCGCATGATGTCTTCAGCCGCCTTCCGAAGGGAGCGCCCTATCCTGTCGCGGTGGGTGCCATAGCTGCGGCTCATGGCGTCGGCCTTGAGGACACGCTGGCGGCATACCTTCATTCCGGCGTGTCACAGTTCGTGTCTGCCGGTATTCGGCTGGGTGTTGCAGGCCAGAAAGACGGTGTGGCCATTCTCGCGCAATTGGAAGCAGATATCGCGTCTGTTGCAGACCGTACGACTGCGTCGACATTGGATGACTTGGGCTCCGCGACAATTCTTGCAGACACGGCATCGATGCGCCACGAGATACAGCACACACGTCTATTCCGCTCATAAGCCTCGAAACTCTATGAAAATAAGAATCATCTTGAAGGGAAATGGAATGAAATCGGGAAATGGTCCGCTCAGGGTCGGTATCGGTGGACCTGTCGGCTCCGGCAAAACGGCTCTGACGGAAAAATTGTGCAAGGCCATGAGTACCGATTATTCGGTTGCCGTTGTCACCAACGATATTTACACCAAGGAAGACGCCGAAGCACTGGTGCGTATGCAGGCGCTGCCGTCCGAGCGGATCGTAGGTGTAGAAACCGGCGGCTGTCCGCATACGGCCATCCGGGAGGACGCGACCATCAATCTTCAGGCCATTGCCGGCCTCAATGAACGCTTTCCCGATTTGGACGTCATTTTCATCGAATCCGGTGGCGATAATCTGGCCGCGACGTTTTCGCCTGATCTTGCAGATATCACGATCTATGTCATCTCGGTCTGTCAGGGTGAGGAAATCCCGCGCAAGGGTGGGCCTGGCATCACGCGCTCCGACCTGCTGGTCATTAACAAGAAGGATCTCGCGCCTTACGTTGGAGCCGATCTTGACGTCATGGACAATGATGCGACCCGTATGCGCCAGCAGATGCCATTCGTCTTTACCGATATGAAGCGTGGCGAGGGCGTGGGCACCATCGTTGACTTCCTCAAGCAGCACGGCGGTTTGTAACGTTCGATCGCTGCCGAGGCGGACTAAATCCGTTTCAGCGCCACGATATCCTTGATCTGAACGATACGTCCCCGCACGATGACGCCGGCGTCGCGAAGGCTGGAAAATGCGCGCGATAGCGCTTCCGGTGCAAGGCCGAGCTTGCCTGCGAGAACACTTTTTTGAAACGGCAAGCGCAGCGAATATGAGGTTGCGCCGCCGGGGCACTGCGCGATGAGATAGTTTGCCACACGTTGCGGCGCTGTCTGAAGGCGGTCGTTGGCCATGCTGTCCATGGTCGAGAGCAGGCTTCGGGAAAGGCTTTTCAGAATGGCCTTTGCCACCTGCGGCTCTTTCTCGATCATGGTTCTCAGATGGCTCAGCTCGAAACGCGCGAGCGTGCAGCTTTCTGCCGCCTGCGCATTGTAATGATAGTGGTCGGCACCAAAAATCAGGCATTCATTGAACGTATCGCCGGGGCCACATATTCTCACATCAGCTTCGCGTCCATCCTTGCTCAGACGGTAAAGACGGATGTAGCCGTTCAAAACACAAAATAGATGTTCTGCAACATCACCCTCGCGAAACAGAATGCTACGGTACGGCAGGGTAAGCACGCTTGATACGTCCATCAGCGTTGCTGTCGTGACGCCGTCAATTGCAGCAATGAGAGGCATGTGCAGAAAAGTACCATTTTTTTCTACATTTCGGATGATCGTGCTCACGCCTGTTTCGCTCCCCAACAATGGCCTGGCTGAGACGTGCCTGATGACCCGTTTGACGCTGATGGTGGAGACGATAGCAGTTGGGGTCTACGCTAAATTGATTTCGATCAACTCGTGCGATTTTTCAGAGGTGGAGCAAATAAAAAACGCCGAGCAGTGCCCGGCGTCTTGTGGTTTTTCGAACTATCGCTTCACTCTGCCGCAAGTGGGGGGAGGCGCAGGACATTGTTGGAATTGCCGTTGTTTTTCTGGCCCGTTCCGTTTTTCTGCTCGATGCTTGCCAGACGCTCTTCGAGGCCCGACAAGGTGTCTTGATTGGTCCTTGCCGCTTCAGACAGTTTCTCGTTGGACAGAACCGGATGCTCTTCTTCTTTCTTGCCTATGAAGCGACCGAAGAGATGGGCAAGCAACCGCGACAGATCATCCATGATGAGGAAGAAGGCCGGGACGACGACAAGTGACAGAACCGTCGAGACGATGATGCCGCCGATGACCGCGATGGCCATAGGCGAGCGGAACGAACCGCCTTCACCGACGCCGAGGGCAGACGGCAGCATGCCTGCCGACATGGCAATCGAGGTCATGATGATCGGGCGGGCGCGCTTGCGGCCAGCTTCTACCATGGCATGGACCCGTTCCATACCGTGACGGCGCATTTCGATGGCGAAATCCACCAGAAGAATGGCGTTTTTGGTGACGATACCCATCAGCATCAGGATGCCGATGAGGACGGGCATGGACAGGGCGTTGTTAGTAATGATTAGCGCAACCGCCACGCCGCCAATCGCCAGCGGCAGCGAGAACAGAATGGTGAAGGGTTGGATCACATCCTTGAACAACAGGATGAGAACGACCAGCACCAGCAGCAGACCGAGCAGCATGGCATTGGTAAAGCCACGCTGCATTTCACCCTGCACCTTGGCGTCTCCGCTTTCGGCCAGACGCACGGTGGCGGGCAATTGCGTTTCCGCCACGATGCGCCTGAACTCGGCCGATGACGTGTCCAGCGCCGTGCCGAAGGGAACATCTGAGCCTATGGACACCACGCGGTTACGGTCGTTACGCTTGATGGAGCTTGGACCTTCCGAATAGTCGATGTCGGCCACGCTGTAGAGCGGAACGGTGGCACCCGTCGCAGTCTTGATCTTTAGCGCGCGGATGGCTGCGAGATCACGACGGACATCGAGCGATGCCTGAACGCGGATGGGGATCTGTCGGTCATCGAGCGAAATCTTCGTCAATTGCGCGTCGATATCACCGATGGTGGCCACACGTACAGTCTGCGATATTTGCTGTGGCGTGATGCCGAGGCGCGCGATCTCGTCCTTGCGCGGGCGTATCTGCAGTTCGGGACGCGGAAGCGCGCCTTCCGAACTGACATTGACGAGGATGGGCGAAGCGCGAAGACTCGTTTCGAGAATGCCAACCGCTTTCTGCAAATCCTCTTCGCTTGACGACAGGAAATTGAAGCTGAGTTCGCGTTCGGCGCGGTCATTCAGCTTGATGATGCGCACGTCGGGAATGGTGTTTACACTGGCGAAAATGTCCCGCTCCACATCCCATTGCGGACGTGTTCTGCCGTTGTCGTCGACTTTCGGAAGATACTGGCCGATCAGCGGTATCGAGCCCAATCCATCATTGACCAGCGTTTTCACCAGCGAGTGGTCGATGTGTTGAAGAATGACGCGCACCGTTGCGCGCCGCAGCTCCAGATCGCCCTTCGGCGAGGCGCCGCCCAGAATGAAGACGCTCTCGACGCCGCTGATGCCTTTTACTGCCTGATAGATTTTCGACGTCGTCGTATCGGTTTCTTCCAGCGTTGCATTGGGAGGAAGCTCGATGGAAAGCACGACGCGCGATGCATCATCCGGCGGCAGGAAGCTGCCGGGAACACCGCTCAGGAGAATGATCGAACCGACGAGGAAGCCGATGGCGCCGAGCAGTGTGAGGTAACGCGCCCACCATCTGCTGGTGGTTGCCGTCACCATCCGCGTATAGGATTTCATCAGCCAGCCATCATTATCGTGGTGGTCATCTACGGCATCATCGGACCGCATGAGGTAAGCGGCCATCAACGGCGTGATGAGGCGCGCGACCATCAGCGAGAAGAACACCGAGAATGCCACGGTGAGGCCGAACTGGATGAAGTATTGGCCGGGTACGCCCGGCATGAAGGAAACCGGCACGAAGACGGCGATGATGGTGAAGCTGGTAGCAATCACCGCAAGGCCAATTTCATCGGCGGCTTCCAGCGAGGCGCGATAGGGCGATTTGCCCATCTTTATGTGGCGGGAGATGTTCTCCACCTCCACGATGGCATCGTCGACCAGAATACCGGTCGCCAGCGTCAGAGCCAGGAAGCTGACGAGATTGAGCGAAAAGCCCAGCACATCCATGACCCAGAAGGTTGGGATGGCTGACAAGGGGAGCGCCACGGCAGCAATCAGGGTCGCGCGCCAGTTTCGCAGGAACAGCAGCACCACAATGACCGCGAGAATGGAGCCTTCCACCAGAGTGTGAAGGGCTGCCTCATAGTTGCCATATGTGAAGTAGACGGCGTCATCGACCATTTCGATGGAGACGTTGGGGTGCTCTGCGCGCACCTTATCCAGATTTTGCGCGACGGTTTCCGCAACGGAGACTTCGCTCGCGCCCTTGGAGCGGAAGACGGCGAAGGTGACGCCCGGATTGCCGTTGAAGCGCGAGAAGGATTTCGGCTCTTCGTAGGTGTCGGTAACTTTTCCGAGTTCCGACAGCTTGACGAAGCGACCGTTGGACAGTGAAATGGTGGTGTTGGAAAGCTGCGCCACATCACGGGTATCGCCCAAGGTGCGGATCGTCTGCTCGTTACCTGCCACCTGTCCGCGACCGGAGCCGAGATCGATGTTGGTGCCGCGCAGTTGAGCGTTCACATCTGATGCGGTGATGCCGTACGCATCAAGCTTGGCTGGGTTGAGAGACACGCGTACTTCACGGTCGGCACCGCCGTAACGGTCGATCTTGCCGATGCCCGACTGGCCCTGAAGCGCCCGCTTGATTGTGTCATCCACGAACCAGGACAGCTCTTCCAGCGTCATGTTGGGCGAGGAAACGGCAAAAGTCTGGATCGCCTGTCCCTCGACATCGATCTTGCTGACAACAGGTTCTTCAATATCCGCAGGCAACTCGCTGCGGATTTTATCGATGGCGTCCTTGGTGTCCTGAACGGCTTCTTCCGTTGGTTTTTCGATACGGAACAGAACCGTGGTCAGCGACTGACCGTCGGTGACCGTTGACTGTATCTCATCGATGCCGCTGATGGAGGCAACCGCGTCTTCGACTTCCTTGGTGACCTGCGCTTCAAGCTCGGAAGGCGAAGCGCCGCTTTGCGTGACGGTGATCGCCACCACGGGAACGTCGATATTGGGAAAGCGTGTAATCGGCAGATCGTAGAAGGCTTTGACGCCCAAAAACAGCAGCAAGGCGAAGCAAAGCAGCGGCGCAATCGGATTGCGGATGGACCATGCGGAAAAGTTCATGGTGTTCTCTCAGTCAGTTCGAGGCTGCGGCGTCAGCCGGGACCGGGTTGATCTTGTCACCATCGCGCACGAATGCGCCTGCTTTTTCGACGACCACGTCGCCCGCTGAAATCCCGTTTTTGATTTCCACGAAGCCACCGTCCTGAATACCGATTTCGACAGCCACCTGTTTGACCACGCCATTTTCAACACGTCTGGTGGTCGATCCATCGCGGCCGGATGTCACTGCGGAGAGGGGGAGTGCCAAAGCATTGGCGGAGGCGATCACCACTTCGGCGCTGCCATACATGCCAGCGCGGGCAGGGCTGTCCGTTGGCAACAGGATATGGACGGAGCCGAGGCGCGTGGTGGCATCGACCGTGGGCGACACGAGCCGCACTTTGCCTTCGATCTTGTTGCGACCACCCGCCACCGTGATGATGGCTCTTTGCCCGACCTGAACTTTCTGGATATCGGTTTCCGAGAGATCGGCAACGAGTTCGATCGCGTTGTCTTTGATAACGGTAAAGAGCGGATTTCCGCTGCCGCTGGCAATGGCACCGACACGGGCATTCTTTGCCGATACGATTCCCGCAACCGGTGTCTTGACGCTTGTGCGCGACAGTTTGAGGTCGATGTCTTCTATCTGGGCATCCACGACCTTGATGTCGGCTTCACCGACGGTCACATTCTGTCTGGAGGCCTGAAGGCGGGCTTGTGCCACATCGGCAGCGGCAGCGGTCTGTTCGACCTGAGAGACCGAACCAGAGCCGGATTTACCGAGGCGATCCGCCCGGTCACGTTGGCGAACGGCGTCGTCGTAATTGGCCTGCGCCTCGATGACCTGCGCCTTGCTTTGGGCGACTGTGGCTTCGGCCTTTGCCCTGTTGGCTTGCAGCTGGCTTTTTTGTAGAATGAGGCTGTCTTTCGACAGTTCGGCAAGTGAGGCACCGGCCTCGACCTTGTCGCCTATATCGACATTCAATTTTTCGACCGACAGGCCGTCCACCAGCGGCTGCACGTAAATCTCATCAACCGGTTTGAGGGTTCCTGTTGCCACGACACGGTCCACGAGGTCGCGCTTGATTGCTTCGCTGACGACGATGGAGGGCAGGTTCTTGCGGTCGCCGCCACCCTGCGCGTTCGCCAGGCCAGGCACAAAGAGAGCCGAGACCATCAAAACCGAGAGCCGGGTTGCGAGTGTATTGCGATGCATGTGCCTGTCCGTTCCAAGGTCGGATCGCACGTCCTTCATGCACACTTTGTGTCTATGACGGTCATGCAACGATGAATGCAAGAAAGTAGGGTGACATCTCTTGCACTCACCTCGCAGATGTCTGCGTCCTCCACAAAACCCGCCCCTCTCAAGGGGCCAAGTCTACTGCGAGGCAAATATCCGAGCATGTCGTTGCGGAATGTAGTTCGTCACAGCGGTTAATTCAATCCGTCTCACTAATGGAACGAATGTGCCGCGTTGAATATCGCTGAACAGGCTGGCGAATGACGGTGGTCCGAGGCGCGACACTTTGCGCGCCTTGGTTGGTAGCAGCCTATTTCAGAGCGGCATCCGTGATTTCGGTGGTGAACGCGCCCGTCGGTTCCTTGGTGATGACGGGGTCGGAACCGCCGCCCAGCAAGGTTTTGACCGTGCGGTCGTAATCCGCCTTATCAAGCGCGCCGGTGGAGCCTGCCGTCAACTTGGCAACCTCAGTCATCATGCCCTTCTGGTGTGCTTCGGTCTGGGCGCCGGAGGCATCGTTTTCCAGAATGATATCGGCGGCATCATTGGGGTTTTCTTCCGCCCACTTCCAGCCCTTCATGGAGGCGCGCACGAATTTCACCATGTTCTCCTTGAGCTTGGCATCCTTCAGCTTGTCTTCCAGTACGTAAAGGCCATCTTCCAGCGTGGCCACGCCCTCGTCTTCGTATTTGAATGTGACGAGGTCGCTTGCCTTCACGCCCGCTTCCAGCACCTGCAGATATTCATTGTAGGTCATGGTGGAAATGCAGGCGGCCTGCTTCTGCAACAGTGGATCGACGTTGAAACCTTGTTTCAGAACGGTCACGCCATCGGCACCGCCGGTGGTTGGGATTTTCAGATGCGCCATCCATGACAGGAAGGGGTATTCGTTGCCGAAGAACCAGACGCCGAGCGTCTTGCCCTTGAAATCCGCAGGCTTGGTGATGCCGCTTTCCTTGAGGCAGGTCAGCATCATGCCGGATTTCTTGAAGGGCTGGGCGATATTGACAAGTGGCACGCCCTTTTCACGGGTGGCCAGTGCAGAAGGCAGCCAGTCGACCACCACGTCAGCGCCGCCACCGGCCAGAACCTGGGCAGGCGCAATATCCGGGCCGCCCGGCTTGATCTCGACATCGAGCCCTTCTGCTTCATAAAATCCTTTGTCCTTGGCGACATAATAACCGGCGAACTGGGCTTGCGTGACCCATTTCAGCTGAAGTGTGACCTTTTCGGCGGCCTGTGCGCCGAACGCCGTCATCAGCGTTGCTCCGGCCAGAAGCATGGATGCAAGTCTGTTTTTCATCGCTGTTCCCTTTTTTCGTTGTTTACGTGCGTCCACTGCGGACGGACGGATGCCAGAAGGTGACGGCGCGCTCTGCCAGCGCCACCAACCCGTAAAAGCCGGAACCCGCGATTGCCGCAACGGCAATCTCGGCCCAAACCATATCCACATTGCTCCGGCCCATTTCGGCGGAGATGCGAAATCCCATGCCCACGATGGGCGTGCCGAAGAACTCGGCCACGATGGCACCGATCAGCGCCAACGTGGAATTGATCTTCAGGGCGTTGAAGATGAAAGGCCATGCCGCGGGCAGGCGCAGCTTGACCAGCGTCTGCCACCAGCTCGCAGCATAGGTGTGCATCAGGTCTCGTTCCATGTGGCTGGAGGCCGACAGCCCCTGCACCGTGTTTACCAGCATGGGAAAGAACGTCATGATGACGACAACGGCGACCTTGGACTGCCAGTCGAAGCCGAACCACATGACCATGATGGGCGCAATGCCGACCACCGGCAAGGCCGAGACGAAGTTGCCAATTGGTAGCAGTCCGCGTTGCAGGAAGGGCGAGCGGTCGATGATGATGGCCATGGCAAAGCCCAAGCCGCAGCCCAGAACATATCCCGTCAGCACCGCTTTCAGAAACGTCTGCCGGAAATCCGCCCAGAGGATGGGAATGGAATTGATCAGGCGCAGGAAGATCGCGCTGGGCGCTGGCAGCAAGATAGAGGGAATGGCAAAGCCGTGCACCATGCCTTCCCACAATACGATGATGGCAGCGCCGAAGATGAGTGGTATCGCAATGCTGCTGGCGCGTTTTGCGGCCGGTGTTTGGAAACGCTGGCGCACCAGCCATTCGTTCAACGCCCAAGCGGCAAGCCAAAAGAAGATCGCGGCGATGACCCAACTGGGATTGCTCATGGCCGCTCTCCCATTCTTTTAAGCACGGCCGTATGCGCGATGCCGACAACCGATACGAGAATGGCAGCGACGGCTGCTGCCATGAACAGAGCGGCCCAGATTTGTACCGTCTGGCCATAATAGGAGCCGGACAGCAACCGCGCACCGAGACCCGCGACGGCGCCGGTTGGCAGTTCTCCAACGATGGCGCCGACCAGCGAGATGGCGACGGCGATTTTCAGCGAGGTGAAGAGGTAGGGCAGGGCAGACGGCCACCGCAACTTCCAGAAGATTTGCGACGGCGCCGCATGATAGGTGTGCATCAGATCCAGCTGAATGCTCTCAGGGCTGCGGAGCCCCTTCACCATGCCGACCACGATGGGGAAGAAGCTGAGGTAGGTCGAAATCAGCGCTTTCGGCAGCAAGCCGGAAATGCCGATGGAGTTCAACACGACGATAATCATCGGTGCCACTGCGATAATGGGGATCGTCTGGCTGGCAATGATCCACGGCATGACAGAGCGATCCATCGCCCGGTTATGGACAATGGCGACAGCCAACAGGATGCCAAGCACGGTCCCGATGGCAAAACCAAGCAGCGTCGCCGACAGTGTGATGCCCGCGTGATAGACAAGACTGCGCTTGGAAGTAATGGCCTTGTTGACGGTCTTATCCCACAATTCTGCAATGATCTGGTGCGGGGCAGGCAGCACCGGGCGTTCCTGCGCAAAGGTCTGCGGCAGCAGTTCGGCAAAGCTCAACTGCTGTCCTGCCCTAGTGGCCTGATCGCGCGCAAAGGGCATGTTGAGATAGACGACGGCGATGTGCCAGATGATGAGGATGGCGAGAAGGATGGTGAGGACAGGTAGGATGCGGTGCCGGAGGGTGGTCATGGGTGGCCCCGATCCAGACATTTGCAGAGGGCCTGCTCCAGTGAGATCGCAATGTAGTCGGGGTTATCGATGACCTGACTGTTATCGAACCTCAGCACCGTAAAGCCTTGAGATGCGAGAAAAACATCTCTTTTGATGTCGTGTTTCCGACCGTGCGTCGTTTCATGGCTATTGCCATCGACTTCTATGATGAAACGGGCAGACAGCCAGGCGAAGTCCGCAATATAACACCCAATGGGTGTTTCGCGCCGAAACCGTGCGCCTCTGGAGCGGAAATCCCGGAGAATATCCCACATGACCCGTTCGGCTTTCGTCATTTCCCGGCGCAAGGTCTTGGCACGCTGACGCGTTTTGAGTTCGATATTCGAATGCGCCGTGCGTTGCCTCCCCATTACCGGTAGCGTCTTGCGGCGTTCCCCCTCTGGCCTGCCGGCCATCTCCCCCACAAGGGGGGAGAAACCATGCTGCGTCCCCGAGGTTTCATTGGGTCGCGGGGGAAACGACTGGGTTAAGCCCCTCCCCCTTGTGGGGAGGGGTTGGGGAGGGGTTCTTGAGTTCGACGTCAAACGCTCACCCCTCATAACTATGTCCCGCCTTCAATCCTTCGCGGACCCGCTGTGCAATCTCCAGAAATTCTGGCGTTTCCCGAATCTCCAGGGGTCGTTCACGTGGCAAAGTGGACTCTATGATGTCAGTCACCCGGCCGGGGCGGGGAGACATGACAACGATCTTGGTGGAGAGATAAACGGCCTCGGGAATGGAGTGGGTTACGAAGCAGATTGTTTTGCCCGTGGTGCTCCAGAGCTTCAGAAGCTGCTCGTTGAGATGATCGCGGACGATTTCATCCAGAGCGCCGAAGGGCTCATCCATAAGCAAGAGGTCTGCATCAAAAGCGAGCGCGCGGGCGATGGAGGCGCGCTGCTGCATGCCGCCCGAAAGCTGCCAGGGAAACTTCTTGGCAAAGCCACTGAGATTGACCAAATCGAGCGTGCGTTCGATCCGCGCCTGCTGTTCGGCCTTGGTATAGCCCATGATTTCGAGCGGCAGAGCAATGTTCTTTTCGATGGTGCGCCACGGATAAAGGGCTGCGGCTTGAAATACGTAACCGTAGGACCGGTCCTTGCGGGCATTTTCCGGAGTCGTGCCGTTGACAGTGATCTCGCCGGAGGTGTGCTTTTCCAGATCGGCAATGACGCGCAAGAACGTTGTCTTTCCGCAGCCGGACGGGCCGATGAAAGACACGAATTCACCCTTTTTCACCTCGAGATCGACATTGGAAAGCGCGTGAACAGGGCCGTCGTTGGTATCGAAGGTGAGGCCGAGGTTTTTGGCGGAAACGACAGAGAAGGGAGGAGAAGCCATCGTTTTCACACCCCACTTGCCGGTATGCCTGTGCGTTCCACCTTGCGGGGTGCGACCAGTTCTTTCCAGGTGGACAGTGCTTTGCTAACGGCAGGGTATGGGTCGCGGGCCACGAACCGCCCGTGGCCTTCGCGCGTCTTCACTGTGCCTTCCTCGATAGCCACCACACCGCGCGAGACCGTAAAGCGCGGCAGGCCCCTCACCGTCTGGCCTTCGAAGACGTTGTAATCGATGGCCGATTGCTGGTTTTTTGCGGTGATGGTCTTTTCCAACTTTGGGTCCCACACGACGATATCCGCATCGCTGCCGACGAGGATCGCGCCCTTTTTCGGATAAAGATTGAGGATCTTGGCGATGTTGGTGGAGGTCACAGCGACGAATTCATTCATCGTCAGGCGGCCTGTCACCACCCCATGTGTCCAGAGTAGCGGAAGGCGGTCTTCGAGCCCGCCGGTGCCGTTGGGGATTTTGGTGAAATCATCGATGCCGTTTCGCTTCTGCTCAGTGGTGAACGCGCAATGGTCGGTGGCCACGCATTGCAGCGAGCCAGCGGCAAGTCCTGCCCAAAGGCTATCCTGATGCTGCTTGTTGCGGAACGGCGGTGACATGACGCGGCGGGCGGCGTGGACCCAATCGAGGTTGGCATATTCGCTCTCGTCCAGAATGAGATGCTGGATCAGCGGTTCGCCATAGACCCGCATGCCGTTCTGCCGCGCCCGGCGGATGGCCTCATGCGCCTGTTCGCAGGATGTGTGGACGACATAAAGCGGTGCGCCGGCCATATCGGCGATGATAATAGCGCGGTTGGTGGCTTCGCCCTCAACAGAAGCGGGGCGGGAATAGGCATGCGCCTCTGGTCCGTTATTGCCCTCCGCCAGCAATTTCGCCTGCATCTGCGCGACGATATCGCCGTTTTCCGCATGCACCATCGGTAACGCACCAAGTTCTGCGCAACGGGAGAAGGAGGCAAACATCTCGTCGTCATTCACCATCAAGGCGCCCTTATAGGCCATGAAGTGCTTGAAACTGTTGATGCCTTTATCCTGAACAATCGTCTTCATTTCGTTGAAGACCTGCTCGCCCCACCACGTCACGGCCATGTGGAAGGCATAGTCGCTAGTGGCGCGTGTGGCCTTGTTGTCCCAGCGGTTCAGCGCGTCCAGAAGCGATTGGCCGGGTTCAGGCAGGCAGAAATCCACCACCATCGTCGTGCCACCGCTCAAAGCCGCACGCGTTCCGCTCTCGAAATCATCCGCCGAATAGGTGCCCATGAAGGGCATTTCCAGATGCACATGCGGATCAATACCGCCGGGCATGACGTAGCAGCCCGTCGCATCCAGAACCGTGGCGCCGGAAAGGTCCGGCCCGATTTCTATGATCAAGCCGCCATCAATTTTGACATCGGCCTTGTAGGTCAGGTCCGCGGTGACGATGGTGCCGTTCTTGATGATGGTGGTCATTCCATGATCTCCGCAGTTTCCAGAACGGCGTGCAGCAACACATTGCAACCGGCTGCGGCCCATTCGGGGGAGATGTCTTCGGCTTCGTTGTGGGAGAGGCCGTCGACGCAGGGGCAGAAAATCATGGTTGAGGGGGCGACTTGCGCTGTCCAGCATGCATCGTGGCCCGCGCCGGAGATGATGTCCATGTGGCTGTAGCCGAGCTTTTCTGCCGCATCGCGCACGCGCCCGACCAAGACGGGATCAAAGGTCACGGGGTCGAAATGGCCTATGGCCTCGATAGTGCAGCCGACACCGAGTTCCTCTGCGATTTTCGGCACTTCCTGATCGAAGATTGCGCGCATCGCATCCAGCTTTTCCTGCGAGGGCGTGCGCAGGTCGATGGTGAAAACCACTTTGCCGGGCAGCACATTGCGGGAGTTGGGTGAAAAGATCATCTGGCCGACACCGGCAACCGCGCCGGGTTGATGGGCCATGGCGACCTCCTGCACCTTTTCCAGAATGCGGGCGGCGGCGAGACCGGCATTGACGCGCATGGCCATGGGGGTGGAGCCGGTGTGCGCTTCCTTGCCGGTTAGCGTCACCTCCAGCCACCACAGGCCTTGGCAGTGGGTAACGACGCCGATCTGTCTGCCCTGCGCTTCGAGGATGGGCCCCTGTTCGATATGATATTCGAAATAGGCGTGCATCTTGCGTGCACCGACCACCTCCTCGCCAAGCCAGCCGATGCGCTTCAGCTCGTCGCCATAGGTTTTGCCTGCCGTATCCGTGCGGCTGTAGGCGTAGTCCAGATCGTGAATGCCAGCAAACACGCCGGATGCCAGCATGGCGGGTGCAAAGCGCGCGCCTTCCTCGTTTGCCCAATTGGTGACGACAATGGGGTGTCTGGTTTGGATATCGAGGTCGTTGAGGCTCCTGACGACTTCCAACCCGGCCAGCACACCCAACACGCCATCGAATTTACCACCGGTCGGCTGGGTATCGAGATGGCTGCCGATATAGACCGGCAGGGCGTCGGGATCCGTACCGGGGCGGGTAGCAAACATGGTGCCCAT
>NZ_KQ961024.1:130752-573963 GCF_001562555.1 Agrobacterium bohemicum
GGTGTGTATCGACGCCGATGCTCATGCCCGCTGCTTCGCACCAGCGCTTAAAGAGATTTCGGCCTTCAGCGTCTTCATCGGTCAAGGTCTGGCGGTTGTTGCCGCCAGCAATGCCCGGGCCGATCTTCGCCATGTCCATCAGGCTGTCCCACAGACGGTTGCCATTAATGGTCAGATTTTCCCCGGGTGTCTGTTCTTTCGCGGGTGTTTCCGGCATGCCAGTCTTTTCCTCACCTGTTTTGATCGTCATGATGCAAGGGGCGTGCCGTTCCGTGAGGAAGTGGCAAAATGCTTTCTGAAATCGACGGCCCATAATTTGACCGACTGGTAAACATTGTGAAATTCAGCTTTGGCCCGTAAAAGAAACCGAGGGATTTTTCCCGTGTAAAGCGGTATTTTCTGATTGAGCTTTGATCATCGGCTATTTTTTGCCCATTCTGCCCGAAAACTGCATTTAAAACAGACAGAGACCTTTCATGCCCATACCCAGAGCGGCGAAAACACAGAAGCGAACACGGATACAGGAGGAGAAAGAAGAGACCATTCTCGAGGCTGCACTCGATGTTTTCTCGGCAAATGGCTTTCGTGGCACGACGATTGATCAGATCGCCGATGTCGCGGGTATGTCGAAACCGAATGTTCTCTATTATTTTCGCACCAAGGAAGCGATGCACCGTGCCTTGATCGAACGTGTGCTGGACACCTGGCTGGACCCGCTTCGTGCCTTCGATGCTACGGGTAATCCCGAAACGGAAATCCGCTCCTATCTCCGCCGCAAACTGGAAATGGCGCGTGACTATCCGCGCGAAAGCCGACTGTTTGCCAATGAAGTGTTGCAGGGTGCCCCGCACGTTGAAGACGAATTGAAGGGGCCACTGAAACGGCTGGTGGATGAGAAGGCCGAGGTCATCCGAACATGGGCCAAGGCGGGGAGGATTGCGGCTTGCGATCCCTATCATCTGATTTTCTCAATATGGGCAACAACGCAACACTACGCGGATTTCGACGTGCAGGTGCGCTCCGTTTTAGGTGAAGGCAATTCGGGTGAGGGGCGATTTGAGGACGCCGCCCGCTTTCTGGAACAGCTGTTCATGGGTGGCCTGGGGATAAATCCGGTACCTTTGAGAAAAACATGATCTAAATAATCAACTTTATACTTTACTCTAAAACTCATCTTTATTAACGTGGCACCAACCTGATCGTTCAGGGAGTGTTTTTGATGATGAGGTAAGGCATGGCGCGCAAGGACAAGAAGAAGGCGGAGCGAAACGGAAAGCGGGACAATCGCCCGCAGCAGGCATCGCAACCCGTCGCACAAGTCGCTGCCCCCGCCGGGCCGAGAAGCTTTCTCTATGTCGGCGGGCGTGATTGTCAGGTTGCCCATCTTCGCCAAATTGCCAGCAACTTCGATGCTGAACTCATTCACCACGATGGGGGCTTGCGTGAAGCGGTTTCACGCATCGATACACTGCTTCCATCAGTGGATTGCGTGTTTTGTCCCATCGACTGTATCAGCCACGATGCGTGTTTGCGGGTGAAGTCTGGCTGCAAAAAGTTCGGCAAGACATTCATTCCGCTGCGCAACGGCAGCAAATCCAGCCTTGAGCGTGCGCTTCAGACTATGAATGACCGCGCAGCCGCGAATTGATGGCTACAGGCGCGCCGTTTTGAAAAAAGCGGCGGCGGCCAGCGCCAACCAACCCAGGATCATGCCGACGCCGCCGATGGGGGCGGCCATGGGGAACGCGCCGCTGCCGGTGAAATGGCGTGAAATGAGATCGCCTGTAAAAAGCACGGTTCCGACACCGAGCAAGATCGCTGCCGGTGCTGCGGTTTTAATACGCTCCCAGCCTACGTAGATGCCCAGAAGAATGGGTGCATGGGCAAGACACATGGTGGATGCGTTGCCCAGCAGTTGCGTCGCGCCCGTATGCGTCGCCGCTGCTGCCAGCGCCACGCCGCCGGCACCCAGAAGGCCGGAGAGGAAAAGGCTTGTCGGACGCAGCCAGCTCTTGCTCATGATGCGGTGTCTTCCTGATTTTGCATGTGGAATGCGAGCCGTTCTATTGGCGTCCAGATAATGTCGCGAAGCTTGGGATTCTCGATGGTTTCATCCATTGCGCGGCGGAAGCACAGCAACCACTCGTCGCGCTCCGCAGCGCCGATGGGGGCAACGAAATGCCGTCGCCTCAGCATGGGATGACCGTATTTCTCGACATAAACAGGTGGTCCACCGAGATAGCCGAGCAGATAATCGGTAAATTTGCTTTCGCTGCTGGACAGGTCGGGTGGATGGATGGCGCGACAGCGGGAGGCTTCGGGCAAAGTATCCATCAATTCGTAGAAACGGCTGGTCAGTGCGCGGACGGTGGTCTCACCGCCGATGGCCTCATAAAGCGTGATGGTTTCGTCCGACACCGCGTGCAGTCTCCATTTCCCGTCGGTTTTGCCGATTCATAAAGAAAAGTGCAACAGGGAAAGGCAGGTGCGGCAATTCGCTTCGCCGCACCTAAAAGACATTTCAGCCGAAATTGCGGATGAGATCGAGCCCCTTGTTGAGCAGCGCTTCGGCTTCATCTTCATTGGCCGCTTCTACATAGCAGCGCATTTCCGGGGCATTGCCGGAGGGGCGGAAGTGGATGGTGTTGCCGTTGCTGAGCGTGACCCGCAGGCCATCGATATCGCTGGTTTCTTTGACCGCACCGACGGGCTTGAGGAAGTTTTCGAGATTGGTGGGTGAGGAGCGCAGATGCTCCATCAGGGCGGCACTCTTTTCCTGCGCAAAATCTTGCAGGCGGTCTGCGGCGGCGACCGGGAGTTTGTAGGCAGCGGCGATCTCGGACATCGGTTTTTCCTGTTCGGCTGCGAGTTTCAAGGCGGCGAGCAGAGGCAAGAAGCAATCGCGGGTCGGCAGGGCGGAAACCATCTCGCCATTCAGCGTGAAGGGGGAGGCCGTCAGAAAACCACCATTGGCTTCGAAGCCGATCACGCCCTTATTGCCCTTTGATAGAGCCTCTTCCATGCCCGCGATCACGAAGGGAGATCCGACTTTCGTGCGCAGAACCTCGAAATCGCCGCTGCTTTCGATGCCTGAATTGGAGGTCACCGGCGTAACCACGACATCTGCTTTCAAGAAATTCGCAGTCATGAGGCCGAGCAGATCGCCGCGCAAGGGAACGCCATGCTCATCCGCCAGCAAGGGGCGGTCGCCGTCACCATCAGCTGAAATGATTGCGTCGAGCTTGTGTTCAGCAGACCATGCCTTGAGCTTTTCCAATGTATCGGCAGAAACCGCTTCGGTGTCCACCGGGATAAAGGTTTCAGAGCGGCCCAGCGGCAGAACATCTGCGCCATAATGTGTGAGAGCCTCCACGAAAGCGTCGCGGGCAACCGTGCTGTGCTGATAGACGCCGATCTTGAGGCCGGAGAGCGATTTCTCTGGCAGGAGGGATGCGTTGCGTTTGAGGAAGAACGCATTCGCTTGATCCGCACGGTTTTCGGCTGTTGAAGGTTTGACGGCGACGTCTGCCGCCTCAACCTGTTTTGCGAATTCGGCAATCGCGATTTCGTCCTTCTTATCGATCTCACCATCCGGACGGTAGAATTTGATGCCGTTGCGATCTGCGGGAATATGGGAGCCAGTAATCATCAAGGCCGCTGCCTTGAGAGACAGGCTGTAGAGCGCCAAGGCAGGCGTTGGCAGCGCGCCGCAATCGATAGGCTTCAGCCCTGCCGCTGCGAGTGCGCTGATGCAGGTCTGCGCAATCGCTGGGCTTGAGTCTCTGAAATCCTGCCCGATCAGAATAGGATCGCCAGCTTTTGCCTGTCCGGAAGCGAGAAGATGTCGCGCGAAGGCCGTGGCATATATGGCGGATGCCTTGCCTTTCAAATCCTGCGAAAGTCCGCGAAGACCGCTTGTTCCAAACTTCAGGCTCATGTCGAATGCTTCCTTATTCCGGGTCGTTCCATGCTACTTCGATCAAAGAGATCGCAGACTTAACGCAAAAAGCGCCGCATTGATCCCCAATTTCGATATGCTTCTGGTTGGTACCTGATCGACAATGATCTCTCAAGTTTTGACAGTTCGCGGTGATCCGCCATATATCAAGTCGGTGTCGTAATCGGCAATTTTGATGGGAAGTGGGTCACATGGACACTGTATCGATCGATAATCGTGGTGATTTCGGTCTTTGGGCAATCGAGCGTGCCAAGGCCATTATCGCAGAGGAAGGGTCCGAACTTGCGATAGCGTCGCGGGATGGCGATCAGGATGCGATCCGCGAAGCGGCCAACAATCTGGGGGCGGCAATTTCAGCTGCACTTCTGGAAGTCTACGACGGTCTTGTGCCGGAGGAGTGATCGGCCCGACTGATCCCAGCATAGCGAAGCGCGATAAAGGCCGTGAGACAGGCGACGGCAAAAGCGTTGAGGTTGAAAAGCTTGGCAAGGTCAGGCGCGCTCCAGATGTAGAGCGCATCGCCAACCAGATAGCGGGTGAACAGGAAAGCTGCCAAAACGAAGCCCGTCATGCCGATCTGCCACAGTTTTTCTCCCGTCCGGAACGACAGTGCAACTAGCATGATGCAAGCGGCGAAGAATAGCTCGGTTCCAGCGGCGGTGCCGAACAGCTTGGTCTCGAAAATGGTGTCGATGGTGCCGATTAACGGCAACGAGACGCGGGCTGCAAGTGACGACCGGCGCGCAAGAACTGGAATGGCCAGAAAGAACAGCATGGAGGCGACGCTGATCAACGAGGCCTCGACGCCGTTTCCGACCAGCCACCAGATGGAAAGAGGATAGAACGGCTTGTTGAGAATGATGACCCACGCGACCGTCAGTGTCGCCGCCGTCAGGGGATCATGCGTGCTATCCTTCTCTGTCATGCGTCAGCTTCTCACGGGCGAGAGCAGATAGTGGCCAACGCCCCAGACGGCGCCCTTGTCATGGCCAAACAGCCCGGCGGTTGCCAGGAAGAACAAGCGCCAGCGGCGACGCCAGAGGTTTGCGTCAGGGCCATAGACCTGCTGCAGTATCGGCGTGATCCGAGCAGATTCGCGGTCGAAATTCGTAAGCCAATCCATTGCCGTCCGCCGGTAGTGATCCCCAGGCCACCGCCACTCAGCCTCGACATTGTAGATGTCATCGAAACGGTGGGGCAGGTCATGTGCGGGCATGATGCCGCCGGTGAAGAAATGATGTGCAATCCAGTCGGCCGGATCACTCTGGTCAAAACGATAGGATCGATCCTTGTGGGTGAAGACGTGAATGAAAAGCTTGCCGTCTTCTTTCAACCAGCTGCGCGTCCGTTCCATCAACGCGCGCCAGTTCGACATATGTTCGAACATCTCGACTGAGACGACGCGATCGAAGCTGCCGGATGGTGCAAAATCATTCATGTCTGCGGTGATGACAGTCAGATTGTGGATGCCCTGGCGTTCCGCCTGACTGACGATGTAGGCGCGCTGCGATGCCGAATTGGAAACGGACGTGATACGAGCATTCGGAAACTGACGGGCCATGGAAAGCGAAAGCGAACCCCAGCCACAGCCCAGTTCCAGAATATCCATGCCATCAGAGAGAGCTGCATGTTTGACTGTTTCTGCCAAAGCCGCTGTTTCCGCATCGTCCAGGGTGGTGGTGGCGCTGGGATAATAACAGCAGGAATATTTTCGCTGCGCGCCGAGCACCAGTGAGAAAAACTCAGCCGGCACCTCGTAATGCTGGCGATTGGCCTCATCCGTGTGCATGGCAACCGGGAAATCTGCCATGTTGCGCGCAAAGCCGAGTTCTTCGTCGTAGGGGACTCGCTCCATCTTGCGCTTTGTGCGAGCGCACAGAAAGTCAATGCCGGCTAGCGTCAAGCTGTCGGAGAGTGGTGCTCTTTCGGCGGTGTTGATGGCAAAAGCCAGCATGTTCATTGTTATTCCTCCTCTTTTCTCGGTCCGGGAAAAAATGCGTTGACGCGGCGCTGGAGCGAGCGAAATTTTTCGCCCCGCGATCGCAGCATGTGTTCTTCAAGCGGGGGAATGCCAGAGGCATGAACCAGCAACCAGTACATGAGGGCAGGGGCGAGCAATGCTGCCCAGCTCCATGGTGACGAACCCGTCAGCGCCAGCAATGGCCATGCACACCAGAACAGCCACTCGAAAAAGTAATTGGGATGGCGCGAATAGCGCCAGAGGCCTTCCTCGCAGACTTCAGTTTTTGCCTCCGGTTTCTTGCGAAAATGTGCAAGCTGGCGATCTGACAGAGCTTCGCCGCCCAAAGCCACCAGTGCGACGATGATCCCTGCAATATCCAGAATGCCCGGAAATTCAGAGCCATTGGATGCTGCAACATAGACCGCCAGCACGAGGATGAAGCCTGCGAGCGCCTGAATTTGCAGAAACTGAAACAGGCGGCGGCCCGCTTTGGTGCCCCATTCCTCGACCAGTTTAGCGTAGCGCGGATCCTCGCCACCACCCTTCGTGCGCGAACCGATGTGGCTTCCAAGACGGATCGACCATATTGCAACAATCAGAAAAGCAGCAACGCGCCGCTCGAATGTTCCTTCTGCCGCCAAGATCACGACAAGGCCACCGATTCCGATCGCAAAGGACCAGATCGTATCGATCCAGCCGCTGGCACCGGTTTTTCTCTGAATGGCCCATGCAGCTGTCATCGCCAGACTGAGGCCAACGGCGATTACGATCAGCAATCCATAATTCATCGCAATGCTCTTCCCATCAAATGGCCGTGCTTTCCAATAGACTACGGCGATGGAGCCAATTTGGTTTTCATGTCTGTCTAAAATTGATCGAACGAATACAAGTGATCCAAAATGTCGTCTTGATCGTTCTACTCTGCAAAAGCCGATGCCAACGCATCGCGGTGGAGGAAACTGTCATGAAAGCCTTAGTGAAATATGCAGCCTGCATTGTACTCGCTTGTGCCGGTAGCGCGTCCGCTGCCGATATCAACGGTCAGTGGGCGCGGGGTGATGGGAATGCGAAGGTTCAGATCGCCCCCTGCGGTTCGGACATTTGCGCAACCAACACGTGGATCAAACCCGGCACACCGAAAGAAAAAACTGGCGACCGACTTGTGATGAGCATCAAGCCGACGTCTGACGGCGAATATGCCGGGACCGCATTCGATCCGCAGCGTGATCTCACCTACAAGCTCACCGTTTCGGTAAAAGGCGATACGATGACGACCAAGGGCTGTGTTTTGGCAGGTATCATCTGCAAGGGCGTTGACTGGTCTCGCATACAGTAATGATTGGAAAGGCTAGGCTTGGAATGAAAAAACGTATGGTTGCCTACTTCTCGACGTTGGTCATTTTCATCGCAATTGACTTCGTCTGGCTTAGCGTCATGGCAAATGTTCTCTACAGGCCGGTGCTTGGCGACATGCTGGCAACGGAGTTCCGCCTGATGCCTGCGGTGTTGTTTTACCTGATGTATGCCGCTGGTCTGACCTTCTTCGCGGTACGCCCCGGTCTGGTAACCGCAAAATTCGGCACATCGTTTCTTTATGGCGGTCTGTTGGGCTTCATGGCTTATGGCACTTACGATCTCACCAATCAGGCGACCCTGGCCAACTGGTCCACGACGCTCACGGTCGCTGATCTGATCTGGGGCTCTCTTCTGTCTGCAATTTCAGCCTGTGCCGGGCACTGGGTGACCGAAAAAGTGAGTAGGCGCATCGTGCGTTAATGTTTCATCTTTTACGGTTTTCTCGTCACTGCAGGGTTATCATGGCGTCTTATCTCGTTGGTATGTGTGGTATCGTCTTTGCGGTGATGCTTGGGGGAAGCGCGTTGGCTTCTGAAAAAAATGATAGCGCACTCAAGTCCGGCGAGATCAAAATCGATGTTGGTGGCTTCAAGCTGAACAGCATTCTGCTCCCTGGAAAAAAGGGTGCGACACTTCCGCCTATCGTGTTCATCCATGGTGCCAGCTCCAGCCTTTATGACCCCATATATGCGTTCCGCGACAAGCTGGAAGGCAAGGCAACGCTCCTGTTTGTCGACAGGCCAGGTCACGGGCGGTCCGATGTCGGACCCAAAGACAATATTCAGCCGGATGCGCAGGCCGACGCCATCGCACGGCTGATGAAAAAGCGCGGCATCAGCAAGGCGATCATCGTCGGCCATTCTTTTGGTGGCGCAATAACGGCAGCTTTTGCCATGCGGCACAAGGATATGGTCGAGGGATTGGTGTTTCTGTCGCCAGCGCTTTATCCATGGCCGGGCGGCGTTTCCTGGTATTATGATGCCGCCAGTGTGCCTGTGGCTGGCGTACTGTTTAGCACGCTGATTGCGCCCGCCGCAGGTGCTCTGGTTATCGACGGTGCGGTCAAGTCCGTCTTTGCGCCTAATCCACGCCCTTCGGACTACATATCCAAAACGAAGGCCTATCAGGCCCTGCGCCCCGTTGCCTTTCGCCACAATGCGCAGGAAGTGGCTGGCCTCAATGCCTGGGCCAAAACGGCGTCTGCCGGATTTCGTGATATAAAGGCGCCGACGGTCATCATCGCTGGCGATACCGACAAAGTCGTTTCGACCGAAATCCACTCACGCCATCTGGCACGTGATATCCGTGGTGCAGAACTCATTGTCGTGCGTAATCTTGGTCATAAATCGGACTACGTGGCAAGTGATCTGGCCATCGCCGCAATAGAAAAAATCGCCGGTAAAAAGCGCAATCTGAAAGCCATCGCGAAATTGCTTGAAGCCAAAATCGCAAATGATGGCAAATAGTTGAGAGAAAACTGGCCGGTCTGAAACCGGCCAGTCATTGTTCCACCAGCTTACATGGCGGGGAGAACGGCGATGGCGCGGATCGGAGTCTCGACGCCGGTCACATCACCTGTTTTGGTTGCCTTGCCGGTTTCCAGATCGACGGTGTAGAGCGTCTTGTCTGCTGCCAGCCATGCGGTGTTCTTGCCTTCCGCAGTCGTCTGGATGTCGAAAGCGTATGTTGTCGGCTTGCCATCAATGCCAAGCTTGCCGATTGCCTTCAGCGTTCCATCATTTGGTTTTGTCTGCTGCACCAGCGCGCCGATAGTTGCATCGATGTTGTACATAGCCGTCTTTTCGGGCTTGCCATAGGAATTGGTATAGGCAGCAGCCACGACATTCGGAGTTTCACCCTTGTGCATGTCGCCGTCCTCATAGGCCAGCGTACCATCGACGGTCACTGCACCTGTATCTGGGTGGACGCGGTGGTTGGTTGTGCCGGTCATGTAGCGAAGGCGATCTGCCATGGGGTTGAAGTCCACGATGACAGGAGCCTGTGTCATGGCCAAAGGCTTGTCCATTTTCGCGACCTCGGTGGCGGCACCTGTTTCGAGGTTGATCGAGACGATGGTGTTATCAGGCGTCACACCGATGACGGTCTTGTTGCCGGGACGAAAATCGATGCCGACCAGCTTGTCCACGCCGGTAACATCCATTGTCTTCGTGACGGCAGGTTTTTCGGTATCGAACATGACAAGTGTCTTGTCGCCGGTTAGACCCAGAACGGGTGCTGCCGAGGCAAAGGTAGCGGTTGCTGCAAGCAGGGCAGAGGCAATCGATGCTGTGCGAAGGATGGTCATATCTTTCTCCCGTGTTTAATCCGTTTCAAGAGGCGGCCAGCAAGATGCTTTCCATCGCTCTTGAAGGTTAGACACATGGGGATGGTCGTTTGGATGCAGCCGTCTAGAATTTTTTTGTGATTTGCATCCATGCCCCTCTTTCATGTGTATGATTTCTGAAACGATATGGTCATCAGGAGAGCCTTTTTGGACGTGAAGCAGACACAGGCAGACGATTTTGGCGCAGCGCTTCACGCATGTGCCAAAGGAGATCGAAACGGCTTGCGGTTGATCTTCGACAAGGAGGCCGGGCGGCTGATTGCCGTGGCTGAACGCATCGTGCGCAGACGCGATCTGGCCGAAGAGGTGGTTCAGGAAGCCTTTATCCGCATTTGGAAGAACGCATCTCAATACGCGCCGGAACGCGGGTCCGCTCGCGGCTGGATTTACGCCATCGTGCGCAACCGCGCACTCAACATGCTCAGGGACGGAAGGCGTGAGGATCTGGTCGCCGATGACCGTCTGGATACGTTGCAGGAGGCGCAGCACGTCGAACACATCATGACATCCTGGCACCGGCTGGATCAGAACAGCAGGCTTCGCGATTGTCTTTCCACCCTGGATGAAACGAGGCGTCGGGGCATCCTCATGGCCTATGTGGGCGGCTACACGCACGGCGAAATCGCCGGGCGACTGAAGGTGCCGCTTGGAACGACGAAGTCGTGGATTCGACGTGGCCTGTCTTCGCTTCGGGAGTGCATGGCATGACGATATCAAAGGAAGACATGGCCCGCGTGGCGGATGAATATGTCCTTGGCCTTCTCGATGACGACGAAAGCCGACGCGTTGAGGCCGAAAGCCATAAGGACGAGGAACTGCGCGATGCTATCTCCGCCAGTCGCGAGCGCTTTCTACCGCTCGATCTATCCGTGGAAGAAGCAATGCCGAGCGCGTCGCTCTGGCAGCGGATTGATGCTGACCTGAGCGTCGCTCAAGAACAGCAGAGAGCACCCGTGCGTCCCGCCCCATCCAACGACAACCGTGTCCACGTCTGGAAGCGAACAGCCGTTGCGTCTCTGGCTGCATCGCTGTTGCTCACCGCAGGTCTTGGCTGGTCGCTGATGCGCGAGGTCGATCCGGTCGTCATCGCGATTTTGCTGAACGATGCGGGCGAACCGCAGGCAATCGTAGAGGACTTCAGCAACGAACAAGCCAGCATTCGTCTGCTCGCCGACTTCGTTGTGCCTGAAGGAAAAACCATGCAGGTCTGGACGCTTCCCAACCAGGAAACCGGCCCTGTTTCCCTCGGACTGCTGAACGAGCACCGCTCCGTCAAACTCGCAACGCCATCGCTTCCAAGGCCCAAGGACAAACAGCTCTACGAAATCACACTGGAGCAAAGAGGTGGGTCGCCAACGGGCAGGCCGACAGGGCCGATATTGGTGAAGGGACTGGCGAAGATACCGTTGTAATGGCGCACCCGACAGGTTTGAGCATGTGAATTTTACATAACTGATTCAATGGCATAGCGTGGTTAAAGCTGGAAAGTTCGTAGCATTGTTCGTAGCTTTTTCCAATCGAGGTTGAACACTTGGCGCAACGAAATTGTCTAAGTACCCGTTGAAAGGAGCTCGATGTGTGAATGTGGTGCGTCCTACAGCGAATATAGCGGTTTCTTTCCCATGAGTTCTCAGTTGCAGCGCCTATCGTCATTGACAACTCGTTGTTGTTTAGCGTTTGATGTCGTCGCAATCTGGGAGGGTGTTCAAGGGCATGATTTCGCGCTTCAACGAGTACATACAATATATTGAGAGCTTCAGATCGAAAGCTCCTCCGGGCGTTGAGTTATGGTATCGCGGGCACAGCTCAACGTCCTACAAGCTCGAACCCTACATCCATCGAAATCGGGTTGCTGAACATCGAACCGAAATTGAGGGTATGGAGAAAAGCGTTTACGATGAATTCCTGCGTCGTTCTCCTTTGTTCGACACCTATAAGCGAGATCAATGGGACTTACTCTTTTTGATGCAGCATTATCGGGCACCTACTCGGCTGCTAGACTGGACTGCCAGTCCGCTAGTGGCTCTATTCTTCGCTTTAATGTCAGGAAATGATGCCAACAATGCTATTGTGTGGTGTTTAAATCCGAGCGCTTGGAATGGAATAGTGCTTGATGATATCAAAGAGCCACCAAGAATTTTTGCTACCGATGAAAGTATAATAAAGCAGTACCATCCAACATTCAATGAAAAGAGTAGTAGAAGCGAGCCTCTCGCAATACAGGGCATCATGAATAACCCCAGGATAAACGCACAGAAGGGGCGGTTCGTTATTTTTGGCTCAGAGCCAAAAGATCAAAAAACTTATGCGCAACAATATAAAGTCAAGAATGATGTGCTCCGACAAGCCGTTATAGATAAGAATGCGAAGTCCAAAATTCTGTCTGACCTCGAAAGCTATGGAATCACGTATTCCACCATTTTCCCCGACCTTGAAGGTCTAGCAATCGAAATTCGACGTAGGCATGGAAGATCAAATGTTTGAAATTCAGCATCAACAATTTAAATCAGCGCGTTATTGGTTGACCCGTCGTAGTCAAATCGATCTTTCACCGTCCTACCAGCGAAAGGGTGGTCTTTGGAGAATAGAAGACAGGCAAGCTTTGATTGATACAATGATAAACGGCTATGATATGCCAAAATTGTACTTTGCAGACTTCACAACTATCAAATCGCCGCTGAACATTGCTGGAATGCGATACGCCGTCATTGACGGCAAGCAGCGCATAAATGCGATATTTGATTTTCTGTCTAACAGCATGCCTCTTTCTGAGACATTTGTACTTGAGGAAAACCCAAATCTAAAGCTAGCCGGGATGTATTATAAGGATGTTGCTGAAATTGCTTTCGATTTTGCAGAGAGGGTCGAAGAGTTTCCAATGCCAATTGTTCACGTAGTGACGGACGAATCGGCAAAAATCAGAGAGTTATTTCTGAGGCTGAACAAGGGCATAGTTCTTACCGGACCTGAGAAGCGAAACGCCATGATCGGTGGTGTACCCGAAGCAATTAAGGAACTTGCAGTTCATGAGTTTTTTCTTTCCTCTACGTCCTATAAAGACGACCGAGGGGAAAGTTTGAACAATGCCGCCAAAATTCTTGCTTTTGAACTTGCTGGTGATCCAGTTGAGACAAAGCGCGTCAATCTCGACCGAATGGTTTCCGAATTAGCCAATCAGGCTCAGCAGTTAGAGATTGCCAAACAAGACGCAATGCAAACTTTAGACAAAATGTCCGTAGTTTTCGGTAATCGCGATAGAATGCTCCGCTCGGCAGGTAGCATTCCAGCTTTTTATTGGTTCATCAGGGCTTTGGATGTCGAGGTTCTGAGGCTTGTGAGGTCGTATCTCGACGCAGTAACGACAGAACTTTCGGGTAAGGGAACTCCCGTATTTACGTCCGCGGATGACGCGGATCGTTACAAGTCCGCACTAAGAAATATCAATGATAAAGTATCCCACGCCGTACGAATTGATATTCTTAGCAGAGGCTTCAAGGTTTGGCTCAGTATTATAAAGAAGTGATGTAAATTGAAAATTTTCTGATTTCTGCAATAGCTAGCGTAGCTTATCTTATTTCTAGGATTGTGGGGATCAGCTTCTTTAATTCCTCTGCGGCATCAAATCCTATTGCTGAAGCTATTTGCACATATTCAACTACGTCTATCCTTCTTTCCTTGCTTTCAAGATGCGCCACCCAAGGCTGTGTTTGCCCGAGTGCTTTAGCTACATCTTCTTGCTTAAGCCCAGCCGCTTTCCGTTTCTCGATAATGAGATTGATGAGCGCGCGATGACCGTTTGTCCAGATCGTTTTTTGCAAGAAAAAGCCCTCCTGGTTGAAAGGGCTCTTTAAGTATATGGAAAAATCCGATATGGAAAAATCCCATATATGGAGCAACCACGTGGCTGGAAAAGCGCGGGCTTCTGCACATACGACTGGTTGAATTTGGGGGCTAAAGAGGGATCGTGAAATCAGATAGCTTATGGAAAGCATGCGAAGCCTGCGGCAAGCAGTTTTCGGTGAAGGCGAAGTCATGTCCGCATTGCGGTAAGGACGGCAGACGTTTCTCGAAAGTGAAGTGGGTCGGCGGCGGTTTCGCCGCATTAGTGATTTTCACTGCAATTCTTGGTTCAGGTGAATCAAAGAAAGGCGCGGTCGAGGGCAACAGCAAAATTGCTGTACCTAAGTCAGCCATAGAGTCCGCCGCCGCGCCTTTGCCACAACGACAGGTAAGCTTCATCGCAGCAATCAGCGAGTATAAGACCCGTTTTGACTCTGCGGTAAATGAGCTTCAGCAAAGTGTTCTGCGAGACGAGCGTAGTGTGGCAATCGTGAAAGCGGTCGGTGGGCAGCTTCGCGCCGATGGATGGTTAGGCACCCTTCGCAAGTTGGAGACCAACAGCGACGGCAATGCGGTCGTCATCGTACGTGTCGCGCAAAATATCGATCTGGCGACATGGAACAACGCGATCTCGGACGTTGTGCATTCGACCCTGATTGAAAAGGGAACTCCCCTTTACGCTGCCCTCGTGAACATGTCGGCTGGTGACAAGATAAAGCTCTCCGGCAACTTTATCCGTGCCGAGGCGGACGGATTATTCGAGCAAAGTATCACCGTTCGAGGCGCAATGACGGCTCCCGAATTTCTCTTCAAATTTACCGACATTTCCAAACAATAGGAGAACGAAAAATGGCAATGATCAATTGTCCAGAATGCAATAACAGCGTGAGCGATGCAGCGTACAAGTGCCCAACCTGCGGTGTCCAACTACGCAAAGCAAAGCGCGGCTTCTTTGGCAAGTTATTCAAATGGTCCTTCATTGGCTTTAATGCCTTGATGTTATTTTGGGCTATTGCAGGATTTAACACGGCGACGAAAGACATTGGGGCGCTTACTGGCGCGGAACAAGCGGGAGCCGCAATCGGAACCGGAATTGGTATGGCAATGGTGCTGACTGTCTGGGTATTGGGGGCAATCATTCTTGGGATGTTCGTGCTCTTCACCAGACCGAAGGTCGCCTGATGTATGAAGATCATGGGCGAAATGTTCCGTCCATTAAACTTAATCCGCTGGTGGACTTGCTGATGTTTATAAAACTCTCTGGCATTTCGTTTCTTGCGATTGTGGCATCAGCGATAGCCGCCCATTCTGCCTGTCTTAAAGAAACGGATATCCATCAGCAAAATGCGGATTTGGCATCTCATTCTGAGAATATTGGGCGAGAAGATGGAAGCATCGTTTCGATCTATCGACAGAAAGGCAGCACAAGGTTTGTCGAAGTGGTTCGCTATAATCGTTGTATTGCTACTGTCAAAATCTTGAGCGCTGACGAGTTAGATCGAAAGTACGACCTTATGTCTGAGCTTTGGGATGAGCGCGCCGTTGCTCAGGAAGAAGCTACCGACAACGAGGGTATGTCGGAAGCGGACGATGCCGAAGTCGTTTCGGGTGCTGATCTACCATTTCTGTCGATGGATCGATTTCCCGTGTCGAAAATCCACAAGGGTCCAATCAGGCTTCCCGATTTCAAAGGAAGGGATCGCGACTTTGCCACTTTTCGTACTCGCATTTCCAACGGCATGAAGGCGGGCGTCAATTTCGCCGGTCAATATGCGATTACGCAAGTCGGCTGCGGGTCAAGTTGTTCGATTACCTTTGTGAGTGATCTGAAGACCGGTCAGCAGTTCCGTTTTCCGTATGGTGGTGAAGAATCTGGACCGGTGACGATAAAGCACAGCGCGCGCAGTCGGCTTCTGATCGCAACGTGGCGAGATGGCGATCAATGCACACTTGGGTCTATGACATTCGACGGAAGAACCTGGGAATCGTTAGCGAAGCATCCGATTGGTAATTCAGATGCTTGCTATGAAGAAATTGACGAAAATATCCGCGCTTTCGAAAACAAACGAGAAATGAGCGGCACAAACGATGCGTTCGCTTCAGCAAACAAACGAGCTGACACTGAACGCCTCACAACACCGACAGATAAGGGACAGCCCCTCAACGCCGCCCCGAATGTGGGGATGACCGAATACGACAATATCAATGTCGCAGCTTTGCTGGACCTTTATGAGGGATACGACTCGATCCGTGCTTGCTTCAAAGCCAGAGAAAATCAATCTCCAATTTATTTGTCACAACAAGTGATGGAGAAAGCTGAAACAGATTTCCTGAAGGATGAGGCGGAAATTTTAAAGCGTGACCCAAGGATTGATAAGCAAGCCGTGTCTCGGAAAGCGCACGAGATGAACGCGTTGTTTACAATGGCTGTTATTCTGACGGGGATGAAAGATATGAATTATCAGCACTGGAAGGCATGCCAAAAGCTCGCATCGATTTTTCCACCCGGTATCGAAAACGCGAGACTGAAGAAGCGCGAAGTTGTTGGGCAGAAAAATACGGGCGGGGGGCTCATCGTTCCTCAAGACCCTCGCTTTAGATGAGCTTTTCAGAATGGCATCGCGGGGGGGGGGGAATTGCACGTTCTTGCCAGAGGCGACGGGATGAAACTCGCTTGCTTCCGAGATCAATATT
Source organism: Agrobacterium bohemicum (assembly GCF_001562555.1). Classification (NCBI taxonomy): domain Bacteria; kingdom Pseudomonadati; phylum Pseudomonadota; class Alphaproteobacteria; order Hyphomicrobiales; family Rhizobiaceae; genus Agrobacterium; species Agrobacterium bohemicum. The sequence goes on from NZ_KQ961024.1 coordinate 146,908, forward strand.
GTGAATTTCCCCAGTCGATGTGCCAAGCGTTCTCTGGAATGTCTTTGAATACGGATGAGAGATGCGAAGTGGCACCCTCATCGTCACCTTTTCGGGTTGAAAGTCTCGACCAAACGAAAGTGTGGCGTCCGTCAATCGTACCTGTGTTGGCAAAGCTACTATGGTTTTCGAATGGCAAGGCGAGACCTTGATCGATGTGAACAACGATCTTTTGTTTGAAACTTCCAAAACCATTTGATTTCATTCGTCTTCCTAATGGTGAGATAAACTGGCGACCTCAGCTCTCGATCATAGTTGGTCACCAAAGCGGCTCCAAAACGGAAAATCGATTGACGACGCCGGGTAGAAATTGAACGGAGCATAATTTGTTCGATTATCTCTCAAGTGCCGTTCAAGTTTCAGCGAATAGCCCAAAAATTGATCGAGGTCGCAGAGGCTGTGCACCGGCTTAAAGTCTATCAATGAAATATCGGCTGTTGGATTAGTAATCTTATATCCGCCCTCTGGGGTAAGAAACCTGCGATTATTGTCTTGGAAATTCCCAAGTGTTCTTTCATGAAACAAGATGGCTCCATGAGCATGAGGATAAAGCGAATTGATGTGAAAACCATTTTCACGACTTCCTTCGATATCGAAAGCTGTGAAAGCCATTGGCTGTAGTTTTTTGTTCCGTCGCGTCACTTTCCCAGTTTTAAGGCATTGAGGTCTTAGTGTTGAAGCGTGATATCTCCCAAATGCTCGTTCAACTCTGCGCTGCCCTTCGATAATGTTGTGATAACCACCGTAATTTCTTAGCTGTACTGTAATAATGAACGAATTATCTGTAATATAATTTTGTAGTCTGTGCTCGTCTTGATTGTCTGAATTTAGTATATCGAATTTTGCTTTATGGATAATATTATCTAGAACCCATTCTTTTGTTTTATCGTTTGTCATCTTTCTCTGTTAATAGGCGATATAAATCTAATTGCGCCAATCATTGAGAGGCGCATGTGAAAGTTAAATAAAGAAAATCAAGATCGCTCTAGTGAGCGGACCCCTGATTGCCGAAAATCGGTCACTTCTTATTTAGTTGAGTTTTTCTTCTGTCGCGATTCAAACTTTACATAGAAGTGATGCCACGGAAGAATTCTATAATAACAAATTTCGTCAATATATTCAACTAAATTATTGAATAATTTGACATTTATTCTTCTTCTATTTCGAACTTGGGTCTCAGTATACGATTTCGCGAGACGCTTTGTCGGAGCATTACACGGCATAGCCCGGAGACAGACAATCCCAAACAACTGAACACCGGTCCGACATTAACAGTCCGATAAAGGTGACCTCAAGACGGATATTTACTTCAGTGACTGCGTCATTTGGGTAAACCGTAGCAAGACAATTGGATGAGACACTTTTCGCGTCTCATTAGGGTTTATTTTAGCCTTACGAGACGGTATGACTCAAACGTCTAGAACCAAATGATACAAGGGAAGTCAGATGTCGGTCATCTACGGATATGCCAGAGTGTCTTCAGTCGATCAGGATTTGACCATTCAGGAAGAGGCCCTTCGATCAGCCGGGGCAACGCTCATTCTGAAAGAGAAGAGAAGCGGCACCACAATAGAAGGCAGAGAAGAGCTTTCTAGATTGCTTGATTTCGTTCGGAAGGGTGACACCATCATCATTACCCGTATCGACCGTCTAGCCCGCTCCATTGGCGATCTGGCAGCTATCGTGAAACGTCTGGAGGAACGAGGCGTCTCGCTCAAGGCAACCGAACAGCCAATCGATACCAGCACTCCAGCCGGAAGAGCCTTCCTACAAATGCTTGGCGTCTTCGCTGAGTTTGAAACAGCTATTCGAAAGGAGCGCCAACTGGAAGGAATTGCCAAGGCAAAGAAGGAAGGCGTCTATAAGGGCAGGAAAGCCAGTGTGGATGGCGGCAAGATCAATGAGCTAGTTACCGCTGGCAAAGGCGCAACAGAGATCGCCAAGACACTCGGCATCGGCAGAGCAACTGTCTATCGGTATCTTGGCGAAAAGGGCTGAATTGATCGTGGATTGTTCAACAATAATGAAACGTCATACTTTTGGGCGATTTTTGCTGAAAATGTGGCAGGTCTCGGCTGGCGTGCGAGTAATGTGGTCAGGCGCTTAAAACAGGCTTGCCGATTCCATTGGTTTGGGTTTCGTCTCCTGCACCACCGCTACGATAATCTTATTCAACACGTCTTGAGAGATGTTGATACCACGGTCCTTCACCTCTTCGTGTACCCTGTCGATAAACCGCGATACATCAATATCGGAGGAGAGATCGAAATTTTCGAATTGCACAAGGGAACTGGCTAAGTTTTTCGCCATCGCCGCTGTTACTAGCATATCCTTGCGGTTCTGCGGTGGAGGATTGCTATTAGGGAGCCGAGAGCTCAAGCGGCTGATCTCACCCTGCAATGATTGTAATTGTTCGATGATATAGCGTTCAGAACTGACTTCCTTTGTTTCCAAGCCAGTGACCTTGAACTTGCCAAAATGACCAAGAAAAGGCGAGTAGGAAGCATCCTCTCTCTTCTTCGCGACGCTTGCTTTGATGGCGGCAGCGACCTTTTTTCCAAAGTCACGGACATCATCGAAGCGTAGATCGGCTCGATAGGATATGTGTTCGATTGGCGATGTATCAAAAGAGTACGCCGTTTGATCGTCCTTGATGACGATAGTTGGTTTGTCAAATGCCAATCGTAACCCAAGTTCAAACATAACGTTGGCATTCTTGCCACTGACATCACACACGACAATTGCATCATCATAGAGGTTTTGAACAATGCGAGCGTGGATCACACCGATATCTTCGCTTTCGCTGACTAAGCGTGGCGTATAGCCAGCATTTGCAATTGCTTCATCGAGAATAATGCGAACGCGATCCCAATGAGACTTTTCATATTGCCCCATAGCGGCAATAGGCATGATGATCCCGCAAAACGGCAGCTTTGCTGGCTGATCGGCATCTTCTGTTTTCGATCTGGCAGACTTCGTGCTCATGGCTTCTTTCCTCAAAAATCACTCATCGCTAATTCGTAACGACGCGAAGAATTTGTCTTTCCTTTCTTCAGGAAGAAAAAATTGTTCCCAAAGCCAACTTTCGGTCTGACCTATGCTCTCTGCTGCATCTTGGCTCTTAATAATGGCAGTCCGATTTCCCGCTCCGTCGCTTTGATACGTCGTATGCGCATCTCTAAGTTGCTCGAGCTCATAAATGACTTGGGCGATCTCACCAAAATATTCGTGCACGTCTCTCCCAAATACGAATGACGCTTTGTGCGTCAAATCGACCATTTCTAGATATGCGTCATCGTATTTTGAAGCTTCGTGCTGTTTACCGAAGGCAATGAACTCTTCGTAGATTTTGTAGCGTTCTTGGAACAGGCTCAGTCGATAAGTCCTCTTCGCGGTCTCTTCTGCCAAGGTATGCTGTTGCTGAAGTAGCCCGCTTTGCTCGTTTATCGTTTTCAACTGCGCATCGACAACCTTCTGATTTTCAGCAAACTGATCGCGAGTATCGGTCAGCTCCTGGCGCTGTGTAAGCACGGCAGCGACGAGCCAAATGAAGGCAAGCGGTGAAAAGAAACCAGCAATGAAGTCACCAACCTCATTCAGAGAATTATTAGCTGGGTAGCGCGCGATTCTATCATAGCCAATCCACCAAAGGAAAATGCCGAGGTAGCCTGCGGTGATGACTCCTGCAAGTATGAGCCAATTGATACCGTTCCAAATCTTTTTCATGCGGTCGTCACCAATGAGTGGCTATAATCATTGCATCGTCTGATTTAAATCAGTGTCAGACTGAACAAATCTGCCTGCCATTTTCACACGAGACGGATATGAAGCCAGCAGCGGTCTTCTATTCCTTCGCCCGTTAGTCCTGTGTTCTCTTTCCATGGTTTCATACGCGACCTGCGATACAAAACTTGTCGAGTTCCATTGAGCCGTGTCGTGAAGTTCCTTTTTCGAGCGTACCGCATCCGCTAGTGAGCTTCGGGTGAACCTACTGATCACATTAAAAAATTCTTGTATATTTCGTCCGCTTACTTCACGGGGTCTCATCGAATTGTTGGCAAGTTTAGTTCGGTAAACTTCGTTAATCTGTTCCGGCGTGTCGAGCGTGTTTCCTTTCAGAAAAGCAACAATCATCGGGAATATCAACGTTGTCTCAACCGGAACCTGTTCGTTCCATGTCGAGCAGATGACCGATAGCAAATCCACCGCTTTTTCAATTTGGCGTATCTCCAAACCGAATTGCATCCCGATTTCTGCAATGAATGTTGCTTCATCAATATCGAGAGAAATATCCCTTTTATCCGCAATCATAGCAGATGTGCTAATAAGATATTTTACCATTTCGATCCGGTCTGGAGCGGGGAGCATATAAGTTCGATCAAAGAACCTTGCCAGATAATGCCTGCTATCGAACTCGCTTCCGTAAACTGCTTTGATAGAATTGGCTAATTGCTTCGTATCGGTTGCGAGAATAAAAACCACGTTCTCCACTTCGAAAAGGTGCTTAATTCGCTCCAACATCTCAATGGCGTACGTTGGTCGGCAGCGGTCAAGCTCATCAACTAAAATGAAGAACGGAGGTTTGAAATCCTTGACAGTTAGTGCTTCGACCGCTTTGCCTAAACTGGTTTGAAAATTATCGAGACTGGTTTTTGCCTCATTGAATTGCGCCAGTTTTCTTTCTGCGAATTTATCGATCTTTGCATCCGTGAAATTGACAACGGCACCGGTAGCATCATCGACAATCGATTCAATGTCACCTGAGACCAATTCTTTCGCAGCCTGCACAACCTCTTCGGCTGCTTCTCCAACAACATAAGTAGCCGCGCGTTTCGCGAGGCCTCTAGCTGTCAGTAATGATAGCTTCCCAACATTGCGTCGAAATTCTTTACCGGCTGCTTTGACCTTCGTCGTAATCGTCCGGTTTGAGGATTTGAATGTGTTCAGAAAATTATCGAATTCGGCAACAACAGCCGTCAATGGGTCATCTGAAAAATCATCACGCCAAGCGTCGATCATAATCGCAGGATGACCGGCTTCTTTCAGGTCAGCAAACAGTCCCTTCATGAAGAAGGTTTTGCCTTCACCCCAAGTCGCATCAATATTCAGGACGTACGAGCCGGTCTTGCCACGCTCAATCCGTTCGGCAACACGTTGCTGTAAGAATTTGATGATGTACGCAGACTCTTCAGCCCGCCCAAGCTTGTCTTCGTTCTTGACCCAATACGACATTCTACCAACCCACTGCTTACTTTACCCAACGCAAACTAAATCACGGGTTGAGAGCGGCTTGCAATATCATTCCGAAATGGAAGTGGTCGTTTGTCGAGATATGCCCAGATAACTGCCAGCGCTGCCAACGCAATGATGGACGCAAGCACAACGGACAATACGCCTTGGGCAGAGACTTCCATTCCTAAGAATTTTATTGTGATTTTGGGCATTGGGCGCACCTTTTCATTTAAAAATCAAATAAAGGTGCTGCTGACTGCTGCGCACTGTGCTGATTTGCGATAACCGGGTCAAGACCTAGTTTGAAAGCTTTTATTAACCACCAGATTTGGTGCGTTGGACCTGTGGAGTACGGTGGAGAACTCGCATTACCGCATCCGGAGAAAAGCCAGCCCTATGATCGCCAGTGACAGAAAGAGCATTATCGATAGCGCAAACGAACCTGATCCGCTTGCTTCAAAAAACCAGATTTTCAGAGATAGTTGCTGTTCCATTTCCAAGCGTCCTTCAATGCGACAAGAGTTTCCGCCACTCTTATATTGATCGAATTCTACACATGGATACTACATATAGTATTAACAGCTTCTTGCTGTTTACATTTTTTTAACAATTTGCAAGGCTTTGAGCCACCGCATCCACAAGACGGATCAACTTCGCTTCCAGACGATGCCTAGAACAATCAGTGCGAGGATGAAGACAAAGCAAACGGACATAGCCCCGTTTGCCGAAGCTTCAAGAATGAAGAGTTTTACTGAGAGTTGATCCATGAGGGCGCACCTTTCCATTTAAAAATAAAATGAAGGTGCTGCTGCTGGCTGCTGCGCAATCTGCCGAAGACGGCATGGATCGTCAACTTACAAAACGAGAACAAAATTGGCTTGGCATCAAAAGTGGACCAATTAACCGCAAACGTCAGCTATTTTGCCTATTGAGCGTTTTCGATATCCGCCAGCTTTTCCAGAATTGTTCGACTCAGCTTACGCATTTCTGCGCTGATTGTCTTATGTTTCATGACCGGTCTCCCGTTTGATCATCAATGATATTGGGATTTTCAGCTTTTTGACGCATAAGCCAAACGCCCATGGCTTCGCTTGTCTCCAAGGCGCTTACTGTTCGTCAATAAGTTGTATTGTAAACCCCTTGAGCACAACTAGAGGGGGGGCAATGACGACACGAACGAGGCTGTATTTCGATCTACTTGATGGGGTTTGGGACGACATTAGAGGTCGGCTTTCCGGAACTTTCACGACGCAGGAATTCCAACGCCTACTTGAAGCGAGTGCTCCTGATGTGTGGGCACCATTCGTTGAAAAATGGGGTCCGGGCGGCAAAGGAAGCGGTAACTTCTATTCGCCTGCGAACGTTCTAAACAATTATCTCAAGGATAAAACGCGAAGTGGGGAGTTGCTAAACCTCCGCTTTGTGCCATCGGCGCAGGGATGGGGTGCCAGAGTAGTAAACCGATGGCAGTTCGTAGTAGCGGACGATATTCCCGCTTCAGAAGAAGACTGGGAATTCACAGAAGGTAGAAAGATTTTGAGATCCCATCTTTTTACCGAGCGAGCGGCTGGAGTGCGTAAGAAGTTACTGCGCTCACGAGGACGCGCCGGGCTATTCTGCGACATCTGTGAAACTACTGGAGAGCATCTTAGCGCAGGACTTCGGGATGCCCTGTTTGAAGCCCACCATTCAAGCGCCCCGATGTCAAACGGCGAACGGACGACCAGAAAGGATGATGTCGCGCTGTTGTGTGCTTGTTGTCACCGGCTGCTGCACCGCCTCGTGTTAGTTTCCGGAAATTGGGTGATGGTTTCCGAAGCGAAGGCGCTGCTCAAGATACAGGGGTAACGCAGTAAGAAATCTTTGATAGATATCGACAAACGGCAAAAAGCCCGTAGTTCAGGAGAGAAGCTACGGGCTTGGAGTTTGACCGTTGTTGACCGGTCGTTTCTTTCCGTAGCAATTTATCGTAATATAAATTTTCATATACTCAACTCAATGGTGACCCCGATGCCACAACTGCTTCAGACGTACACCGATGAGCCGTTGTCCCAACAACAGATGCAGTCAATCGCTGACGGCATGTTGGCGGCACAAGACTACGTATCGAAGAAGTGCGCGGGTTTGTCTGGAGAGATCGCAATCGCGTGTCGGGAAAAATTTCATCAGAGGTTCGTGCTTTGGGAAAGATTGGAAGCCTTCGGGGAAAGCGTTCTCATCCTCGCGTATTTTGCTGTACCTTTGTTGTTGGCTCTTGCCGCAGTGTATTTTTACAGAAGTTATGTCGAGAACTGGTTCGTCAACTTCGTCGCGAGCTTAATCAAGACAAGACGACAAGTCGGTGCGAAATCGGACCAAATCAAAAGCCGCATCAGAGAGAAGGCGAAGGAGTAGCGTTGTCTTGAAGAACAACTTCGTTCACGACATAGCCACGGAATGTCTTATGTCTAAATTCTTCGTAGTTGGCGGTTACGACTGCAATTTTCACAGTTGCCATATTTTTTCCTTTCAATTTAATAGTTCAAATTCGGTGATAATGCGTTTCCGAAGTCCAGCGTGAATAAGTGCGGCTTCTAAATATCCTGCTTGCTTCAATGGTTGGATTATAAGCCTGTCATACTGCTTCAAAAAGTGTTGTTGCAGGGCTATATCCATCATCAAGTCGTGGTAAGTCTTTCCTTTTAGTTTCAATTCATATCCTCTCGGATATGACTTTCTTTCATAATCTAAAGTTGGCTAGTGCCGTCACACGAAGTCATATGTTGGTTGGGGGTTGAAGTTTATTATGCGGGGAGGGCTTTCAATAAAGCGGCTGCTTTCTTCTCAAGGGTGAAGCCAGTGCCATAGCCAGCAGTCATGCCACCGTTGTGACCGACAATCGCCTTGAGAAGGCTGTCTTCAATGCCATCTGCATCTCTCAAAAGATCAAACAGCCGATGCCTGAACGAGTACGTTGTCTTGCCCGGTGCGACCGATTTGATGATCTTGTTGGCAGCGGAAGAGAGAGCTTCGGAGCCGCCTGAACGGCAGTAGCGAGGGAAACCGTTCGGATGACGCTTTGCAGCCTCTAGCGCAACCCCTACAAGCGGTATGTCGCGGTGTCTGGCACCACCGGTCTTCAACTTCTTGCGGTTCTCGTTGACGCCTATTCGAATGAATGGGATTGGAGCATCCAAAACGATGTCGTTTGCCGATGCGAGTACAATCTCCTTGGCATGAGCGCCTGTATTCTGCGCGATCTGAAGAATCGCTATCAATTCGTCGTTCGCATCGCAGTTTTGAAGGCGCTCCGTCACCGCAGCGATTTCAGTTTCCGTAAAGGGCTTGCGAGTTTCCTTGTCGCCCTCATAGTCGATGGAGGCATGTTCGAACGGGTTCGCACGATCAGGAAAGTTAGATTGGAAAACCTTTCTGACCATCGCGGACAAGAAGAGCAGCTTTTTCTTCGCGGTCTCGCTTTTGATTTCTCCACGCTTTATGCGCTCGCCTAGTTTAATGGCGTAGTCGAAAGCATGCTTTGGCTTGATGTCCAGCACGTCCATGTCACCCATGGTGTCTTTAAAATCTTGCACGGGGTTGGCATAGCGGTTCCACTTCTTGTCACGTGCCCGTTCGTCAAGGTCCAGCCATTTCGCGCCAGCCAACTTCTTGTATCGGGTCAGCATGTCGTCGAGGCTCAATTGCTCTGGAATTGCTCCCCCAACGACTGCCACATGCGCCTCATCTGGATTCTTCACCGATTCGAGTGAGGACAAAGACCTGATCAATGTTGTGAGGAGTTCAGAAGCGTTTTGCTGTTTCAGTTTTTCCGCTGGCAGGTAATCGACGCCAATGGCTTTCGCGCTTTCTTGGGCTTTCAAATACGTAAGGTCGTCGCCGCCCAATCCGATTGCTTCGATATTGGCGTGGTATTCGCTAATGTATTTGCCCGATAAAACATGCGCGACATCGCGATTGGACGTTTTCAAGCTTTTCCATATTTCTCTACCCAAACGGCTTTGATGTATTCGGGGAACACAAATGCGTAGGTAGTAAACCTTACCCCTCTGCATAAGACTACAATTTTTCTCCATATTAAATTTCCTTCATAATAGATAGCAACAGCCGGTCCCAACAGGCATCGGCGTGAATTTTGTTTTGAAAATATTTCGGGTTTGTCTCAAGGAAAACAGAAAGTATTTTTCGTTCCTTGGTGATGCCTATAAAATACTTGTCTAAACTTTACTGTCAACTAAAAATACGAAGTTTTTAGTAAATAATTTCAGACGTACATCGAAAACCGAAATATGTTTTCAAAACAACTTAGGTTAGGTGTCTGATTGGACTGGAAATATTTTGGCTGTGGTGAAGACAGCGAGGCGCGAAGGCGCGATTACTGCTGGAACGGAAAGTTCGTAGCAGTTTTCGTAGTAAAACAGGGCTAAATCTGCTGTTATTGAGCTAAGTGTTTGATTTTGTTGCATTTTATGGCGCACCCGACAGGATTCGAACCTGTGACCTTTGGAATCGGAATCCAACACTCTATCCAGCTGAGCTACGGGTGCATCCGTATGTGCGATGAATCGCATCTGGCAGCGATTGGTTCTTAGCCTAGCTTGTCTTTCGCATCAATGCGTAAAATTGAGACGCGGTTCTTCGAAGTGGCGGTTGCACAGTAATTTTAATCTAAATATCGTTTTTTCTCACTCAAGAATTGCACGATAAAAATCATCGCGTTGAAAATCCTGAGCTTTTTTGACAATTTCATCCTTTTTCGTTTGATCCGCGCCTAAATTATTTTCCTTCCCGCTTGAGATACGGATTCTTCATAAAAAGGTTGTTGAGCCAGAACACTGCTGTGCAACCAGCACTATGTTTGCGCTAACTTGAGATGACAATGATTATTCACGGGGAAAACTTTATGCCTTTGCTTTATCTATTATTAAACCTTGTTCTAATAAACGTAATTGGGTAATTTAACGATTATCACGACGAATCAACAAGGGGACGGATATGACGGTAGGTCTCGCATTCGAGCATGGCAGGGGTAAAATTACCTATGTGAAGGCCAATGACGTTCCATTGGTTTCCAAGGGTGAAATCGACTATTCGATTTTGTCCGAGGCTGTTGTTTACCGTCTCAGACGCGCTCAGCTATCGGTTGTAAGTGATTTTAACGAGAGCCTGTTCGAGTTCGGGCTCCGGCCGGCTGATTTTTCAGTATTGATCGTCGTTGCTAACAACACGGGTCTGAAGCAGAGCGATGTTGCAGAAGCGCTCGGTATTCAGCGTGCCAATTTCGTCGCCATTATCGATGGTCTGGAGGACAAGGGGCTTCTGCAAAGGCGCCGTTCCGATTCTGACCGGCGTGTCCACTATATTGAAATGACTGACGAAGGACGTTCCGTTCTGGAGGAGATTTCCGAAATATGGAAACGTCATGAAGCCAAGCTGATTGATCGTCTCGGTGGCGAAAAAGCGCGGGACCAGTTGATTGGCCTTCTTCGTCGTATTCAGGACTGAGCAGCGGCCTGTTCTGACTTCGATGCGAATGTAAAAAGGTGCGGCTCTGTCGCACCTTTTTAATTGCTTGTAGTACTCTCACATTTTCATCGCGCCGGGACCTGCCGTTGCGCCTGGCGGTACTTTGCCAAGAATGATCATGCCGAGCACTTCGTCCTTGGTAACATCCTGCGTTCTGGCATGGCCAACCACTTTGCCGTTCTTCATGACGAAAACACGGTCAGCAAGGTCGAAGACATCGTGGATGTCATGGCTGATCAGAAAAATGCCGATGCCCTCTTTCTTCAATTCCTTGACGAGATCGCCAACCTGAGCGGTTTCCTGCGGACCCAATGCCGCTGTGGGCTCATCCATGATGAGAATGCGGGCGTCGAAGAGGATAGCGCGGGCAATGGCGACCGATTGACGCTGGCCGCCGGAAAGCGCTTTCACCGGCTCCTTGAACCGCTTGAAGTTGGGGTTGAGGCGGCCCATCACTTCGCGAGCGGAGGCTTCCATGGCCACATCATCCAGCGTGCCCCAGGGGGTGCGTAACTCGCGACCCAGATAGAGATTGGCGGCAGCGTCGACATTATCTGCCACGGCCAGCGTCTGGTAGATTGTCTCGATGCCGTATTTCTTTGCATCGCGCGGATTACGAATATCGACGTCCTCACCGTTGATCAGGATTTCGCCGCCATCACGGCGATAGGCGCCCGAGAGAATCTTGATCAGTGTCGATTTGCCTGCGCCGTTGTGTCCCAGCAGCGCCACAACCTCACCAGAGTGGAGGTCGACCGAAGCGTTTTCCACCGCGTGAATGCCGCCGAAAGAGATGGAAATATTGCGCATTTCCACAAGCGGAGTGGATTGGTCCGTCATATCGGAAACTCCTCTTTTATTATTTGGCTCTGGCGCGATAAACGGTGTCCAGCCATACGGCCATGACGAGCACGATGCCGATGACGATACTCTGCAACGGCGTATCCATTCCCAGAAGCACCATGCCGGAATTGAGCGATTGCATGACGACCGCACCTAGAATGGCACCGGCGATCGTACCGGCACCACCGGCGAGCGAGGTGCCGCCGATGACGGCTGCGGCGATTGTGTACAGCTCGTCCAGAGTGCCCTGCGCATTGGTTGCGGCATTGAGGCGCGCTGTGGAGATGGCTGCCGCTACCGCGCAGAGCGCGCCCATCAGCGCGAAAATTCTAACCGTGACCCAGCGTGTCTTGATGCCGGCCAGCACCGCAGCCTCCGGATTGCCGCCAATGGCGAAGACGTACCGGCCGAAACGGGTGCGATTGGTGATGAAGTTCATGACGATTGCGATGCCAAGGGCAATCAGTACCGGTATGGCGATGCCAAGGGATATCTCGAGCCCCGCGTCCGGCCATGCCATGTTGTTGGCCTCGGCATATCTGCGTGCGAGATTGGTGGGCATGTAATAGCTGTTCAGGACCTTCACCGAACCAAGCACAAGGCCACAGCCGATCAGGCCCATAAAATACTCGGCCCAAACAGGCTTCAGGGGAAAGCCGAACCGTTTGCGTTGCCTTCGCGAATTGAGGATGGATAAAACGATCAGGACGCAGGCGATGATGCCGACGACCCAGCTTGCCGTCGCGCCTATGGAGCCATCGGCACCGCCACCCATCAGGCGGAAGCGAGTATCCATGGGTGCAACCGTTGCGCCGCTCGTTACCATCCACGCCGCTCCGCGCCAGACAAGCAGGCCACCGAGCGTGACGATGAAGGACGGCACATTCATGAAGGCGATGATGGCACCCTGAAATGCGCCGATTGCGGCACCCAGTGCAATGCCGATGCTCAAAGCCACCATCCACGACATCGGGTGATCATAGCCAAGCCAGCCGGGCAAAAAGCGTGTTTGCGTGACCGCCATGATCATGCCGACGAAACCGAGGATCGACCCGACAGAGAGGTCGATGTTGCGCGTGACGATAACAAGCACCATGCCGGTTGCCATGACGGAAACGGATGCGGCCTGGACCGAGAGATTCCAAAGGTTGCGCGATGTCAGGAATAGGCCGCCAGACAGGATTTCAAAACCGATCCAGATCGCGAATAGCGCAATCACCATGCCCAGCAGCCGGGTGTCTATTTCCGTCGCGTTCAAGAAACGGCGCAACGGGTTTCCCCGCTCTGTCTGTGCACCGGGCGACGGTGCGGCAATGGTTTGTTCCGCCATATTTCTAAAACTCCCTGAAATCCATCATGACTTGCACGTCCCGTTGACGCCGCAGGGTAAACCCTGCGACGCTTTCGGTTGAGGTCTCCTGAAATGAATGCGATTGGGCTTCACTTCGGGGGGGCTCGTTATGGCTTTATTTGCAAGCGGCGGCAGTCCCGGCCTTAACGCCCTGGCAAAGCTCGCTTTTGGTGATCCATTTGGCGTCCAGAACAACGTTCAGATTGTCCTTGGTGATAGCCTGAGGCTCCAGAAAGTATGAGCTCATTTCAATACCATTGGTGCCGCCCTTGAATTTGACGGTTCCTTCAAGCGTTTCCATCTTCGTACCCTTGGCCAGCGCAACGGCAACTTCGCCCGCCTTCTTGCCCAGCTTACGGCTGTCTTTCCACACGGAAACGGTCTGGGTGCCGAGTGCGACGCGGTTCAGTGCTGCCTTGTCACCATCCTGACCGGAGACCGGTACGGAGCCGGCAAGACCTTGCGCTTCGAGTGCCGCGACAACGCCGCCCGCCATGCCGTCATTGGACGAGACGACTGCATCGACCTTGTTGTTGTTGGCGGTTAGGAATTGCTCCATGTTCTTCTGGGCGATTTCCGGCTTCCAGCCATCGGTATAGGCTTCGCCGACATTCTTGATCTTGCCCGACGCGATGGCGTCCTTCAGCACTTCCATCTGGCCGGAAAAGACGAAGTTCGCGTTCGGGTCTGTCGAGCCGCCCTTGATGAAGACGTAATTACCGGTCGGCTTGATCTTGAAGACTTCTTTGGCCTGCAAGCGGCCGACTTCCTTGTTGTCGAAGGTGATGTAATAGGTGCTGGGGTTTTCGATCAGGCGGTCGTAACCGACGACTGGAATGCCTTCGGCATTTGCCTTCTCGATGGCCGGGCCAATCGCGCTCGAGTCCTGCGCAAGCACGATCAGTGCATTGGCGCCCTGCGCGATAAGGCTTTCAATATCGGTCAGCTGTTTTGCGGCGGATGTCTGAGCATCTGCGGAAATGTATTTGGCACCAGACGCTTGCAGCGCGTCCTTGATGGCGGCCTCATCGGTCTTCCAGCGTTCTTCCTGAAAGTTGGACCACGATACACCGACGATGAGATCGGCGGCAACGGCGACCGTGTGCAGAGAAACGAGTACGGCTGTACCCGCCAACAACTTGGCAAATGAATTCATGATGTCCTCCCGGGTAACGACGAAACGCCAAGGCACCTCCATGCCTGTACGATCGCCTGAAAACCTGTCGAGCTACGCCAAAAGCATTTTTCTCGACAGTCGAGAAATTAAATGTCAGAGAATCCTGAGGCTGTCAACAGCAGGTAGCGGTGGGTTTTACGGCTTCGGTTGCGGCGTGTACCTGCACGGTCTATGGCGGTGGAAACAGGCGGAGGAACCGGACAGCATGTCGGCCATAGCGAGCACCGAACTGGTGCGGCAACAAAACAGTCTGCGTGTGCTCACGGCATTGCGACGCCATGGTGACATTTCGCATACCGATCTGGCCGCACTGACTGGACTTGCCTCGGCAACCGTGTCTGCCATCACTGCAGAGTTGGAGCGGGTCGATCTTATCGAGCGAACCGAACAGCAGGCATCGTCGGGCAGGGGGCGTCCCCGCGTTCTGTTTCAGCCGAATCGGCGCTTTGGTTATGTCGCTGTGGTCGTCATATCGTCTGATGCAGTTCAATATTCCTTGGTAGACTTCACCGGTACACTGATGGACCGTTTTGGGGAGGGCAGGTCGGCTGCAAACGACTCTGATTTTGCCCAAGCCATTCTGGATGGATTGCTGCGTCTGGTCAGCCGCTCGAAGATTGCCCCAAGCGCGGTCCTGCACATTTCCATCAGCAGCAAAGGGTTGGTTGATCCCGCCAGCGCCACGCTGGTCTGGTCCCCTGTTCTCGGCGAGCGGCAGGTCAATTTTCGCGAGATATTATCGGCCCATTTTCGGGCGCAAATCTACCTTTATAACGAAACTCTTCTGGCAGCCGAGGCGCTGTGGGTTCGCATGCGTGCGCAAACAGGCGGAACCGGCGCATTGGCCGCCCTTTCCCTGGGCCATAGTATCGGTCTTGGTGTGGCCCGCGAAAGGGATGGGGAGCGCGCCGATGTCGTGGCACCCAATTTCGGGCACATGCTGCATATGCCGGATGGCGCGCTCTGCCGGTGCGGCGCAAAAGGATGTGTCGAGGCATATTGCGGGTTCTATGGCATATTGCGCACAGCCTTTGAGGTTCCCACAAACACGATCCCTGCGAAGTTCGTCCCCATCGTCGAAGTGGAAAAGATCGCCGCTTCGGCCCGTTCGGGCAATCGCATGGCGGCGTTTGCCTTTCGGCAGGCGGGGCTGGCGCTTGGAAACGGCCTATCACGGCTTTTCAGTCTCTACGGCCATATGCCTGTTTTCGTAACGGGACCCGGCACCCGTTTTTTCGACATCCTCAGGACCAGTATCCACGATGGCATGATGCAGACGAACGCCATACGGATTGGAGGCTTGCCGGAGATCACAATCGTGCAAGATGAGCAGACTTTGGTCTTCGAAGGCCATATGGGGCTTGCATTGTCGCGCCTAGATGGAGATATCGTCATGTCTGGCATGGCAGCGCCACAGATAGTCTAGCGCTGCTGGCACGGTGCATGGAGACGATATGCTGATCATCGATACGAACCATCCGATCTACCGGCCTCTCTGGGTCAGGCTGTTGATCGTCGGCTTTTGTGCGGGTTGGGCTATTATCGAATTCGTCAATCACGAGATTTTTTGGGCAACCGTCGTGGGTGGTGTCGCGGTCTACTCGGCCTATGTCCTGCTGATCACCTTCAAGCCTCCGCAGGAAAAAGTCGAAGAGACTGCTCCCGTCCAACACGATGACGCATAGTCATCTATCGAGAAACCGTATCGCCTGATCGATCAACAGGTTTGCTGCCGTCATACGACGGTTGGCGTTGTCTCTAAATTCTGGCCTTACCGCATCTGGATGATTCGCGCGGGCGAAGCTGCGTCGCTTTTCCCCCAACGTTTCCGCAGTATCTTTTTCAGTGATTGCCAGTTCGTCCGAGACGTCGGAGAGTGATGTTCTTTCCAGATAGGCTGGCATACGTTCCGGCTCAGGTGCGGGCGCAGGTGTCGGCTCCTCCAGAAAATCGAGATAGAAATCCAGCGGGAGATTCGCAGATGAGGGGTCTTGGGTTGTCGTGTCGAAGACGATGCTTGCGCTGAAACTGTTGATGCCGAAGGCAGAGGCGGGCTCTTCTGTAGGCGGAGTATCTTCCACCTCGCGCTCGAGACGTTCCACAACCGACTGAAAAACGGACTGTCCGAACAGCATCTAAATTTTCCTGTTGATGGGGTAGTCGATCACATGAGCGTGGCGCCTGGCTTGCGCGCCAGAGCGGTTCACGGCTTTAATTCCACGTCAGATTGAGGCTTTCCTCCAGCACAAGATCATAAAGCAGTTGCGCGCTGGGCGGCAATGCGCGGTCCTTTGTGACGATCAGGCTATAGGGTTTGACGTTGAGTTCGAACTCCGTGGGAAGAATTCGGATGTCGCCCATCGGCGAATGCTGGCCCGAAACGAACTGCGCCATTTCCAAGGCGATGGGCGCTATCGCGTTGGTTTGCGTCACGATTGCCAGCGTCAGAACGATTGATGGCGTGTTGATGATGTTGCGTGGCAAAGCGACGCCCTGTGCCAGGAAGACGTCTTCCATTGTTCGCCGCAGCAGCGCGCCGGGCGGCTGAAATACCCAGTCATATTGCGACAAATCCTCCAGTTGTGCGTGCGCGGCCTGCAAAAGCGGATGGTCCTTCCTCACCAGAAGACAGGCGCGCTCTATGCCGATTTCATGTGCGTTGAACAGGGCGGGATCGATATCGTCGGGTATGCGACCGATGACGAAATCATGTCGGGCGGCCAGCAGTTCCCGGGCCAGAATGTTGCTGGTCTCAACCTGCACATTGACCTCGATGCCCGGATAGGTATCCATCGCCTTGCGAAGTGCTGGCACCACCAGGCTGATCGCTGGCGCGGTAACGGAGCCGATAAACACCGATCCGCCGCTGCCGGATTTCATTTGCGCCAGTTCTCGGCTGGCTTCCCGCAACTCGAGAAGAATTTTTTTTGCACGTTTTGCAAGCGCCTCACCGAACTGCGTCAGCACTACACCACGGGATGCGCGCTGGCATAAGGGGCTCTTAACAATGGCCTCCATTTCAGACAACATACGTGATGCGGCAGGTTGGGTCATGTTGAGCGCAGCTGCCGCAGCGCTTACCTGGCCGTGTTCTTCAATGGTCACAAGCATACGCAAATGCGACATTTTCAGCCCGGCACGCAACAGTGGGTTGTCTTCGGTCAACGATAAAAATTCGAAACTATTCGTTCCATTTCGTTCCATAAAGCACCGTCCTTACCGGATTAAAAAATGGTTTAGGGATTTATATCGATTTAATATATCAAAAATGATATAGGAAAAGTCTTATATTGTATTTGACAGTTATATGGATTCAGAACAGTTTGCGCCGGTATCGAGGAGGAGAGGTGAAAGATCGGATTGTGTTTGCAGTCCGTTCGAGTAAGTTACACTCCTACGCTCGGGCGTGAATTTATCGGGGCATCGTGGAGTACGATGCCTAAAAGGGTTTCAAGGGAGAGAGTTTTATGAAATCAGTCATTTCGTTGTTTGCAGCCTGTGCCATCGGCGCTGCAGCATTTGCTTCGCCTGTCTGGGCGCAGGACAAGGGCGCTGTGGGCATTGCTATGCCAACGAAGTCCTCCGCACGCTGGATCGATGATGGTAACAATATCGTCAAGCAGCTTCAGGAAGCCGGTTACACCACCGATCTTCAGTATGCTGACGACGATATCCCGAATCAGCTTTCACAGATCGAGAACATGGTCACCAAGGGCGTCAAGGTCCTGGTTATCGCGTCCATCGACGGCACCACGCTGTCGGACGTTCTAAAGCAGGCTGGCGAGCAGGGCATCAAGGTCATCGCTTATGACCGCCTGATCCGCAACAGCGGCGACGTCAGCTACTATGCAACGTTCGACAACTTCCAGGTTGGCGTTCTGCAGGCAACGTCCATTGCTGACAAGCTTGGTCTGAAGGACGGCAAGGGTCCATTCAACATCGAACTGTTCGGCGGTTCCCCAGACGACAACAACGCCTTCTTCTTCTATGATGGCGCAATGTCTGTTCTCAAGCCTTACATCGACAGCGGCAAGCTGGTCGTAAAGTCCGGCCAGATGGGCATGGACAAGGTTGGCACGCTGCGTTGGGATCCTGCAACTGCGCAGGCTCGCATGGACAACCTGCTGTCTGCTTTCTACACAGACGCAAAGGTTGACGCTGTTCTGTCTCCTTACGATGGCATCTCCATCGGGATCATTTCCTCGCTCAAGGGCGTAGGTTATGGCTCGAAGGACCAGCCACTGCCGGTCGTTTCCGGTCAGGACGCTGAAGTTCCTTCCGTCAAGTCGATCATTGCTGGCGAACAGTATTCCACGATCTTCAAGGACACTCGCGAACTTGCGAAGGTTACTGTTGGCATGGTCAACGCTGCGATGCAGGGCAAAGAGCCTGAAGTCAACGACACCAAGACCTATGAAAATGGCGTCAAGGTCGTTCCTTCCTACCTGCTGAAGCCAGTTGCTGTTACCAAGGAGAACTACAAGCAGGTTCTCGTTGACGGCGGTTACTACAAAGAAGACCAGCTCAAGTAAGATTATATGACCGTGGCGGGGATGGGCTTCTTGTCCATCCCCGCTTCTCCACATAAGAACGCCGGACTGTACGGCGCTGGATTTTGACATGGACAATACCATCCTCGAAATGCGGAACATCACCAAGACGTTCCCGGGCGTGAAAGCGCTGGAGAATGTGAACCTCAAGGTTCGCCAAGGTGAAATACACGCACTCGTTGGCGAAAATGGCGCCGGAAAGTCGACCCTTATGAAGGTCCTTTCGGGTGTTTACCCCGCTGGCACCTATGACGGCGAAATTCATTATGAAGGTGAGCTGCGCAATTTCAAAGCTATCAATGATAGCGAGGAAGTCGGCGTCATCATCATCCACCAGGAGCTGGCGCTGGTTCCGCTTCTGTCGATCGCCGAAAACATTTTCCTCGGAAACGAGATCGCCACCAACGGCGTCATCAGCTGGCAGCAGACGTTCAATCGTACGCGCGAGCTCTTGAAGAAAGTTGGATTGAAGGAATCGCCAGAAACGTTGATCACCGACATCGGCGTGGGCAAGCAGCAGCTGGTGGAAATCGCCAAGGCTTTGTCGAAGAGCGTGAAGCTTCTCATCCTCGATGAGCCGACGGCGTCGTTGAACGAAAGCGATTCTGAAGCGCTTCTCAATCTGCTGATCGAGTTCCGCAAACAGGGTCTGACCTCCATCATCATCACGCACAAGCTGAATGAAGTGCGCAAGGTTGCGGACCAGATCACGGTTCTGCGTGACGGCATGACGGTGAAGACGCTCGACTGTCACAAGGAAGAGATCAGCGAGGACGTCATCATCAGAAACATGGTGGGCCGCGATCTCGACGACCGTTATCCGCCGCGTGACGTGCCGATCGGCGAAACCATTCTGGAAGTGAAGAACTGGAACGCCTACCACCAGCAGCACCGTGATCGCAAAGTGCTTCACGACATCAACGTCAACGTCCGCAAGGGCGAGGTCGTCGGTATCGCGGGTCTGATGGGTGCAGGTCGCACCGAGTTCGCCATGAGCGTGTTTGGCAAGTCCTATGGTCACAAGATCACGGGCGATGTTCTGATCCACGGCAAGCCGGTGGATGTCAGCACCGTTCGCAAAGCCATCGATGCCGGTCTGGCTTACGTCACCGAAGACCGCAAGCATCTCGGTCTCGTGCTCAACGATAATATTTTGCACAACACCACGCTTGCCAATCTGGCAGGTGTGTCGTCCGCAAGCGTCATCGACGACCACAAGGAAATGTCGGTCGCAAACGATTTCCGCAAGCGTCTGCGTATCCGGTCATCCGGTATTTTCCAGGAAACGGTCAATCTTTCCGGTGGCAACCAGCAAAAGGTCGTGCTGTCGAAATGGTTGTTCTCCAATCCTGACGTTCTGATTCTGGACGAGCCGACGCGCGGCATCGACGTTGGCGCGAAATATGAAATCTACACTATTATCAACCAGCTCGCTGCCGAAGGAAAAGGTGTTCTGATGATCTCATCGGAAATGCCTGAACTGCTCGGCAATTGTGACCGCATCTACGTTATGAACGAAGGACGCATTGTCGCGGAATTGCCGAAGGGAGAGGCGAGCCAGGAAAGTATCATGCGCGCTATCATGCGCTCAGGGGAGAAGAACTGATGAGTTCGGCCAACACATCCACCGAAGAAAGCAACGTCATTTCAGTCGGCTCGTATATCCGGTCCAATATCCGCGAATACGGCATGCTGATCGCGCTCGTCGCCATCATGGTTTTCTTCCAGTTTTACACCGGCGGTATTCTGTTCCGTCCGGTTAACCTGACAAACCTGATCCTGCAGAACTCGTTCATCGTCATCATGTCACTGGGCATGCTGCTGGTTATCGTCGCAGGACATATCGACCTCTCTGTCGGCTCGATCGTTGCCTTCGTCGGCGCAATCGCGGCCATCTTGACGGTGCAATGGGGCATGAACCCGCTTCTGGCAGCCTTGATCTGCCTTGGTGTCGGCGGGCTTATCGGCGCAGCGCAGGGTTACTGGATTGCCTATCACCGCATTCCGTCGTTCATCGTGACGCTGGCTGGCATGCTCGTATTCCGCGGACTGACGCTGTTCGTGCTGGGTGGCAAGAATATCGGTCCGTTCCCGGTCGATTTTCAGGTCGTCAGCACAGGCTTCCTGCCCGATATCGGTGGGATCGAAGGCATCAATGTCACCTCCATGGCGCTGACGCTTGCGATCACTCTTGCTCTGTTCGTGCTCGCTTTGCGCCGTCGCCAGGTCAATGTTCGCCACGGTATCGATGTCGAGCCATTTGGTTTCTTCCTCGTTCAAAACGTACTGATCGCAGCGGCCATTCTGTTCCTTGGCTACCAGCTGTCGACGTATCGTGGCCTGCCGAACGTGCTGATCGTCATGTTGGTACTGATCGCTGTTTACAGCTTCGTCACGCGCCGCACGACAATCGGTCGCCGCATCTACGCTATGGGCGGCAATGAAAAGGCAACGAAGCTTTCCGGTATCAACACCGAGCGCCTCAGCTTCCTGACCTTCGTGAACATGGGTGTTCTGGCCGGTCTCGCTGGCATGATCATCGCAACGCGTCTGAACTCGGCAACGCCAAAGGCGGGTGCGGGCTTCGAACTGGACGTGATCGCGGCCTGCTTCATCGGCGGTGCTTCGGCCTCCGGCGGCGTTGGCAAGATCACTGGTGCGGTCATCGGTGCCTTCATCATGGGCGTCATGAACAATGGTATGTCGATTGTCGGCCTCGGCATCGACTTCCAGCAGATGGTCAAGGGCCTGGTGCTTCTGGCTGCCGTGTTCTTCGACGTTTACAACAAGAACAAGGGTTGATCGAAAGATCGGCGTACCAGAGATTGAACGACATGAGTGGCCGGTTTCCGGCCACTTCCATGAGATGCAGGCGTCATAACGTCTTTGAAAGGAACTACCGTGCTGATTTCTCAGATCAAGGATGCGAGCGGAAATATCATCGTCGCCGTTCGTGAAGAGGGTGGGCAAGCGCGTGCCGTCAACAACGCAGGTTCTGTTTATGCGTTGGCGATGGAAGCTGCCAACGACGGAAAATCGCTGGCGGATGTGATCGCCGCGCACGGCTACGGTGAGATCATCGATCTCGAAGAGGCTTACGCCGAAGGTCGTTTCCTGCCGCCGATCACGCATCCCGATCCCGCGCATCTGCATTTGACGGGCACCGGCCTGACCCATCTTGGTTCAGCCGCCACGCGTGACAGCATGCACAAGAAAGCGAACGAATCATCTGACGAGACGCTCACGGACTCGATGAAGATGTTCAAGATGGGCCTTGAGAACGGCAAGCCGAAGTCTGGCGAAAAGGGTGTCCAGCCCGAGTGGTTCTATAAGGGCAATGGCAATGTTGCGACCGCTCCGGGCGCTGCGCTCGTCTCTCCCTCTTTTGCGCTGGATGGTGGCGAAGAGCCTGAAATGGCGGGAATCTATGTCATTTCCGACAAGGGTGACACGTTCCGTATCGGCTTTGCCGTTTCCAACGAGTTTTCCGATCACGTGACCGAGCGGATCAATTATCTCTATCTCGCGCATTCCAAGCTTCGCCCGGCCAGTTTCGGTCCGGAAATTCGTGTCGGCGCACCGCCATCGGATATTCGCGGCACGTCGCGCATCTTGCGCGATGGCAAGGTGATTTTCGAAAAGCCATTCCTGTCTGGTGAAGACAACATGTCTCACACTTTTGCCAACCTCGAATACCACCATTTCAAATACGGTCTGTTCCGGGCACCTGGCGAAGTGCATGTGCATATGTTCGGCACCGCGACGCTGTCCTTTGCCGATGGCGTGAAGCCGGAAGCAGGCGACGTGTTTGAAATCGAAGCGGCCGGGTTTGGCTTGCCACTGCGCAATGCGCTGAGGGTCGAGATGGAAGAGCCGGTTACCATCCACCAGCTTTAAGATCATAGGCCGATTTTCGAGAAGCCCTGAACCTCACGGTTCGGGGCTTTTTTTTTGAGATTAATCAGGTGCGCCGGGTGTTTCTAATGGATTGTGATCACGGCATCGCAGACATGAGCAGCACGCCTTTTCCCTGTCATTTCATATATCCGGTTTTAGATATCGCGAGCACGAAAGGACGGAGCGTGAAGCAGCTTATGCATCGCGTGTGACAAATAGGAATCCACAATAACGAACTATGCCAAAGGCGCTTCCAGTTCCAAAGAAACGCGCCGCAGGACGGGAGTGAACGAGGGGAACCAGCGTACCGATAACGAGCAGACGTTGATGAATGAGATTTCATGCCGATCACCGTCCAAAAGCCATGGGTGGCATCGGGAGTTACGAAGCTTGGAGGAACGACGAGGTATTACCTCCCACAAAAGAAAACGGCGCGACCTGGGTCGCGCCGTTCGATTTTTAGTTAGCACTAGTTACGTTATGCGTTCTGGTAGGCTGCAATGATCGCGTTGACCTGATCATTGTTGAGAGACTGAACCTGAGTGGAGGTCAGGCTCTGCAGCGAGGTGCTTGTAAGGCCGGAAATCGCATCTGTTGTCAGGCCGGTGAGCGACGTGACGGTCAGTGCAGCGATTTCGCTGGACGTGAAGCTGTTCAGTTCATCACCGTCGAGTGTTGCCACCTGAGCGGATGTCAGCACTGCAACCTGGGCGTCTGTCAGGGCTGCAATGTTGTCGGAGTTGAAGGTTGCCAACTGACCAGCGCTGAGTGCAGAAACCTGCGCCGCGCTGAGGGTTGCAACCTGCGTGCTCTGCAAGCCGGAGATAGCGTCCGTTGTCAGCGCCTTGACCTGTAGTGTGGACAGTCCACCAATTTGGCTGCTGGTCAGCACGCCAACCTGCTCGGATGTCATGGAAGCAACCTGGGCAGTGCCGAGCTTGGCAATCTGTCCGCTGGTCAGTGCAATAACGTTGTCAGTGCTCAGCCCTGCAAGAGCAGATGTGGTGAGGCCTGAGAGAGCAACAACGTTCAGAGCAGCAATTTCATCGGTGGTGAAGCTGTTCAGTTCATCCGCATCGAGCGTGGCAACCTGTGCCGAGCTCAAAGCGCCAACCTGTGTGCTGGTCAGAGCTGCCACATTGTCGGAGCTGAACGCTGCCAACTGTGTGGTTGTCAGCGCCTTCAGCTGGTTGTTGCTGAGAGCAGCGACCTGTGTGCTCTGAAGGCCGGCCAACATGTCGGTCGTCAGCGCTCCGATTTGAGCGGCCGTCAATGCAGCGACCTGACCTGTTGTCAGTGCGCCCAGCTGCTCCGATGTGACCGATGCGATCTGGGCAGTCGTCAGCGCTGCGACCTGCGTGCTTGTGAAGGCAACGAGGTTGTCAGTGCTGAGGGTGGCCAGTGCCGTTGTCGTCAGGCCAGCGAGTGCCTTTACGTTCAGCGCCGCAATTTCATCGGTGGTGAAGCTATTGAGTTCGTCCGCATCCAGTGTAGCGACCTGAGCGGAGCTCAGTGTAGCGACCTGCGTGCTGGTCAAAGCCGCGATGTTGTCGGAATTGAAGGCCTGAAGCTGTGATGCTGTGAGCGCAGTCAGCTGAACGGAGGACAGTCCAGAAACCTGCGAGCTCTGCAAACCGGAGATAGCGTCGGTTGTCAGCGCCTTGACCTGTAGTGCGGACAGTCCACCAATTTGGCTGCTGGTCAGCACGCCAACCTGCTCGGATGTCATCGAAGCAACCTGGGCAGTACCCAGCTTTGCAATCTGTCCGCTGGTAAGTGCTATAACATTATCGGTGCTCAAACCTGCAAGAGCAGATGTGGTAAGGCCTGAGAGAGCAACAACGTTCAGCGCCGCAATTTCATCGGTGGTGAAGCTGTTCAGTTCATCCGCATCGAGCGTGGCGATCTGCGCCGAGCTCAAAGTGCCAACCTGTGTGCTGGTCAGAGCTGCCACATTGTCGGAGCTGAATGCTGCCAACTGTGCAGTTGTCAGTGCCTTCAGCTGATTGTTGCTGAGTGCAGCGACCTGCGCGCTCTGAAGTCCAGCCAGCATGTCCGTGGTAAGGGCCGCAACCTGTTTGGCAGTCAGCGCGGCGATCAGGTCAGTCGTCAGTGAACCAAGCTGTTCCGACGTGACGGATGCGATCTGATTTGTCGACAACGTCGCAATCTGGGTCGTGCTCAGGGCTACGAGATTATCCGTGCTGAGGCCAGCCAGTGCCGTGGTTGTCAGGCCAGCGAGCGCCTTGACGTTGAGCGATGCGATTTCGCCAGTTGTGAAGCTGTTGAGTTCATCTGCATCAAGCGTCGCGACCTGTGCAGAGCTCAGCGCTGCAACCTGAGCATTGCTGAGGGCTGCAATGTTGTCGGAGTTAAAGGCCTGTAGCTGGGACGATGTAAGAGCAACGAGCTGCGTGGCGCTGAGTGAACCAACCTGAGCAGACTGCAAGCCAGCAAGAGCGTCGGTTGTCACAGCGACAATCTGCTTTGCTGTGAGCGCGCCGATCTGAGCGGATGTGAGTGCGCCAAGCTGTTCCGATGTGACGGAAGCGATCTGGGCAGTCGACAGCGTCGCAACCTGTGTGCTTGTGAAGGCAACGAGGTTGTCGGTGCTAAGGCCGGCCAGTGCCGTTGTCGTCAGGCCAGCGAGTGCCTTGACGTTCAGCGATGCAATTTCACTGGTGGAGAAGCTGTTGAGTTCATCTGCATCCAGTGTCGCAACCTGAGCAGAGCTGAGTGCAGCGACTTGCGTATCTGTGAGAGCGGCGATGTTATCGGAATTGAAGGCCTGGAGCTGCGTGGTGGTGAGAGCCGCGAGCTGCTTGGCATTCAGCGAGCCAACCTGAGTAGACTGGAGGCCAGCAAGAGCGTCGGTTGTCACAGCGACAATCTGCTTTGCTGTGAGGGCACCGATCTGAGCTGATGTGAGCGCGCCGAGCTGCTCAGATGTGACGGAAGCGATCTGGGCAGTCGACAGCGTTGCAACCTGCGTGCTTGTGAAAGCAACGAGGTTGTCGGTGCTGAGGCCAGCCAGTGCTGTGGTTGTCAGGCCAGCGAGTGCCTTGACATTGAGCGATGCGATTTCGCCAGTTGTGAAGCTGTTGAGTTCATCTGCATCCAGTGTCGCAACCTGAGCAGAGCTCAGTGCAGCAACCTGTGTGTCTGTCAGGGCTGCAATGTTGTCGGAATTGAAGGACTGAAGCTGTGTGGTGGTCATAGCAGCAAGCTGCTTGGCATTCAGCGAGCCAACCTGAGTGGACTGGAGGCCGGAAAGTGCGTCTGTTGTTACAGCCGCGATCTGTTTTACTGTCAGAGCGCCGATCTGCGCTGATGTGAGCGCGCCGAGCTGTTCCGATGTGACGGAAGCGATCTGTGCGGTCGACAGCGTTGCGATCTGTGTGCTTGTGAGGGCAATCAGGTTGTCGGTGCTGAGGCCGGCCAGTGCCGTTGTTGACAGGCCAGCGAGTGCCTTGACGTTCAGCGATGCAATTTCACTGGTGGAGAAGCTGTTGAGTTCATCTGCATCCAGTGTCGCGACCTGAGCAGAGCTGAGTGCAGCAACCTGCGTGTCTGTGAGAGCGGCGATGTTATCGGAATTGAAGGACTGAAGCTGTGTGGTGGTCATAGCAGCAAGCTGCTTGACGTTGAGCGAGCCAACCTGTGTGGACTGGAGACCGGAGAGTGCGTCAGTTGTTACAGCTGCGATCTGCTTTGCTGTTAGCGCGCCGAGCTGAGTTGTCGTCAGTGCGCCGAGCTGTTCAGATGTGACAGCAGCGATCTGAGCAGTCGACAGTGTTGCGATCTGCGTGCTTGTGAGGGCAATGAGGTTGTCAGTGCTGAGGCCAGCGAGGGCCGTTGTTGTCAGGCCAGACAATGCCTTGACGTTGAGAGCTGCGATTTCACCGGTTGTGAAGCTGTTGAGCTCATCTGCATCGAGGGTCGATATCTGGGCAGCTGTCAAAACTGCAACCTGCGTACCTGTGAGGGCAGCGATGTTCTCGGAAGAGAGCGCGCCCAACTGGCTGGAGTACATGGAAACGATCTGGCCAGTAGAAAGGACGGAAACCTGTTCCGAACCGATGGCGCCAAGCTGATCGACGGTCAGACCAACGATTGCTTTTGCAGAAATGGCGGAGATCGAAGAGCTTGTGAATGAGGAAATCGTATCGGTGCTGAAAGCTCCGATCTGTGCCGATGACAGAGCGGCGACCTGCTTGCTGGTCAAAGCTGCGACGTCATCGGATTTCAAGCTTGCGATGGTCGTGGTTGTTAGAGAGGAAATCTGCTTGATAGAAAGTGAAGCGATAATTGAAGTCATGGACACGTGCCCCCGTTGATAACTGGCCAAAGCGCCACACACCAAGCCGTTTTCGCGCCGCGCAGCCACAGGGCCGCATCCGATACCCCGGATGCGCTTTTGCGCGAATTGGCACAGTGTCTCAATCGGTCGACACGAGCGTCGATCGAGTAAGTGTCCGTTCGGGACAATAGCAATATTAAGCAGAACATGGCTCGTGTGAGCCGGCGCATCGGAAGGGCATCATGCGTACAGAACTCTGATCGTGTTCTGATCCCTACGCCATCGGACATTGGAGTGCCGCTTTTTAAGCAGGACTTTCGACATACCTGCTCGCACCAAAAATAGTGCGTTCACGAACACCTCATATGACCGACGCCACTATCATTCGAAATGTGTAAAATATTAGTTAACGAGTCGACCAGACTTATGTCTTGGTGAAGTTAACTTCGAGTCTAAAATCGCAGAATATTCTTAAAAGGCGATAGAGTTTGCGTCATTCTGAACGGATACCAAATCAATAGACCTGTATATGAATAGTATTGCGATCTTTTAGTTGGGTATGAAATAGAAATTTGGCCTTATCGCTTAGATGGTGACTTTTTTTGGGTCTTGAGCGTTTAAGGGCCGAGGTGTCAAATAAAAATTATTTCTGGTTGTGGTTTTCAAGGGTGACCGGGCCGTTTTTATCGTGTTCCGAGTTTTGAATTCAGTATATTTTAAGAATAATGGCACGTAGAGGGAATTTTAAATAATAAATCCATGCGCCTCGACAATAAAAAGAGGCGCTCATAAATGAGCGCTTCCTAACATACGGCGAGGCCGATGTCGGGTGCCGATGACGGAGCCCACTTCTAAGCCTAATGTCAGCTCTGCGATTGATCTTGGCTTTGAGATTGTTGCACTGTGACCGATACAGTCAGGCTTTCCCCTGAGAGCCCCACTCGCATGCCGGAAACCGGAGCGCAATCACGGTAGCTGAGGCCACTGGCGATGCGAACGTAGCGTTCGTCAGGGCAGAGCTTGTTGGCGGCATCAAAACCTACCCAGCCGAGGCCCGGAACATGTGCTTCTGCCCATGCATGGGTGGCGATCTGCTCTGCTACGTCTTCCATCATCAGGTATCCGGAAACATAGCGTGCCGGTAGCCCCATATTCCGGGCAGCGGAGATGAAAATGTGGGTGTGGTCCTGGCAAACGCCTTTCCCGGACTCCAGCGCCTCTTCGGCGGTGGTTTCCGTGCCGGTCGATCCGGTTTCGTATTCCACTTCGAGGTGGATGAGTGCCATCAACTCGTGCAGACGCTCCAACGGCGTGTCACCCGTCGATTGTCGTGTGAGTTCCCGAATGAGTTTACCCGACTTGGTCAGCGGGGTTTCACGCATGAAAAGCCACAATGGCGCGTTGCCAATATGGGGGCCGAACACGCCGGCCTTGTCGATCGTTTCAACTTCACCACGCGCAACGACTTTTACCGCGCTGCGAGGACCTTCTGTTTCCACCAGTTCAACGCGGTTGCCAAAGTGGTCGTCATATCGCACTTCCAGCTTTGCCCCATCAACTGTGACGTCCCATTCCTTCACCGTTTGTGTCGGTCCGCTCGCAGGCGTCAGCCGCAGACGTTGCAGCGAGTAGGGGACCGGCTCGTCATAGAGATATTCGGTCGTATGATTGATCTTTAAACGCATGCCATGTCCCCGTATTCCGCCCGCTCGTCATTGATAGAAGCGGTAGCCATCGGTAATTTCCTGTCCCAACTGCGCGTTCCTGTTGACGAAAAGCTCTAGGAACTCGTGCAGGCCCTGGTCCATTACGCGGTTTATCGTTGTTTTCTGCAACGTCGCCTTGATTGCGTCCGCCGTATCGTGAGCCTTGTGCCTCTCGCCGTAGTCCTCGGAAAGGTGTCCGAGGTTGCTGACGATCTTTTCGTAGCAATAGGCAAGAGAACGCGGCATTCTTCCATTCAAGATAAGAAAGTCGGCAATATTGGCAGGTTTATACTCTGCATCATAGACCCAACCATAGGAACGATGCGCTGAGACGGAGCGCAGTATGGATTCCCACTGCGCATTGTCCAGGGACGACCCCACCTGCGCCGCCGCTGGCAGCAACACGTAGTATTTCACATCCAGAATCCGTGCCGTGTTGTCAGCGCGCTCGATGAAGGTACCGATGCGCGAGAAGTTATAGAGATCGTTGCGTAACATCGAGCCATGAAACGCGCCGCGTACGAGGCCGGCGCGATGTTTGATGACATCAATGATCTGCGGCAGTTCCGCAGCCTTGACCTTGCGGCCAAGCAGGTTTTTCAATTCGATCCAGAACTCGTTGGTTGCTTCCCAGGTTTCGCGCGTCAACGCGGTTCGCACCATGCGGGCATTGTTCCTGCCGTATTCAATACAGGACATGACGCTGGATGGGTTGGATTTATCTCGAAGCATATAGTCGATGGCATCCGCCGAGGTTACCTTTTCATGGTGCTCAAGAAATTCCTCGTGGGCGCCTGCGCTTTGCAGCACGCCGTCCCAGTCCTCGTCGCCACCGCCACTTCTGGTCAATGAGACACGCATACCCGCATCAACCAGCCTTGCGATATTTTCCGCGCGCTCGATGTAGCGGAACATCCAATAGAGTCCGTTCGCCGTTCTTCCCAGCATGGCTTAGTCCTCCAGTACCCACGTATCCTTGGTGCCGCCGCCCTGGCTGGAATTCACGACGAGTGATCCCTGCTTGAGCGCAACGCGTGTCAGCCCGCCGGGGATGATCTTCACCTTGTCCGAAACCAGAACATAGGGACGAAGGTCGACGTGGCGCGGCGCGATCCCGTTTTTCACCATGATAGGCACTGTGGAAAGTGAAAGCGTGGGCTGAGCGATGTAGTTGGAAGGGCGGGAGCGAAGCTTATCTGCAAACAGCGCCCGCTCTTTCTTGGATGCCGTTGGCCCGACCAGCATTCCGTAGCCGCCAGAGCCGTGAACTTCCTTGACAACGAGATCTGCCAGATTGTCCAGAACGTATTTTAAGCTGTCAGGCTCGGAGCAGCGCCATGTTGGCACGTTCTCAAGTAGCGGCTTGCGGCCCGTATAAAACTCTACGATTTCAGGCATGTAGGAATAGATCGCCTTGTCATCGGATATGCCGGTGCCCGGCGCGTTGGCGATGGTGATGTTGCCAGCGCGGTAGACATCCATGATACCGGGGACGCCCAGTGCCGAATCCGGGCGGAAGGTGAGGGGGTCGAGAAAATCGTCATCCACGCGGCGATAGAGCACGTCGATGGCCTCGTATCCGCGCGTCGTGCGCATCTTCACCTTGCCGTCCATGACACGCAGGTCGGAGCCTTCCACCAGTTCGACGCCCATCATATCGGCGAGGAAAGAGTGCTCGTAATAGGCTGAGTTGTGAATGCCTGGGGTGAGAACCGCAACGCGCGGCTTGCCCTTGCAGCCCGGAGGAGCGAGTGATGAGAGTGATTGACGCAGCTGATACGGGTAGTCTTCGACCCGCCGTACTTTGTTTTCATGAAACAGCTCAGGAAACATCTGCATCATCGTTTCGCGATTTTCCAGCATGTAGCTGACACCGGACGGTGTGCGGGCATTGTCCTCGAGTACGTAGAACTGGTCTTCACCCGTGCGAACGATGTCTGTGCCGACAATGTGCGTGTAAACGCCACCCGGTGGTTTGAAGCCGATCATCTCAGGCAGAAACGCTTCGTTGCGCTCGATCAGTTCACGGGGAATGCGTCCGGCCCGAATGATTTCCTGCTTGTGGTAGATGTCATCCAAAAAGGCGTTCAGCGCAAGAACCCGTTGCTCGATCCCTAGCGCCAGTTTGCGCCACTCTTTGGCAGAGATGATGCGAGGAATGATGTCGAAGGGGATCAGCTTTTCGGCACTGTCGGCGTGACCGTATACGGCAAAGGTTATGCCGGTTTTTCGAAAGATGTTTTCAGCGTCCCGGGACTTCTGGATCAGATGCGATCTGTCCTGGCGGCTGTACCAGTCATTATACGTTTTATATGGGCTTCGCGGAGTGGAGTCCGCATCAATCATTTCGTCAAATGCCAACTTTATGTTCCCCATTTTTGCCCATTTGAATACAACGACGACAGCAATGCAAGAACCATGCGCTGTCTAGACCGAGATTTTTTGCCACCTGCAGCTTTGCTAAATATGCAAAAAATAAGCAGTTTCGCCTTTTGTGACGTAAAATGCGGCGCAGTGGCAAAGGGTTCCTCGGTCACACTCGGCGCAGTGCCGATTTACAGAGACTAACAGCGAATTCTCTGCCTAATTTTTGACCATTCTTTCGCCGCCAATCCGCCGGTGCTTTCGGTGCCCGCGCCTATACTTGGTTAATTGTCACAATCGCAATTAGAGGTTTGTTAACCATAAAATTATACTCCTTGGTAACAGAGATATGAATCGACCGGGGGTAATATGTCTATTTCGCGCCGTGGAGTCCTGTTTGGATTACCGCTTCTTCTTGCAGGTTGCGCCAGCACCAATTTCGTTCAGCAAAAACAGAATTACGCAGCCATTCCAGATGAGAAGTTTCCGCTAAAGGCGATGCCTCTGGACAAGATCGATCCAGAACTGCGTCGCCAGGAAGTCGCGTATCAGACGACATATCCGGCCGGAACTGTCGTCGTTGATACCCCCGCTCGCCGTCTGTATTACATCATGGGCAATGGTCGCGCCATGCGGTACGGCGTGGGCGTTGGCCGTCAGGGATTAGCGCTCAGGGGTAACGCCTATATCGGCCGCAAGGCCGAGTGGCCCAGTTGGACGCCAACCCCGAACATGATCCGCCGCGAGCCGGATCGTAACCGCAAATATGCGGGCGGTATGCCGGGTGGTCCAAACAATCCGCTCGGGGCACGCGCTTTGTACCTGTACCGCGATGGCGGCGATACCATGTTCCGTCTGCACGGCACCAACCAGCCGCAGTCTATCGGCCATGCCATGTCCAGCGGCTGTATCCGCATGCTGAACCACGACATCATCGACCTCTATCAGCGAGTGCCTGTTAGCTCGCGGGTGGTTGTTTTGCAGGCCTGAGCACCTTATTAACGCCGTGATCCGGCGCTCTTTGCACCGGATCACAATCTCAACCATGGCGGTACCGCATGTGTCGTTTTCTTGCCTATTCCGGCGTTCCCGTCTGGCTTGACAGTCTTCTGATCGAGCCGGAAAGCTCGCTCATCAGTCAGTCGATGGCGGCGCGTGAGGCGAAGACTGTGGTCAATGGCGATGGCTGCGGCATAGGCTGGTACGGGGAAAGAGGCGAACCCGGTATCTATCGCGGTATTCTTCCTGCTTGGTCTGATCGGAACCTGACGTCGCTGTGCCACCAACTGCGCTCCAGCATGTTTCTGGCCCATGTCCGCTCGGCCACGACCGGTGGCGTGTCTATGGCAAACTGTCATCCTTTTGGCTTCGGCCGCCACCTTTTCATGCACAACGGTCAAATTGGCGGATATGAAAAGGTCAAGCGCGCCATCGAAGCGTATATTCCGGATGAGGTTTATTGTTCGCGCGCAGGAAATGGTGACAGCGAAGCCATTTTTCTGATTGCTGCCGGCTATGGTCTAGACCGCGATCCGGTCGGTGCTCTTAGAAAAACCTTGCAGGAATGCCTGGATATCGTCGTCAATTCCGGAATCGACCAACCTATTCGGTTCAGTGCTATCCATGCTGATGGAGAAAAGTTGCACGCCTTTCGCTGGTCCAGCGATGCACGCCCGCCAACGCTTTACTGGCGAAATGTGGGGCAGGGGATAGCGATTGCGTCAGAACCCTTTGGTACCGGTGCTGAAAAATGGGAAATAATCCCAGCGAACTCGGTGGCGACAATCGTCGGCGCTAACATAACATTTGAGCCGTTCAATCCGATCGCGCAGCCGCAGGCCCGCATGATCGCCTGAACAACAGGGCTTCTCCATAAGTCAGGGTCGATTTTGCTTTCATTCTTGCGCGACAACATTCGCTGGCTGGGCGCCGGTTTCGCGATGCTTTTTGCGTCCTCTTTCGGCCAGACCTTTTTCATTTCGCTATCCGGTGGTGAAATACGCCGCGAGCTTGATCTCAGCGACGGCCAGTTTGGGCTTGTCTATATGGCCGTAACGCTCGCATCCGCCTTCAGCCTTGTATGGCTTGGTAAAATTCTGGATGTCAAAGCGGTTCGTTCCATTGTTGCCCTGGCCGTTCTCGCACTGGCGTCAGGGGCAATCGGGCTTGCCTACTCCTCATCCATCGTGGTGCTGGCGGTAAGCCTGTTTTTGCTACGTCTTTTCGGCCAGGGCATGATGGTGCACATTGCCTACACCACTATCGGGCGCTGGTTCTCAGCGGAACGGGGAAGGGCCGTGTCGATCTCGGCACTGGGGGTGAACGCCGGACAAGCCCTATTGCCCCTGCTTGCCGTCGCTGGCATGGCAGCATTCGGATGGCGTAATCTCTGGGTTATAGTTGCTGCGTTTATCATCTTGATATTGTTTCCCGTTCTACTGGCGCTGCTGAAAGTCGAGCGCGTGACCGCGCCTGTTCCGGTCTTGCCAACTGCTCAGGTTTCCCGCAACTGGATGCGCGGCGAGGTGCTACGTGATCCGTATTTCTATCTTCTGATGCTTGGAATGCTGCCGCCAGCCTTTATCAGCAACACGATCTTTTTCCATCAGGTGCATTTGTCGCAATCGAAGGGATGGCCGCTCGAAACTTTTGCATCGGCTTTCCTGATCTATGCGGTGGTCGCCGTATCGAATTCTTTGCTTTCCGGCTATCTGGTCGATCGGTTTTCGGCGCTTCGATTGCTTCCATTCTACCTGTTGCCTTTCGGGGTCGGTTGTCTGCTGCTGGGAGCTGTGGATGCGCCGTGGGTGGTTTTCGTCTTTATGGTTTTATACGGAATTTCCGACGGCTTTTCGCTCACGCTTTTCGGAAGTCTATGGCCGGAAGTCTACGGTGTGAAGTATCTGGGCGCGATCCGCGCCGTCATCGTCGCCACCATGGTCTTTGCGTCTGCGCTCGGTCCCGGCCTTGGCGGAATGCTCATCGATTCCGGCGTGGCCTTCACGTCCCAGATCATGGTCATGGGGGTCTATTGTGTTCTGATTTGTGCCGTCCTGCTGTCGCTTACGCGTCATATTCGCATGAGATGACAAGGCGAAATTCCACGCTTCCAAAAAGCTGATCACGATCGTTTGTACGCGTTGTGAATCGATGGGTAGGCTGTTGTTTTTGGTCGGGAAAAGTGTATCTCGAATAGTTGTATTTCCCAGTTAGGTTTTGAAGATCGTTAGGTCGAACCTGCTTTATAAGGACAAAATAAAATGGCATTTTTTGAAAAACTATCGCGATACCAGCCTTACGGTTTGGCTGCGCTGCGGATCATCGCGGCGCTCTTGTTCATCGAGCACGGCACGCAGAAACTGTTCGGTTTCCCGGCGTCGCAGATGGAAGGTTCTCTTCCTACAATGTTGCTGATCGCCGGGCTTCTCGAACTGGTCGGCGGACTTCTCATCCTCGTCGGACTTTTCACCCGTCCTGTTGCATTCCTTCTGTCGGGTCTGATGGCCGTTGCCTACTTCACGGCACACGCACCGAAAAGCTTCTTTCCAGTTTTGAACGGCGGCGATGCGGCCATTCTTTTCTGCTTCATCTTTCTTTACCTGGTCGTGGCTGGCCCAGGTGCCTTCTCCGCGGATGGGCAGCGCCGTTAATCGCTGGCAAGTCTGAGATTTTGAGCGCCGCGTGGGATATTCTCAGGCGGCGTTTTTAATTCGACTTCGAATCCGCGGTCATTTGCGGTTGTCTCATCAGCCATTTTTCGATTTTTGCCTGAAGAAGTTCGGGACTGATGGGCTTTGACAGATAATCATCCATCCCCACCGAAAGACACAGATCACGATCGCTGTCTTGTGCGTTAGCGGTAACGCCGATGATCGGAACCCGCGTCCCATTCGGCATATTTTGTTCTTCTGCACGAATAGCCTGAGTTGCCTGATGACCGTTCATGACAGGCATGGAAACATCCATCAAAATAATGGAAGGTCTATCGATTCTCCACGCTTCAACCGCCTTTTTTCCATTGCTGACAATACGGAAATCAAGATTGGTTTGCTGGAGAATCTGCGTGAAGACGATCTGGTTGACGTCATTGTCCTCGGCAATCAGGACATCCAGTGATCCTGTGTTTGGTCGTACCTCGGTTGCCCGGGTCTCGTCTCGGTGTCCTTGTTCACCAGCGTTTGGGCGATGGCCGGTATCGCTGCTTTTCCTCACCGGCGCAGGCGACTCCGATCCATCTCTACCGCCGAGTTGATCCTGCAACGCACGCTCAGCGCGCCGTGTGCGGACGACATCCGTCAATGTTTTGCGCAAAAGTCTGGCACGCACGGGCTTCATAAGATGTGCATCAAACTGGATTTCGGGCTCGCGGTGAACCGAATCCATCGATGTCAGGAAGACGATTGCGGTATCGCAAAGCCTAGGATCGCCTCTTATGGTGCGCGCCACCTGCACCCCATCCATATCCGGCATGTGACAATCCAGAATGACCGCATCGATATCGAAGCCGATTGCTGCGGCCTCTTCGAGAATAGCCAGACCCGCCGGGCCGCTGGCGGCTGCGTAGCCATCGACACCCCAACTTGTCAGTTGTTCGGTCAGTATCTGTCGGTTCACCGCGTTGTCATCGATCACGAGGACGCTGACTTTTTTGGTATCGATAGGGCCGGCGTTTTGCTCGGATCGATTTCCCACGATGCGCAATGGCAAGGTTACGGTAAAGGTCGAGCCTTGCCCCACCACGCTTTCCACATCCACTTTTCCACCGAAAAGCCCGACAAGTGCCACCGTGATTGCAAGACCGAGGCCGGTGCCTTCATGGCGGCGTGTCGAGGAGGTATCTGCCTGATTGAATTTTTCGAAAATGCGGTTCAACTGATGTTGCGCAATGCCGATACCGGTGTCCTGGACGCGCAGGTTCATGATGAGTTCGCTGTCGTCAACGCTCTCGGCTACAAGCTCGATCAGGACGTGGCCGGTTTCCGTGAACTTGATGGCGTTTCCGATGAGGTTCGTCGCTATCTGCCGGAAGCGTCCTGCGTCACCGCTCACCAGATGATGGAATGATGGATCAATGCTGACGATGAGTTCGATATTTTTTTCCATCGCCTGCGACGATAGAAGCGATGCAACATCCTCGACGGCTTCCGCCGCGTCGAAGGTCGTGCTGCGCAGCGTCATCTGACCTGCGTCGATCTTCGAGAAGTCGAGGATGTCGTTGATGATCGTCAGCAGCGCATTGCCGGATTTCACGATGACATCAGTAAATGTTCGCTGCCGGGTGTCGAGCTTGGATTTGGCCAGCAATTCCGCCATGCCGAGGACGCCGTTCATCGGCGTTCTGATCTCATGGCTCATATTGGCCAGAAATTCGGACTTGGCCATGTCGGCAGCTTTGGCGCGCGCCAGCAGGCCCTCAAGCTCTGCTTCACGCTGCTTCATCTCGGTGACGTCGGTTACGATGACAAGCCAGTATTCGCTGGCACTGATGGTCGCCTCCACATTGAGCCAGCGCTTCGCGTCCACTTGCTTGAGCGATGAAAAGGGTTTGCCAGCCGCAACATTATGCATCCATTCCAAACGCGTTGCTTCGGCGCTTTCGGCATCGCCAAAGTCGCCTCGGTCTGCGCAATAGGCAAAGAATGGCAGCCAGCTTTTACCAGCGGCGACCAGCTCTGGCGGGACATCGAACATGCGTGCCATCGCATCGTTCGACATGATGATCTCGCCGTTTTGAATCAGAGCCAATCCCTGGGCCATGACGCGTGTCGCATCCTGCAAATACTTACCAACACGCTGCAATTCCTGGCGGGCGGCACTGATTTCCTTGTCGCGGGCGCGCACGGCGGTGCTGTCGGAAAACGTGATAAGGATTTTGTTTCCGGCTATCCGCTGTTTTGAGAGGATCGTGAACTTGCCGGCCTTGCTTTCGACTTCCCGCGACGTATGACCATCGATCAGGTTCAGGCGGTTGATGCGGTCACGGCAAGCATCCTCAAAGCTGATATCGCCGAAATCATATTTTCCGCTTTCGTAGCCCATTTGCATATAACGCTTATAGGGCTGACCAACGAGATCGATTTGCTCTTCGACTTCCCAAAGGTCATAAAAACACGTGTTTGCGTACTCGATCGTCAGGTCCGATCCCAGCAACATGACGCCAACGGGAAGTGAATCGAGAATCGACTGAACCTCAGCGTGAAGCTTCTCAGCTTCATCGCGGGCAGCAAGCAGTGCCTGCTTTTGCTCCATCAGCGGCGTGGTGTCGGTTACGGAGCCGACTAGATAGGGTTCATCGTCTGGGCTTATCATGCGGCCCACCCTGATGATTGTCGGCACGGATGTGCCGTCGTTCAGCAGGATTTCTTCGGTTTTCTGCAGTTCCTCGCCGGTCTGGAGAACGTGATCATTTTCCTTTCGGAAGCGCTCACCCTCGTGAACGAAAATCTGCGACTCCGTCAGGCCGTAATATTTCCCACGGGGCTCGCGCCACAATGTTTCATAGGAAGCGTTCGCATAGGTAAGGCGACGTTCGCTATCCAGCATGAAAACGGCAACCGGCACACGCTCCAGCGCTTCCCGGAAAAGCCAGTTTTCGCGCGTGTGCTTCTCCAGCAGAATTTCTCGTGCTTTGGCTTCGCTGACGTCGATTCGAAGCGCAACCAGCATACCGTTTTCGAGACGCTTGTTGATGAAGCGTATGAAACGTCCGTCGCTCATCTCCTCGGTGAATTCGGAGTATGGCTCGCGGGCTTCAGCGAGCTTCGCTTCCAGCCAGGCCTCTTTGTCAGACGCGTCAGGGCTTCTGACCTTGACGACGATGTCATGGAAAGCCGCGGCGATTGTCTTCAGTTCAAGCCCGGCCTGCCAATCAAGGTTGAGGTCAGAGTATAACGTCTCGAACCGCTTGTTGGAGTAAATCAGCCTGTCTTCGGGGTCATAAACCGCAACAGCCACATCGAGAAGATCAAGCACATTTTTGCCGATCAGTGTCTCGTTTCCATCGGCCTCAATATCCGTCGCGACAGAAGGCGTTGTTTCGAAAATCTCGAACAGGAACAAAGCCCCATCTTCGGTTTCGAACCGTTCGCATTTTACCGCATGGCTTTCGTTGTGACCTTTGCACAATATCACTTCTTCCGTCGCAAAAACGAGCGAACGGCGTTCCTTATCCTGCCGCTCGTTATCTTCGGTTATGCCAAGCAATTCATGTGTTGTCTTGTTCTGGAAAGAGGCGATCGGGCGGCCGACAAAAAGTGCGTAGGCTGAATTAACGCAGACATAGCGCAATTGACTATCTTTAATGCAGGCGGGCAAATCCAGCGCTTGAACGCCTTCACATGCTTTTTCAAGCAATCCGCCCCCATTTATCAAGATATTCTCCGTAACTGCCTGTGACGTACGATAGAATCAGCACATCTGTTTTGTCGTGTTTGAAAATGAAAACTATTGTAGAATGACCGAACTGGCTACGCGCCGACGCGCTTTATTAAGGTTTGTTAACTATAGTTTTTCATGGATAGTTAAAGTTTCGGTCGCCGCTGGCGGCGCTATGGAAAATCAAGCACCTAAAACATTTGCTTGACTTTTCTCCGCAAAACGATCAAACCCCCTCAAGCTTTCACCCTCGGCAGCCGCGTGAGCTGCAGCGTCAACGAAAACGATACGACGCATGAAGGAAAAAGCGCATTGATACAGGAGCCGGCGAAATCGCCGCACTGAAGCGCAGAAAGTCATTCCAACCCACAAGTTCCCAATTCACGCGGGGTTCTTGACGCCAAGACAACCGGACAGCAAGGCTGATCCGGGTTCAAGCGTTTTGGCGCCCCGAAAGGTATACTATTGACCAGTTTTAGCGAACTCGGCCTCTCCGAAAAAATCGTGGCCGGCGTCACCCAGCTCGGTTACACCACACCTACGCCCATCCAGGAAAAAGCGATTCCGCTTCTTCTCGAAGGTCGCGACATGATCGGTCTTGCACAGACCGGCACAGGCAAGACGGCCGCTTTCGGCCTGCCGCTCATAGAAATGCTGTTGAAGCTACCTGATCGTCCTGCAAACAGAACCACCCGCACCCTTATTCTGGCGCCGACACGCGAACTGGTGAACCAGATTGGCGAGAGCCTCCGCGGCTTCGTGCGCAAGACGCATCTGAAGATCAATCAGGTCGTTGGT
This sequence comes from Agrobacterium bohemicum, assembly GCF_001562555.1. Taxonomy (NCBI): domain Bacteria; kingdom Pseudomonadati; phylum Pseudomonadota; class Alphaproteobacteria; order Hyphomicrobiales; family Rhizobiaceae; genus Agrobacterium; species Agrobacterium bohemicum. The sequence goes on from NZ_KQ961024.1 coordinate 186,062, forward strand.
GGCGCGTCCATCAACAAGCAGCAACTGCAGTTGGAAAAGGGCACAGATATTCTGGTTGCCACGCCTGGTCGCCTGCTCGATCTGATCTCGCGCAACGCGATTTCCCTGTCCAAGGTGACTTTCCTCGTGCTTGACGAAGCCGACCAGATGCTCGACCTCGGCTTTATCCATGATCTGCGCAAGATTTCCAGGATGGTCCCTGCCGAGCGTCAGACACTGCTGTTTTCGGCCACCATGCCGAACTCGATCGCAGACCTGGCCGGCAGCTATCTGAAAAACCCGGTTACCGTTCAGGTTACGCCTCCGGGCAAGGCTGCCGACAAGGTAGAACAATATGTTCATTTCGTTGTAGGCAAGAACGACAAGACCGAGCTTCTCAAGAAGACCCTCAACGAAAACCCGGATAGCCGTTCTATCGTGTTTCTGCGCACCAAGCATGGGGCTGAAAAGCTGTCCAAGTATCTGGAACACATCGGCTTCAAGGTTGCTTCGATCCATGGCAACAAGAGCCAGGGCCAGCGCGAACGTGCGTTGAAGGGCTTCAAGGACGGCGAATTCAAGGTTCTGGTTGCGACTGACGTTGCCGCACGCGGTATCGATATTCCAGCCGTAACGCATGTCTTCAACTATGATCTGCCTGAAGTGGCTGACGCTTACGTTCACCGGATCGGTCGTACAGCCCGCGCTGGTCTCGACGGCATTGCCATTGCGTTCTGCGCACCGGACGAAACCCGTCTGCTGCATGACATCGAAAAGCTGATGAAGATCGAGATTCCGGTTCTGTCCGGCGAACGTCCAGCAGGTCTGTCGAGCCCGTCTCGCGGGAACAACAATAACCGTGGCGCTGGCAACCGCGCCAATGCAAACGGTCCTCGCCGTCAAGGTGCAGAACGTGGCGAGCGTGCACATGGTGATCGTCCACAGCGCGGTCCTCGTGACGGCGCTTCGCGTGACGGCGGACGCCGCAATGGCGAATTCCGTGGTCAACGCGCTGGTGAATTCGCACCTGTTGAACGCGACAACGATCTGGAAGTGACGTCAGATTTCAAGCGTCCAAATGCCGAAGGCGCAGCTGGCAAGCCAGCCGTTAACCGCAACCATCGCGGTGGCCAGGGTCGTCCGGCACGTAAACCCGGTTCCTTCGCACCTGCCGGTCAGGCTCGTCCTGCTGGTAACGCAGGTCGCGGTCGCAAGCGCGGCTGATCGGGTCTGATCTGAATTAAGAAACGCCCGGATGAAAATCCGGGCGTTTTTCGTTATGGCTTTACGCCACACAGCATTTCCCGTTTTCCCGCAAAGCCGGGTCGACGTTCGACGGTAAAGCCAACTGTGCCCAGATTGCGCCGCACGAAACCTGCCGCCGCGAATGTCGCAAAGGTTCCGCCTGGAGCGGTCTTCGCAAACAGCGCTGCCATGATCTCCAGCGACCACATATCCGGGTTCTTCGCGGGCGCAAAGCCATCGAGATACCAGGCGTCGAATGTATCCGTGCTCTGGATGATCCCCTGCATGGCGTCGCCGCAGAAGACGGTCAGACGCGTCTGCTCATCCAGAGTTATGTCAACCCAGCCTTCCGGGTCCGAGGGCCACTGCGCGACGAACGCTTTGCGCTCGGCGTCCAGCTGCGGCCAATGGGACAGCGCGCGGTCCAACTCACTCGTGGTCATCGGGTAGAGCTCGAAGGACACGAAATGCAGCTTGGCATTGGTGGGGCGGTGCAGTTTCCACTGCCGCCAGGTTTCGCACAGATTGAGTGCCGTCCCGAAACCGAGTTCACCGATGCGGAATGTTCCCTGCGCCGTTTGCCAGCGTTCAGGCAGGCCATTGCCCGACAGTGAGACGTGGCTGCATTCCTGCCGTCCGTCCGTCTGGCAATAAAAGTGGTCGCCAAAGGCCAGAGAATAGGGCATATCGCCCTCTCGCCAATCCAGCATATTTGAGCCGGCTCGTGCCGGCATATTTTCGTCGGGATGTCTCATGCTCCAAGCCGATAGTCTTCCCCGGCAAACAGGTCAATCATCTTTGCCAGCCAGCGTCTCATTGCTGATCATCGGCGGTGGCATCATGGGGCTGTGGGCGGCGGTAAAGGCGGAAAAGCTCGGTATCGACACGTTGCTGGTCGATGCCGACGGCATTGGAAGCGGTGCCAGTGGCGGTCTTCTGGGTGCTTTGATGCCGCACATGCCGGATCGCTGGTCCGACAAGAAGCAATTTCAATTCGATGCCTTGCTGAGCCTCGAAACCGAGATAGGGGCATTGGAGGCGCAAACGGGCCTGTCGGCAGGCTACCGGCGATGCGGGAGAATCATCCCGTTGCCCAAGCCCCATCTGCGCTCAATCGCGGAACGGCATCAAAGGGATGCCATATCGAATTGGGGCCAAGGTGGCCGGCAATTTCATTGGCACCTGCTGGATACGCCGCCGGTCGATGGATGGGTGAACGCAGCAGCGGGTGAGGCGGGTTTTGTACACGACACCTTCGCCGCCAAGGTTTCCCCCCGGGCATTCATTGCCATGTTGAAAGAGTATCTGCGACGGGCAAAACATGTGCAGGTGGTGGAGAACTGCGGTGTTGCGACGCTGGATAGGAATGGAGCGGCGATCTTGATGGATGGCCAGCGGATTGGCTTTGGTCACGCCATGGTCTCAGCCGGGCATCATTCATTTCCGCTTTTGACCGAAGCGTTGGGCTTCGCTGCGGATGCCGATCTTGGGCGGCCCGTCAAAGGGCAGGCCGCATTGTTGCAAGTCAATGCGGATCCCTTAATGCCTGTGGTGTTTCTGAACGGTCTCTATGTCGTGCCGCATGAGGATGGCACGGTTGCTATCGGCAGCACCAGCGAGGAAGACTTTGACGACGCTTTGACGACGGATGAGAAGCTGGATGGTCTGATTGCGCAGGCACGGCAGATCGTTCCCTCGCTTGCAGATGCTCCCGTTATCGAACGCTGGGCCGGTTTGCGTCCCAAGGCGATCGGGCGTGACCCTATGGTTGGTCCGCATCCTGATTACCCACGAATAATTGCATTGACCGGCGGCTTCAAGGTCAGTTTCGGCCTGGCACATCGCCTGGCGGATGCTGCTCTGGATGCTTTACAGGGCAAGCCCATGGATGTACCGGGCAGTTTTTCTTTTGAAGATCACATCTGCGTTTTCAACCTGCCTCATTGATTTATCAGCGTTTGCACGTCGTTAATCTGTCACGCAAATCACCTAACAGCTTGCCTTATGCAATATAGCTGATGAAAACCGTTTCGGACGGCGAGGTGACGACGCATGCGGTACGCCATTCATTTTACGCCTTCCCCGAACGACCCCTTGACCCATGCGGCTGCGGCTTGGCTTGGTCGCGATGTCTATTCCGGCCAGACGGTGGAACCACCCGCCGTTTCAAGCCTCGGCATGCAGGAAATTTCCTATCATACGGCTCTTCCACGTCGTTACGGTTTCCATGGCGCAATCAAGGCGCCATTCCGCTTGATGGATGATGTCGGCGAGGCAGCGCTGCTGCGTAGCCTGATGCATTTTGCCGGAACGCATCAACCCTTTACCTTGCCGCCGTTCGAAATTGCCAAACTCGGAAATCTGTATGGGCTGGTGCTGTCCTGGCCATCGGAAGCCCTGAATTTTCTCGCGGCAAGCGTTGTTCAGGAATTTGATCGGTATCGTGCGCCCCTATCCGACGCCGATATCGAGCGCGCCGACCCCGATCGTCTGTCTGCAACGCAACTGACCAATCTTCACCGTTGGGGCCATCCCTATGTGATGGACGAATTTCGGTTCCAGATGATCTTGACGGGTGGTGTAGTGCCTGCGGACTGCGTGCGTGTGGAGCGGGCAGTGCGTGGCGTCTTCGAGCCTGTTTTGGACAGGCAAGTCGAATTCTCCAACCTTGCCCTTTTCGTGGAAGACGAGCCGGGCGCCCCGTTCCGCGTGCATTCACTGCACCCCATGGGTCGCGTGTCTGCCCGAAAGATTGCATAACGACGCGATCGAAAATGCTCTCGACTTTCCGGTCCGCAATGCTACCGTTCACGAAATTTGCGTGAAGGTGATTTGATGATTTCCGTTGACTATCCCCGTAATCTCGTTGGTTACGGTCGTAATGCCCCTGATCCCAAATGGCCAGGCGATGCCAGAATCGCGGTACAATTCGTCATAAATTACGAAGAAGGTGGCGAAAGCTGCATTCTCGACAGCGACAAGGCGTCCGAGTCTCTGCTGTCGGAAATCGTCGGTGCGCAGCCATGGCCAGGGCAACGCAATCTCAACATGGAATCGATCTACGAATATGGATCGCGCGCCGGTTTCTGGCGGCTGTGGCGCATGTTCACCAGCCTCGGCGTCACGACCACCGTCTACGGCGTCACGTCAGCCATGGCGCGCAACCCTGAAGCCGTTGCTGCGATGAAAGAAGCAGGCTGGGAAATTGCCAGCCACGGTTATCGCTGGCTGGAATACAAGGACTTTTCAGAGGAAGAAGAGCGAAAGCATGTGCTTGAAGCCGTGCGCTTGCACACGGAGCTGACCGGCGAGCGCCCCTACGGCATGTATCAAGGCAAGCCCTCAGATAACACCTTGCGCCTCGTTATGGAGGAGGGCGGTTTCCTTTATTCTTCTGACAGCTATGCAGACGATCTGCCCTACTGGGTCAAAGGACTGAAGGATGATCCGTTCCTGATCATTCCCTACACGCTCGATGCAAACGACATGCGGTTTGCCACGCCGCAGGGCTTCAATTCCGGTGATCAGTTCTTGACCTACCTGAAGGACACCTTCGATGTGCTCTATCAGGAAGGGGCCGAAGGTGCAGCCAAGATGATGAGCATTGGCCTTCACTGCCGGCTCGTCGGTCGTCCCGGCCGGGCCGCAGCGCTTCGTCGTTTCATTGAATACGTGCTTGGCCATGAAAAGGTCTGGATACCCCAACGCGTCGAAATCGCACGTCACTGGCATGCACATCATAAGCCGGAGGCGCTTTGATGGTTGGTAGGGCCGAGTTTGTCAGCCGTTTCGGCGGCGTTTTCGAGCATTCGCCGTTTATTGCGGAACGCGCCTTTGATGCAGGCGACGTTCGGGAGCCTATGACGGCTGGCACCGTGCATGCCGCACTCACAAAACACTTTCGCGCGGCCTCCCAAGACGAAAGACTGGGCGTTCTGCGCGCCCATCCCGATCTTGCAGGAAAGCTGGCCATCGCCGGAGGGCTGACCGAAGACAGCCGCAAAGAACAGGCTGGGGCAGGTCTTGATCGCCTTTCTCCAAACGAGCATGCCCGATTTACGGAACTCAATGCTGCCTATGTCGAGAAGAACGGCTTTCCGTTCATTATCGCCGTCAAAGGTCTGACCAAAGACGATATCCTGCGCTCGTTCGAAACTCGCATCAATCATAATGTGCAGGATGAGTTTGCAACCGCGACAGAGCAGGTCGAGAAGATCGCTCTGTTGCGATTGACTGCCATCCTGCCGGAAAGCTGAGGCCATGCGCAATCTCATCTTGCATGATTATTCCGGCCTGCTGTCGGTTGTCTGGAGGACGGTCACTGAAAGTATCCCCGACTTGCAGGCGCGTATGGCACTCATCAGAAACTGGCGTGTCCAAGGTGAATGAATTTTGACTGAATTTCTTGAAATCCTGCCTTTGACCAAAGAGGTATTCGCACCCTTTGGCGATGTTATCGAGGCAGACACCGCAACGATCAAGCTCATCAATGGTGGCAATACCGAGCGGCATCATGCGCTCGCAGCGCCTGACGTGACAGGCGAGGGTGCTCGTGTCGTATTGAACATTTTTCGTGGCAAACCCAGGCGGTTTCCCTACGCCATCGATATGATGGAACGACATCCGCTTGGCAGCCAGAGCTTTACGCCGCTGTCCGGCAATCCGTTTCTGGTGGTCGTTTCTGAGGACGTGCAGGGGAAGCCTGGAAAACCGCGTGTATTTCTGGCCCGTGCGGATCAAGGCGTGAATTACCATCGCAATGTCTGGCATCATCCATTGATGACGCTCGATTCCACCAGTGATTTTCTGGTTGTGGATCGGGATGGCCCCGGTAACAATCTGGAAGAATTCTTTTTTGATCAGCCCTATTTCGTTGCGGAGCCCAAGCCATGACCGGTCTTACCACCCATGTTCTCGACGCCGCCAATGGCACCCCTGCGCAGGGTTTGAACATCGATCTTTACCGGTTGGATGGCGACAGCCGCGAAAAGCTGAAAACGGTGGAAACCAACAGTGACGGTCGTGTTGATGGTGGACCGTTGCTCATCGGCGATGAATTTCGCGCGGGGTACTATGAGTTGGTGTTCCACGCGGGCGATTATCTCCGAACCCGAGGTCTTGCTCTACCGGACCCCGCCTTTCTCGACATCATCCCCATTCGTTTTGGCATAGCAGATGAGAGCAGCCATTATCACGTGCCACTGCTGCTTTCGCCCTATAGTTACTCAACATACCGTGGAAGCTGAACTCGATGATTTTTGCCGCTATTGCCGATATCCACGGAAACTGCGCCGCACTGGAAGCCGTCCTTTCGGATATTGGAAAACTTGGGATTACCGATATCGTCAATCTCGGCGATTGCTTTAGCGGGCCGCTGGAAGCTGGCCGCACCGCTGATATTCTGGTGGGGCAGAACATCCCGACCGTTCGTGGCAATCATGATCGTGCTTTGATCGACCGCCCGTTCGAGAACATGGGAGACTGGGAAAAGCCTGCGCATGCGCAGCTCTCGACGGCTCATCTCGCCTGGTTGCAGGCCATGCCCTTCGACATGGTGTTCAAGGATGTTGCTTATTGCTGCCACGGCTCACCAAAAGGCGATCTGGAATATTGGCTAGAGAGGCTTTCACCCGAAGGCATTCTTAGCCTGCGCCCACTGAAAGAGATCGAAGCACTGGCGGAAGGTATCAAGCAACCGCTTATGCTGTGCGGTCACACCCATATAGCCCGCACCGTTCATCTTTCCGATGGCCGGTTGATCGTCAATCCGGGCAGTGTCGGTTGCCCGGGCTGGAAAGATGACGAACCGGTCTATCACCAGGTCGAAGCCGGTCATCCGCTTGCCAGTTATGCCGTGCTGGAAGAGACGGCTCACGGCTGGCAGGTTTATTTCCGGCAAGTCCGCTACGACCATGTCGCCATGGGTGAGCTTGCGCGGGCAAACGGCATGTCACAACTGGGCAATGCGATTGCTACCGGCTGGCTTGACTGATCCGCTCTCAACTCTCGTTTGCCATGACGACGCAGGAGTAGGAATGTGCCTTTAGATCCTTGCATGCAGACAGCGCTGCTGCCTGATTGTCGAAACCAGTGAAGCGGGCGCGGTAAAGTGTGGCGGAACCGCTTCTGACTGCTTCCGTGTAGGGCGCAATTCCTGAATAGCTGGATGCGATGGATGGGCGGGCGTTGCGCAGCAGGGAGAGGGCTGCTCTTTGCGAATCCGCTGCTGCGATCTGCACTTCCCATGCGCTGCGCTCCGAGGTCGTGGCGCGCACCGCAGATGTCTGCATCATATCCGGTATCACGGCGTTTCCGGCAGCGATCTGCGCGGCGATCGGGTCGCGGCGTTCCGCAAACATCGGCAAAGGCACGCTGGCAGGCGTCACGTCGAATGTTTTGCTTGAACTTGCGCTTGCGATGAGTTGCTGGTTGCCAGTTCCTCTGGACGCTTTCGGGAGTGTACGGTCCAGCAGGGACGCCATCTGATTGTCTCGACCACGGGCGGTCTTGCCACCCAGCACCACGCCAACGACGCTGCGGCCGTTGTGGTTGACCGCGCTGACGAGGTTGAATCCGGAGGCATTGGTGTAGCCGGTCTTGATGCCATCAACGCCTTGATAGCGCGCCATCAGCCGGTTGTGGCCGCGGATCGTCTTGCCGCGGAACTTGAAGGATTGCATTGCAAAAAGGTTATATTCTTTCGGAAAATCACGCTGTAGCGCGAGTCCAAGCTTTGCCATGTCGCGCGCCGTCGTGACCTGTGCCTTGTTCGGCAGGCCGGATGCGTTGCGGAAAACGGTTTTCGTCATGCCAAGCTGTCGCGCCTTGCGTGTCATGATCTGCGCGAACTTCGCTTGCGAGCCGCCCAGATGGTCGCCCATGCCTTCCGCCATATCGTTCGCGGATTTTACGATCATGCCATAGACCGCCTCGCGCACGGTGAAGGTCGTACCCGCTTTCACCCAGAGTTTCGAAGGGATGACGGCTGCACCGCGCTTCGACATCGTGATGCGCTCGTTCCAGCTGAGGCGACCATCGTGCAACGCCTCGAAAACCAGATAGAGCGTCATCATTTTCGTGAGGGATGCAGGGTAGTTTTTAACGTCGGCATTTTCCGACGCCAGTACTTTTCCTGTCTTCGCATCCATTACGAAATGCGCATAGCCCGCCTGCGCTTGAGACGCCTGCAGGGAGAGGACCGTGCAGAGGAAGGCCAAAGCAAACATCCATGTTCCAGCCAATCCCCGTCTGATCGTTCCCGACATAAATTCCCCCCTTGTCCGTCCACTCGTCGCCCCGCAAGCCTACCAATAGTTTCAGGCAGCGAAACCGTTCAAACTTTAAAGATCGCTTTCATCCTTAATTAAGTATGAAAATCGACCCCCATTGGTGGCGGGTAATTTTCTTGAAAAGAAACCTACCGTCCGGTATGTATTGACGATGGATAGTTTGACGGAACGTAAAAAGCAGCCTGACGTGGTGCGTAGAAATCTCATCGACTGCGCGGCCAGACTTGCTGCGGAGCAGGGGTTTTCGGCGGTCTCAGTGCAGGCCGTCGCATCCGCTGCTGGGGTAACGAAGGGCGGTTTGTTTCATCATTTTTCCTCCAAACACGCGCTGCTGGAGGCTTTGCTTAGCGACCTTTTGGCCAAGCTCGATGCCGACATCGACGCGCTGATCTCACGGGATCGTGACGGCTATGGATGCTTCACACGGGCCTATGTGAATGCCTTCTTTACCGATCGCAGGCGTGAAACCTATGCGCAATGGTCTGCGATGTCGGTTGCGCTGATCAGCGAACCGTCGCTGCGGCAGATGTGGCAAAGCTGGATCGACGGGCGCAATGCGCGCCATAAAAAGACGGATGGCGAGATCGGTCTCGAGCTTGTCAGGCTTGCCGTCGATGGCATCTGGCTTGCGGATTTGATGAGCGATAACGGTCACGCAGGTAACACTGGCGAGGCACTTCGCAAGAGGTTGATAGGGATGACACGCGGAGAGGACAAAACATGAATGGAGTTGTCACGACCTATGCGGCGCTCATTGCAGCTATCGTCTGCGAGGTCATCGGCACGTCTTTCCTGCAGCAATCGCAACAGTTTACCCGGCTTGTGCCAACGGTGCTCATGGCTGTCTTTTACGGTGCGGCGTTCTTCCTATTGTCCATCACCCTAAAAACGCTGCCCGTTGGTGTCGCCTACGCGATCTGGAGCGGTCTCGGCATCGTGCTGATTTCCGTCGTCGGTTATGTGTTCTTCCGCCAGACGCTTGATCTGGCCGCGATGATCGGGCTTGGGCTTATCATCGCAGGAGTCGTCGTTGTAAACGTGTTTTCAAAGACGGTTGGGCATTGACGGGCAGTGGCCTTTTCAACGTACGAGAATGGTCCGGTCAACATCGGTCAATAGTCGTTTGCCGCACAGCGCCATGGTGACATCCATTTCTTTGCGGATGATTTCCAGTGCGGTGGTAACGCCAAGCTTGCCGCCAGCGCCGAGACCATAGAGGAACGGCCGGCCGATATAGGTGCCCTTGGCGCCCAGCGCGATGGCCTTCAACACGTCCTGACCGGAGCGGATGCCGCCATCCATGTGCACTTCGATCTTGTCGCCAACGGCATCAACGATTTTCGGCAATATTTCGATGGATGAAAGCGCCCCGTCGAGCTGGCGGCCGCCATGATTGGAAACAATGATGGCATCCGCACCGGTATCGGCGGCGGCACGGGCGTCCTCCTCATCCAGAATGCCCTTGAGGATGAGTTTGCCACCCCAACGCTCCTTGATCCATTCGACATCCTTCCAGGACAGGCGCGGGTCGAACTGCTCCGCCGTCCACGACGACAGCGAGGACAGATCGGACACGTTCTTGGCATGGCCAACGATATTGCCAAAGCTGCGCCGTTTTGTGCGCGCCATATCCAGGCACCATTGCGGGCGCGTTGCCATCTGCCAGATATGCTTTGGCGTGAATTTTGGCGGCGCGGATAGCCCGTTTCGCAGATCCTTGTGACGCTGGCCGAGAATTTGAAGGTCTAGCGTCAGAACCAGCGCGGAGCACTTTGCGGCCTTGGCACGGTCGATCAGGTTATTGACGAAATCGCGGTCCTTCATCACGTAAAGCTGGAACCAGAACGGCCGCGAAGTGACGGAGGCGACGTCTTCGATGGAGCATATGCTCATGGTCGACAGAGTGAAGGGAACGCCGAACTCTTCCGCGGCTTTCGCGGCCAGCATCTCGCCGTCCGCGTGCTGCATACCGGTAAGGCCGGTGGGTGCAAGGGCCACGGGCATTGATACCTTTTCCCCAATCATCTCTGTCGCCAGCGACCGGTCTGTCATGTCAACGAGAACCCGTTGGCGCAGTTTGATCTTGGAAAAATCATCTTCGTTTGCGCGATAGGTGCTCTCCGTCCACGCGCCACTATCCGCATAATCGAAGAACATTTTCGGCACGCGACGTTGTGCCTGTTTCTTCAAGTCCGCAATGGTAAGAACTTTGCCCATGGATGAAGCCTTCAAATTTGAATAACATCTTCACCTAACATGAGAGTGTCATTTGTAACATCTGAATTTGTGTAAAAAGTCTCGATCGCTCGGATGCAGGACAGCGCTTTTGGCATGAGTTCGCGGATAACTCGAACCGCAGGTAAAGTCGCTTTGCCATAAAATCGCCTTTTACACGCTGTGAAACTCCAGATTATAAATTATACTACCTGAGATAGATTAATTCGAAATCGGTGTGATCGGAGTTAACCATGATATTGTTGAATTTCTGGCCTGCTGACCTTCCTGGACGTGTCGGTCATGTTTCGCTTTTGATTGGTGCCGGACAAAGTGCCGGTCAGCAAACATATGTCAGTTGGTGGCCTGGAAAAGATGACGGAAGTAAAGAAATGGGCGTACCCGTCCATCCATATACCTACGATCAGGATGTCGTCGCTGAAGGCGGCCCTCCTATAGGGCGGGTGTCGATTTCCGGCCTCGACGAGGCGCGGATGAAACGAACCTGGGAAGCTTTGCTTGCAAAGAAGGCGCGTTACTATCTGCTGCGCAGGAATTGTGCATGGACGGTCAAGGTGTTGCTGGATGCTGGAACAGGGGTTGATATTGGGTCGATCACGGCAGACTATCTGAATTCAAGGGTCGCTGCCGGCGTCTGGACGCCGAGGACTGTGTTCGAATATGCCAGCATGTTGAAGAACAGTCACCGGGATGTGCGGCAGAAGCGGTTCGATAAGGCAACAAACAGTCCATCCGGCCTTCTCGCTAGCTGATCATTTGTAGGCGGAAAAAAGGGCGGCAAAAGCCGCACATTTCATTTGCTCTGAGTTTTAAGCTCGGAACACTGGACGCAGCTCTGACCGGTGCGCAGACGGTATTGACTGGCGAAAGTCAGATAACGGTTTTTGCACCTATGCCTGCAATATAGGTTTCCTCTACTGCACGGTCGTCTCCCATCGTCAGCATGAGAAACAGTTCTTCTGTCAGGCTGTTAACAACCTCCATTTTCAGCGCCATTGCGGGCGTTGCTGATGCGTTTAGCACAGCAATATCCGCATCCGTGCCGACTTCGAGAGTGCCAATTTTGTCGACCATCGAAAGGGCTTCGGCATTGCCGCGCGTCATAAGATACCAGCTTTCCAGCGGGTTCAGACGTTCTCCCAGAAGTTGCTGAATCTTGTAGGCCTCATCCATGGTCCGCAGCATGGAATAGCTCGATCCGCCGCCAATATCGGTCGCAACGGCAATGCGCACTGGCTTTTCGCGCCGTTGCAGCGTCTTCATTGGAAACAGTCCGGAGCCGATGAACAGGTTGGATGTCGGGCAGTGAACAGCGACGGCGCCGGTTTCTGAGAGTACATCCGCTTCGCGATCCGACAGATGAATGGCGTGGCCGAGCAGCGTCTTGCTGCCCATCAGACCGTAGCGGACGTAGATATCCGTATAGTCGATGGCATCCGGGTAAAGCTCGCAGGTGTATTTGATCTCGTCCAGGTTTTCGGACAAATGGGTCTGGATGAACAGGTCAGGAAATTCCTGCGCAAGAGCCTGGGCGGCTTCCATCTGTTTCGGTGTCGAAGTAATGGCGAAGCGGGGGGTGATGGCGACGTGGTTGCGGCCTTTGCCGTGCCAGGCGGCAATCACCTGGCGCGTTTCGTCGTAACCGAGTTGCGGTGTGTCCAGCAGGCCTTGCGGAGCGTTGCGGTCCATCATCACCTTGCCGCCCACCATCAGCATGTTGCGCTTCATGGCTTCGGCGAAAAAGGCGTCGGCAGATGTTTTGTGAACAGAACAATAAGCCGCCGCCGTCGTCGTGCCGTGGCGAAGGAGTTCGTCGTAGAAATGCGTGGCGATGCGTTTTGCATGGGTGCTTTCCACGAAGCGGCATTCTTCCGGGAACGTATAGGTATTCAACCACTCCAACAGATTGGCGGCGTAGGAGCCGATGACCTGCATCTGCGGGAAATGCATGTGCAGATCAATCAGGCCGGGGACGATGAGGTGAGGCCGGTGGTCTTTTTTTTCCACACCCTCGGGCACCCGCGCAAGAATATCTTCATACTCGCCAATGGCGCTGATCTTGCCGTCCTCGATCAGCAACCCGCCATCTTCGATATAAAGGTAACTTGCTGTGTCATCGATGGAGTGCGGTGCGCGGTTGAAGCTCAAAAGTCGTCCGCGCAGCAGAAGCATGCTCATTCCGTTCTTCCTTGGGATACGGCGCTCTCATACCATGCGGTCAGCACCTTGCGTTCTTGCGGCGTGATCGCCGTGATGTTGCCGGGGGGCATGGCATGGCTGCGGCCCGCCTGTAAATAGATTTCCCGCGCATGCGCCGCAATTTGTGCATCCGTCTCAAGCTTTACCGACTTCGGGGTAAAGGGAACACCCTCCCAGACCGGCTCTGCCGCATGGCACATGGAACAGCGGCTCTGCACGACATCCCGCGCGGAGGCGAAATGAACATCAGCGGCAAAAAGCTGCTGTGTGGGGGAGAGTGTTGCCGCTTTCTCTTCCTGCTCACCCGTCAGTATCTTCGGCGCGGTGGAGAGCCACATGATGACGATGAAAATCAGGACCGTGACCAGCCATGTCCATGTTGGTCTACCCTTGCGGGCGTGGGTGGTGTTGAACCAGTGCCGGATCGTGACGCCCATCAGGAATACCAGTGCTGCAATTATCCAATTGAACTGCGTTGCAAAGGCCAGCGGATAGTGGTTCGACAGCATGAAAAAGATGACGGGCAGCGTCAGATAGTTGTTGTGCAACGAGCGCTGCTTGGCGATACGGCCATATTTCGGGTCCGGTGTGCGGCCTGCAATGAGGTCCGCGACGACGATCTTCTGGTTGGGAATGATGATCATGAAGACGTTGGCCGACATGATGGTGGCTGTGAAGGCGCCCAGATGCAGGAAAGCGGCACGACCGGTGAATATCTGCGTATAGCCCCAGGCCATGCCCACCAGCGCAATGTAAAGCACGGCCATCAGGCCCCAGGTGTTGTTGCCGATTGGCGATTTGCACAGCAGGTCATAAAACACCCAGCCAATGACAAGCGACGCCAGCGACAGACAGATGGCCTGGAACTGCGTGAGTTCCAGCACGGAATGATCGATGAGAAAGAGATCCGCGCCGCCATAGTAGACGATGCAGAGCATGGCAAATCCGGAGAGCCATGTGGCATAGCTTTCCCATTTGAACCATGTCAGATGTTCCGGCATCTGCGCAGGCGCGACCAGATATTTCTGGATATGATAGAAGCCGCCGCCATGCACCTGCCACTCTTCGCCATAAGCACCCGGCGGCAAATGCGCGCGCTTTACCAATCCCAGATCGAGCGCGATGAAATAGAAAGATGAGCCAATCCAGGCAATGGCGGTAATAACGTGCAGCCAGCGGACGGCAAAGGCCATCCATTCCCACGCAATGGCGTATTCGTACATTCTGTTCCCCTGACTTTGCAACGCACTGTGCGAAATATTTACCGATCAGAAAAGGGGCGTTGTGCGAAACGCGCAGATATTGTTGCTCTACATCAGGTTTCTGTCGGAAATTCCTCCTGCATCCACTCCGTGAAGGCTTTGATTTTGGCGACGTTGCGGCGCGCTTCGGTGTGAACCAGCCAGTAGTCATGACCATCGTTACAAACCAGATCGAACGGTTGCAACAGACGTCCAGAGGCGATGTCTTCCGCAAAGTGCACAGGATTGACGATGGCAACGCCGTGTCCTGCTATCGCCGCCTGCGCTTCCAGGTTTTGAATGCCGAAATCGCTCCGGGTGCGACTGTCCAGATCGGTTTCCGTGACACCAGCCTCCGCAAACCAATGTTTCCACCACCTGTCATTCGGGCTGATGATAGGCAGCTTGAGAATATCGGAGGGGTGCTTCATTCCGCCGATGGTCGCTGCCAGCGTGGGACTGACGACCGGCGCAAAATCGAGCCGCATGATGCGACGGCTGATCAGGCCAGGCCAATCGCCTTTGCCCCAACGTATACCGATATCGACGTTGGTGCGCGAAAAATCCACGATTTCGTTGGAAAGTGCCAGTTGCACCGCAATTTGCGGATGCCGCGCCTGAAACACGCCCAACCGTTTGGCCAACCACTGGTGCGCAAATGTCGTAGTGCAGGAAATGATGAGGATATCCGCCGTTCTGTTACGAGCTTCTTCCACTGCCGTTGCCAGAATGCTGAAGGCTTGCGACGCCCGGCCTGCCAGCAATTCGCCCGTTTCGGTCAACGCAACCTGCCTTGGCTTGCGTAAAAACAGCGGCGCGCCAACGAAATCCTCCAGCAATTTGATCTGGTAGCTCACCGCTGTCTGCGTCATGCCCAGTTCCTCGCCAGCCTTGGTAAAACTCAGGTGACGGGCGGCACTTTCCAGCACGCGCATCGCATTTAATGGGACGTTACGGGATAGCTTCATGGATAAGTTCTCTTTATCCATATCTTCAGAAGTTTCATTGGTTTTTCCATGGAAACAGGAGCATTTCTCTTGCATAGCATCAAAAGAGCTTAGGAGAAATGATATGAGTACAGCCGCTTTCAGCGTCTGGCCACGGCTATTTGCGCGACTATGGACAGCGGAGTGGTTTGTGCGAAAGTCAGCTCGGCCGGGTAATTCTCAGGAGGACGAGCTACAAGACCACATTAAGCGTGATCTTGGCCTGCTGGATGGCCGCGCTCAGATCGGGCCGGGGAGGGAGCAGCAAAGCGATGAATTGCGTGAAGCACTTCGGCTGCTACCAAGGTCGCTATGACGGCAGGGCGCTTGTCTTTTACGACAGTGCCGCCAATTGGCAGAACGAGCCGGGCCAGAGTCGAGGTCGGTTCACCTTCACGTTCCAGCCAATGCGCAAAGGTGGCGCGCTTGGTCTTTGAGCCGATCATGCCGACATAGGCAAGATCGGTTCGGTTAAGTGCCTCCTTCGCAATCAGGAAATCTAACGCATGGTCATGGGTGACGATGATGAGAGCACCACCTGTCGGAATGTTATTGACTATTACTTCCGGCATCGCAGTCAGATGTGATGTGACGGTCTCGGGCAGGTCCTGAAGTTCTTCCGCGCGGGTTTCAATAACTGAGACGGATAGCGGTAGTAACGACAATGTCTGCGCCAAGGCCTTGCCCACATGGCCCGCACCGAAAATGAAGACCGCGGGTTGGGATTTACGATCCTGTGCCAGGCGTTGCTTTAACGCCTCCGTTATCGCGGGCGTGACCTTGGTGAATTTCAGTAGCGTGCGGCCACCACAACATTGGCCGATTTCGGGACCGAGTGGAATGTCCATGATGTCAATTGCCGTTCTGCCCGCCAGCATGGCTCGGGCATGGTCAATCGCCATATATTCGAACTGCCCACCGCCGATGGTTTGCCATATGCGGTCATCGGAGACGAGCATGAACGTGCCAGCTTCCCGTGGAGCGGACCCTTTGACGGATTCGATTTCGATGAGGATGGTGGGGGATTCGAGGAAGCTCTGGAGGGAGGCATCAGGCATGGGCGTTGGCCTTGGCAAGCCAGAGGGGGGCTGCCCTGCACTCGAGCGCTGCTTCATCGCCTCACACCTTTTTCAACCGCTCTACCGCCATCAACACCCTTTCAGGCGTTGCTGGCGCGTCCAGCCGTGGGCAGACTTTGTAATCTGCGACACTGGCCACCGCCATAGACAGCGCCTCCAGCACCGAGTTCGCCAGCATGAAAGGCGGTTCGCCCACGGCCTTGGAACGGCCAATGGTGGGCTCGGCGTTTTCGGACCACTCTGCCAGTTTGACGTTGAAGATTTTCGGACGGTCGGAGGCTAGCGGTATCTTGTAAGTGGAGGGCGCGTGGGTGCGCAGTCGCCCCTTGGCATCCCACCACAATTCCTCGGTCGTCAGCCAGCCCATGCCCTGCACGAAAGCGCCTTCGACCTGGCCGATGTCGATGGCCGGGTTCAACGATTTGCCAACATCGTGGAGAATATCGGTGCGCTCCATCATATATTCGCCGGTCAGCGTATCGATGGAGACTTCCGACACGGATGCGCCGTAGGCGAAGTAATAGAACGGCGTGCCTTTGCCGGCTGCGCGGTCCCAATGGATTTTTGGTGTCTTGTAAAAGCCAGCGGCGGACAGTTGGACGCGGGCGAAATAGGCCTGTTTGATGAAGTCGTTGAAGGCGATTTCTTCTGTTCCGACACTGACACGGTTAGGAAGGAACCTCACCTGATCCTCGCCCACATTCCATTTTTCCATGGCGAACTTGACGAGGCGTTCCTTGATCTGGCGTGCGGCATCATATGCGGCCATGCCGTTGAGATCGGTGCCGGAGGAGGCGGCAGTGGCAGAGGTATTCGGTACCTTGCCGGTGGTGGTAGCCGTGATTTTGACCCTGTCGATATCCACCTGAAACGCATCGGCGACGACCTGGGCGACCTTGGTGTAAAGGCCCTGGCCCATTTCGGTGCCGCCATGGTTCAGGTGAATGGAGCCGTCATTGTAGATATGGACAAGGGCTCCGGCCTGATTGAAGGCGGTCATGGTGAAGGAGATGCCGAATTTTACCGGCGTCAGCGCAATGCCTTTGCGGATAACGGGACTGGTCTTGTTGAACTCGATGATAGCCTCTCGCCGCGCCTGATAATCGCTGGAGCTTTCCAATTCTTCAACGACACGAGCGATGATGTTGTCTTCGACTTCCTGATGGTAAGGCGTCAGGGTACGGCCTGAACCCTGCTGGCCGTAGAAATTCAGTTTGCGGATTTCAAGCGGGTCCTTGCCAACCGCGTAAGCGATTTCCTCGATGAAGCGTTCCGCCCCCAGCATGCCTTGCGGGCCGCCGAAACCGCGGAAGGCTGTGTTGGAAACCGTGTGTGTTTTCAAGGGCTTCGATTGCAGTTTTACATGCGGATAGAAATAGCTTGAATCCGCGTGGAAAAGTGCGCGGTCCGTGACGGGACCGGAGAGGTCGGACGAGAAGCCGCAGCGGGCTGCATAGGTTGCGTCTACGGCGTGAATTCGGCCTTCCTCATCGAAGCCGAGTTCGTAGTCGACGCGGAAGTCGTGGCGCTTGCCGGTGGCGGTCATGTCTTCATCGCGATCAGGGCGCATTTTGACGGCAAGGTTCAGTTTCTTGGCGGCGATAGCGCAGAGTGCGGCAAACTGATTGCCCTGCGTTTCCTTGCCGCCGAAGCCGCCGCCCATGCGACGTACCTGCACGGTCACGGCGTTGGAAGGCACTTGCAGAATATGGCTGACGATGTGCTGGATTTCGCTGGGGTGCTGAGTGGAACTCCACACCGTCACTTCATCGTCTTCGTCCGGCACCGCCATAGCGATGTGGCCTTCCAGATAAAAGTGCTCCTGCCCGCCGATCCGCATCGTGCCGGTCAACCGACGCGGCGCGACGTCCATTTCCAGTTCTGCTTCGCCACGTTGCAACACCATGCCAGGCGTGACCAGCGGTTCTCCGTTTTCAAGCGCTCCGTCGATGTCGCTCCAATGCGGCAGATCGTTGTATGTGATTTTCGCCTTGCGGGCAGCCTTACGGGCAATATCGCGGGTTTCGGCGAACACGGCAAAGATCGGCTGGCCGTGAAATTGCACCAGCTTTTCCGCCAGCAACGGCTCATCGTGACGTCCACCGGAGGAAACATCGTTTTCACCCGGAACATCCTTGCCGGTCATCACCCACAGAACGCCGGGCGTGGCTTCTACTTCGGACAAGTCGATCGACACGATTTCGGCGTGCGCTCGGTCGGCCATGCCGATGGCACCGTGGATCATGCCTGCGGGTTCTGGAATATCATCGATATATTCGGCACTTCCGGTGACATGCTTGTGTGCTGAATCATGCCGTAATGATCCATGCATCTTGCCGTCGATGACGGTTTTGGTGCGTTCGAAAGTGTTGGTATCCATGGTCAAGCCTCCGCCAGCGCGAAACGCTGCAACTCTTGGCGTTCACCGGATGTCTCAAGAAAGAACCGGGTGAGTAGGTTCTTTGCCGTCAGCATCCGGTACTCGGCGGTAGCGCGCCAGTCCGTCAGCGGCCGGAAATCCTCATCAATGGTATCACGAACAGCCTCGATGGTTTCCATGCTCCAGGTCTTTCCCATCAACGCTTCTTCCAGTTTTGCTGCACGCTTCGGCGTTACCGCCATGCCGCCGAAGGCGATGCGGATATCTTCCACGGTGCCTGCCGCATCAAGTTTGAGATGATAGGCGGCGCAGAGGGCGGAAATATCCTCATCATGGCGTTTGGAGATTTTGTAGATAGCGTAATGCGTATCGGCGGTTGGGACTGGTACGAAAATTTTCTCCACGAACTCGCCAGTGAGACGGTCCTGCTTGCCGTAATCGATGAAGTATTCTTCGAGCAGCATGGTCCGGCTACCGGACGCCGAGCGCAAGGTCAGCGTCGCACCCAGCGCAATCAGCGCCGGTGGGGTATCGCCGATAGGTGAGCCGTTGGCGATGTTGCCGCCTATCGTTCCCATATTGCGCACCTGCTGACCGCCGATGCGGTCGATCAGGCGGGCGAAGGGTGGAATGTGCTTTGCCAGAACGGTGAAGGCATGGGCGTAAGTCACGCCGGCGCCTATCGAAATGCCGTCATTCTCAACCGAAATGGATTGCAGGTCGTTCAAGTGATTAATGAAGATCACGGGATTCAACGCCCGCATCTGCTTTGTCACCCACAAGCCGACATCGGTGGAGCCGGCGACGATGGTCGCCTTGGGTTCGGCGGCGTATACTTGCGCGAATTCCGAGAGGTTGGAGGGGATGATCGAGCGACAGTCACCCTTGCTGACGACAATGGTCTCGTTCATCTGGATGGCCCATAGGCGGGACATGATGCTGGCGCGA
The DNA here is from genome assembly GCF_001562555.1 of Agrobacterium bohemicum. Lineage (NCBI taxonomy): Bacteria > Pseudomonadati > Pseudomonadota > Alphaproteobacteria > Hyphomicrobiales > Rhizobiaceae > Agrobacterium > Agrobacterium bohemicum. The sequence goes on from NZ_KQ961024.1 coordinate 205,643, forward strand.
TCCCGCTCTATCGGGTCAAACAGAGTGCTCGGCTTGGCAGCCGTCACGCTTTCGGCAGCGCGTATGATCGGCTCGTAACCCGTGCAGCGACAGAGATTGCCCTGCAAGGCCTTTTCGATGTCTGCACGCGACGGCTTGTCGCTGGTCAACCACAGGCCATAGAGCGACATGACGAAACCGGGTGTGCAGAAGCCGCACTGCGAACCATGGTAATCGACCATTGCCTGCTGCACCGGATGCAGCATTCCATTTTTGCCAGCAAGATGCTCTATGGTGACGATATGCGTGCCGTGTAACGAGCCTATGAAGCGGATGCAGGCATTGACGGTCTCATAGCGCAACGAGCCATCGATCAGACGCCCGACCAGCACCGTGCAAGCGCCGCAGTCGCCTTCGGCGCAGCCCTCCTTGGTGCCGGTCAGTCGTTTTTGCAGCCTCAGATAATCGAGCAGCGTTTCCGTCGGGCCGAAATCCCGAAGAGACACTGTCTCGTTGTTGAGGATGAAGCTGATTGCGTCTTTCATGCGTAGCCTTCGTATGCGTTCTGATTATTGGGCGGTCCAACCGCCGTCGATGGAAATATGCGTGCCAGTGATCTGTTTGGCCGCATCGCTGGCCAGAAAAATCGCGGTCGCTGCGATGTCCTCGACCTTCACGAATTCCTTCGTCGCTTGCAGCCGTAGGAGAACATCGTTCTTCACCTCGTCCTCGCTGATGCCGCGTGCCTTGGCCGTATCGGGTATCTGCTTTTCCACCAGAGAGGTCAGCACATAGCCGGGGCATATGGCATTGACGGTAATTCCGGTTTCGGCAAGCTCGAGCGCTGCGGATTTTGTCAGCCCGATGATACCATGTTTTGCCGCGACATAGGCAGATTTATAAGGTGAGGCGACGAGCCCGTGGGCCGAGGCGATGTTGATGATGCGGCCTTTTCCCCCAGCTTTCATCAGTGGAATGGCAGCCCGCATGGTATGAAAAGAACTGGTCAGATTGATGGCGATGATCTGGTCCCACTTTTCCGGCGGGAAATCTTCCACCGGCGCAACGTGCTGAACGCCCGCATTGTTGACCAGGATGTCCACTGAGCCCAGCTTTTCGTGGGTTGTCTTGATGAGATCGGCAATCTCGTCCGGCTTGGTCATGTCGGCGGGGTGGTAGAGAACACGTGTTCCGCTCTCCGCTTCCATCAGGAGGCGCGTGTCTTCGATCTCATGCTCAACGCCGAATCCATTGAGCATGACGTTGCAGCCGTCATTGGCGAAGGCTTGCGCTATAGCCAGACCAATACCACTGGTTGAGCCTGTTACGATCACGGTCCGATGCATGCGTTCCCCTTTTTACCCAACGTTGCAACGATTTACGGCAGGTTATGCCTAAATCGTGGGGGCTGGCAATCGGATTTCACGTAAGGATAACACGCTGTGGCTTGACTTTGGGGGCCGCGCATATTGTCTTGCGCCAAACTTATATCCGGGAGGCATGTATGGGCGGTTATATTCTCGCCATCGACCAAGGCACGACATCGACACGCGCCATTGTTTTTGATGGTTCGATGCAGGTGGCAGGGACGGCACAAAAGGAGTTCCGGCAGATATTTCCCGATTCCGGCTGGGTGGAGCACGATCCGGAGGAAATATGGGAAAGCGTCGTCTGGTCCATCCGCCAAGCTCTCGAAAAAGCCAAGCTTAAAGCATCCGACATCGCTGCCATCGGCATTACCAACCAGCGCGAAACGACGCTGCTGTGGGATCGGGAAACCGGCAAACCGCTGCACAATGCCATTGTCTGGCAGGATCGGCGTACCGCCAAACTCTGCGAAAAGCTGAAAAAGGAAGGCCACGAAAAGACCTTCGTCAAGAAGACCGGCCTGCTGCTCGATCCTTATTTCTCCGGCACAAAGCTGTCCTGGCTGCTTTCCAAGATCAAAGGCGCACGCAAACGGGCCGAAAAGGGTGAGCTTTGCTTCGGCACCGTCGATACCTTCCTCATCTGGCGGCTGACGGGTGGGAAGTCCTTTGTGACCGATGCCACGAATGCATCGCGGACGCTGATGTTCAACATCGAAAAGAATGTGTGGGACAAGCAGCTACTCGACATTCTCGACGTTCCGTCGTCGATTCTGCCTGAAGTTCTGGATTGCGCGGCGGAATTCGGCGTTGCCGATGAGGAACTGTTCGGCGCACCTATTCCTATTCTCGGTGTCGCTGGTGATCAGCACGCGGCCGTTATCGGGCAGGCCTGCTTTGCGCCCGGCATGTTGAAATCCACCTATGGCACCGGCTGTTTTGCGCTTCTCAACACCGGTGAAGACATGGTGCGCTCCAAAAACCGGCTGTTGACGACGATTGCCTACCGCCTCGACGGCAAGACGACTTATGCGCTGGAAGGATCGATCTTCGTGGCGGGAGCTGCCGTTCAGTGGCTTCGTGACGGGCTGAAGATGATCGGTGCAGCGTCGGAAGCGGGTGCTTTGGCGGATAAGGCGGACGCCACGCAGGAGGTCTATCTGGTGCCGGCCTTCGTCGGCCTCGGCGCACCCTGGTGGGATGCGGAAGCGCGTGGCGCGATGTTCGGTCTGACGCGCGGCACGGGGCCAGCCGAGTTTGCCCGCGCGGCGCTGGAGGCCGTCTGCTACCAGACCGCCGATTTGCTGGACGCCATGCATAAGGACTGGAAGAACGCCAATGGCGACACTGTCTTGCGTGTCGATGGCGGCATGGTTGCCTCCGACTGGACGATGCAGCGTCTGTCCGACCTTATCGACGCGCCGGTGGATCGACCCGTCATTCTGGAAACAACCGCGCTGGGTGCGGCCTGGCTTGCGGGCAGCAAGGCAGGTGTATGGCCGGATATGAAAGCATTTTCCGACGCATGGTCCCGCGACAGTCGCTTCGAGCCGAAAATGGACGGCGAGATGCGAGAGCGCAAGATCAAAGGCTGGAGAAACGCCGTTACCCGCACCTTGAGCAACAGCCCAAAATAAGCAGTTATAGTAAAGTCTGAAATGCGATATTATGGCCGCTGTTCAAGGGGAGAGGGACAGCAAATGCCAGACATCGCAGAGCATGAATTGTCGCTGAGCCGTATTATCAACGCGACTCCTGAAAGGGTGTTTCAGGCATGGGTCGAACCCGAGTTGCTTATCCAGTGGTGGGCGCCGTTGCCGTATCAAACGTCGCAGGCTGTCATAGACCTGCGGCCGGGCGGTGCTTTCAATACCACAATGCATGCGCCGACGGGCGAAATATACGAAAACCTCGGCGTGTTTCTCGACGTCGTCCCCAACCGTCGCCTGGTCTTCACCGATGCGTTCCGGGAGGGTTGGATTCCGGGAGGACGTCCCTTCATGACCGGTTATGTCACGTTCGAAGACGCTGGAAACGGCGCCACGAAATATGTGGCGCGGGCGCTGCACTGGACTGCCGAAGATAAACAGACCCACGAGGAAATGGGCTTCGAAGAAGGGTGGAATGCGGCAGCTGAGCAGATGGAGGCGCTGTTACAGCGTCTTTAAGGGGCTTGAGGAACCGGATCCAATAGTTTTGCCAAGCGGTTGGTTTCCGATTCTTTTCCGCGCTCGCGGTCCATCGATTTTATCGAAGGGTTACTTCCAGATTTTGGATTTGCCTCCGTCCTGCTGTATCCCTATCTCTCAACGAACATCATTGAGGGATTAGGCATGGAATTGGGTCTCTATACGTTCGCGGATGTCGATCCGAATGCACCAAACGGTAAAGGACCGGAAGGTGCGCGCCGGCTGAAAGACCTGTTGGAAGAAATAGAGCTTGCCGATCAGGTGGGTCTGGATGTTTTCGGACTTGGCGAACATCACCGCCCGGATTATGCCGTTTCCTCGCCGTCCACGGTGCTTGCCGCCGCCGCCGTCAAAACAAAAAACATCCGGCTGACGAGCGCGGTTTCGGTGTTGAGTTCCGATGATCCCATTCGCGTGTTCCAGCAATTTGCAACAGTCGATCTGTTGTCCAATGGTCGTGCCGAAATCATGGCCGGTCGTGGCTCGTTTATCGAATCCTACCCGTTGTTCGGTTATGCGCTGGAGGATTATGACGAGCTTTTCAGCGAAAAGCTGGACCTGCTGCTGGCCCTTCGTGAAAAGGAAATTGTCACATGGTCCGGTACCAAGCATCCGCCCATCAATGGGCGCGGTGTCTATCCACGACCCTTGCAGGAGCATCTCCCGGTGTGGATTGCCGTTGGCGGCACACCGCAATCTGTTGCGCGGGCAGGGGCAATGGGTCTTCCGGTCGCACTGGCGATCATCGGCGGTGAATATAAACGCTATGCACCATTGTTCGATCTCTACCGCGAGGCGGCTCGGCGTGGCGGTCAGGATATTACGAAGCAGAAAACCAGTATAAATGTGCATGGCTTCATTGCCGACACGACCGACAAAGCCGCTGACCAGTTTTACGGTCCGCAGGCTGAAGTCATGAACCGTATCGGTCGTGAACGTGGCTGGGGACCGACCAACCGTGCCCAATATGATGTGGCCCGTGGCCCCGAGGGCAATCTGTTTCTGGGAGATCCGGAGTTGGTGGCTGAAAAGATCATAAAGGCACATGGCGTGTTCAAGAACGACCGCTTCCTGTTGCAGATGGCAATTGGCCCTATGCCGCACGATCAGATCATGCGCGGCATCGAGCTTTATGGCACCAAAGTCGCCCCAATCGTCAGAAAAGAATTGACTGGCCGCGCCGATAGCGCGAAAGCCACGGCCTGAAAAAACGACGGAACTACAATGGTTATCTCCACCGAAGAAGAACTGGCGAAGCTGAAAGACATTGGTCGCATCTGCGGACTGGCGATGCAGACCATGGCCGACAGGATGGAGCCGGGCATGACGACGCTGGAGATGGATACCATTGGTCGCAAGGTGCTGGAGGATAACGGCGCGCAATCTGCGCCGGCGTTCTGCTACCAGTTTCCGGGTGCCACCTGCATCAGCGTCAATGAAGAGGTGGCGCATGGCATTCCTGGCCCTCGTATCATCAAGGCGGGCGATCTCGTCAATATCGATGTTTCTGCGGTAAAGGATGGCTTTTTCGGCGATACCGGCTCCTCCTTTGCCGTTCCGCCGGTCAAGAAAGAGATTGAGCGTCTGTGCCGTGATGGCAAGCGGGCCATGTGGACCGGCCTGCAACAGATCAAGGCCGGTCGTCCGCTGGCAGATATCGGCAATGCCATTGGCGCATTTGCCAAGAAGAACCGCTATACGCTCATAACAAACCTCGCCAGCCACGGCATTGGCCGCTCCCTGCATGAGGAGCCGACCGAACTCGCCACATGGCCGGATAAGGATGAAACCCGCATTATGACCGAGGGCATGGTGTTCACTGTCGAGCCCTTCCTGTCCATGGGAGCCTATTGGGCAGAAGATGGCGACGATGATCCATGGACTCTCTACAGCGACCCTAGTGCACCCACGGTACAGTTCGAGCACACCGTCGTTTCCACCAAAAACGGCCCGCTGATCCTGACGCTTGTTGACTGATGCATAACGTCTTGTAATCGCTGCGATCAAAATAAGTTGGTTGTCGCGCACAAGCGACGCTGGAATAAGCGGCACATGACATCCAATGACAATATGCCCGCAGGTCGGGCGCTCGCGCTCGGTTTTTGCGGCACACTCGCGATGGCGTCCGCCATGGGCTTCGGCCGCTTCTCGTTTACTCCGATCCTGCCAGGCATGATGGCGGATATCCCGCTTTCGGCGGGGCAGGCGGGCATCATCGCTGCGGGGAATTTTTCCGGTTATCTGACCGGTGCTGTTCTTGCCGCTTATTCCTGGGGAACGGGGCGAGAGCGTCTTGTCGCACTCTCCGGGTTGTTCGCAACGGCGCTTCTGTTGTTTGCAATGGCAGCCGTCAGCTCCTTGGAAGCGTTCACGGTCATCCGGTTTCTTTCAGGCGTGGCAAGCGCTCTGACAATGATCTTCACGTCGCAGATTGTCATCGGTCACGCCGCCAAAGCCGGGAAGGACTATATACAGGCGCTGCATTTTGGCGGTGTCGGTACGGGTATCGCCATCTCCTCCCTTCTGGTGTTTTTGATTGGTGTGGTGTTCGATGCCGGTTCTGTCTCTTGGCGCGAGGAGTGGATCGCAGGCGGCGTCTTTACCCTGCTTTCCTTGGCATTCGTGTGGCGGATTTTGCCTGATGGCCCGCCTCGCTTTGCTGAGACGAGGGCCGAGCCGCCCATCCGCTGGCACATGCCACTGGCATTGGTGACACTCGCTTATGGCCTTTTTGGTTTTGGCTACGTTATCACGGCCACATTCATCGTGACGATTGCGCGCATGGCTGCGGCTGGAGCGATGGTAGAGTTTCTGGCATGGTTCGTTACTGGTTGCGCCGCTGCTGTTTCGCTTTTTGTCTGGAAGCCCGTGTTGCGCGCCGTGGGATTGAAGCACGCTTTCGTTATTGCGCTTGGCGTTGAGGCCGTCGGGGTGCTGGCGTCGGTTACGCTGCCGCCGGTTTTCGGCGTCCTCGTGGGTGGCCTGTTTCTCGGTCTGACATTTATGGTCATCACTGCTTACGGCCTTCAGTTGGGGCGTGAATTTTCTGCAGAAAGCCCACGCCGCGCCTTCGCCTTCATGACCGCTGCTTTCGGCACGGGGCAGATTATCGGGCCACTTGTCGCAGGCTGGGTAGCGCAGATGACCGGAAGCTTTACGGCGCCGACTATTCTCGCAGTGATCGTTCTCGTGTGCAGTATTTCCCTGATGATACCGATGTTGATACGGTCGCCTTCATAAAATACCTGAGGGTTAATGCAGCGCCCTGTCTTACATCTTGGTAAGTTAGCGTTTGTCTCATTGCTGTGCACAAATTTCTGGCCTAGTTTCCCCCCAAACTGCTTCGCCAATAATGGCTGACCCCAACTCGCGAGAGTTTGTAACGTGTTTCATTCCTTCTTCCCAAAACCAAACCTGTTTTTCACGTCTGCCGTTCTTTGGGCGTTTGTTGCCATTTTCGGCTGGTATTTCGTGTTTCAGGCACTTGGCGATTCGCTTGGATACGCGATGCCTGAGCAGGAACCGTACGACCTCAGCTATTTCATCGTTCCTGCAAATTTGTATTTCTACGCGTATCTTACTATTTGCCTTGGCTTATTCGGTGCGTTTTGGACCGTCGCTGCGCGGGAGCATCCGTGGAAATACTGGTCCATTTGGGGGTCGCTACTAATCATCGCAGTGACCTATTTCGGCGTTCAGGTCAGTGTGGTCATCAACAATTTCAGGCGACCTTTTGGTGACCTGCTCCAGAATGCACTCTCTAAGCAGCCAGGGATAACTGCTTGGGATTTCTACAGTTTGCAGATCGTTTTTGCTAAGCTTGTGTTCTTCAGCATGGCAGTATCGATCCTGACGGATTTCTTTACCAGCCACTATGTTTTTCGTTGGCGCACAGCGATGAACAATTTCTACATGTCCAAATGGGACAAGCTCCGCCATATTGAAGGCGCGTCTCAGCGCGTGCAAGAAGACACGATGCGGTTTTCTGCAACGGTTGAAGGGCTTGGTATCACGCTCATCAATTCTGTGATGACGCTTGTCGTCTTTCTCCCGATCCTGTTTGCGCTATCGAGCTATGTGTCGGAACTGCCAATTATCGGCGAAGTACCGCATGCTCTTTTCTGGCTTGCGATCCTCTGGTCAGCCTTCGGTACGATTTTGCTGGCAACGGTCGGCATCAAACTGCCAGGTTTGAATTTCCGAAATCAACGTGTTGAAGCGGCTTATCGTAAGGAGCTGGTCTACGGAGAAGACCATGCGGAGCGCGCAGATCCAGTGACGGTAAAAGAACTGTTCGGAAATGTCCGGAAGAATTATTTCCGCATGTACTGGCACTATCTCTACTTTAACGTAGCGCGCTATTTCTACATCCAGGCAGATGCAGTATTTTTGCTTCTAATGCTTGTTCCAACCATTGTTGCAGGTAAAATCACCTACGGCATCTACCAGCAGATCGCCACTGCGTTCGGTCAGGTCAGCAATTCGTTCCAGTATCTGGTCAATTCATGGACCACGATCATCGAACTGCTTTCCATCCACAAACGCTTGAAGGCCTTCGAAGCCGCGATTGACGATAAGCCCCTACCGGAGATCGACCAGCGCTATTTGAAGCGGGAAGCTGAAGATGGTGAGTTGGCAGCCAACAAGCCGACGTGAAACAAAAAGGGTGGCCATGTGCCACCTTTTTTTATTTCAGAACCAGACGCCCATTATCCCCCGGGCCTCTGCATTCGCCTTGCCTCGATCATCGGCATTGCCTGCGCGTAACTCACGCAAGCGACATCTTCGCGTTTGCACACGTCACGCAACAACCGCTCGAAGGCGTTCCAATAGGCGCCGCCATTCATCTTGACGAAGTGAAAGCCGAGCTGCAGCGGAATGCGCTCGCCGTCATATTGTTTGTCGAAGGCGGCGCGGAAGGCTTGATAGGCGCGCTCTTCGAATTCGGCTGATCTCTCTCTGTTTTCGATGGCCATGGAATGGCGCACGAAGAGATTGTAGTCCATGGCGATAATGGGCCGGTTGCTTGGGCCCTCGGGAATCAGCGGCAGGCCGAAATGTTCGATGCCGTCTTTCTGGACCGGCCATGCCGGACCCTTGGTGATGCTGGTTGCATCATAGATGAAGCCATGTTTTTTCTGCGCCGCCGTCAGTGCATCGCTCTGCGAGAGATAGGGTGCGCGAAAGCCGTTGATACCCTTGACGAGGTCACGCCAACCTTGTGGTTCCTCGTCCTTCTTGCCGATCATCTGCCAGGCGTTTTCCATCGTGCTGGTAAAGTTGGTAAATTCCGTATCCCATTGCTCTTCGTTCCAGTCACCACCATCGAAATGGCCGCAGGTGTGGTTGGCAATTTCGTGGCCTTCCTGTTTCGCTGCCCAGATGTTTTGCAAACGCGCCTCAACTTCCTCCACGGATTGGCCAAAGCCGACATTGGAGCGTCCGGCTTTCTTGCCCGGTCCCTGATAGCTCTTGGCACTGGTCTTGCGATCCATCACCAGTGTGCAGGCGAGAAAATAGGTGAAATGCGCACCAACCTCTTTCGCCGTTGCGCGGCTTCTCTCCCACAGCGAATTGTCGCCCGCGCCATCGAAGGAAACTATGACCAGCTGTTTTGGCTTTTCCGACGTCTGCGCGCATATGGGCGACGCGAAGGTAAGAGATAAGGTGAGAAGAGTTAGAGCACGCAACATTATGACCACATTTTCAAAAGGTGTTGCTTCTTGACGCCGCAATAAGGCGAAGCTTTGATTTCTCTGGCGATTTCGGACTGATCGCTCTTATCAATCCGTAGACACGTGTCTAAAGCGAGAAGCGATCGCAGATTAATGCTGGCGCTTTGGCGTGGTTGTTTTAAGCATATCCTCACACTGCTTCACACTTCGCGCCGCACGTTCAAGGGGCCATTCATGCTACTGCTTATTCTCTCTCTTGTCTTACTTCTCGGTACCCATTCGCTTCAGATCGTTGCACCAGCGTTTCGCAACGGCATGATCTCGCGCATGGGCGAGGGGGCGTGGAAGGGCATCTATTCCCTCTTTTCCATCGTTGAGGTCGCCTTTGTCGCCTATGCCTTTGACCAGGCACGACAGGTTACGGGCGTCCTTTACTCGCCACCCATCTGGACAAGCCACATCGCCCTGACGCTCATGGTGTTTTCGATGATCTGTCTCGTGACCAGCATTTTGCCTGCTGGCCACATCGCCACTAAAACCAAACACCCGCTTGTTCTGGCCGTCAAAATCTGGGCGCTGGCCCATCTTCTCGCCAATGGCGAGACATCTTCTGTGCTGCTTTTCGTTTCCGTTCTGGCGTGGGGTGTGGTGATGCGCATTTCATTGAAGCGCCGTGCGAGGGCGGGCGAGGTCGTCACACGTCCTTTCGTGTCGGCACGCTACGACATCGTTGCCGTGGTGCTGGGCATTGCATTGTGGGCCGCTTTCATCTGGAAGCTGCACGAATGGTTGATCGGCGTTCAGCCACTCGCAATGTAAGAAATTGAGTTTTCCCCTTACATATAAGGGAAAATAGGCTAGAAGGCCGACCAATGACCGTGGTTGGCCTTTTTGCTGGCCTCGGCAAAGGGCTTTGGCATGTCCGCAGACCGGGTGAACGGTGACGGTTCCGGTGCGGGTAATGGAGAATTCGATGGCGAACGAGAATGATACCTTCATCCGCGAAGTGAACGAGCAGATCCGCTCGGAGCAGATGAGCAATTTCTGGGGACGGTACGGAATTGTCGTCATCATTGCTGCGGTGCTGGTTGTTTTTGGTGCGGCTGGTGCCGGCATCTATGAATACTGGAACAGCAACCGCGCATCGGCTTCCGGAGATCAGTTCGCGGGCGCGCTGAAGCTTGCTGCTGAAGGCAAGAATGATGAGGCGCTGAAGGCGCTTGCCGATCTGGAAACGGCCGGTCATGGCTCCTACCCGGTGCTGGCCAAGTTCCGCTCCGCCACGCTTCTGGCCCAGAAGGGCGATGCAGCCGCCGCAATCGCAGCCTTCACCGCCATCGGCAACGATACATCCGCACCGCAGGTTTTCCGCGATACGGCCAAGGTGCGCGCCGCATGGCTGCTGGTTGATACCGGCACATACGAACAGGTTTCCGCCCAGGCGGAAGTGCTGTCGAGCGAGGGGCAGGCGATGCGCAACTCCGCACGTGAGGCGCTTGGTCTTTCCGCTTACAAGGCAGGCGATTTCGTCAAGGCAAAGCAATGGTTCCAGCAGATTATTTCTGATGCACAGGCTCCGCGCAACGTCACCAGCCGCGCGCAGATCATGCTCGACAATATTGCCGCATCCGGCAAGGCAGCGTAAGTTCGCGCCGTAGTTTCAAGTTAGGGTTTCCCCATGAGTTTCACCGTCGCCATCGTAGGGCGTCCCAACGTCGGCAAGTCTACGCTGTTCAACCGCCTTGTCGGTAAGAAACTGGCGCTCGTTGACGATACGCCGGGCGTGACCCGCGACCGCCGTCCCGGTGATGCGAAGCTCATCGATTTGCGCTTCACCATCATCGACACCGCCGGTCTGGAGCAATCCGGTCCGGAAACGCTTCAAGGTCGCATGTGGGCGCAGACGGAAGAGGCCATAGACGAGGCCGATCTTACGCTGTTTGTGGTGGACGCCAAGTTCGGCCTGACGCCTGCCGACAAGACGCTGGCGGAAATGCTGCGCCGTGGTGGCAAGCCGGTGGTGCTGGTTGCCAACAAGTCCGAAGCGCGCGGTTCAGACGGCGGCTTTTACGATGCCTATACTCTGGGTCTCGGTGAGCCTTGCCCCATTTCGGCAGAACACGGCCAGGGCATGATCGACCTGCGCGACGCTATCGTTGCGGCCATCGGTGAAGAAGTTGCGTTTCCGAAGGATGATTTTGACGAGGCGGAAACGGATGTCATCATACCCCGTGGCGAAGATGGTGAGGACGATGACGAAGAAGAAGAGCCGGTTTACGACGAAACCAAGCCGCTTCGCGTGGCAATCATCGGTCGTCCGAACGCTGGCAAATCCACACTCATCAACCGCTATCTCGGAGAAGAGCGCCTTCTGACCGGACCTGAAGCGGGCATTACCCGCGACAGTATTTCAGTCGAGTGGGACTGGCGCGGCCGTACCATCAAGATGTTCGATACGGCAGGTATGCGCCGCAAGGCGCGCGTGATCGAGAAGCTGGAAAAGCTTTCGGTGGCGGATTCGCTGCGCTCCATCCGCTTTGCCGAAACCGTCGTGATCGTGTTCGATTCCACCATTCCCTTCGAAAAGCAGGATTTGCAGCTCGTTGATCTGGTGATCCGTGAAGGGCGCGCCGCCGTGCTCGCCTTCAACAAGTGGGACCTTGTGGAAGACCCGCAAGCGTTTCTGGCAGACCTGCGCGAAAAGACCGAGCGTCTGCTGCCGCAGGCGCGTGGCATTCGCGCAGTGCCGATGTCCGGCCAGTCTGGCTACGGCCTCGACCGGCTGATGCAGAGCATTGTGGACACCGACAAGATCTGGAACCGACGCATCTCCACAGCCAAGCTCAACAAATGGCTGGACGCGCAGGTTACCCAACACCCACCACCGGCAGTATCCGGTCGCCGCCTGCGGTTGAAATACATGACGCAGGTCAAGGCCCGCCCACCGGCCTTCATGGTTTCCTGCACACGTCCGGAAGCCATTCCCGAATCCTATACGCGCTATCTCGTCAACAATCTGCGCAAGGACTTCGACATGCCCGGCGTGCCGATCCGCGTCCATTATCGTGGTTCGGACAATCCGTTCGAGAGCAAGGCGAAGAAGAAGCGGTGATTGCGGTTTCTGATTCGATGAAGTGACCTTTCATAACCCTCGGGCTTGACCCGTGGGTCCATTGCGTTGGACGTTGTGGCTCGTTAGATCCTCGGGTCAAGCCCGAGGATGACGGCCGAGGAGTTGTCGAGCTTCATCGATAAATTGGGAGAGTTGCACCCATTTTTCGATTGATGTCGCATTGAACTGTTAATTCTCAGGTAAAACCCATGCTGATCAAGCAGACCGATTATCACCGCATCTACCGGGTCATCAACAGCCTGCTGATCAATGAAAATGCTGATCCAGCCACCGCCAGCATGTATTTCAGCACCTTCGGTGCCTTCATTCTGGAGCATCATTACAAGGTCAAGGCAAAGCCCAAGGGTGGGTTGGCTGCCTATAATTTTGATGGCAAACGCATCCTGTTTGCGGATCATCGCGACGATGGCCATGTGACCGGGGCTGGTGAGAATTTTCATTGCTGGGTGGAGGCGGATGGGTGGGCCATTGACTTCATGGCACCTACGTTCACGCAGGCGGCGCGTGATCTCGCCGTGCCGTCGAAGATGTTTCAAAAACCGCTGTCATCCATGGCACCATCCATCAATGATCTCGCGAAATCCGGCGATTTTTTCTACAAGTCCGAACCGGAGGCGTCGGCGCGGCGTTTTGCCGATTGGCGCAAACAGGCAATGATTGGCGACTTGGCAACGATCGCGGTGGGCTGGTTCCGCAAGTCTCCGAAGCAGATACAATCGTTGATTTCGGTCAGCGACGATAAGGGACAATCCACAACGATCCCGTTGTCGGGTAATTCGCTGGTCGGAAGCTGGTAATTTGGGGATGAATAAGGACGGCCAGCGTGAACCCGCGGCAGCCGCCTGACGTCAATCAGCAGCCCGACCCCGCTCTAAAGATAGCGGCGGTCGCGTCCCGACGCGTCTTGTGACAGTGTTGCCCGCATTCGTCCACATGCCTATCTGGAAAAAGCGTCGAATTTCATGATATTTCCACCGCGGCTGCCCTTCCGGGAGCCGAACTCGGTTAGGCCACTGCTGGCAGCGGATGTGACGTTGTCCAGAAACTGCCGCGAAGCCTTTTCCCAGGAATAGGTTTTGGATAGCGCTAACGCCGCCTCCTGAGAGCATTCAAGTGCATCCATACAGGCAGTCCGCAAGTCCGCGTTCAACGCGCCAGCCTTGGGGTGGGCACCGAGAATATCGATAGGTCCGGTCACGGGAAATGCCGCCACGGGCACGCCACTTGCCAGCGCTTCCAGTATCGTATTGCCGAAAGTGTCGGTCTTGGATGGAAAGACGAACACATCGGCTTGCGCATAGGCATCGGCCAGCTCTTCACCGGTCTTGATGCCCGTGAAGTGCACATCGGGATATTTTTCCTGAAGCTCGGCGCGGGCCGGTCCATCGCCGATCACGACTTTTGAGCCGGGTAGGTGGAGGTCAAGAAACTCAGGCAGGTTCTTTTCCACCGAGACGCGACCGACTGTCATGAAGATAGGGCGAGGCAAGTCGAAGGGGCGTGCCAGCTTTTCTCGCGGGTGAAACAAAGCGGCGTCGATGCCACGGCTCCAGCGCTTGAGGTTCTTGACCCCGCGCGCATCCAGTTCTGTCTCGAGGCTCGGCGTTGCCACCATGCAGGCGCTGCCACCGTTGTGGAACCACCGCACGAAAGCATAAAGCCAGCTTTCGGGAACTGGAAAACGCGCCGCGACATATTCCGGGAAGCGGGTGTGGTAGCTCGTAGAAAAGCGCATGCCGTGCTTTATGCACCAGCGCCGCGCCATGAAGCCCAGTGGTCCCTCGGTGGCGATATGCACGTAGGATGGCTGGCTTTTCTCGATCTCTTTGGAAACGCGGCGATAACCGGCTACGGATAGTCGAATTTCAGGATAGGTCGGGCAGGGGATGGAGTGGAAGCTTTGCGGCGTGACCATGCAGACTTCGACGCCCATGCGTTCCAGTTCGGCATTGGTGTTCTCTATCGAGCGCACCACGCCGTTGACCTGCGGATGCCATGCATCTGTAACAATGGTTATTTTGGTCATGACGTGCCGACCTCCGCTCGCGCATTTGCGAATCCCGATATGTGCCGGGTCTTCGCGTGTATGCGACAGGCGTGTTACAGCATCATGTCAGCCGATTATTCAACTGCGGGGTAGCAGGCCGGGATCGATGAGTGCGCCGTGGTGGCCGATGACGGTTGCCGCAGCTTTGGCGGCGAACGTGGCGGCGTCAGCAGGTGTGCTACCGGTGATCAGTTTCGATAGGAATGCACCATTGAAGCTATCCCCCGCGCTGGTGGTATCCACCACTGATGCTGCTTTGACGGCGGGTGCATGGCTGCGTTGTCCGGCGAAATCGAGCGTCGCGCCCTTTTCGCCGTCCTTGACAACGATATTGGCGACGCCCAACCCGCGATAGCGCTTTATCGTCGCTTCGATATCGGCATCTCCAAAACTGCCCGTCTCGTCATCGAAACTCGGCATGACAGTGGTCGCGGCTCGGGCGCCATCGGTGATGATGCTCAGCATGGTGTGCTTGTCGGCCCATAGGCGCGGGCGAATGTTTGGATCGAACACCACATGTTTGCCCGCTGCCTTGGCGCGGCGCAACTCTGACAGGAATGTATCGACGGCCATGGGTGTTGCGAGGATGGCAAGTGTTATGCCGGAAAAATAGATGAGATCGGCGGCTTCTATCGTGCCGCGCAGGTGGTCCGCGTCGGTCGCAAGCTGGCGGGCAGCGGATGTGCTGCGCCAATAGCTGAAGGTGCGCTCGCCATCTTTCAGGTTGATCAGGTAGAGCCCCGGCGTGCCACCTTTGATGCGTGAGATGTTGCCGGTTTCGATACCTGCTGCCTGAATGAAACTGCGCATTTCCTCGGAGAGCGGATCATCGCCCAGTGCGGTAAAGTAGTCGACGGTCCAGTCGGCGGGCAGGCAGGCGCGGGCATACCATGCGGTGTTGAGCGTATCGCCGGCAAATCCCTTGCGCAGCAGACCGTCTCCTGCCTGCGAGAGTTCCACCATGCATTCACCGATAGAAAGAAACCGTCCACCCATTCCAATGCCTCCCGTATGTGACCTTTCGCTTACGACGCCTGATAGAAGCTGGCAAGTGCAAGTCATCATATGAGTGAGATGGCAGACGAATGGAACGCGATTGCCGTTTACGAATTGAAGTGGGCTTTATATGCTCTGCACAAATTCACTGGAGATTGCCTATGTCAGACCCGAATGCCTCCACCCCTGATGGCGCAGAACATGCAGACTGGTGGAGGGGGGCGGTAATCTATCAGGTCTATCCACGGTCTTTTCAGGATACGACCGGTGATGGTTATGGAGATCTTCCGGGCATTACCAAACACCTGCCCTATATCTCGTCCCTCGGCGTCGATGCCATCTGGCTCTCGCCCTTTTTCACGTCTCCCATGGCGGATATGGGCTATGATGTCTCGGATTACTGCAATGTCGATCCGATGTTCGGAACCTTGGCGGATTTCGATACGCTGATTGCCGAAGCGCACCGGTTGGGACTGAAAATCGTCATCGATCAGGTCATCTCTCATACTTCCGACCAGCATCCATGGTTCAAGGACAGTCGCGCTAGCCGCACGAACCCCAAAGCCGACTGGTATGTCTGGGCAGACCCGAAGCCGGACGGCACAGCGCCCACCAACTGGCTGTCGGTGTTCGGTGGTCCGGCCTGGGAATGGGACGGCGTCCGCAAGCAATATTACATGCACAATTTCCTCGGCTCGCAGCCGGACCTGAATTTTCACAATGTCGAGGTTCAGGATGCATTGCTGGAGACCGTTCGGTTCTGGCTGGAGCGAGGCGTCGACGGTTTTCGTCTGGATACAGTCAACTATTATTTCCATGACAAGCTGCTGCGCGATAACCCGCCGCACGAACCAGACAGCGATGACGCCGGTCTCGATGCACCGGACGTCAATCCTTACGGCATGCAGAGCCACATCCACGACAAGACTCAGGTCGAAAATATTGCATTTCTCAAGCGTTTTCGGGCGCTTCTCGATGAGTACCAGGGCCGTATGACGGTGGGTGAAGTCGGCGATGGCGCTCGCTCGTTGAAGACAGTGGCGTCATACACCGCTGACGGCGACAAGCTGAACATGTGCTATACGTTCGATCTTCTGGGTGGAGAATTTTCCGCGAACCATATCCGCAGTGCGGTCAGTGGTTTTCAAAAAGCAGTGACGGATGGTTGGGTCTGCTGGGCTTTTTCCAACCATGATGTCATCCGTCATCTCAGCCGCTTTGCTGAAAACAGTGAAGAACAGACACGCGTTGCCAAACTGGCCTGCAGCGTGCTCGCCACGCTGCGCGGCTCCATCTGCCTGTATCAGGGCGAGGAACTGGCGCTGACGGAAGCGGAGCTAGCGTTCGAAGATCTGCGTGATCCCTATGGCATTCGCTTCTGGCCTGCCTTCAAGGGCCGCGATGGATGCCGCACACCGATGGTGTGGGAAACCGGACATCCCAATGCGGGTTTCACCACTGCCGAAAAACCATGGCTGCCAGTGCCATACGCCCACGCCATGCTGGCGGCAGACGGACAGGAACGCAAGCCGGACTCGGTGCTGAACCATTATAAGGCGGTTTTGGCATTCCGCAGGAACCACGACGCGCTGCGCGATGGCGATATGGTGTTTCTGGATACGCAGCAGGATTTGCTGGCGTTTACGCGCAACAAGGGTGACGAACGTCTGCTGTTCGTCTTCAACCTGACGCGGGAGCCGATGGATTATTTGATTCCTGCTGATCTGAGGATCAGCGAAGTCCTGTCCATGCCTGGTTTTCAGCCGTTGTTTGACGCAGGCACGGTGAAGCTGGATGGGCTTGACGTGTTTTGCTGCCGGATTGCCTAGCTCTTGAGCGTGCTGTTTCGGTAGCGCGCTTTTACAAAATACCCTTCGTCATCTCAGGGTCGAGGCTGAGGACGAATTGCCACATGAGGCCTTTGTCGAACTGCTCTTCGCGGCACATCATCCAGCTGAGCGCCTGTTGCGATGACCAGCCCTTTTTGTATGAGCGGGCGGAGGTCAAAGCGTCGAAGACGTCGCAAATGGTGCTCATGCGCACTTCCTTGCTGATGGCGTCGGCTTGCAGCCTGTCGGGATATCCTTTGCCATCCAGTCGCTCGTGGTGGGAGCGGCAGATCTGGAGTACCAGTGTTGGCATGTTCAGGTTTGTCGACAGCAGTTCGTAACCGAGGCCGGGGTGTTGTTCAACGATACTGCGTTCTGCTGCGTTCAGTGGTCCCTGCTTTTGCAGAACCTGCTTCGGGATGGAAAGCTTGCCGATGTCGTGCAGTAGTCCAGCCACGCACAAATGCTGAACGGTCTCTTCGTCCATCTGTAAGGATCTGCTGAAATGAAGAAGCAACGCTGCGACAGAAAGTGAATGGACGAATGTGGCGTTATCGCGAGATCGCAGGCGTGACATGCCGATATAAAGCGACGGGTTTTCTTCCATCGTTCGCGCAACGTCATCAATCAGCGGCGTGAAGGCCTCGACAGTGACGGCTCTGCCCTCGAAAATATCGACGATCAACGATTTGGTTTCAGCAGCGTGCCCCTGAATTTTCGTTGCCGTTTCGAATCGATCCTGCTTGGTCGCGTTTGCGATATTTTTCGCACCCGAAGGTAGAGACGATCCCGATGTATTTCGTCCCAGTGCCGTGTTGATGAAGACACCGCTGATATTGCTGTTGAGGATAATATCGATCTCGTGGCCCGAACGGATCGTAAAACGTCTTCCCAAGGTTGATGAATTGTGCCACGTACCCTCTATAGCTTCAACGAACATGCCGACTTTAAGTTGTGTTTTGTCGATCTTCGTTACAGTCACAGATTGCCTCGATCGCTATGCTCCATCCTCGGAACTTGTTATCTAACGCAACTGTCTTAATTTAATATGAGTATTCTAAATATACTTCCCTGTTTGCTAAGCTTGACTTGATGTTATGAGTGCAAACCGGTCGACATCCACCATGCCCATGTCTGAAATCTTGAGATGTGGAATGACAGGCAGGGGCAGGAAGGCCACTTGGAGGAAAGGTTCTTCCAGTGTCGTGCCGAGCGCGTAGGCGGCCTTGCGCAGTTTGTGCAGCGTGTCGCGTACGATTTCATAGGGCTCAAGGCTCATTAGACCTGCAACGGGCAGGGCAATTTCACCCGTGATCTTGCCGTCTTCCACGACAACGAACCCGCCCTTGATAACACCAAGGCGATTTGCGGCCTGTGCCATGTCGTCCTCGCTGACGCCGACGACACAGATATTGTGGCTGTCATGCCCGACAGTCGAGGCGATCGCGCCTTTCTTCAGGCCGAAGCCCTGCACGAAACCGTTGGCATGGTTGCCGTTTTTGCCGTGGCGCTCGATGACTGCAACCTTGATGATGTCGTTGTCCAGATCGACGCTTGTCTGGTTGCCATCCGATGGAAGTTTGTAGCGGCGGTGTTCGGTGATGATCTTACCGGGCATGACGCCGATCACGGGCGTTTCGCCTTCTGTGACTGGAACGCCGAAATGCGATGCCAGAACGGGGCGTGCCTTGACGCTATCGAGACCCACCGGCGCGATGGGTTTGCGGGTGGCGAAAAGCTCCTTCGTCACTCTGCGTCCCGCGGAAAACACCATGCTGGCCTTGCAGTTCTGCAACGTGTCGATGACAACAAGATCGGCGCGCCAGCCGGGAGCAACCAGTCCGCGATCGCGCAATCCGAAGGCTTTGGCTGCCGAAATCGAAGCGGCACGGTAAATGGCCAGTGGTTCGATACCTGCCCCAATTGCTGTGCGGATCATGTAGTCCAGATGACCCTGCTCGGCGATGTCGAGCGGATTGCGATCATCCGTGCATAGCGCCAGATAAGGAGAAAGGCGTTCGGTGATGATTGGCATCAGCGCGTGCAAATCCTTGGAAACGGAGCCTTCCCGCACCAGAATGTGCATGCCCTTGCGGATTTTCTCCAGCGCTTCCTCGGCTGTCGTGCATTCGTGTTCTGTACGGATACCAGCGGACAGGTAGCCGTTTAGGGAAGTACCCAATAGCAGCGGCGCGTGACCATCGATATGCTGGCCCTGAAAGGCTTCGAGCTTGGCCATGCAGATCGGGTCTTTGTGGATGACGCCCGGGAAATTCATGAACTCGGCAAGGCCGATGACTTTTGAGTGGCCGCGAAACGGTAGCAGCTTTTCAATCGGCAGATCGGCCCCGGATGTTTCGAGATGCGTTGCGGGAACGCAGGAGGAAAGCTGGACCCGGATGTCCATGATGGTTTCCAGCGAGGAATCGAGAAAGAACTGGATGCCTTCGACGCCCAGCACATTGGCAATTTCATGCGGATCGCAGATCGCCGTCGTGACACCGTAGGGAAGGACGCAGCGATCGAATTCATGCGGCGTGACCAGAGACGATTCGATGTGCAGATGCGTGTCGATAAAGCCGGGCACGACTATCTTGCCAGTGATATCGATGACCTCGACACCCTCATAGCCCTCGCATGTACCGATGATGGTGTCGCCGCAGATCGCGATGTCGGAGACAACGAGTTCGCCCGTGACTAGATCGAAGAAGCGTCCGCCTCTCAGCACGATGTCGGCCTTCTCGCGACCTGTTCCCTGATCGATCTTGCGTTCGAGTGTCGAAGCCACGTTGTACCTCATTTCGATTCTGCCGTTGAAACTGAGTAAGCCAGACGAGCGGAGCGCTTGTCCAGCACGTAAAACAAAACCGGGCGCGAAGGTCGCGCCCGGTCGTATGGTTTCAACTCCGTAGTGATTATTCGGCAGAGACGATCTTGCCGCCTTCCCACTTGTAAAGTGAGAAAGCCTGTGAGGTCAGATCGCCGGTTTCGCCGTAGGTCAGCTTGCCGATGGCCGTTGCCACGGGCTCGCCTGCCTTGAGGACCTTGGCTACGGCTTCTGCGTCTTCGGCGCTGCCTGCCTTTTCGATCCCGGCTTTCAGCACTTCAACGGCTGCATAGGCGTTCAGCGTGAAGGCTTCCGCTGGAATATTGGCGGCGGTCAGTGCATCTGCTGCGGCCTTGGAGTCTGCGCTCTTGGTGGCGTCGGCAGCGTTGGTGAAGATGGTACCGGCAGCAGCGTTGCCGCCGATGCTCCAGAACTCGGAGTTGGACAGGCCATCGCCGCCGATGACGGTTGCCTTAGTACCGGCATCATTCAACTGGCGCACCAGAAGGCCTGCTTCCGGGTGGTAACCGCCGAAATAGATGACATCGACATTTTCTGACTTCAGGCGGGTGGTCAGCGCGCTGAGATCCTTGTCGCCTGCCGTCAGTGCGTCATAGAACACTTCGGTTACGCCACCGTCGTTCAGCGTCTTCTTGAACGAGTCAGCCAGACCTTTGCCGTAAGCCCCCTTGTCGTGAATGATGGCGATGCGGCGATCCTTCAGCTGTGCGAGCACCAGCTTGCCTGCTACTTCCGCCTGCTGGTCATCACGACCGCAGGTGCGCAGCACGTTCCACAATTCGCGGTTCGTAAGGTCAGGTGCTGTTGCGGTTGGCGTTACCATCAGCACGCCGTTTTCGGCAAACACGTCGGACGCGGGAATGGCTACGCCTGACGTGACAGGGCCAACGACGAAACGAATGCCTTCGGCAACCAGTTGGTTGGCAGCTGAAACGCCCTGCTTGGGCTCGCCACCATCATCAGCCAGTTTCAAAACGACCTGCTCGCCCATAATGCCGCCATTCTTGTTGATAACGTCTACCGCCGTCTGCGCGCCGTTCTTCACCTGTGCGCCATAGGCCGCGACCGGGCCGGTCAGCGGCGCGATAAGGCCGATGACGATCTCGGCGTGGGCCAGCGGTGCGAAAGCGACCGATGCGGCCAGCGTGAGGCCGGATAAAATCTTGAGTTTCATTTCAGTTTCTCCTTGGGTTGGGTCTTATCCCGAATCTACCGTCGCTAACCGGGCGCGCTTGAGACAGCGCAAATCAGCCGGTCCGCCCGACGACAAGGTGTCGTTCCATGTTTGATTTCCGACGTCCTGTCCCGGTTCATACCCACCAGAGCCGATTGCGCAAGCCATGTTTGATCCAAAGCCGGCTCAGCAACGTAAATCATCTGTGAAGGCAAGGCAGACCCACTCTCACACCGACTGAATTCCTTGCCCGCATCTGGCTTTTCATCTCGCGCAGGAGGATAGTGCCGTCATGACATCGCCAGACGAAGAGTTCCTGAGCAATCTTCCGGTCTTCCTGCATTTCGAGGATGTAGCAGACCCGATGCTCTACCGTGCACTGCCTGAGGGCTGGGCGCTGGCGCTTGCCGATATTATCGACTCCACCGGTGCAATCGATAAAGGGCGGTACAAGGCTGTCAACATGGCAGGTGCTGGCGTCATTTCCGGTATTCTCAATGCTCTCGATCGGCACGATTTGCCCTTTGTCTTTGGCGGCGATGGTGCAGCCGTTGCGGTCCCTCCAAATCAGGTCGAGGCAGCCCGGCAGGCTTTGTCAAAGGTGCAGAGCTGGGTGGCTGACGATATCGGCCTGACGCTTAGAGCGGCCATCGTTCCGCTCTCCGTCATTCGCGAACATGGTTTCGATGTGCGCGTTGCCCGGTTTCAGGCGAGCGAGGATGTGTCCTATGCCATGTTTTCCGGTGGGGGCAATCATTGGGCCGACGAGCAGATGAAGCAGGGCCACTATCTGGTTGATGCTGCCGGTCGCGGCGAACGTCCTGACCTGACAGGCCTTTCCTGCCGCTGGAACCCTATCAAGACGACCCATGGGAAGGTGGTGTCGATTATAGCCATTCCTGGTCCGACGGGCGATTCCGCCGCTTTTCGGGACATTGTCTCCGAAATCGTAGCACTTGCCAACGAAGACGGGCGTGGCGGGCATCCTGTTCCAGTCGACGGGCCACCGCTGGGTTTCATTCGGGAAGGAATGGTTCTGGAAGCCCGTGCCCTTTCCGCTTACCGTGACAGGATATCGCAGATCCGTAAAGGCGCATGGGTGCTGTTGCAGACGGCGATCATCACGGTGCTTTACGTGCTTCGCAAGCCTGCCGGGCGTTTCGACCCTGTTCAATACAAGCGTTCTGTCGCCAGCAACACCGATTTCCGCAAGTTCGACGATGGGCTGAAGATGACGGTGGATGTTGATCCGGAGCGTATGAAGACAATCAAGGCCAGACTGGAAGGCGCTGCGCGTGAAGGTGTGTGCTGGTATGGTCTGCACGAGCAGGATACGGCTCTTATGACCTGTATCGTGCCGTCACCACTGTCGAAAGACCACATGCATTTTGTCGATGGCGGGGAGGGTGGCTATGCCAAGGCGGCGGCCAGTCTCAAAATGCAGATGCAGCCTGCTACCTGACATTATTGAAAACGCCACGTGTCGAGAGGAAACGTGGCGTTTTACGTTGCTTCATCAGGGCGCGTACAGCTCTCGTGAGGCTGAGCAAAACCCGATGTTCGCGCTATCATTTAGGCAGCTGTTTTCTCGGTGCTTGCAGGTGCGCAGTAAATGCCTTCGAGCGTCGCCAGAATTTTTTTCACCGATTCAGACGTGCTGGAATAGTAGATCGTCTGTGCGTCGCGACGTGTCTTGACGAGGCGTTGGGCGCGCAGTTTGGAGAGATGCTGGGAGAGAGCAGACTGGCTGAGGCCAACCTGTGTTGCGAGTACGCCGACCGGTACTTCACCTTCGACCAAGCTGCACAGGATCATCAGGCGTTTTGGATTTGCCATTGCGGAGAGAAGACCAGCTGCCGCATTGGACTGTTCTGATAGCGATTCTGTATTCATATTCTTACTTCTCCTGAGTTAAGTCCTGCTCGGACCATCTCAATGGCAAATCGAAATTTTATATGAGCTAAGTGTATCGATTCGGTATTATCGTTGTATATACCTAAATCTAAGGTACAGCCTACTCTTTATTAGAGATATATAAAATTCTAATGTTTTCGTCACCTCTTCACTAAAATAGTAAAAAATTCTATTTTAGTGAATCTTAAAATCCTTTGTTGTTATTTTTTTTGTATAATTAACGAAAATAGGAATTTCGTACCAAAAAAATTAGACGCAACGTATGAGCGAGCATTTTTGAGTTTTCGTGTCTTTCCCCTAAATTTCGCACTTGGTAAAAAAAGTGGAAAGCAGTCTGACAGATTCGGCGGGGGCGAACGGTCTCAAGGGACTCCATCTCATCACGGTTCAATTTGAAAAATTGCCGTGTTTTGGGATTTGCGGCAACGGGGCAGTATCCCACCCCGCAGCCATCTGTGTTATTTTCGTCTATGAAGTGTCAATCCACGAACCACGTCATCTGCTGAAACAGTCCCCACGACCGAACCGTTGTCGACAATCCCGATCGCGCCTGGTTGTTTTACCAGTGCGTCCAGAATATCGACCAATGGTGAGTTTGGGCGTGCGGTGCCGGAAACAGACAGTCCGGCGTTTTCAGCCGTCACGCCCGGGCGCATCACATCTGCTGCCGTCAGCATGGTGATCGGGTTCATGTTCTGCACGAAATCGGCCACGTATTGATTGGACGGGTTTTTGACGATGTCCTGAGGCGTCCCACATTGGATGATATGTCCGCCATCCATCATCGCAATCCGGTTGCCGATCCGGAAAGCTTCATCCAGATCGTGACTGACGAATAGGATGGTCTTTTTCAGGCGGCTCTGGAATTCCAGAAGTTCATCCTGAAGACGGCTGCGGATCAGGGGATCGAGTGCCGAGAACGGCTCATCCATCAGCAGTATCGGTGCGCCGGTGGCAAAGGCTCTCGCCAGCCCCACACGCTGTTGCATGCCACCGGACAATTCGCCCACCTTGCGTGTTGCCCAATCCGAGAGATTGACGAGCTCCAGTTGTTCCGCCACGCGCTTTTTGCGCTCGGCATCGGGCATGCCTGAGAGTTCGAGACCGAACCCGACATTGTCGGCCACATTGCGCCATGGCAGCAGTCCAAACTGCTGGAACACCATGGAGACCGTGTGCATACGAAGATCACGCAGCGCCTTTGTCGATGTTTTGTAGGGATCGATATAGCCCGACGGCGTTTTTACGCTGACATTGCCGCGAACGACGGGTGCCAGCCGGTTGACGGCGCGCAGAAGCGTGGACTTTCCCGAGCCGGAAAGCCCCATCAAAACGAGAATTTCCCCTTCTTTCACCGTCAGCGAGGCATTTGCCACGCCCAGCACAAGGCCGGTTTCCGTGTTGATTTCTGCTCTGGTTCGGCCTGCATCTATCAGGGGCAGTGCCGGACCGGGGTTGCTGCCGAAAACGATGTCGACGTTTTCAAATATGATTGCATCACTCATCCCTCATCCTCCGAACCAGGTAAGCGGAAAAGACGGTCGAGAATGATCGCAACGATGACGATGCAAAGCCCGGCCTCGAAACCCATGGCGATATTGACGGTGTTCAAAGCCCGTACCACTGGCACGCCGAGGCCGTTTGCGCCGACAAGTGCGGAAATGACCACCATGGACAGAGACAGCATGATGGTTTGCGTCAGCCCTGCCATGATCTGCGGCGTGGCGAAAGGCAATTCCACTTTTCGCAGCACCTGTGATGGTGTCGCGCCAAAGGCGACGGCAGCTTCCACAAGGGCGGGCGGGGTGGAAATGATGCCAAGCCGAGTGAGGCGGATCGGTGCAGGCAGGGCGAAGATGACCGTTGCAATCAGCCCTGGAACCATTCCCAAGCCGAACAGCACGAGTGCTGGAATGAGATAGACGAATGTCGGGATTGTCTGCATCAGATCAAGGGCCGGCCGCATGAAGGCGTAGACCCATTTGCGTCGTGCAGCGAGAATGCCAAGCGGAACGCCGACGACCATGCAGACAGCACTGGCCGCCAGAACCAGAGCTAGGGTTTCCGTCGTCGCCTTCCAATATCCAAGGTTGATGATGAGCAGCAACCCGAGTGCGGTAAACAACGGCATGCCGATGGATCGGCGCAGCCACGCCGAAAGTGCCGTTAAAATGGCAACGATGATAAGCGGATGCGGTGCCTGTAAGACATAGAGGACAGCGTTGATCACGCTTTCGAAAATGAAAGATAGCCAATCAAAGAAAAAAGAAAGATTTCCGGTCAACCAGTCGACAGCCTCCTTGGCATATCGACCGATCGGTAAACGATTTTGAGAAGCGCTGAGCCATTCCACGGTAAGAACAAACCTTTCGTGAACGGAGTCGTGATCGTCTTCCGACCCTTTATGAGATCGGAAGACGGGTTCAATGCAGAGTCTTCAAAGGCTAGAGGCCGATATTCTTCTTTGCAGCGGCCAGCGCATCTTCGCTGCCATCCTTGGTCTTTACGCCTGCAAGCCATGGCTCGATGGTTTTGGGATTGGCCTTCAACCACTCGGTGGCTGCAGCTTCAGCTTCAGTGCCGTCATTGAGAATCTTGCCCATGATCTCATTTTCCATGGGCAGTGTGAATTGCAGATTTTTCAGGAACGTTCCAACATTCGGGCATTCCTGCACATAGCCTGCACGGGCGTTGGTGTAGATCGTCGCACCGCCAAGGTTGGGGCCGAACACGTCATCACCGCCGGTGAGGTAGGTCAGTTTGAAGTTGGAGTTCATCGGGTGGGGTTCCCAGCCGAGGAACACGATTGGGTCGCCGGATTTTTCAGCGCGGGCAACCTGTGCCAGCATGCCCTGTTCGGAAGATTCCACGACCTGGAAGTCTTTCAGGCCGAATGTACCCTTTTCAACCATGCCCAAAATCAGGCGGTTTCCATCATTGCCCGGCTCGATGCCATATATCTTGCCGCTCAGTTCATCGCTGTGGGCTGCGATATCCTTGAAGTCCTTGATGCCCAGTTCGGCACCCTTCGTATTGGTCGCCAATGTGTATTTCGCGCCAGTCAGGTTTTCGCGCACCGTTTCCACAGATTTATCATCGCGGTAGGCTTTGATATCGCCTTCCATTGTAGGCATCCAGTTGCCGAGGAAAACGTCGATATCCTTATTTTTCAGGGAGGTGTAGGTGACGGGAACCGAAAGAATCTTCACATCAGTTTCGTAGCCCAGGCTCTTCAGAATGACGGAGGCGGTGGCCGTGGTGGCTGTGATATCGGTCCAGCCGACATCAGAGAAGCGGACCGTCCCGCAACTTGCCGGTTCTGCGGCAGAGGCAGTGTTGGTGAAGAGGGCCATTGCAGAAACTGCTGCGGCAAGGGCCAGACAGCGGTGATTTTTTGCAAGCATTGCTTACTCCCTGTTTTTTAAGTTCCCTAACCATTATCAATATCTTCGACGCGTAATCAACTAGTGCTTGTTTGCGTGCCTTGCGGTGCCGTTTGCGACGCGCGCAGAAAATTGTGCAATGCAACATGGCGGATCGGATTGCGAAAACTGTGTTTTTCGTCATTCCACTCTTGCCCTTTGCATCGCCCAACCTGCACAAGACCCTCAATAAGCGACGCGGAGGGCATGATGGCCAAGCTCTACTTCAACTATGCGGCAATGAATGCTGGCAAATCCACCATGCTGTTGCAGGCATCCTATAACTACCACGAGCGCGGCATGCGCACGGTCATCTTCACGGCAGCCTTCGATAGTCGCGCAGGGATCGGCAAGGTGGCGTCACGCATAGGGCTTTCGTCCGACGCGCTGGTCTTCGATGACAGCACGGATATTTTCGCCGAAGTGCAGCGCCTGTCCGCTGAAGAGAGTGTTGCATGCGTTTTCATCGATGAGGCCAATTTTCTGTCGGAGCATCACGTTTGGCAATTGGCCGACATTGCCGACAAGCTGGGCATTCCCGTCATGGCCTATGGTTTGCGCACTGATTTTCAGGGCAAGCTTTTCCCCGCGTCCAGAGAGCTTTTGGCCATTGCCGACGAACTGCGGGAAATCCGCACGATTTGCCATTGTGGCCGCAAGGCTTCGATGGTCGCACGTTTTGATTCAGAGGGTAAAGTCGTCAAGGAAGGCGCGCAGATCGATGTCGGGGGCAATGAAAAATACGTATCCTTCTGCCGCCGTCATTGGGTCGAGGCCGTGAAGGGCTGAGGCAAATTGGCCGTTTGATTTTGGTCAAGGAATGTCCGCGCTCCGACGCGTAAAACCAGATGCGAAAGATCGCATCATCGCGGTTTCGCTCAGGAGTTAGGTTCATGCAGAATAATATTCTTCGTCTTTTGACCATGGCCGCCGTTGCCGGCTTTTTCACATTTCCCGCGTCTAGCGCCGATATTGAAATCAAAATGCTCAACAAGGGCTCAGATGGTCAGGCTATGGTGTTCGAACCGGCTGCGATCAAAGCCAATGTGGGTGACGTCATCACCTTCGTGCCGACGGACAAGGGTCATGATGCCTCAGTGGTGAAAGGCCTCATTCCCGATGGTTCTGAAGAATTCAAAGGCAAGATGAACGAGGCTTTGAAGATCACCGTTGAAAAAGAAGGTGCGTATGTTTTCAAATGCGCGCCGCATTTGGGTATGGGAATGGTGGCACTGGTTGTCGTGGGAACTACACCCGCCAATCTCGATGCGGTGAAGGCTGGCAAACTGCCGAAAAAGGCGCGTGAGAGACTGGACGCAGAGATCAGCAAACTCGAACTTTGAGTGCTGCTACTTTCCATCTCCCGCATTGAGAAAAGGTCGCGCATATTTATATGGGTGGCCTTTTACCACAAATCCGATTCGGGGGATGATGTTTCATGGCGAGATCGACGTCTTTCGACAGCGACATCGAGCAGGCAAGAGCCGATGCGGCGGCTGTCCAAGAACAGTCCTCCCGCCTGGCGCAATCCTTTGCAGCGCTTCCAGACGATGTTTCGGAGTCGGCTTTTGCCCTGGAAACTGCTCAGTTCACCGAATTGCAGGCGTTGGAAACGGCGTTTCAGGATCGTATCCTAACGCTGATCAATGGTTTTGGCACGCGGACAGACGCCGCCTATGCTGCCTTCGACAGGGTCGAGGACGTGACGAGGGCCCAGATACTTATCGCCTTTTTCAAGCGACGGAGGGCTGGTTCTTTCAAGGTCGTGCGCTCGCGAAAACTTGTTATCGCCGAAACGTTGAAAGCCATTCTTCTGGAGGCCGCAATCGTCCACAGCCTGCTTCAGGACCGGAAAGAACAGGCGACGGCGTTGCGCTCTGCCATTGAGCCTAACCTTGTCGCCAGCATGGAGACGCGTGGTGGCATTGTCTCTGCCATGGACAATGCCCGGCAAAGGGACAAAGTTTTGGCCGCTTCGCTCGCCACCTTGCAACGCAAGATCGCCGACCCGTATGACGAGACCCGCCTGGACCAGTGGAAGGCCGAGGAAGCCGAGGCGACATCGCAGCGCGCGACCGTGTTGTCGGAGCGCAAGAGATTGAGCTCCAGGCACCAGGCACTCGACCATCAGGCAATTTTGCTTGGAAATATCATCGATTTGCTGAACGAAGAAATTTCCATGCACGCGCTTTTTCTCAATAAACTCAACATCGAAGCGGAACGGTGCATCCACCTCTATGACGCTGCGTTCGGTTCACTGGAGCCGCTTTTGGCAGATGCACAGTCCCATCTTCCCCACGCAGACGGAGAAGAAGAAGCGCCCATGCCCCTTGGCATTTTCAGCGAGCTTCTGACCCTGCATGGACAAGGGATCGTGACCTTGCAGGATATTCAGACGCGAAAACACCGGGCAGACGAGACGCTTCTTCGTCGCCGTGCGGGCGGCTTGGATACGACCGGCTGAGCAAACATCGCGGGAAATCTTGCGCCCATCCGTTGTATCGGACACGGTGGCACCATATGTGAGTGACAGCCGGTCTGCAGCGCTGACCGAGCGGTTGTGTCGCGCTGGAGTGTCATACGCTGGTTACGAGCGTGAAAGACGCTTCCGCCAGTGAAACCAAGGTATTTGCCCTGTTACAATCGAACGAGATTGGAACGGTCTATGCACTCAGGAGAGTTGAACGATGGTCGATCAGGTTATCGCGTTTTTCAAGCGCATTTTCGCAGCGCTTGGAAGAGGTGCGTCTGTCGTGATCGCATGGCTGTTCTGGCCTTTCCGGGCTGCTCATGGCTGGTATGGAAATCGAAATGGCGTGATCAAAATCCCCATTGCCATAGCGCTGGTATTTTTCATCGGACTTTATGGCTACTTCATCTGGCAGACACAGGTCTGGACGAATTTTAATCCAGACTATGTCAAGGATTACAAATTCGCCGAACGGACGTTAGCTGCAGGTCAGGAGTTGCCAGTTCCTGCTCCAATTACCACGGCCGCACCTGCTCCATCGACGACAGAACCGGCAGTTGCCGCCGCCAGGAGCTGCCAGAGCTCTGCCATCGTTGATGTGTCCGCTGGCCTGATCGACTATAACGTCGACCAGAATGCGTGGATTTCTTCGATGCTGCTGTACCGGCTGGGGCTATTCGGCATGGATTGGGACAGCACGCCGTTTCTGGATAACAAGGCGTCGTTCCAGCGTGGTGTCAATCAGGCAGTACGCCGTACATCAGTCGAACTGGTGGATTCGCTCGGTCGCGTTCGCGGCACCTCGGGTATCGATGCCAATCTGCAAAGCGCGCGCGGCAATCTTCAGTTCGATGAGTATTCCTGGTATTTCGGCCTGAACCCGTTCGGCCCAAAGACGCCGAGCCCGAGCTACTACCGTTCTGCAGCTGAAAGCCTTCGCAAATTCAATGCCAGTCTTGCGCTGTGCAATTCTGTTTTCGACGGCCGCGCCGATAACCTTATCCAGTTTGTGGACCGTATCGCCAACGACATCGGTGGCACCTCCGCCATTCTTCGCGAGCGTTCCGAAAACTACAATGGCGGCTGGTTCGATACGCGTGCAGATGATCGTTTCTGGTTCGCCTATGGTCAGCTTTATGGTTATTACGGCATTCTATCTGCTGCGGGTGCCGACTTCTCTCAGGTCATCCGCGAGCGTAACCTCACCAGCTTGTGGAACGACACGCTTCTTCAGACCCGCGCCGCATTGCGCATTCAGCCGATGATTATTTCCAACGGGGATGAAAGCGGCTGGGTCATGCCTTCGCATCTTGCAACGATGGGTTTTTACGTGCTTCGAGTGCGTTCGAACCTTGTCGAACTCCGGTCCGTTCTGGACCGTTGATAAAGCGGGCTGACACTTCGTTGGTCGAAGTGTCAGTTGATCAGCTTCAGCCGGATCGATTTTGCAACGAGTTGCGTGCGGTTGACGCAATCGAGCTTGCGGATCGCATTGTTCAGGTAGGCGTTGATCGTGTGGTCGGAAAGCGACAGGATCTGGCCGATCTCTGCGGACGTCTTGCCCTGTGAGGTCCAGTGGATGACCTCCAGCTCGCGCTTCGTCAAGGCGCGTGGCGCAACCATCTCCGTTCTGCGCATTCTCTCGTAAGCGTCAAATGCGTGAAGCGCGATCATACCGATTTCGTTGAGGGCAACTTGAGAAGGCTGGTCGCATTGACCATCGAACCGCATCAGGTGCCGGTCTCCGTTCAAGGCATTCGTTGGAATGATGAGGCCGTTGGAAATGCCATATTGGGTCAGGAGATCAACGATCGGGGCGGCGTCCGGCTGATCGGTGCCAAGGTCGGCCAGTGACCATGACTGCGGCATTATGGAATGTTTGACCTTTGGCAGGATAGGGCAAAAACGCAACAAGCGCATTTCATCGAATTCGCGAACAAAACGGATCGGTAGAGTCGTTTCCACAAGGTTCGGGGCGAGCAGATCGTCCTCCGGCCTCGGTACGCACATCAGGCTCACATAGGAATAGCCGAACTCTTTCGCCACGCCTTGGACAACCTGCAGCCAGCGAGGACGGCTTTCAGCTGCCGATATCTCCTTACCCAGTAGCGATTGCCGTTCAAGCGTAATCATCAGTGATTTCGATCGTGATAAATTTAATATGTTAACGGTGAGAAATATACCAATTGCCCGGAAATTCCACCCCTTAATTCCGATGTGGTTCCTGTTAACGGCTTAAAACCGTTGCGTTTTGATTCAAATTGAGGTGGCAAAAACGCCGGTTTTGCCTGTTTGACGTTTTTGATATGTGGAATCATCAGTTTTTCTAAAATAATCGCTCAAAGTTCCCGTCAATACGATCTCGGCGGGCCTTTTTCTCTGAAATTCACTATTATTCAAAGATCGTCAAATTCTCCGTTTTTAATCGTAGCCCGTAATCCGTTTCATCCGACATCGCGGCCGTTGAGACGGCGGTTGTCACATTTCTGCAACGCAGCATAATCGCTCTAAAGATGATATAAAAAATCATGTTTTATTAATTGACTCCAATACTCATGTTTTATAGTTCTCTGCCGACGGCGGGGCCGTAGAAATCAAGGGTATTTATCAAGCCACACTGCGACGGCGCTTCGTGTTGCCGCGCGCTTTCGTGTGCTTGCATCAGGGGGTAATCATGACGATCCGGGCTTCTCAATCCGCGTTGCTGCTCTGCACAAGCATGGCGCTTGTTTCCAGCTATTCCATCGGCCACGCGCAGGACGCTAACGTCCAGAACGGCCCGACGGTTCTTGAGCATATTACCATCAAGGGTAAACGCGTTAAGGCGGGAGACGCCGCTTCTGACACGCCTTTGGCCAGTACGATGGACGCCGAGGTCATTCGCAAGAAGGAAATCAGCAACGCACGCGACCTCGGCAACACCACAGAACCTGGCGTCGAATTGATTGAATCCAAGCCAGGTAAACCAGGTGGTTTGTTTATCAGAGGTCTTGGTGGAGCGCGCGTTACGACGCTGATCGATGATATCCCTGTTCCTTATTTCGAAAACTACCCGCGCGCTGGCGTTGCGACCACTTCCATGAGTGACACCAACAACAGTTACGATTTCTCTTCGCTTTCCCGAGTTGATGTTGTGCGCGGAGCAGATTCAAGCCGCATCGGGCCGGGTGCACTGGGTGGAGCACTTGTGTTGCGCACGCTTGAGCCCGAGGATCTAATAACGGAAGGACGCGATTGGGGCGGTGTGGCGAAGCTGACGTATGACAGCGAAGACAGAAGTTTCGGCGGCTCTGTCGCTGTTGCGAAGAAGATACAAAACACATCGGTTATGTTTCAGGGTGGTTACAAAAAGGGCGACGAGCGTAAAAGCCAAGGTACGGACGATATCATTGGCGTTAATCGCACCAAAGCCAACCCTTCTGATTACGATCAGTACAATCTGCTTTTCAAAATCCGTCAGGATCTCGAAGGCGGACACCGCATTGGTATGACGGCCGAACGCTTTAATCTCGACAGCACATCCGACTTGAAAACACTTCAGTCCGCCACCGGCCCAACGAGCAACCGAGTTGGCGACTATTGGGGGTATGACGATACTCGCCGCGAACGCGTATCGCTGGACTATGAATATGAGGCCCCGTCTACCGATGCGCAGGTCGACAGCGCGAGAATGTCGCTGTACTGGCAACGACTAGTCAAGGATGCCGGGTCTTACGGTACGCGTAACAACGGCAGCGATTATGGTCGCTACAATGAAATGGAAGAAAGCTCTGTCGGTTTGACGGGAAGCGCTGTTTCCGAGTTCACCACCGGCAATCTGAACCACGAAGTCCGTTTCGGCGGTAACCTCCAGTTTTCTCAAACCGAGCAATTCCTGACGGTCGTACCCTTTACGACAGTCGTTTCGCAGTCTGATATGCCAGATGTCGATGGAAAACGGCTCGGACTGTATTTGGATGACCGTATAGGTTTCGGCGATAGTGGTTTTGCGCTGACACCCGGCGTGCGGTTCGACTGGTATGATTACGAACCAAAGCCATCGTCAGGGTTCAGTAGCAACACCGGTTCGGGCGTTTTTGGACTACCGGAAGGGCAAGATGGTGTTCGCCTCTCGCCTAAGCTCTTGGCCACATATGATCTGACACCCGAAGTACAACTGTTCGGCCAATGGTCGATGGCTTACCGTCCGCCGACGGTCAACGAACTTTATGTCAACTTCACAAATGGAACGTTCTACGCCAATATCGGCAATCCCGATCTGAAGCCTGAAACCTCCCAGGGCTTTGAACTGGGCGCCAGCTATCAGGGCAATGATCTGACCGGAAAGATTACCGCGTTTCACAATATCTATTCCAATTTCATCGACGCATTTGGAACACCCGGAAACACCGCCGCCGGAGAACCGGCGACATTGTATACGTGGAGAAACCGAGACAAGGTCGAGATTTCGGGCGTAGAAATCAGCGCGCGTAAGGATTTCGGAAACGGCATCTTTGTTCATGGCTCGCTCGCCTATGCCTATGGCAAGGACAGCGATACCGGCGAGTTCATCCGCACAGTGGCGCCGTTCAAGTCTATTCTGGGTGTGGGCTACGAGCAGGAGCAATGGGGTCTCGACCTCTCCACCATTCTGTCGGCCGGTATGAGAGAAGACGGGCTCGCCACGACAATTACCGGGGCGACCTATCAGACATTCGACGCACCTGGTTATGGTATCACCAACCTGACGGCCTGGTGGGAGCCGGAGCAGACCAAGGGGCTCCGGATTCAGGCAGGGGTCTATAATATTTTCGACAAGACCTACTGGAATGCCGTCGGAACACGCGATGTAAGTACAAGTGGAGTAACGACTGCCAACCAACCGGTTGCGTTTTACAGCGAACCCGGTCGTTCATTCAAAATTTCTCTCACGCAGAAATTCTGATCGCAATCCCCTGACGTCAACAAAAGGCGGGGCTCATGCTCCGCCATTTCGCGTTCTTAACGGCAATACAAATATCCGCCCTTACGCTCAAGCACATCCATATGGAGGTGGTCTTGATGCGTCGCGTCGCTGCCGGGGGAGAGGACGGTGCGGAAGAACAGGCAGGCGGCGGTGGTGACTGTGCGTTGGAAAGCGCCTTCCATGGTACCGTCTTCGCCGCGAGACTTCATGACCAGCGGTTCGCCCTTGTCAAAGGTGAGTGTGGCGATATCGACTGCGTTGCCCTTGGCGTGTTCCGACATCTTGCCGGTTTCTGCGCTGTTGCGGTTGCGGCAGATATAGGTCGATGCGTTGCCGAAAGCGGTGACGTTTTTGCCCGGAAGCGCGATTTTCGCCGTTGGCACCACCACATTTTTTGCCCAGCGTGAAAGCGCAAGTGCGGCTTCACACCGCATGGTGCCTTCAGGCTCCAGTGTTATGCCTGGAATGACTGTCGATAGCTCCAGAGGCGAAGCGATGCCGCAGCCATCCTCTTCGCCTTTGATCGGCGGAAGTTCCTTGAACTCTGCGCCCAGCTCTTTCAGTTCCGTAAGGCAGGCTTTGAGCTCTTCCGGATTTTCTGCTTTCACCGGATCGCGCGGGGGCTCCTCCGACTTTTTTTCTTCTTCTTTTTTAGTTTCTTCCGGCTTCGGCACGGCGCTCTCTGCGGGCGGTTGAGCAGGCTGCTGCTCGTCCTTTTTCGTTTCTGCAGGTGCGGGTGTCACGTCCTCCTGCTCCGGTTTGGGCTGAGGAACCGGCACATCCTGTGGCGGTTGCGAGGCTGCAATCAGCAGCGCACTGGCTGCGACTATCATGAGACGATGAAGCATGTGACCGTTCGTTCCCCCGTTGCGGCAGACCCACAACGTTTCAACAGTCTTTCGGTTCAAATCCGCTTGCCATCGCCTGCGCTTGCGGCTAACAATTTGCGCCATGAACACACAGTCGAAGAACCTTGCAATCTGGTGGTGGGGCAGCTTTACGCGGCCTTGAGCACCCATGTCCTTTGACTAAGTCCAAGCCGCCCGAATTTTCAGGCGGCTTTTTTGTTATTATGCCGCCTGTCATCGGGCTTTAGAAACGGGAAGCGGAATAAATGGTAACGATTATTCAGGATGACGGGTCGGAAACTTACGAGACCAGAGGCGGCGTCAAAGTCACGCGCCAGCGCCGTGCTGCCGACTATGCAACGGCTATCGACAGCTACGTAACCGGCCTTGATGAACGTCGTGGCGCAGTGTTTTCCTCGAATTATGAATATCCCGGTCGCTACACCCGTTGGGACACCGCCATCATCGATCCGCCACTCGGCATTTCCTGTTTCGGCCGTACCATGTGGATCGAAGCCTATAATGGTCGCGGCGAGGCACTGCTGACGTTCATCACGGAAAAGTTGAAAACGACGCCGGATCTGAAGCTTGGCACCTCAACCGCCCGCCGTCTGGACCTGATCGTCAACGAGCCGGACCGTGTCTTCACCGAAGAAGAACGCTCGAAGATACCAACTGTCTTCACGGCGCTGCGCGCTATTGTCGATCTATTCTATTCCAGCGCAGATGCGGCCATCGGTCTGTTCGGCGCTTTCGGCTACGACTTGGCCTTCCAGTTCGATGCCATCAAGCTTTCACTGGAACGACCGGAGGACCAGCGCGATATGGTGCTGTTTTTGCCGGATGAAATTCTCGTTGTCGATCACCACTCCGCAAAGGCCTGGATCGACCGTTACGACTTCGAAAAGGACGGCGTAACGACGCATGGCAAGGCGCAGGACATCGTGCCAGAGCCGTTCGTCAAGACGGACACCATTCCGCCGCGCGGCGATCATCACCCGGGCGAATACTCGGAACTGGTGACGAAAGCCAAGGAAAGCTTCCGCCGTGGCGACCTGTTCGAGGTCGTGCCAGGACAGAAGTTCATGGAACGTTGCGACAGCAATCCCTCGGCTATTTCGCGCCGCTTGAAAGCCATCAATCCGTCTCCCTATTCCTTCTTTATAAATCTGGGCCATCAGGAATATCTGGTGGGCGCGTCGCCGGAAATGTTCGTGCGTGTGTCCGGTCGCCGCATCGAGACATGCCCGATTTCCGGCACCATCAAGCGTGGCGAGGACCCGATTGCCGATAGCGAGCAGATCCTCAAGCTCTTGAATTCCAAGAAGGACGAATCCGAACTGACCATGTGTTCGGATGTGGACCGCAACGACAAGAGCCGCGTGTGCGAGCCGGGTTCCGTCAAGGTCATCGGCCGCCGCCAGATCGAGATGTATTCCCGCCTCATCCACACCGTGGACCACATAGAAGGCCGCTTGCGGGATGATATGGATGCATTCGACGGCTTCCTGTCGCACGCATGGGCCGTTACCGTTACCGGTGCGCCGAAGCTGTGGGCCATGCGCTTTATCGAAGCTCATGAAAAGAGCTCGCGCGTCTGGTATGGCGGCGCCATCGGCATGGTTGGTTTCAACGGCGATATGAACACGGGCATGACGCTGCGCACCATCCGCATCAAGGATGGTATTGCCGAAGTGCGGGCAGGGGCAACCTTGCTCAACGATTCCAATCCGCAGGAAGAAGAGGCCGAAACCGAACTAAAGGCATCTGCCATGATTTCAGCTATCCGAGACGCGAAGGGCCAGAACTCCGCGGTAATGCAGCGGGACTTGGCCAAGGTGGGAACTGGCGTTAAAATTCTGCTGGTGGACCACGAAGACAGCTTCGTGCACACGCTCGCCAATTATTTCCGCCAGACGGGCGCGACCGTTTCCACCGTACGTTCGCCGGTGGCGGCAGAGGTGTTTGATCGCTTCCAGCCGGACCTTGTCGTTCTCTCTCCCGGACCCGGCAACCCCAGCGATTTCGATTGCAAGGCGACGATCAAGGCGGCTCGTTCCCGCGATTTGCCAATCTTCGGTGTCTGCCTCGGGCTGCAAGCGCTTGCGGAAGCCTATGGCGGTGAGCTTCGCCATCTGGCAGTTCCCATGCATGGCAAGCCGTCGCGTATCCGCGTGCTGGAACCCGGTCTGGTTTTCTCCGGTCTCGGTAAAGAGGTGACGGTCGGTCGTTATCACTCGATCTTCGCCGACCCTGCTACACTCCACCGGGATTTCATCATCACGGCGGAAAGCGAAGATGGCACGATCATGGGCATCGAACATTCCAAAGAGCCGGTTGCGGCAGTTCAGTTCCACCCGGAATCGATCATGACGCTGGGTGGCGATGCCGGCATGCGGATGATCGAAAACGTGGTCACGCATCTGGTGCGCAAGGCAAAGACCAAGGCCGCCTGACCTGGCCCACGAACAACGGCGGCGTTATGAAACGCCGCCGTCTCCTATGATCCGCGCAGGTGATGCACAGTGAAGATTTTCAAATATCTATGCATCGCCGTGGCCTTGATTGTCGCAAGCCTTGGCGCTGGAACCTTGCTGCCAAAGCCGCTCACCCACAATCAATCGACGGTCGTGGACGCCACGTCCCGCCGCGTTTTGGTTCTCAGCAATCCCATCCACACTGACATAGCCCTTCCTGTTGATGCAGAGCTGCTGGCGCAATTTGCGTTTCTGCGCGATGGAAATCTCGACATCGATTTCCCCGGTGTTCGGTATCTCGTTTTCGGCTGGGGAGGGCGGGCTTTCTACACACAGACGCCAACATGGGCCGATCTGAAGCCGTTCCCCCTGCTCAAGGGCCTAACGCTCGACCATTCGGTCATGCATATCGCTCTTGCAGGAGATATCCCTCTCACGGACGCGAGTGTCACGTTGCTTGATCTTTCGGGGGAGGAGCATCGAAAACTCGTCGATTTCATCGTTGGCAGCTTTGCCTACTCTCAGGAAAAGCCGATCCCGCTATTGGGGCAATCATACGGCCGCAATGATGCTTTTTTCGAGGCTGTAGGGTATTTCAATGCAGTGGTGGGCTGTAACACATGGACTGCGGCGGCCCTGCGGTATGCCGGTTTGCAAACCGGATGGTGGACGCCTTTGCCGCCGCTTCTCACGGCCTCGCTACGGATGCATAATGATGCCAGCATATTTTCCGTTGCCGTTCCGGCGCGTTGAGATGTGGGAATTGACAAAATCAATCCAACTGCCTTAATCGTTTGATTGTTTTGGCTTTTCTGTTTGCAGGGCGGTAATGATCGATTTCCATCAGCTTTTACTGGTTTACATCGCTTATATTATCGCCGTGGCTAGCCCCGGCCCCAGCAACATGACCATCATGGGCGTAGCCATGAGCCGAGGACGCGCACCGGCCATCGTTCTGGCAATCGGCGTCATCACCGGCTCACTGTTCTGGGCGACACTGACGGCCACCGGCCTGTCCGCAGTTTTGGCGACCTACGCCAATGCGCTGTTCTTCATCAAGATCGCCGGTGGCTTTTATCTGCTATACCTGGCCTATAAATCCGCTCGCTCGGCCTTTTCACCTGTCACGCCTCAAACCGTCGTGCAGGAAGCTCCTGTTGACCGCGCGGAATATCTGCAACTCTACCGTCGCGGATTGCTGCTTCATTTGACCAACCCCAAGGCCATTCTCGGCTGGATAGCCATCATGTCCCTCGGCCTGAAGCCCGGCGCGGGAGCATCGACCCTCGCGGCCATCATCGGCGGCTGCGGACTGTTGGGGATTACCATTTTCTGTGGCTACGCCCTCCTGTTTTCAACAGCACCGGCAATCCGCGTCTATCAGCGCGCCAAGCGATATATCGAAACCGTGCTGGCCCTGTTTTTCGGTTTTGCGGGTATCAAGTTGCTGCTGAGCAGAGTGTAGGGACTTGACCTTGCCCTCGCTTTAAATCATAGAAGCCGCAAATATGAACCGCCTGCTTGGAACCTCCGAGCGGGCGGTTCATGCGTTTTGGTGTCCATTTCTGCAATTCATTCGCATCCGCACGGGGTCAGTCATGAACGAACAGGGCAACACGCTCGTCAGGAAACTTGCTTTCTGGGGCATCCCGTTTTCCATTACGGTTTTGTGCCTGAAGCTTTCGGCATGGTGGGTTACCGGCTCTGTGGCGCTGCTGTCGGATGGTCTGGAATCCACCGTCAACGTTGTCGCAGCCTTCATCGCCTATTTCGTCATTCGTTACGCGCAAAAACCTGCCGATGACGATCATCAGTTCGGGCATCACAAGGCGGAATATCTGTCCGCCGTGGTCGAGGGCGTTTTGATCGTTCTTGCTGCACTTCTGATCGTCAAGGAAGCGTGGAGCGGCTTGATGGCTCCGCGCTTGCCGGATGCACCGGCGATCGGTCTCGCCATCAACGCCTTTGCAGCCATTCTCAATGGCATATGGGCAAGGGTCCTCATTCGTGTCGGCAGACAGCATTCATCGCCTGCACTTCTGGCAGATGGCCAGCACATCATGTCGGATGTCGTGACCTCCGGCGGAGTTCTGATCGGCCTCGTTCTGGCGATTTTGACCGGCTATGCCATTCTCGATCCGGTGCTGGCCATCGTCGTCGCCATCAATATCCTATTCCAGGGTTCGAAGGTCATCATGCACTCACTCGGTGGTCTGATGGACCGTGCGGTGGAACCGGAGGAAGACGAAGCGATCAAGAAGGCGATTGCCGAAAATTCCACTGGTGTCCTGGGGGTGCATGATCTGAAGACCAGAAGGGCAGGGGCGGTCGCCTTTATCGATTTCCATGTGGTCGTTCCCTCTGCCCTGTCTGTGGGAGCGGCACATGAGATTTGCGACCGGCTCGAAGATGCCATAAGGGAAGCCATACCCGGTGCCGTGCTGGCCATTCATGTGGAGCCTGAGAGCGAACAGGCACATGGCGTTCGGGTTGAGTTTCAAGAAACAGGAGTTTGAACCATGTCAGTCACGGATGTTTCCGGCCTGTCACAACTGGGCGCACAAGTCGCTTCCCCTGAAAGCCCGGAAAAGGCCGTTCTGGAAAAAGTACCGAACGGCAATGCTGGCACTGATTATGTCGTGCGCTTTACCGCGCCGGAATTTACGTCACTGTGCCCCATGACCGGTCAGCCGGATTTTGCCCATATCGTCATCGATTATATTCCGGGTGATTTTCTGGTGGAGTCAAAGTCACTGAAGCTGTTCCTGCATGCCTTCCGAAATCACGGCGCATTCCACGAAGATTGCTCAATCTATATTGCCAAGCGGTTGGTGGATCTGCTTCAGCCGAAGTGGTTGCGCATCGGCGCTTACTGGTATCCGCGCGGCGGCATTCCCATCGATGTCTTCTGGCAGACGGGTGCGCCACTGCAAGGTGTCTGGCTGCCTGAACAGGGCGTCGCGACCTATCGTGGCCGCGGCTGACCCTTCGGTTTCTTCAACTCAGACGAAGGAATCTCCGTCGCCTGAATCGAAATCCGTATCATCGTTGCTATCGTCGTAATCCGCTTGTTGCAGATTATCGTTGTTGCCAGCATCCTGCTGCGGCTTGTCGTCATCACCGTAATAGTTATTGATGACGGTTTCTTCCACCGGTGCGGCGCCATTTCCAGCGCCGCCCAAGGCGGAACCCCAGCCCGACGATGCAACGTGGTTCGAGAAGATGCCGCTCAGCGAATTGGCAAGCAACATGCCGCCCGCTACGCCTGCCGCAGCTCCCAGCGCACCTTGCAGAAATCCGCCGCCGCTGCTTGGGCGCGCAAAGGCAGATGGCTGCTGGTTGGTCCATGGGCCACTGGGTTGCTGCGAAGTATCGTTTGAGCGGCCCCACGGCCCCGGTGCCTGACCGGATGTATCATTTCGGTAAGTCTGCGCGGGGGCAGGCGTCGATGCTGGCGCTTGCTGCTGACTACCGCCAAAAATCGAGCTGAGGAACCCACCCTGTTGGGCCTGTTGTGGCGCGCCGTTGCCACTTTCAAGCTGGTGAATACGCTCTTCAAGCTGGGTGATATGCGCCGCTGCGGCTTCAAGCCCCTTTTCCTGCACGATCACGGCTTGTGCCAGATAATAGGGAGAGGCGGGTTGGTCTCGCACCGCCTGATTGATCAACGTTTCCGCTTCCGCATCACGCGGGGTGGAGGATGCGGATTTGACCCTGTCGAACAGGGATTTCAGCAGTTGGGTTTCTTCGGGTGACATCGGTAGCCTCCTTGGCGTGTCGAGAAACACACACCAAGGAAGTAGGGTTCAATTTTGGCTTTTGAAAGCCGAAATTTTCTTACATTTCTGTAAGGTTAGAAACCCTTGATTTACCCGCCAAACACCAGAGAAAGCCCGGCCAGTGCGGTGATGCCGCCGACGATGCGCGCCGCAACCGTGCCAAGCCTGGCAATGCCCATTCCAAGAGCGATGCCGGCAACATGGAGAAGTGCGGTTGCGATGATGAAGCCAGCGCCGAACTGAAGGGCGCCTGCGCTTCCGAGTTCACCGCCGTGGGCATGGCCGTGGAAAAGGGCAAATATGCCGACGATGGCTGCAGCAGCGCCGACCGGGACACGCGTGGCCATGGCAACGAGCAGACCCAAAGCAACGACCGAGGCTAGTATGGCCGGTTCGACGAATGGCAAATCAATACTGCCAAGAGCCAAGGCAAAGCCGATTGCCATGGTGCAAACGAACGCGGCTGGAACGATGAGAAGTGCGCTTCTTTTATGGGTAGAGGCGGCGATCTGCGCAGCCCATATGCCGACTGCAATCATTACCAGAATATGGTCGGCACCAAACAGCGGGTGCGAAAATCCTGCCATGAAGGAGCCGTGCTCTTCAGGGTTGAGGTGAGCAAATGCGGGCAGGGTGGTTGCGCCGAGTGTGACAGCGGCAAGTAAAAGTTTTTTGAACATCGGTCCCTCTTGTTTTTTTGTAGGCAGGGCAAGAAGCTCTTGGGGTGCCGCTCCAACCCTGCGTCATTAACGATATCGCAAGCGCAAACACGCTGTCCATGCGTCATTTGTCGGTGGTCTGTTTATTAAGCAGTTCCGCGCCTTGCCTTTTTCACTCATTGTTTTACGAAACAAATCACACTATGTCCGGTAGGTAATGAAATACGTTGGAGACCGTCACATGAACGAAGAAGAAGACGACAAGAGCAAGGAACTGCCGATCGGCAAAGAAACGGAAGCGAATCTTTTCAAGTCGCGTTCGATCTTCATTTATGGCGGAATCACGCAGGAACTGGCACAGAAGGTTTGCACGCAGCTTGTTGCGCTGTCGGCTGCCAGCGATGAAGACATCCGCGTCTATGTTAACTCGCCCGGCGGCCACGTCGAATCCGGCGATAGCATTCACGACATGATCAAGTTCATCAAGCCGAAGGTGTGGATCATCGGCACCGGCTGGGTCGCATCTGCCGGCGCACTGATCTACGTATCGGTGCCGAAGGAACGTCGTATCTGCTTGCCGAATACTCGCTTCCTGCTTCACCAACCATCCGGCGGCACACGCGGCATGGCATCGGATATCGAAATCCAGGCACGCGAAATTATCAAGATGAACAAGCGTCTGATCAAGATTTTCTCTGTGGCCACCGGCCAGACGGAAGAAAAGATCGCCAAGGACATCGACCGCGATTACTGGTTGGGTGCCGAAGAAGCCGTGGCCTATGGCCTTGCTTCGCGCGTCGTGACCTCGCAGGGCGAGATCTAACCTGAAACTGTCCGTCAAAAAACCGCGCTGGCGAAGGTCAGCGCGGTTTTTTGTTGTTAAGCGATTATGCCGGATCAGGGGATAAGGCGGCTTTCGCGGAGCGCCGTGAACAAAGCAAAAAAGGCGTCATCCGTCGGCTGATATTCCTTGAATCCGAGGCGGCGGCTTTTGGCCATGTCGGTCACGACTTCGATGGGGCGACCGAGATCCGCATCGGTATGCCAGGGTGATGCCAGACGGGTCAGATCGGGCTCAGCCAGGTTTTCCCGAATAGCAATCGTGCTCCAAATCTCGGAATCGTGCTCCATCTGCTGTTCGAGCGGGCTGACTGTGCCATCGAATGGCGCTGGCTCGATGCCGAACCAATCTGCGATACGACCCCACATCCAGCTCCAGCGGAACACGTCACCATTCACCACATTGAACGCTTCGTTTGCTGCCTCGGGTGTTTCTGCGGCCCATAGCAACTGCTTGGCAAGAAGGTTGGCGTCCGTCATGTCGGTCAGGCCGTTCCATTGTGCAGCGGAACCGGGGAAGCGGAAGGGGCGCTCGGTTTCGCGGCAGATGGTGGCGTAGACCGCAAGTGTCGTTCCCATGTTCATGGCATTGCCGACAGCCTGGCCGATGACGGTGTGCGGGCGATGCACGCTCCATGAAAAGCCATCACGTTTTGCAGCGGCGAAAACTTCGTCTTCCTGCGCATAATAGAAGTTTTCGACATCGAGACGGCCCTGTTCCTCGCGGAAAGGTGTCTGCGGCAGTATGCCTTTGCCATAGGCCTCGAAGGGTCCAAGGTAGTGCTTCAAACCGGTGACCAGTGCCACATGGCGAGTGGATTTGCCGAGTTTCAGGCCATCCAGGAGATTGCGGACCATGGCGGAATTGACGCGGATATTTTCCGCTTCGCTGTCCTGACGAGCCCATGTAGTGATGAACACGGCGTCTGGCCGGACATCCGTCAGTGCCTTTGCCGTTTCAACCGGATTTTGTAAATCGGCGGCAACAGG
Organism: Agrobacterium bohemicum; assembly: GCF_001562555.1. Lineage (NCBI taxonomy): Bacteria > Pseudomonadati > Pseudomonadota > Alphaproteobacteria > Hyphomicrobiales > Rhizobiaceae > Agrobacterium > Agrobacterium bohemicum. The sequence continues at coordinate 249,224 of NZ_KQ961024.1, forward strand.
AATGATGCTCTTCTGCTGCGCCGGTTTGCGCGAAAGGCCGTAAACGCGCCAACCCTGTTCGAACAGAAGATTTGCCGTGGCGCTGCCGACGATCCCGCTTGCGCCCACCACCAATGCCGTTTTAACCATGCTCGAACTCCATTTTGTAAAAGCTATAATTAGGCATCCCGCCCGCCATCGTGTAGACGGCACGGATTGGGGACATGGATACCAAAAGGTGACCACGATGAAACCGGGAAGCCATGAAGCGGAATGGCGCGAGGATTGTGCGCCCAGACGTGTGTTGGAACTGTTCTCGACCAAATGGACGAGCATGATCTTGCACACGCTGCATACCCTGCATCAGGGCACCGCCCGCACAGGTGTGTTGGAACGCAGCCTGCCGGGGATTTCCAAGAAGATGCTGACGCAGACGTTGAAGGAAATGGAGCGCACCGGACTGGTGACACGCCACGTCCATGCGACCAGACCGCCTTCCGTTGAATACTGCCTTACACCGCTCGGAAACCGGTTTATCGAGCCGGTGGAAATGCTCTATGCCTGGGGGCGGGATAATGCCGATGCGTTGGACGCGTTGGGAGAGCGGTCCACGTCAAGGCGTTAAGCCTTGGCCGCCAACCAGAGCGTATGCCGCGCACCGCCGCGCTTGCCATTGGCGCGAACGCTCACCTCATCTGTCGCAAAGCCCGCCTGTCGCAAGCGGCGAGTGAAGGCAGCATCCGGCCCGGATGACCACACGGCCAGTACGCCTTTCGGGCGCAAAGCTGTTCTGGCGGCTTCTAAACCATCGCGATCATAGAGGCTGTCATTGGACGGGCGCGAGAGGCCATCGGGGCCATTGTCGACATCCAGCAGAATGGCGTCATAGACGGCCTTTTTCGAGCGGATAAGCGCACCGACATCGCCGACATGAATGTCAACGCGGGCATCATCCAGCGTGCCCTTGTGCAGATCGGCCATAGGGCCGCGCGCCCATTCCACAACGGCTGGGACGAGTTCTGCGACGGTGACGTGGGCGTCGGAAGGCAAAACAGCAAGCGCGGCACGCAAGGTAAAACCCATGCCAAGCCCGCCGATCAGCATGGTCTGGTTCGCACGTCCGGCAATGCGTTCACAGGAGAGCGTCGCCAGGGCCTCTTCGGAACCGCTCAACCGGCTGTTCATCAGCTCATTTGCGCCCAGCATGATGGAGAATTCCTGGCCGCGCTGCTTCAGGCGCAGTTCGGTGCCATCGCCGGGTATGGCTGCTCGGTCCAGTTCTATCCAAGGAAGCATTTGATATCTCGCTGGTTGATGGCGAGGGTTTACACGGGCGTGCTGGTGAGAACAACAGGGCAGGGCATGAGAATGCTGCGCACAACTCAACGTGCGTACGTTAGCCGCTCAAAGCAACCTTGCCAGCGTGGGCGTTTTTTGATCTGGAATGATGATCGACTTTTCCCTCTGCCAGAGCCCAGCCATGTTAAAAGATTTTTCTCTCCAAAGCCTGTTCATGGGCTTGCTCACGGCTTTCGTCGGGTTCGCGAGCTCCTTCGCCGTGGTGCTGCAAGGTTTGAAGGGTGTCGGCGCAACGGATTTCGAGGCTGCATCCGGGCTGATGGCGCTGTCGGTTTCCGTCGGTATCTGCGCTATCGTTCTATCCGCCAAAACGCGGCTTCCCATCAGCATTGCGTGGTCTACACCGGGTGGCGCGCTTCTGGCGACGACGGGGGTGATCGAGGGCGGCTTTTCGGCAGCCGTGGGCGCCTTTATCATCTGTTCGGTGCTGATCATCATCGCCGGTCTGTTCAGGCCGCTCGGGCGGGCGGTTGCCTCCATTCCGACGCCGCTTGCCAACGCCATGCTGGCAGGTGTCATCATCGGTCTATGCTTTGCGCCCATCAAGGCCATCGGTTTCAACCCCGCGCTTGGCCTGCCGATCATTCTGGCATGGATCATCGTCGGTGCTTTCAAGCGTCTGTTTGCCGTGCCTGCAGCTCTTGCCGCTTTCGTTCTGGTGATGATTTTTGGCGTCGATATTCCAGCCGATGCTTTGGATAGCATCGCGCAATCACTGGCTCCGCCTATGGAATTCGTCATGCCGGTGTTCAACCTGCAAGCCCTGATATCGATTGCGCTGCCGCTGTTCATCGTGACCATGGCCTCGCAGAATATTCCCGGCATCGCCGTTCTGAAGGTCAACAATTACGATCCGCAGCCGGGGCAGCTGTTTGCCACAACCGGCCTTTTCTCGCTGCTCGCTGCGCCCTTTGGTGGTCATGCCGTCAACCTCGCCGCCATCACCGCCGCCATGTGCGCGGGCGAAGACGCCCACCCAGACCCCAAGCGTCGTTACTGGGCGGTTATCGTCAGCGGTGTCGGCTACGTGATTTTCGGGCTGCTAGCAGGTGTGGTCACCGCGTTTGTGGCACTCGCCCCGCCGATTCTCATTCAGGCGGTTGCGGGCCTGGCTTTGGTCGGTGCCTTCTCCGGCTCAGCTGTTGCTGCCTTCAAAGACCCCGAAACCCGCGAAGCCGCTGCCATCACCTTCCTCATCACGGCCTCCGGCCTGTCGTTCGGCGGCATATCAGGCGCCTTTTGGGGGCTGATCGGTGGTGGTTTGATGATGGCGCTGACGAGTTTTGTGAAACGAATGAAAAGTTGAAGATGGACTTGCAACCAAAAATTTCGCCGCTTATAAGCTTTTCTATGACCAATCGCACCGCAACCATTTTTGGCATGACCGCGCAGATTTCTGCGAAGGCTTGCCCATGCGGTGCACTCTCGCTTCTTAGCCTCGACCTTACACGCGGTTGCCGGGTCCAGTGAGGAGCGCCCGGCGGCCGAAAGCCCGCTGGTGCGAACGCTCCTCAACTCGAAATCTCACTTTATACTGGATTTAAGGCCCGTTTGGGCGCGAATTAGCACAAGGCTTTTTCAGCCGCGATGCGTGGAAGGAGCAAGATTATGGACGCCAAGACCTCTCATATTTCCAAGGGTATGCCGGACGCGAACGTGAAGTATCGCCCATACCCTGTGATCGATATCAAGGACCGGACATGGCCCTCGAAAACCATCGACAAGGCACCAATCTGGTGTTCGGTGGATTTGCGTGATGGCAACCAGTCGCTGGTTAATCCCATGGGGCATGATCGCAAGGCGCGCATGTTCAAGCTGTTGCTGGAAATGGGTTTCAAGGAAATCGAGATCGGTTTCCCATCCGCTTCCCAGACGGATTTCGACTTCGCGCGCTGGTGCGTGGAACAGGGTGGCGTGCCGGAAGACGTTTCCTTGCAGGTGCTGGTTCAGTGCCGCCCGGAACTGATTACCCGCACCTTCGAATCGCTGGAAGGTGCCAAGAACCCGATCATCCACTTCTACAATTCCACCTCCGAATTGCAGCGCCGCGTGGTGTTCGCCAAGGACGTGCCTGGTATCAAGCAGATTGCGGTCGATGCGGCCAAGATGATCACCGATATGGCCGCCAAGGCCGGTGGTGGTTACCGCTTCGAATATTCGCCGGAAAGCTTCACCGGTACCGAGCTGGAAGTAGCACTTGAGATATGCAACGCGGTGGTTGAGGTTGTGAAGCCCACGGCGGATAACAAGCTGATCCTGAACCTGCCTTCGACAGTGGAGATGGCCACGCCCAACATCTATGCCGACCAGATCGAGTGGATGTGCCGCAACATCGACAACCGCGAAAACGTCATCATTTCGCTGCATCCCCACAACGACCGTGGCACCGGCATCGCCGCAACAGAACTGGGCCTGATGGCGGGCGCCGACCGCGTGGAAGGCACATTGTTCGGGAATGGCGAACGCACGGGTAACGTGGACGTCGTCACGTTGGCGCTGAATATGTACACGCAGGGTGTCGATCCTGAACTCAATTGCCGCGATATCGAACACATCAAGTCAGTCTACGAGTACTCCAACGAGATGACGATCCCAGAGCGCCACCCTTATGTCGGTGAACTGGTTTATACGGCGTTTTCCGGCTCGCATCAGGACGCGATCAACAAGGGCATGAAGGCGATCAAGGTTGCCAATCATCCGGTGTGGGAAGTGCCTTATCTGCCCATCGATCCGAAAGATGTCGGGCGCTCCTACGAGGCGATCATCCGCATCAATTCGCAGTCCGGCAAGGGTGGCATCGCCTATATTCTCCAGCAGGATTACGGCATCAACCTGCCGCGCAATCTGCAGGTGGAATTCCGCGAGGAAATTCAGCGCATTACCGATGAAGAAGGTGTAGAACTGCCCGCCAAGCGCATCCACGACCGCTTCATCGAACAATATGTGACGCAGCCCAACGCCCGCATCAAATTTGTGGATCACCACACCTATCCGGCTGGTGACTTCCGGGGTGTGCGCGTGGTTGCCGCCGAAATCACCGACAACGGCGAGATCAAGCGCATCGAGGGCAAGGGAACCGGCCCAATCGACGGCTTCATTAACGCTCTGTCGACCTATCTCGGCATTGATCTGTCGGTCAACGATTACTCAGAGCACTCGCTGCAACACGGTTCCAACGCCTCGGCCATCGCCTATGTCGAGATGGAGCATCCTGGCGGCAAGCTGTTTGGTGCGGGTATCAACACGAACATCGTGGCAGCTTCGCTGGAGGCGATCGTATCAGCTGCCAACCGTGTGTTGGAGGAGCGGGCAGCAAAGGCCTGACCTGAACGTCACCCCTGTCGACCTCAGCAGATGCACTCTGCTGAGGTCGAAGATTTTACAGAGACTCATCGAAGACATCTATCTTGGGAGCATTCACCATTGCAGTCGGGACTGGGTGTCGTCAGCGATTTATCTGCTCCCGTTGCGTCTGGGTGGATCAATCTCGCTTCCGGAATGGAAGGTTGCGAACGGATAGAGGCCTTCTTCTCAGGCCCTGCCTATCAGCCACATCGGCATGATACCTATGCGATAGGCCGCACAATATCCGGCGTGCAGCGGTTTCAATATCGCGGCGAGGGGAGTGCCGGGGTGCCCGGGACGGTCATGGTGCTTTATCCAGACGAATTGCATGATGGGCAGGCAGGCACGGAGGATGGCTTCCATTATCAGATGATCTATCTGGACCCGCTTCTTGTACAGAATGCCTTGGGGCATGGTCATGCACTGCCATTCATTCCCGCTGGCGTCACGAGCAATCCGCAGTTGCTGAAGGCGATTGATCGCATTTTTGCACATATCAGCGAGCCGCTGGAGACCTTGCAGTTCGATGATGCGATCTACGAAATCGCTGCAGGGCTGAAAGCCGCCGGGCCTCCCAGTGGCAGGCGAGGAATTTCGCTGCCCGACTACCACGCGGCGGATAAGGCTCGCGATTATCTTCGACATTCAAATGGTCAGGTGGTTTCCCTTGAGCAACTGGAAACGCTTACCGGGCAGGATCGTTGGAAGTTGTCTCGCGATTTCAGGACAGTGTTCGGCACCAGCCCTTACCGTTATCTGACGCTACGTCGTCTGGATCATGCCAAGGCGCGTATTGTCGAGGGGCAATCACTTGTTCAGGTCGCGTTGGATGTCGGATTTGCCGACCAGGCGCACCTGACCCGGCATTTTCGTAACACCTTCGGCATGACGCCCGCTCAGTGGCGCAAGATGACGTTGACCCAACGCTGATTTGCACGATCGTTCAATATTGCCGACAGTGATGCGCTTAGATTGCTCCTATTCAACCAAGGAGCAATCGAACGATGGAAAAACAATATCAGTCTGTCAATTTCGCGGACAAACTCTCAAAGATAACAGCCTTTTGGCAGCCGCGCGTCATAGCCGAAATGAACGATTATCAATTCAAGATCGTGCGCATCGAGGGAGATTTCATCTGGCATGACCACCCGGAAACGGACGAGACGTTTATCGTCCTAAATGGTCAGTTGCGGATCGATTTTCGCGACGGCACGGTATCGATTGGTCCGGGCGAAATGCTTGTCGTTCCCAAGGGTGTGGAGCACAAACCCTATGCGGAACATGAGGTCCATCTGCTTCTGATCGAGCCGCGTGGTGTTCTCAATACCGGGCACACAGGCGGGGATCGCACGGCGCAAAACGACGTTTGGATCTAATCGTCTTTGCTGTGGAGCGTCGGGATTTTACTCGACGCTCACTCTTCCTCGCTTTGCTCCACCGGATTGCTGAAACCGAGCGGTTTACCGTTGTTGTAGAATACCCGCACGTCCTCCAGCTCCACGCCGGTACCTTTTTCGTTGAGGCCAAAGCGTTCGCAGGTCACGTTCCATGTGCCGGGGCCACCGTCGATGTGGAAAAGGTTGTACCCCGCGCGCGGTTTTTTGCCACCGGGGCCTTGGCTGGTTGAGGCGATGCAGACGACAGGCGTGTGGTCGCGTCCGCGATGGGTGTTGAGCCAGTAGACGGTGTTGAGATGCGTGTGGCCGTGCAGAACAAGTTCTGCGCCGCCCGTGCCAATGGCTGCGGCAAAGCGGCGAATGCCGATCATGCGTTTGTGCGTGGCCGCCGCGCCCCGGATTGGCGGGTGGTGGATCATCACCACACGAAACAGGCCCTGTTCACCCGCCTTGCGCAGCAATTCCGCCGTCGCGCGCGCCTGTCTGCGGCCGAAATAGCCGGTGGCGGAAAAGGGCGGGGTGGCAATGGATGTCGAGCAGCCGATCATGGCGACCGGTCCGCGCACCCGCATATACGGAAAAATCTTGCGGTCTTCGTCCCAGTTTTCCTTGTCGCCATCACCACGCACGAAGGGATACCAGGCAGCCATCGCCTTGTCATGCGCGCCGGGAACATAGGCGTCATGATTGCCCGGCACGACGGAGACCTTCAAAGGATCGCCAATTTCCTCCAGCCAGTCAGCTGCGGCGCGGATTTCAATTCCGGTTGCCAGATTGACCAGGTCACCGGTGATGGCAATGTGGTCTGGCGCCTTACTTTCCATATCATCGACCACCTTTTCCAGCGTATCGCTGAAAAGGTGCTTGCGGCGGTTAAGACGCCAGTTCACAAAGCCGAGGATGCGCTTGGATGCAAGCTCGCGGAAGGTGAGCTTGGGCAGCGGGCCGAGATGGATATCGGAGATGTGGGCAAGTGTGAACATGCGTTCAGACATAATCTATCCATGTTGGAGCGTACAATGCGAAACCTCGATTTTTCAAAGGGATAAGCGCTGACGTCGAAGTGTGAAGCAGTATCTGGTGTATTCGGTACAAGTTGACGGAGAGTTGAGACTTGAGTGACAACCATGGGCGGGGCGAAGGGTTCCGGCGCGTGCTTCGGAATGTTGTCAAACGTTTGCTGCACACGTTTTTCTTTTGGAGCCGAGGCATGACGATGGGCGTCCGCGCCGCCTGTTTCGATACGCGGGGCTATGTGTTTCTGGTTCGGCATACCTATGTTCCGGGCTGGCATATGCCCGGTGGTGGTTTGGAGCGTGGCGAGACGGGGTCGCAAGCGCTTCACAAGGAAATCCGTGAGGAGGGAAACCTCTTCGCCACATCCACGCCGCAGCTTATCCATGTTTATTTCAACAACCGCACCAGCGACCGCGACCATGTGATGTTCTATCGCCTCGAGGTGACGCAGACCGAAGCAAAGGTGCCGGACCGCGAAATTAGCGAAAGCGGATTTTTTCCGCTGGATGCGTTACCCGATGGCACGACGCCCGCCACATGCAGGCGGCTTGCGGAGTTGGCAGGCAAGGTGCCACCGGATGATTACTGGTAGCGTCAGCGCAACCGTTCCCGATCATGCGCTCTTTCCAGTTCGAGTTCAGGGCCGATGGGCACAATACCGGTCGGGTTGATGGTCTTGTGGCTGCGGTAATAATGTTCCTTGATGTGGCGGATATTGACCGTCTCCGGTATGCCTGATGTCTGGTAGAGATCACGCAGATAGCCAGTCAGGTTCGGGTAATCGTGGATGCGGCGAATGTTGCATTTGAAATGGCCGACATAGACGGGGTCGAAACGAACCAATGTGGTGAACAGCCGCCAGTCCGCTTCCGTCTGCTGCGAGCCGAGCAAGAAGCGCTTGTCGACTAGGCGCTCTTCCAAGGCGTCCAGCGTCTCGAAAATCTTGATAGCGCTTTCCTCATAGGCTTCCTGGGTGGTGGCGAAGCCCGCCTTGTAGACGCCGTTGTTTACGGTGTCGTAGATCTGGTCGTTGAGGGCATCGATCTCGGCGCGCAGGGCTTCGGGGTAATAATCCTTCGTTGATCCGGTCAGGTCATCGAAAGCGCTATTGAACATGCGGATGATGTCCGCAGATTCGTTGGAGACGATGGTGTTCTGCTGCTTGTCCCACAAAACAGGGACGGTAACACGACCGGAATATTGCGGGTCTGCCTTTGTATAGACCTGCCACATGGCCGAAGAGCCGAAGAGATGGTCCTCCGTTGCGCCCGGCGTGCGCTCATCTGCCGGTTTGAATTCCCAGCCATTTTCCAGCATCAGGGGATCGACCACCGAAACGGAAATGAAGTCTTCCAGCTTCTTCAGCTTGCGGAAGATCAGCGTGCGGTGTGCCCAGGGGCAGGCCAGGGAAACATAGAGATGGTAGCGATCTTTCTCAGCCTTGAAGCCGCCTGTACCGGAAGGGCCGGGCTCGCCATCTGCCGTCACCCAGTTGCGAAACTGCGAGGCGCTGCGCTTGAAGTGGCCCTTGGTTTCCTTTGTGTCGTACCAGACGTCTTTCCAAACACCTTCCACCAGCATGCCCATCGTGCTCTCTCCTTTGTATTGCTACAAACACTGTAGGTCATGACTTTGCGGAAAGTTAACCCCAAAGGCAGTGAACAGTGCGTTCGTCTCATCCTCACATCATTGAATGAGTTCAGTGCAGGATTTGTTCTGGACGGCTCCTAATTTTACTGATATCCGCGTTTATCACAATTCTGAGGGAATTCTGCTTTATGACCGCAACACGGATGCTCCGACGACGCTGACGCTTCGAACGCCCTAACCGGCGCAGCCGTCACATCGTCCTATCCGTATTTAACGTTCCGGTCCCTTCATGTCCAAGCACGAACTGGTCTACCTCACCGAAGACGCGTCTCATGACGCCATCATCGAACTTATCAATGCAGAAGCTTTTGGCCCAGGCCGGCACACCCGTGCCGCCGCGCGAATCCGCGAACAGGGACCACACGACCGGTCGATTTCCTACATCTGTGCCGATGATGGAGAGACGATCGCTTCTGTTCGTATGACGCCGGTTCTGGCCGGTGGCGTCAAAGGGCACATGCTTGGGCCTCTCGCCGTGCGTCCCTCCCACAAGAATCTCGGCATCGGCCGTGAGCTGGTACGGATTGCGATTGCTGCGGCGAAGCGCAAGGGTTCGGAGGGCGTCATCCTGATCGGCGATCCGCCATATTATATGCCGTTGGGTTTTGAGAAGGTGGCCTATGCAGCGCTGGATTTCCCCGGTCCGGTCGATATGAACCGGGTTCTCATTGTTCCGCTGGCCGCTGACACGCACGAGCGGTTGACGGGCAAGATTGCATGGCGCAATTGCGAAGAGGCTATCGTTTTCGAAGACGCCATTCCCGCACTTCTTCTCGCAGTGGGCTGATGGCTTTGCAATCAATCAAAGCGAATGTAAGTTTTCCGCGATCAGATAAATGATTTCTTCAAATAACTCAGTGACTCCATGCCGCTGAAATTCTCGATCGCGCCGAAAATTTCGTAGCCGCATTTCTGATAGATCGCCAGTGCCTCCGGGTTCAACGTGTCGATGTAGGCGCCCTTGCATCCGCGTTTGCGGGCTTCGTCTTCCGCTATGGCAAGCAGTTTGGGTCCGAGGCCGTTGCCACGGAGGGTTTCGGGTATGAAAAGCAGCTTCGTATAGAGCCAGCCGCGGGCGGTGTGACCGCAGAGGCCACCGATGACGGTACCGTCGTCATCGCGCAGGGAGATGACGAGTTCTTGCCAGTCACTGGGGCCGAAACGGTCGATATTGTAAGCTTTGAGGGCGGAAAATATCGCCGCTTCGCTGTCTTTGTCGGCCGTATGACTGATGGTGATATCAGGTTCCATTACCGGCCTTCACGCCACCAGAGCGCGGAAAATGCCATGAGCAGGGCGGCGAGGCCTGCGAAACCGGCAAAGAGCGGCAGCGTGTTGACGCCTTTCAGCACGGTTTCATCCGTCAGGCGAATGAGCATGCGGTCATTGTCCGCCACGCGCACATCGCCTCGCACGGGCAGGATATCCGGCAGCACGACGCGGCCATCATCGTTGACCACACGATGTATGCTGCCCTTCGTGGCATCGACCACCGGTTTCAGCGGCTCCGTGGTGGAGATCATCGCCTTGAATTCCGGTGCATCGACGGCGCCGACATGGACCAGTGTGGTGAAATCACCGTTGGTGATTTCGTAGAGGCCGGTTTCGTCCATGCGGCGTTCGATTTTATAAAGACCCGGCTCCGTTTGCGTGAACGCCATCGTCTCGGTCTTGCCGGTGGGGAATTTGACCGTGGCATTGCCGGGGTTATCGCCAATAGTCTGGCGGGTGATTTCCAGCGTGCGGCCGTTGGCGCGTGCCGTCAGCGCCTCTTCCTCAAGCTCCGGTTCCTTCATCAGCCAATGGGCGATGCGGCGGTAAAGACCCACATGCGGGCCGCCGCCTTCAAAGCCACGCGCCCAGAGCCAACCCTGATCGGACAACAACATGGCAACGCGGCCTTCTCCCTGACGGTTCAGAACCAGAAGCGGGTCCTGTCCGTCGCCCAGCATTACGGTCTGGCCCTGCGGTTGTTCGACGCCGACAGTGCGGAACCAGCGACCCCATTTCGGGGGCTCTTCGCCGGAGCCCTCCAGGCCGCGCGTGACCGGGTGTTTCTTGCCTGCTTCGGATAGCCGCGGATAAAAGGCCGATTGATGCATCTCTCCGGTTGGCTGCGCGGGCAGCACCGAGGCGAGCGGCGTCATGGCGATGGAATCCTGCCCAGCATGTTCTGGACCGGCGGCAATCAATAGTGCGCCGCCCTTTTCGACGTATTGGGCGATGTAATCATAATAGAGGATCGGCAGCACGCCGCGATGCTGGTAGCGGTCGAAAATGATGAGATCGAAGTCCTCGATCTTGTCCACGAAAAGTTCACGCGTCGGGAAGGCGATCAGTGATAACTCGTTGATGGGTGTGCCATCCTGCTTCTCCGGCGGGCGCAGAATGGTGAAATGCACCAGATCGACGGACGTATCGGATTTCAGCAGGTTGCGCCATGCGCGCTCCCCGGCATGGGGTTCGCCGGAAACCAAGAGAACACGCAGGTTCTGGCGAATGCCTTCTATGACATGAACGGCGCGGTTGTTGCTGGCGGTGACTTCCCCCGGAAGCTCCGCCACGGAAAATTCCATGACATTGTTGCCGCCACGCGGAACCTTGAAGCTGAAGGGCAGGGGCTGGCCGGGCGTGGCCTCTAACCTGGCGATTTCTTCGCCGTTCATTTTGACTGTGACCTCCGCCTGGCCTGTCTGCGCACGACCATCATCGAAGACACGCAAGGTCAGTTCCTGCTGCTCGTTGACGATGCCGAAGCGTGGTGCGCGAACGACCTCAATGCGGCGGTCGAACTCCTCCGCCCGACCCGTGATCAGGCCGTGGATCGGCGCTTTGAAGCCGAGCGTCTGCTCGATATTGGGCGTTACATTCGGAATGTCATGGATCTGGCCGTCACTGAGTAAAATCGCGCCGCCGACGCGCGACGGCGAGACGTCGGATACTGCGGCGGCCAGCGATGAGAACAGGTTGGTTGCGGGAGCATCGCTATTCGGATCGTTCTCAACGTCCACGATACGCGGCTCGATGCGTGGGAAGCGGGCGAGCCGCTCTTTAAGAATTGCAAGCGCCTGATCCGTCTGTTCCGGGCGCTGCTGCACATCCTGGCTCTGAGAGCGGTCGACAATGACAGGAACGATGGTGGAAAGTGGGTCGCGTTCCTCATTTGTCAGAAGAGGATTGGAGATGGCCAGCAGAAGGGCGGCCAGTGCCAGGCCACGCAACCAAGCGCCGCGCACATCGCGCCATAGCCCTATGATGGTAAGCACGAAGGCGGCGGCGGCGAGAATGCCGATGACGATCCACGGCAGGAACGGAGCGAAGGTCAGTGTCATGTTATTGCCCCAACCGCTGGAGGATATCGGGCACATGCACCTGGTCGGCTTTGTAGTTGCCTGTCAGCATATACATCATGATGTTGACGCCGGTGCGGAACGCATGTTCTCGCTGCACCTCATCCGGCGGCACGGTGGGTAGTACCGGTGCGCCGTTGGCATCAATGGCCCATGCGCCTGCAAAATCATTGCCGGTGATGATGATGGGCGAGACGCCGTCGCCGGAGGATGAAATGCCAGAGGTCGTTTTGGCCGCATCCTGTCGTGATTCCACCCAGAGCGGGCTTCCCGCATAGCGGCCCGGAAAATTATTCAGCAGATAGAAGGACCGTGTGAGGACGTGATCCTTCGGCACGGGTTCCAGCGGCGGAATATCGACATTGGCGAGGATTTCCTGAAGGCGCTGGCCGCTGGCGCTGGTGCCGCCCATGTTTTCGGCAGACGAGAACTGGTCGCGCGTATCGAAAAGCACCGTCCCGCCCGCGCGCATATAGGCGTCGACCCGAGAGATCGCGGCAGTGGAGGGCATAGGCGCTGTCGCGGAAATCGGCCAGTAGATGATGGGGTAGAAGGAAAGCTCATCCTTGGAGATATCCAGCCCCACAGGCTGGCCCGGTTCCAGCGTAGTGCGCCATGTCATGAATTCGGTCAGGCCCTGCAAACCTTGCTCCGAGATGCGGTCCACATCATCCTCACCGGTGCGGACGTAGGCCAGATGTGTCGTGTCCAGCCGCTCGAAAATGGCCTCGTCACCCGGTTTCGGGTCGTCGGCACGGGCCGTATTCGGCGAGAAAACCGTCAGGCACGCCGTAAAGGCAAGCAGGATGGCCGCAGCTGGTGAACGGCCACGAGGCAGGCGTGAAAAGACGCCATTCATGAAGAGAACGATGAGAGTATCGGCAAACAGCATCAAAAGGGCCGCGATGAAGAGGGCGGGGCGCAGCGACCTCGCGGCCTCTCCAACAAGACCTTCACGGGTCGTTGCCGGTCCCGCCAGCGCGGTGTCGATCGGGCGCAGCGTCGCATTCGGTGGCAGCAGATTGAGGGCGACGAAGCCGGATTCGGTGCCGTAAAGACCGGGCGGATTGTCAAAGCTGGCGCGGGGAGGCTGGCCCGGCTTTGTCTCAAGCGGACGGGCGGCTCCGATTTCCGGCGACAGTGCACCTGTGGCAGTCAGCAAGCGGTACGGCGGCAAGGCTGCAGCAGGTGCGTTGGCGGAGGCAGAAGAGCCGCCGACTTGCGAAAGCTGAACGATACGGCGCAGCATTTCCACGAAATGGCCCGAGATCGGCAAATCCGACCAACTGGCTTCGGCGCTGACATGGAAGAGAACGATGCGACCCGCATCGACGTTGCGGGTGGTCACCAGTGGCGTACCGTCGGCAAGGCTTGCCCATGTGCGCTCCGCCAAATCAGGTGTGGGTTCGGCCAAAACCTGCCGCTTGATGTGGATGCCATCCGCTTTCGGCATGCCAGCAAAGGGGCCAATGTTAGGGAAATCCGCAAGCGGCTGTGGCTCTGCCCAGGACAGGGCGCCGCCTAGAGAGCGTTCGCCTTGCCGCAACGTCACTGGCACCAGTGGGTCATCGGCGGGAGCCGCAGCAAGGCGTGGCCCCGCAAAACGGATCAACGTGCCACCGCGTGACAACCAGCGCTGGATGGGCGCATAGGTTTCCTGTGGCAGGCGACCAATATCGGCCATGACGATCACAGACGGATTGGACTGCAGCAGTTCGGGAATGGCGACGGCAAGGTCTGCCTGCCGTTGCGGCACCAGATCGACATAGGGCTGAAGCGCGCGGCTGATGTAGAAAAGCGGCTGGAGCAGCGGCTGGAAGTCGTTGCCGGTTTCGCCAGCCAGCAGTGCCACACGACGACGACGGAAGCCATCATCCAGCAGGTGCACCGAGCCTGCGGTGGACAGCCGGTCGACGGACAGGCGGGCAAAGTCGTTTCGAAGTTCAAAGGGCGCGCTCAAGACAGCAGTGGTTTCCGCCGCACCGGGGGCGAAGGTTGCGTTATTGCTGGCGAGAATACGGCCTTGACTGTCCTGCGCGTTGATCATGAGGTTGGCGGGGCCGGTAGTATCGAGACGGGAGAGCGAAACGGTCATGGTTTCAGCGCCGTTATCAGCGCCTGTAATCGCCGCAATGGCCTGTCCATCGCCTTCTACAACGCGAAACTCCGAGGATTTCATATCGGACAGACTGCTCAGCGCCGTCTGGTCGTTGGGTGTTGCTACGCCATCGGTAATATAGGCCAATGTACCGGGCGCTGCGCCGCTCATGGCTTCGCTGACGGACTGGGCAGCACGAACGCGATCCGGCACCAGAGGTTGCGGCTTGGCGGCAGCCAGTTTTTCCAGTGCCGCAGCCGTCGTGCCGGGTTCTGCATCGTGGTCGCGGTCTGCGGTGAAGGTGATGGAAACGGGGCGTTCGGCCCGCTCTGCATCACCGATCAGGGCCTGCGCCGTGCGCACACGGCGGTCCCAATCCGGTGCTGACGCCCAGCCATTATCCACGATCAGCACCAGTGGACCGTCGCCTGCCAGCGTGTTGTTGCGTGGGTTGATGACAGGATCGGCCAGCGCGAAGATGACAGCTGCGGCGAGTAGCATGCGTAAAAGCGTCAGCCACCACGGGCTTTTGGAGGGTGTTTCTTCACGCTTCAGCACTGTTGCTAGAATGCGAAGCGGCGGAAACACTTCCGCCTTGGGGCGCGGCGGTGTCAGCCGCAGCAGCCACCAGATGGCGGGCAGCGCCAGAAGGCCGACGAGAATAAATGGGCTGGTGAAAACGAAGGGCAGGGCGCTCATGTCATGCCTCCGTTCTTGCTGGTAGATGGCGCGCCGGACAGATACATGTGCATGGCGACGAGTGCTTCGGATGCGAGATGATCCGTGCGATGGAACACGAAATTCCAGCCCAGGCGGCGAAGCGAGGACGACAACGCATCACGTCGTGCGAGATAGGCGCGGGTGTAGTCATCGCGAATGGTTTCGGCACGGCCGGATGTCAGCTTCTCGCCGGTTTCAGGGTCGGAAAATTCGGTACGACCGCTATAGGGGAAGATTTCTTCAGCAGGGTCGGCAATTTCCACCACATGGCCGCGCATGCCGCGCCGGGCCAACGGCGATAAGCGCTCCATGATGGTTGTGGCTTCATCCAAAAAGTCCCCAATGACCACGAGATCGCTGGAACCGCGGATCATCGCCGTGTCAGGCAATCCGGTGGTTGCGGGTGCATGCATGATGGCGGTTGCGAGGCGCTCGGCGGCATTGCGCGCCGACACTGGCTCCATAATGCCTGGGCAGCCGATCCGCTCGCCGGATCGCGCCAGAATTTCCGCCAGCGCCAGCATCAGCACCAGCGCACGGCTTTCCTTGGAAACGGAACCGAGCGTGGACTTGAACATCATCGATGGCGAGAGATCGGCCCAAAGCCAGATGGTGTGGGCCGCTTCCCATTCCCGGTCACGGACATAGGTATGGTCGTCGCGGGCAGAGCGGCGCCAGTCTATGCGCGACAGGCTTTCGCCGTCTGCGTAAGGTCGGAACTGCCAGAAGTTTTCACCGATGCCGCGTTTGCGGCGGCCATGCCAACCGGCGGTCACGGTGTTGGCGATGCGTTTCGCTTCCACCATGCAATCCGGCACCAGAGCGGCACGCTGTCGCGCACGGGCAAGCACGTCGTTACCATGAGTCTGCTCTACGATCTGGCCGATGGATGCCACATGCACTCCTTATCCGACCTGATGGTCAGTGTTTCGCCTGTTCCACGAGGCCGGCGATGACGTCGCGAACCGACATCCCTTCTGCGCGTGCCGCAAAGGTCAGAGCCATGCGGTGTTCCAGAACAGGCTCCGCCAGCGCGTAGATGTCGTCCAGTGATGGCGCAAGACGGCCTTCGTAGAGCGCACGGGCGCGGGCAGTCAGCATCAGCGACTGGCCAGCACGAGGGCCAGGACCCCATGCAACAGTCTTATCCGTCAACGCATTGCCATGGCCGGGGCGTGCCGAGCGCACCAATGCGAGGATGGCATCCACCACCTTGTCGCTGACAGGCATCTGGCGAATAAGCGTCTGTATTTCGACAAGACGATCCGCCTCGATCACGCGGCGCGCTTCGCCCGACGCCGTGCCTGTCGTGTCGAGCAGGATTTGACGTTCGGCGGCAAGATCAGGGTAATCGACATCCACCTGAAGCAGAAAGCGGTCGAGTTGGGCTTCCGGCAGCGGGTAGGTGCCTTCCTGCTCCAGCGGGTTCTGGGTGGCGAGAACGTGAAAGGGTTTGGGCAGGTCGAAGCGCTGGCCAGCGACGGTAATGTGATATTCCTGCATGGCCTGCAGCAGAGCAGACTGCGTGCGCGGGCTGGCGCGGTTGATTTCATCGGCCATCAACAGTTGGCCAAAGATTGGTCCCTTGATGAAGCGGAACGAGCGGCGACCGCTCTCGTCTTGGTCCATGACTTCGGAGCCGAGAATATCCGATGGCATGAGGTCCGGCGTGAATTGGATACGGTTGGCGTCCAGGCCTAAAACGGTACCAAGCGTCGTAACGAGTTTGGTCTTGGCCAGACCCGGAACGCCCACCAGCAATGTATGGCCACCGGAAAGAATGGCGAGAAGCGTGTTCTGGACCACTTTTTCCTGACCAAAAATGACCTTGGAGACTTCCGCCCTGATGGCGGCAATATCTGACAGCGCTTTTTCGGCAGCGGCGATGATCGCCTTTTCGTCGAGGGTTTCGCTGGTATTCATAACGCCCATATCGCTCTCCTCAAAACTCTGCCGCCGCTCACGTCTGCTGCCAGTCAATAATCGAATACAGGACGGATTTCGCGCTGCCTATAGCTTATTGCCATACTGCCCGCTGACAAGCATCCTTCGAATGACTATCTCGTTACCTATGTCAGGTACTTCAATAGGTGACAAAGCAGGGCTCGAATATGGCGGTTGAGACGATAAATTCGGCAACAGACGCGGCAGGACTGGCCGCGATGATTTCCCATGCCGCCGAACAGACGGGCGATAAAAGCCGAGGACCTGCCCCTGTCGAGCGCTGGAATCCGCCCTTTTGTGGTGATCTGGACATGGAAATCCGGGCTGACGGCACATGGTTTTACATGGGTACCCCCATTGGCCGCGCGCCATTGGTGCGGCTGTTTTCCACCGTTTTGCGTAGGGATGAGGACGGCAAGACCTATCTCGTAACACCTGTGGAAAAGGTGGGCATCCGCGTCGTGGATGCGCCGTTCATCGCGGTGGAGATGAATGTGGGCGAAAAAGATGGTGCGCCGCTTCTGACCTTTCGTACCAATGTTGGTGATGTCGTGGAAGTGGGGCATGAACATCCCTTGCGCTTCGAAATTACCGGCGAAAACAAGGAGTTGAAGCCCTATCTTCTGGTGCGTGGACGGCTTGAGGCTCTTGTTTCGCGTGCGGTCATGTATGACCTGGTGGAACTGGGCGAAGTGATTGAAATCGATAGAAAAGAGATGTTTTCCGTGCAGTCCGGTGGAGAAGTTTTTCCTGTGATGCCCGCCGATGAACTGGATGCGCTTTCCCGATGACAGCAGATGTAATTGAGTTTTCTGCAGCCGATTTCCGGCGTCGCGTGCTTTCAGAGGGCGAAGGCGTTGCCGAGCGCGAGGACGCGGATCATGGCGATCATGTTCTCAACCCCGGTGTGCAGCTGATAGGTGAGGGCATTCGTTTGAAGGATGCTGCCGTGCTGGTACCGGTGGTGGATTACGGCGATGAGGCGCGGGTCATTTTTACCCAGCGCACGTCAACGCTTCGCAAGCATTCCGGCCAGATTTCCTTTCCCGGTGGCGGGATTGACAAGGAAGATCGCTCGCCGGAAGACGCAGCACTTCGTGAGACGGAAGAGGAAATCGGTCTATCCCGTTCCTATGTCGAAACCGTCGGGCGATTGCCGGATTATATTTCTGGTACCGGTTTCCGCATCAAGCCGGTGCTGTCAGTGGTCAAGCCCGGCTTCGATCTCACGCTCAACCCGACCGAGGTGGATAATGTCTTCGAGGTGCCGCTGTCTTTTCTTATGAACCCTGACAACCACCAGCGCGGTAGCCGCATGTTTCAGGGGAGGGAGCGGTTTTTCTACGAAATGCCCTATGGCGACCGTTACATTTGGGGCATTACGGCGGGCATTATGCGCAGCATTTACGAGAGGTTCTATTCATGAGCAACATTGCCGGACAAGACTGGTTTTCAAAACCGGCTCTTCAGCGGATTTTGGCGCTTTTGAATGCCGATGGCGGCGAGGCGCGTATCGTCGGTGGTGCTGTGCGCAACGCGTTGATGGGCATGCCCGTGGGCGATATCGATATGGCTACGACGCTGCCGCCGCAAGACGTTGTTGAGCGCGCCAGGGAAGCTGGCATCAAGGCCGTGCCAACCGGTATCGAGCATGGCACCGTGACGCTGGTTCTCGATGGCGAGGGTTTCGAAGTCACCACCCTTCGCCGTGATGTAGAAACCGATGGTCGTCATGCGCAGGTGGCCTTCGGCACCGACTGGACCGAAGACGCCGAGCGGCGGGACCTCACCATCAATGCGCTTTATGCCGACACCTCCGGTGACGTGATCGACCTCGTCGACGGCTTGGCGGATATCGAGACACGGAATATCCGCTTCATCGGTGATGCCCACCAGCGCATCGCCGAAGATTATCTGCGCATTTTACGGTTCTTCCGCTTCTTCGCGCATTACGGCTCAGGACGCCCGGATGCGGACGGCCTGCGGGCAAGTGCGCGGGCCAAGGACAAGATTTCGACGCTGTCTGCCGAACGCGTCTGGAGCGAGATGAAGAAGCTGTTGGCCGCAGACGATCCATCGCGCGCGCTTTTGTGGATGCGCCAGTCCGGTGTTTTGGCGCAGGTTCTGCCGGAAACGGAAAAATGGGGCATCGATGCCATTCACGGGCTGGTGACTGCCGAGCAGGCGCTTAGCTGGAAGCCGGACGCGCTGATGCGGATATCTGCCATTGTGCCGACAGATGCAGAGCGGGTGAGTGCGATGACGTCAAGGCTTAGAATGTCGAAAGCAGAGGCCAAGCGTCTTGCACAGTGGGCGTCCGCTCCGGCCGTCGATCCTGCTATCACAGATGCTGCATTTGATCGTCTACTTTACCGACAGGGTGTTGAAGGCGTGGTTATGCGTCTTAAGCTGGCATTGGCAGCGGCTCGCGCATACGTCTCTACAGGCGACGCGGCCATGCAGAAGATCGCCCGTTTTTCAAATTTGTTGTCACGTGCGCAGAAATTTGAAAAACCAAACTTCCCGCTGACCGGCGCAGATGTTCTATCGGCAGGGGTTACACCTGGACCAAAAGTCGGAGAGATTTTGGGTGAGCTTGAAGAAAAATGGATTGAATTCAACTTTTCACTCGACCGGGCAGCGCTGACCGCCCGGCTTGAAACCTTGTTGAAAAATCAGGCCTGAACGTTATTTTCGTTGTGAATACGTTTCTTGATATTCTGCACCATATTCTCGCGGATGGCGGTTTCGCCGTGCGCCTGTCGTAAATGCTCAACGGTTCGGCGTACGACTTCTGCATCCTCATCAGCGCGTGTATGCCACTCACAACCCGGCACCAGGGTTCCACATTCGAACAGTCTCATATTGGCCTCCCATTATGAAATTTCAAAGCAGAGCTCCTTTTGAAGCTCTGCTTTGATGATCAACAAACGGGTTGGGAAGGCATATGTTCCGGGCAGCCCTTATTCCGGATGCGCCCAGCAATGGAAGACAGATGATGTCGCTGCTGCCGGTACGCGACTGGAAACAGCCTTGTCGTCATTTGCGGCGGCGTCGTTTGCAAGCTTGCGCTTGACCTGCTCCACGTAAAAGGAATGCGGCAGTTCGCGATCTCCAGTGGCACGCATTTCTGCGGCCAGACGATCGATCAATTCGGATGTTGTTATGGCCCGTGACTGGTCTCGACCAATCGTGGAAATAGGCATGCTGTTCGGTGTCGTCATGACGATAGCTCCTCCACTCCATCAACGGCTTGGAGACTATCATCGGCCTTGTTTTTTAATAAGAGCTAATTTTCCAAATTGGGCGTTCACACAGTCGAAAAAAGCCAAATTTTTCGTGAGCTTCAGGGCCAGCGCACCACAGGCGGAAGTGAAGACAGGATGGAATCGACATTGCCGCCTGTCTTGAGGCCGAAAATCGTGCCGCGGTCGTAGAGAAGATTGAATTCGACGTAGCGGCCACGGCGAATCAGTTGCTCATCGCGGTCTTCTTCGGTCCATGGCTGGTTGAAATTGCCGCGGACGATCTTGGGGTAGGCCAGATTGAAAGCGCGCCCTACATCCTGCACGAAAGCGAAGTTGGCGTCCCAGCCTCCCTTTTCCTCGTCCGGGTGCAACCAGTCGAAGAAGATGCCACCGATGCCGCGTGGTTCGTTGCGGTGCTTGAGGTGGAAATACTCATCGCACCATTGCTTGTAGCGTGGGTAGTCCGCAACGGCATGCCTGTTGCAGGTGATCTCGAAGACACGGTGAAAAATCTGGCTGTCGTTATCATCCTGCGTGCGGCGTCTGTCGAGCACCGGCGTCAAGTCCGCGCCCCCACCGAACCAGTGGCTGGAGGTCACGACCATGCGGGTGTTCATGTGCACGGCTGGAACATTGGGGTTCACGGGATGCGCGATCAGGGAAATACCGGATGCCCAGAAACACGGGTCTTCTTCCGCGCCCGGTATCTGGCCACGAAATTCCTGCGAAAACTCGCCGTGGACGGTGGATGTATGGACGCCGACCTTCTCGAAGACGCGGCCTTCCATCATCGACATGACGCCGCCACCGCCTTCGCCGTTTTCGCGCTGCCATTCCTTTCGCACGAAACGACCGGGCTCTTGGTCGGCAAGAGGGCCCTGCAACTCGTCTTCAAGGGTTTCGAAGGAGGTGACGATGGTGTCGCGCAGGCTTTGGAACCATGCCTGGGCCAGCGCCTTCTTGTCCTCGATGTCGTCGGGCAAGCCTTTTGGCAGTTCTGGCCGTTCCATATCGATCTCCTTGGGTCGAATCGTTCCGTTTTCTTCGGTTTAGCAGCCACGCACGGCAGACACAAATTCGACTCGCCAAGCAGGCGTCCACGCACTATCTTTTGAACAGAGAGGTGAATGTCATGGCGAAATTTACCGGCCCGCCGCCACTGGATGGCTTGAAACGCAGGCTCGATGCGCACCGGCAGAACCGTGCCGCTGGCGGACGCAAGAACGACGGACAAGGTATGTTCGTGCGCCAGACATTCTGTCTGACGCGGGAAGAAGCGCGCGTCAAAGCGAAAGAATGGTTCGACGAGTATCCAAAAGCGGCTTACTGGACCGAGGTGGAGAGCTGGCGACCGCTGGAAGGCGACCACATAGAATTTACCATGCGCCGCCTGCCATCTGCCGACTAGATCACACAGCTTTGTCTGTCGCCCGCAGGCGGCTTTCTCCCAGCACGCCACCCTGATCCAGAATGGGGTGAGCGACGGATACAATGTGAGCGTTGATACGCTTGAGGTCGCGCAGCATATCCAGATGCAACGAACTTGTTTGCAGACTTTGCATCAAGCCATCGCGCAGACGTTCCAGATGCCGTCCTGACGACCGCTTTTCCAGCCGTCTTATATCGATCTTGATTTCCATGAGGCGGCGGGCGAGGTCGAAATCGCCGGTCACGAAAATGCTCTGGGCCGCGCGCAGGTTCTCGATGGTCATGTCGAAGAGCGTTTTCAGCTCATCGTAACCCTCATCCGAAAACTTGAAGCCGTTGAGGATTTTCTTGCGGATCTGTTCGCACAGACCCTTCTCGATGATATCGCCAATGTGCTCGAGATTGATGGCGTAGTCGATGATGGTGATTGAACGGCGGGCATCGTCTTCATCCAGCCCTTTTCGGCCAAGCTGGGAGAGATAAATCTTTACGTCCTGCTGGCGCGTATCGACTTTCTTTTCAAGCATAATGATCTCGGCCAGCGGGGCAAGATCGTTATGCTTGAATGCGTTCTCCGCACGGATGAGCATACGCTCGATGGTATCGCCAACGACCAAAACTTCGCGTGTGGCATTGGCCAACGCCACCACGGGCGTATCAAGTGCGTTGATATCGAGAAAACGGGGGCCTTCTTCGGTCTTCGGATCATCAGGCACGATCTTTGCCATCATCTCCGACATAAGCCCGGAAAACGGCCAAGCCAGAGTGGCCAGCGCCAGATTGAAGATCAGGTGGGCATCGACCGGTAGCATGTTTTGCGCCAGTGGAAGCTGTTGCAAAAACATTGCTCCATATCCAGCCAGTGGGAGGGCTATGAGGCAGCCAACTGTCCGCACAATAAGATTGCCGATGGTGATGCGTCGGGCCGATGCGGGCGCTGAGAGCGTTGCGACCACAGGCGGTATCGCGCCGCCGAGATTGGCACCGAGAATAAGGACGATGATCAGCCCCGTGGACAGAATGTCGGCGGATGCTAAGGACAATATGAGGACCACGACGGCAAGGCTTGAGGAGGAGACGAACGCCAGAACCGTCGATAGCAGAAGCGCCACGGGCCATGCGCCATCCAGAAGCCCTATAAATGCGCCAAGAGCCGGGGAATCGCGCATCGGCTCGGTCGCAGCACTCAGCAGGTGCAGCGATAGCAGCATCAAACCAACGCCGACCAAAGCCGTGCCGCCGCCCTGACGCGCCGTCGAGGTGCCCTTGCGCAACACGATGCCAGTGAGAATAAGCATTGGTGACAGCCACGCGACGCCGTTGGCGAATATCCACGCCGTCACGGCGGTGCCGATATTCGCGCCCAGTAGAACGACCTGTGCCATGCGGGGCTTTATAAGATCGCGTTCCGCAAAGGACGCGACCGTTAGGGCTGTCGCAGTCGAGCTTTGCAGGGCGATGGTGGCTAGAAAGCCGGAGAGCAGCGATCGTGGACCGCTTTTCGTTCCGGTCGCCAGCACCGTGCGCAACTTGACGCCAAAGGCGCGGGTAACGCCATCCTTGACCTGCGCGAGGCCGAAAAGCAGAAGCGCGACAGCGCCCAGCAGATTGACGATGATGATGGTGGATTGCATGCTTGGTCGCCCTCCTTCCGTCAGTATTTGTAGTCTGAGCGCCCTTCCTTGCCCGAAACCTATACGCTTTCGGACGACATGCGTGGAAAGGTTACGGAGGTGGGAATCTTTAGTTGGCTAATTAATATAGGCCTGAAATACTGCAGCGTACAGGAGTATTTGCGACATTTTGGATTAGAAAGGCGATAGGTTCAGCGCCAGGCTGTCTGCCGCAAGGCCTCTCCTGACATCATCGCTGCCGACATGGCGACATTGATGGAGCGTTGACCTTCGATCATGGGAATGATCAGCCGCTCGTCGGCTTTTTCGTGGACGTGATCCGGCACGCCAGCGCTCTCGCGACCAAAAAGCAAAATGTCATCAGGACGGTAGGCCACGTCGACATAGGGCAGGGCTGCCTTGGTCGACGCAAGAAGCAGCCTGCGACCTGTGGAGGCACGCCATTCTTCGAAGCGCTCCCAGTTGACGTGGCGGGTCAGTGATGCCGTGGTGAGATAGTCCATGCCCGCGCGTTTCAGATTGCGGTCGGAAATATCGAACCCGGCAGGCTCGATAATGTCGACGCCGATGCCCAGGCAGGCCGCCAGCCGAAGGATTGTGCCGGTGTTGCCGGGAATGTCCGGTTGATAGAGGGCGATCCTGATATTTGGCATGGTCAAGTCTTTCTTGTCGTCATCGCGGGGCCTTATCACGTCACAGGCAAGGTCGAAATAAGCAAAGCGACGCAAACCGGGGCGCTGTTGTTGCACAGACACACTCGCGTGTTACGGAGTGTTTTGCGATACTTAAGGTGGTTTGGTGCTGGTCAATGCTTATTTTTTGAGCTAGAAGAGCGCATCTTCAACACCAGCCACGGAGGTTCAGATGAATAAGCTTGTTCGATATCGCCTCCCGGCCATTGTAACGGCCTTGCAGGCTTAGGTGTTTTCGGCGGTTGATCCGCTTTTCCATTTCAATTCGTCATGTGGCTGTTGCGGCCATATCCATGTTATTCCCGTGATGGCTGTGGGCGTTTTTTGTCCTCGTGCTGCTCTTTCGGGATCATTATGTCCGGAGCTTGGCCATGTTCGGCTGGTTTGAAAAACGTCTCGACCCATTTCCCGCATCCACGCCTGTCGTGCCCCCCAACAAGCTCTTGCCGTTCATGTGGCACTACATCAAGCCAGCGGCACCCTGGTTGCTGCTGCTGGGTTTGATGTCCATGGGCATCGCGGTTGCAGAAGTGATGCTGTATCAGTTCCTCGGCAATATCGTGGATTGGCTGTCATCTGCAAACCGCGAGACCTTCCTGCAGGATGAGGGCTGGCATTTGGTCGTCATGGCGGCCATTGTGCTGGTGGCCTTGCCCTTGATGGGCTCCATCCACACCATGACGATGCACCAGACGCTGGCTGGAAACTTCGGCATGATTGCCCGCTGGCACATGCACCGTTTCCTGTTGCGCCATTCCATGACGTTTTTCGCCAATGAGTTTGCGGGCCGCGTTTCCACCAAGGTCATGCAGACAGCGCTGTCCATTCGTGAAGTGGCGTTGAAAATCATTGACGTGTTCGTCTATGCCATCAGCTTTGTTTTCTCGATGCTGTTCATGGTCGCGGCGGCGGATTGGCGGCTGGTTATTCCGCTGGTCGTCTGGCTGTCCATTTACATTGCGATTCTAACCTACTTCGTACCGAAACTCGGTCGTCTTGCCAGCGAGCAGGCGGATGCACGTTCCTTGATGACTGGGCGTATCGTTGACAGCTACACCAACATCGCCACCATCAAGCTGTTCTCCCATGCGGGCCGTGAAGAGGTCTACGCGCGTGAAGGCATGAGTGTGTTTCTGGACACCGTACACCGGCAGATGCGCAAGATTTCCGCCTTCAACATCGCCATCGACATCAACAATGCGCTGGTCATGTTCTCTACGACGTCGCTTGGCCTTTATTTCTGGCTCACTGGGTCGGTCACGGTCGGCGCTCTGGCTGTGGCCATCGGCCTGTCCATGCGTGTCAACGGCATGTCGCAGTGGATCATGTGGGAAGTCACATCGCTGTTTGAAAACATCGGCACAGTCTATGACGGCATGAGCATGATGACCAAGCCGCATGACATCCTCGACAAGGCAGATGCGCCAGCACTTTCCGCACCCAGGGGTGAGATACAGTTCGATGACATCCGTTTCCACTACGGCAAGAACAGGGGTGTGATCGAGGGGCTTTCGCTCGATATCAAGCCGGGCGAAAAGGTCGGTCTCGTTGGCCGTTCCGGCGCTGGCAAGACGACGCTGATGAACCTGCTGTTGCGGTTTTACGATCTGGAATCCGGTAAGATTCGCATCGACGGGCAGGATATTTCCACGGTGTCGCAGGATAGTCTACGCTCGCTGATCGGTGTGGTCACGCAGGATACCTCGCTGCTCCACCGCACCATCCGCGACAACATCGCCTATGGCCATCCCGGCGCGACGGACGAGGAAATCATTGCTGCCGCAAAGCGTGCCAATGCGTGGGACTTCATCGAAACGCTGGTGGACATGCATGGTCGCCACGGGCTGGATGCGCAGGTCGGTGAGCGCGGCGTGAAGCTGTCTGGCGGCCAGCGCCAGCGCATCTCCATTGCCCGCGTGTTCCTGAAAAACGCTCCGATCCTGATCCTCGACGAGGCAACGTCTGCGTTGGACTCCGAAGTGGAAGCGGCCATTCAGGAAAACCTGTTTGCCCTTATGGAAGGCAAAACCGTCATCGCCATCGCCCACCGTCTTTCAACACTGACGGAGATGGACCGCCTGATCATTCTCGACATGGGCAAGATTGTCGAGGCTGGCACGCATACGGAACTGGTTGAGCAGGGTGGTATCTACGCCGACCTGTGGCTGCGGCAGTCCGGTGGTTTTATCGCGGAAGAAGAGCCCGATATGAAGGTGGCGGGGGAGTAGCTCCCCGTTTCCGTCACCCCGTATGAAGTGCGGGGTGACGGAGTATGGCGCAACCATTACCAAAATATAATCTCACTCCCGCTTTGCCCGCCCACTGATTCCACCTATATCGAAATCATGGCCATTACCCGTATTTTTCGTTTTTTTGAGAACTGGATCAAGCCCTTCGCCCGCAAGGATGATCTGCGTCCGCCGGAAGATACCTTTGCTTTTATCTGGTTCTATCTCTCCCAGGCAAAAACGCCCTTCTTCGCCATGCTTGTACTGGGTGGCATGACGGCGGCCATCGAGGCGGCGTTGTTCTGGTTCGTCGGGCGGCTGGTGGATATTCTGGCCACGGTCAAGCCGGGTGAGGGCTGGGCCGGGTTGATTGCAGATCACGGCTACGAGCTGGCTGGCATGCTTGTTCTGATCGCCGTCGTGCGCTTCGTCGTCACCATGATAACAGCGCTGGTGGATCAGCAGGTCATTACGCCCGGCTTTTATAATCTCGTACGCTGGCAGTCCTATATGCATGTGGCGCGGCAATCGTTGACCTTTTTCCAGAACGACTTTTCCGGCCGTATCGTCACCAAGGTCTGGTCTGGTGGGCAGGCGGCGGGCGATCTGGTGACATCGCTGATGGAAAGTGTCTGGTTCGTCGGTATTTATTCGGTCTCGATGCTGTTTCTGATCGGCGGGCTGGACTGGCGTCTGGCCGTGGTGGTTCTGGTCTGGGTTGGCATATTTTCCCTGCTGGCGCGCTATTTCGTGCCGCGCATCAGGAAACATTCCCGAGAGACGGCAGAGGCCGCCTCCATGCTTTCTGGCCGTATGGTCGATGCCTACAGCAACATCCAGACGCTGCGGCTGTTCGGACGTGACGACGCCAATGATCGCTATATGCGGGAAGGCTTCGACACGTTCCAGAGCACCACGATGATGTTCACGCGCTTCATAACCGGCGTGCGCGCATCCATGGCTCTGTTGTCAGGCATCATGATTACGTCGATGGCAGCTCTCTGCATCGATCTGTGGCTTTCCGGCAGGATCAGTTCCGGCGCGGTCGCCTTTACGCTGGCGCTGGTTCTGCGACTGAATTTTCTGCTGGGTCGCCTGATGACGCAGTTCAACGGCATCATGCGCAACTTTGGCACCGTGCAGAATGCCGCCGAGCTTATTTCACAACCCATAAGCCTTGTGGACGTACCTGGCGCGCCTGCGCTGGTCGTCTCCAAGCCCGGCATCCGCTACGAAAATGTCAGCTTTCACTACGGGCGATCCAAAGGCGTCATTGATCATCTGAGCCTTCATGTCGAGCCGGGTGAAAAGGTGGGGATCGTCGGCCGGTCGGGTGCGGGAAAATCCACGCTGGTCAATCTCTTGCTGCGATTTTACGATGTCGAGAAGGGCCGTATCCTGATCGACGGGCAGGATATTGCGAAGGTTAGCCAGGAAACGCTTCGCGGCCACATCGGCATGGTGACGCAGGACACGTCGCTGCTGCACCGTTCCATTCGCGACAATATCATGTTCGGGCGCATGGACGCCAATGATGAACAGTTGCTGGAGGCGATCCGGCGGGCCAAGGCGGATGATTTCATTGCGCAACTGGAAGACCAACGCGGCCGCAAGGGGCTGGACGCGCATGTGGGCGAGCGTGGCGTGAAGCTTTCCGGTGGTCAGCGACAGCGCATCGCCATTGCCCGCGTGATGCTGAAGGACGCGCCAATTCTCGTTCTGGACGAAGCGACCTCGGCGCTGGATTCCGAGGTTGAGGCGGCGATCCAGAGCAATCTGGATGAGTTGATGCGCGGCAAAACCGTGCTGGCAATCGCCCACCGGCTTTCCACCATCGCGGCTCTTGATCGCCTGATCGTCATGGATGCGGGGCGGATCGTGGAGCAGGGCAAGCACGGCCAGCTGGTTGCGAGCGGCGGGCTTTATTCAGAGCTTTGGACGCGCCAGTCCGGCGGGTTTCTGTCTGCGGATGATGTTGCGCCGGTTTAAGGTGCGGCAATCACGAAATCGGCCACCAGCCCATAATGGTTGGAGCCGAGGCTGTCCGGCAAACGCTCCAGCTTCATCAAAGTCGCGGGCTTTCGAGCGAAGATGTGGTCGATGGCAATGCCGAACTGCCTGGCTTCCACCGGCCATGTTGCCGGTTCCCACGGTGCTTTCTTCAGATCGGTCGCCAGCAGGAAATCCTGCATATCGGGCGCAATGCTCGCAGAATTGAAGTCACCACCCAGAATCAGTGGGTCCGTGACGGACGAGAATGCGGACCGGATGCGGCTCAGTTCGTTGCGGTGGTATTCATCGAAGTAGGGCTTTGCCAGATGTGCGGCTGCGAGCGTCAGCTTCACGCCATCGACGTCGATCATCGCCATGGCAAATCGTTCGCGGCTGACGTAACTCAAGCTGCCGATGCGGGCATTTTCAAGCGGTCGTTTTGACAGGATCAGCAGATCGCAAGACTGCACACCCTCGCCACAGCCAATCCGGTAGGGGTAGATTTGGCTCAGGCGCGGCAGGACGCTTGTCAGCGCTGCGGCCTCCATGACGTAAACTGCGTCGGCATTCGACGTAAGAATAGTGTCGGCGATTGATTCGGCATTGCGCGAATTTTCCATCAGCACGTTGAAAGACAGCAGCCGGAAGGGTTTCGCCCCTGTCGGGGCAAATGCGTCTGTCACGAATTCCCGATGCATATAAACCGCATGGGCGCAAAGCATGAGAGCCCAAACCAACAGCACGATAAAGACGCGCGATCGCAGGACGATAAGGCACGACAACGCCGCGAATGCAGCCAGAACGGCAATGTGAAGCTGGAAGCTGTTGACGAAGGCCAACAGCCAGGAATCCATGAGATATCGGATACTTATGACGAACAGCGCAAGGAAGAGCGCAGATGCTGCGACGCAGGCGAGCCTAGCTTTCAAAATCAAAACCTCAGTTGTCGGCTCCCGTCGCTGTGATTATCACGCGCCAATGTGCCGCACAATGTTGCAGGATGGACAGCTCGGTCGGAAAAGGCAGAGAAAAATGGCTCGGAAGGCAGAATTACGGCAGCTTTGTGTGCTTTCCTCTTGCCAAGGTCCGGCATATTTTGCGATCAAGCAGAATAGGCGCGAATTTAATCGTCGCGCAGTGACCGAGACTTGGGGGATCGAGTTTGTCTTGGATCAAAACAGAGCTGGAGGACTCATGCGACTTTCAACGAAATCAGCGCAGAGGATGGTGTAGCGGTGAGTGAGCACGTTAATGATCATGACGCTACGGGTGAACCGACCCGTCGCGATTTTCTTTATCTGGTGACAGGTATGGCAGGCGTTGTCGGCGCAGGTGCGGCCGTCTGGCCGTTCATCGACCAGATGCGCCCCGATGCGTCCACGTTGGCGCTCGCCTCCATCGAGGTGAACGTGGCGAGTGTCGAGCCTGGCATGTCCCTGACGGTGAAATGGCGCGGGAAGCCTATCTTCATCCGCAACCGCACTCAAAAAGAGATCGACGAAGCAAACGCCGTTAAGCTGACGGATCTGAAAGATCCGGTTGCGCGCAATGCCAACCTCGATCCCGCAGCGCAGGCGACCGACGTTGATCGTTCTGCCGGTGCTGGCAAGGAAAACTGGATCGTGATGGTCGGTTCCTGCACGCATCTTGGTTGTGTTCCGCTGGGTCAAGCCGGCGATTTCGGCGGGTGGTTCTGTCCCTGCCATGGCTCGCACTACGATACAGCGGGCCGCGTTCGCAAAGGTCCGGCGCCGGAAAACCTGCATATTCCGACCTTCGCATTTTCATCCGATACCGTGATCAAAATCGGATAAGGGGACATTTGAAATGAGTGGTCATTCCAGTTACCAGCCCTCGACCGGTATCGAAAGATGGGTCGATTCTCGCCTGCCGCTGCCGCGCATGATTCATGACAGCTTCATATCTTACCCGGTGCCGCGCAATCTGAACTACGCTTACACGTTCGGCGCGATGCTCGCCGTCATGCTAATCGTGCAGATTCTGACCGGCGTCGTGCTGGCCATGCACTATGCCGCCGAAACGACGGTTGCGTTCAACTCTGTTGAAAAGATCATGCGTGACGTCAACCACGGTTGGCTGTTGCGTTACATGCATGCCAACGGCGCATCGTTCTTCTTCATTGCTGTCTACCTGCACATCGCCCGTGGCCTCTACTACGGTTCCTACAAGGCGCCGCGTGAAATCCTCTGGATACTCGGCTGCGTCATCTTCCTTTTGATGATGGCAACCGGCTTCATGGGTTACGTTCTGCCTTGGGGCCAGATGTCGTTCTGGGGCGCTACGGTTATTACGGGCTTCTTCACCGCGTTTCCGGGCGTCGGTGAGTGGATTCAGCAGTTTCTGCTCGGTGGCTTTGCCGTTGACCAGCCAACGCTGAACCGCTTCTTCGCGCTGCACTATCTTCTGCCCTTTATGATCGTGGGTGTCGTTATCCTCCACATCTGGGCACTGCATGTGACAGGCCAGACCAACCCGACTGGCGTCGAAGTGAAGACCAAGACGGATACGGTTCCGTTCACGCCCTATGCAACGTTGAAGGATGCGCTTGGCGTTTCCATCTTCTTGCTCTTCTACGCATATTTCGTCTTCTACATGCCGAACTTCCTCGGTCACCCCGATAACTACATCATGGCTGACGCGTTGAAGACACCTGCGCACATCGTGCCGGAATGGTACTTCCTGCCGTTCTACGCCATGCTGCGCGCCATCACCTTCAATGTCGGCCCGATCGACTCGAAGCTTGGCGGCGTTCTTGTGATGTTCGGTGCCATCGTGGTGCTGTTCTTCCTGCCTTGGCTGGACACGTCGAAGGTCCGCTCCGCTGTCTACCGTCCATGGTACAAGATGTTCTTCGCGATCTTCGTGGTGAACTCCATCATGCTCGGCTGGCTGGGTTCGCGCCCTGCAGAAGGCCTCTACGTTGCCCTGTCGCAGCTTGGAACGGTTTACTACTTCGGCTTCTTCCTAATCATCATGCCGCTTCTCGGTCTGTTTGAAACGCCAAGGCGTATTCCGAATTCCATCACCGAGGCTGTTCTGGAAAAGAACGGCAAGGCCGCTGCAGCCCCTGCGGCTGCGGTGAAAATATGAGTGCGAGAGGGACGATTACAATGAAAAAGCTTGTAACGAGCATCGCGCTTATCGCTGTCATGAGTGGTTTTGGTTCTGCGGTTTCGGCCGCAGAAGAAGGTCATGATCTCAAGGCGCAGACTGAACATGCAATTGCGGGCGGGCACTTCCCGATCCTCAAGCCGCAAGAAGAAAAATGGTCTTTCGCAGGACCTTTCGGCAAATACGACAAGGGCCAGCTTCAGCGTGGATTGAAGATCTACAAGGAAGTCTGTTCCGCCTGCCATTCGATGAACCTCGTCTCCTTCCGTACACTGGAAGGTCTGGGTTACTCTGAAGATCAGGTCAAAGCCTTTGCTGCCGAATATGAAGTGCAGGATGGACCTAACGCCGATGGTGAGATGTTCTCGCGCAAGGCTGTTCCATCCGATCACTTCCCTTCGCCTTATCCAAACAAAGAAGCGGCTGCGGCATCCAATGGCGGCGCCGCTCCTCCAGATATGTCACTTCTGGCCAAGGCTCGTGGTGTAGAACGTGGTTTTCCGCAGTTCGTGTTCGATATGATTCCGGTTGTCGGTGGTTATCAGGAAGGTGGACCTGACTATATCCACGCCCTTCTGACCGGCTATCAGGATGCGCCTGCTGGTATCGAAGTTGCCGAAGGTACGCACTACAATCCGTATTTCGGAAGCGCGATAGCGCTCAAGATGGCACCGCCGATCAGCAAAGATCAGGTGACCTATGATGATGGCACTCCGCAGACGCTGGACCAGTATTCACAGGACGTCTCCGCGTTCCTTATGTGGGCTGCAGAGCCGCATCTGGAAGAACGCAAGCGCACCGGCTTCATGGTCATCGTGTTTCTTCTGATCTTTACGGCACTGATCTACCTGACGAAAAAGTCCGTATATTCCAGAAAAGAACACTGATTGGTTCTATTCAACGCCTGATACCAGCCCTCACGGTTCATCCGTGGGGGCTTTTTGTTGTTTGGAAGCAGGCTCCCGCTTCGCATGGATGGGCATTTTCTATTGGTGCGCAACGTGCGAGTTGATAAGGTCGCCCGACGTTCAATTTATTCAGAAACCATCGGACATTCCATGACTGTTATTGCTTCGGAGCTCTCTGCTGCCATTCGCTCCATTCCTGATTATCCCAAGCCGGGGATCATCTTTCGCGACATCACAACGCTTCTCGGCAATCCGCGTGCGTTCCGCCGTGCGGTGGACGAATTGGTTCAGCCTTATGCCGGAACGAAGATCGACAAGATTGCGGGCATGGAAGCGCGCGGCTTTATTCTCGGTGGCGCGGTCGCACACCAGCTTTCCGCAGGTTTCGTGCCGATCCGCAAGAAGGGCAAGCTGCCGCACACCACCGTTCGCGTAGCCTACAGTCTGGAATATGGCGTGGACGAGATGGAGATGCATGTGGATGCCGTGCAGCCCGGCGAGAAGGTCATTCTGGTCGATGATTTGATTGCCACCGGTGGTACGGCTGAAGGTGCCGTTAAACTGCTGCGGCAGATGGGGGCGGACATCGTCTCCGCGTGCTTCGTCATCGACCTGCCGGATCTGGGTGGTCGCAAGAAGCTGGAAGATCTCGGCGTAGAAGTGCGCACGCTGGTGGAATTTTCCGGGCATTGAGCCAAGAGCGTCTGGTCATCCCAACCTCAATACATCGATCTTATCGCGATGGCTGCGGAAGGCTCAATTTTAGCAACGGACTTCGGAGTGTTTATGAGTAATTTAAAGGATATCAGATCGAAGATTTTCCGATCACTGTGGTATTTTTTAACAAGGCCAAAGCCATGGGTCGAACCTTCGCTGCAAGGCCGCAAGGTTGTAGTGGTTGGTTCGGCTCCACACTCATCCATGCCTCTCGGTTTCGACCCGTCATATATGACGATATCGGTCAACGGCTCGCAGATTGTCGCGAAAAAATGGGGTGTGGAAAAACCGGATATAACGTTGATGACGTTCAACCAAATTGAAGGCACCAACACCAACGCAAAAGAAGTCCGACGCGTACTGGATGGCGAAAGAACCGGAAAGCTTTATCTGTTGTTGTGGCAGCACAGCAAAAAACGGCTCATGGCCGGCCTTACTCGCTTCAACTACAGATATGACGACCTTTACATCGCTGGCCGCAATCGTCGCATTGCGCTTGTCCATGCTATAACCGGCAAGGTGAATTTGGAGATCGAGCGTCAGGCAAAGTTTTCGAACGGTGTCATCGGTGTCATGCTGGCGCTCCAGAGTGGGGCAGAGGCCGTGGTGATCGCTGGCATAAATCCAGCCTCGAAGGGACATATCTATAATGTCGAAAACCTGGACAGAGGCCATAGTGGACCGGACCTTGCTGCATTGATGGAAATGCGGAGAAAAGGCCTTCCGGTTTACACTGCGGACCCTGATGTTGCCGAAGCGACAGGCCTGCCATTGTGGACTGGTAGTAACTGACCAGCAAGGTCTGGCCGAACCGATCGCACCCAACTGGCGTTACTCGAATTCCAGAACATTGCTCTCGAAGGTTACGACCGCCTTGCCATGCTGGTTCACGCCCTCGTTGAGCGCTGTATTCATATGCATACCTGGCCGGGATGCGAGCGGGCGAGACGCGATCATGGTTGTGAAATAGGTCACGTCGTCACCCGCATAGACTGGACGTAGCCATCTGAGATTGCGAAAACCGGGCGAGGGGCCAAGTTTTGGCGGCTCTATCCCTTCTGCGTGCAGCCTCGCAACTTCCTGTACCCAATAGTCCAGAAAACATTTCATCCAGGAGGCACTGGTCTGCCAGCCGGAGGCGCAGAGCCCTTCGAAGATCGAGTTTTTTGCTGCAGCGGCGTCCAGATGGAAGGGCTGCGGGTCGAATTTCTCGGCGTAGCGAATAATGGATTCAGCTGAGAAATGCACAGTGCCGAGTTCGATTTTGACGTCACTTGGGTATAGCTCGATGAACCTCATGATGCGGCCCTCTCGGTGCTGGTGGCCAGCATCGCGTTCAATTCCACAACGCAGACCGTTTCGCCGCGCTGGTTCTGCAATTCGTGCCGCAGTTTGACGACACCCATCTCAGGCCGGGATCGAGACACACGCTGCTCCAGGACCGTCGATGTTCCACTCAGCGTGTCCCCGGCAAGCACGGGCCTCTTCCATTCGACGTAATCGACACCAAGCCCTGCCTGAGAGGGGGACTGACCGAGGTAGCTGTCCACCGTCATGCGCATCAACATGCCACATGTGTGCCAGCCCGACGCCGCGAGCCCGCCCAGAATGCTTGCTTTACCCGCTTCTTCGGACAGGTGCATGGGTTGCGGATCGAATTCAGTGGCGAAGTCGATGACCTCGTCCGCGGTCACTGTTTTGGGTCCAAGCGGAAAGCTCCGACCTGGCGTGAAATCCTCAAAAGCATATTTCACCGGCGAACTCCTCCTTCGCTGAGATGTGTTTGCCAGCGTAGCGTAACTCTATCTTTTACGTAAAGGTAAAAATTGGTGGGGGACCGGCTGATGTCGGTGACTTCAAATGAATAGGCCCGCGACGAAGCGCGGGCCAATATGGCTGATGGAAGTCGGTTCAGGTGTTGAACCGGAAGTGGATCACGTCGCCGTCGTGAACGACATATTCCTTGCCTTCGTCGCGGCCCTTGCCCGCTTCCTTCGCGCCGACTTCGCCCTTGAAAGCAACGTAGTCGTCATAGGCAATGGTGAAGGCGCGGATGAAGCCGCGTTCGAAATCGGTGTGGATGACGCCAGCAGCACCCGGTGCCTTGGTGCCGCGCACGATAGTCCACGCGCGCGTTTCCTTGGGCCCTACGGTGAAGTAGGTGATGAGGTCGAGCAATTGGTAGCCGGCACGGATCAGACGGTCGAGACCGGCTTCTTCCAGACCCAGAGCCGAAAGAAATTCTTTCGATTCTTCGTCAGGCAGCTGCGCGACTTCCGACTCAATGGCTGCGGAAATGATCACGCATTCCGCGCCTTGCGCCTTTGCCATTTCGGCCACGGCCTTGGTATGTTCGTTGCCATCCACGGCATCGGCTTCCGCTACGTTGCAGACGTAAAGCACAGGATGCGAGGTCAGAAGGTTCAGACCCTTCAGCACTTCGATCTCGTCATCTGCAAGTGTCTTCAACAGCAGGCGGGCAGGCTTGCCGTCGTTCAGCAGCTTGATGACCGCCTCCATGACGGGCAATTGCGCCAGCGAATCCTTGTCCTTGGAAGACGCACGCTTGCGGGTCTGTTCCACGCGGCGCTCAAGGCTTTCAAGGTCGGCCAGCATCAATTCGGTTTCGATCGTATCGGCATCGCCGACCGGATTGATGCGACCTTCGACGTGGGTGATGTCATCGTCTTCGAAGCAGCGCAGCACGTGAACGACGGCATCGACTTCACGGATGTTGGCGAGGAACTTGTTGCCCAGACCTTCACCCTTGGAAGCGCCACGCACCAGACCGGCAATATCCACGAAGGAGATGCGGGTCGGGATGATTTCCTTGGAGCCTGCAATATCGGCCAGCACCTTCATGCGCGGGTCCGGCACGGCCACTTCGCCGGTGTTGGGCTCGATGGTGCAGAAAGGATAGTTTGCTGCCTGAGCCGCCGCCGTCTTCGTTAGCGCATTGAAGAGTGTGGACTTGCCGACATTCGGCAGACCGACGATACCACATTTAAAGCCCATGGCTTGAACCTGCCTCTATTTAAAGAATTCCGTTAGCGAGCCTTTTGCGGAAACGGTCGAGCAAGGTCAAGCCTTGTTGCGGCAAACCATCCGGATTCCCCGCAAATGAAGCGGTTATACCGTTGCCTGACCCAAGCCGAACCAAGCCGAAATCAAAGACCAGCCGCCATAGATTATCGCCCCGCTGGTCAGTACGGAGAGGATGGCGAGCACAAGGCCTGTCAACACCGCGAGATCATCTCGCTGCGCCAAGCCAAGCGCGATGGCCAGCACGGCAAGTCCCGGAAGCATGTTACCAAAGGGAATGGGCAGCGCAATCAGTACAGCCATCAGAAAAATGACGATGCCGATGGAGACATGCCCCAGATATTTCGCCAGCACATGGCCGCGTGGACGCAGCAATGCCTCAAGCTTCGCCAGACGGGGTGCCGCCTTGTCCGCTGTCATCTGAATAATGGTGCGGGACACCGAAAGTCGCCCTAGAAAGCCTGGCAGCACCAACCGTCGCGATCCAAAAATAATCTGGAGAGACAGAATGGCAAGCGCTGTACCAAAAATCATGCCCGCAGGGATGCCGGGTGTTGGGACGATGGCGGGAATGGCGAACACGACCAATACGAAGGCAATTGCCTGATCACCAAGCTTTTCCAGCAGGCTATCCAACGAGATTTTGTCAGGCAATCCCTCCGGGAGGCGTTTCAACGCCGCGGCCATGCTTTGGTGGCGCGATGTTTCATCCATGCGAAGTGTTTTCTGGCTGCGAGGAGACCGACCGGGGAAATGCGTTTGATTTTATCATCAGCGTGAAATGGGGATGCGGGGAGAAGTTTCAAGCAGCGAGAAGAATGCGCGCTGCAATCTTAATCCTTCTTGCCGAACATCCGCTTCAACATCTCTGCCATGGGTCCCGTTTCCGGCAGCTTTTTTGGCTGAGCGGAGTTGCGGGCCTGGTGGATGTGTGATTGCGCGGCGGGTTTTGCCGCTGTCGCTGCTTTTTTCTCTTCCGATTTGACCCCGACAGCCAGTGCGAGCTTGTTCATCAGTTGCGAGTCTTCGCCTTTGATAAGCATTTCAGCGTTGTCGGCAATAGCGTCGATTAACGGCTCCAGCCAGACTTTGTCGCTCTTGGCAAAGTCACCCAGGACATGGCCGTTCACACGCTCCTTGTCTCCGGGGTGGCCGATGCCCAACCGCAGGCGTCGGTACTCCTTTCCGCAATGGGCGTCGATGGATTTCAAGCCGTTGTGGCCGCCATGGCCACCGCCGGTCTTGATCCGCACGCGGCCAGCAACGATGTCCAGCTCATCATGGATAGCGATGATGTCAGACGTCTTCAGCTTGTAAAAGCGCATGGCTTCCCCAACGGATTCGCCGGAAAGGTTCATGAATGTCAGCGGCTTTAACAGCAGCACTTTCTCACCGGCGATTTCTCCCTCGGAAATCTCGGCCTTGAACTTCTTCGACCAGGGAGAAAAAGAGGGCAGGCGCTGCAGGGCATCGACAGCCATAAAGCCGATATTGTGCCGGTTGCTCGCATATTGCGTGCCGGGGTTGCCGAGGCCTGCAATGATGATCATGGACGTTTCCGCTTTGGTTCGATGGACAGTTGTCCTTCACCACCGAAAAAACCGTCGAGTGTCAACTTTTTTGTCTGTTGGCTGAAGTTTAAGGCCGAATAACAAGGCCATATTTTTCATAAATCCGGCGTTGGCTTCCATCTGCAATGAGGTCATCGAGTATACTCTGCATCTTACGGATCATGCCGTCAGGGACGGATGTATGGCAGGCCATTCCCAGCGTTTGGTGAGTCAAAACGATGACTTCCACGAACTCGCCCGGTGGCAATGTCCTCAAAGCACTTTCCGACATCGGCATCAGGTCGATCCGGCCCGCGTTGAGTTTCGCCAGCGTCTTGTCGAAATCGGCGCTGAGGTCGATGCGTGGAAAGCCCAGCGATTTCAAAACCGCTTCGGTATAGTCGGTACGCTGCGTCCCCACCGTATAGGCCTTGGCATCCTCCAGCGTGTTGACGCTCAGGTGCGCGCCACTGCGTGCAACCAGAATATTCCGGTCTGTATGAATAGGTGACACCCATTTGAAGCGGTGTTCGCGCTCAGCTGTGCGGGCGGCTGCGACGACGCAATGCATCGGTTCGGTTTCGGCCCGTGCCAGGGCCCGCGCCCAAGGCAGTATGGTAGCTTCGTAATCGATATCTGCGCGTTCCGATATGATCTTCAGTTGATCCATATACACGCCGGTTGGCTGCCCGTCGGTGTCGCGAAAATTGTAAGGCGGGTATTCTTCGGTAGATATATATAGGCGTTCGGCCAACACTGGCGGAGCCACTGCAAACATCATCAATGCCAGTAGGGTTTGCCACATTGACGTTCATCCTCCCCGATGAATTATGTCCCGACTTTCGCTGTGATCTCTTCGTTTTGCTGCTCGAAAGCGGCGATATATACGCTGACTGGTTGCGGTCTAGCGAAAAGATATCCCTGGCCGCAATCGACACCGATCTCCTTCAGCATCGCTTCCTGCTCACGCGTTTCAATGCCTTCGGCAATCACTATACAGTTCATCTTGTGAGAAATCGCGCTGATTCCTTCCACAAGCATACGACTTCTGTGGCTGATTTCCGGCACCTCGTCGCGTATTGAGCGCGTGAAGGACTGGTCGATCTTGACGATATCGATCGGAAACCGGTTCAGATAGCTGAGCGAAGAGTAACCTGTGCCGAAATCATCGAGAGCGATGCGGCATCCCAGTTCCCTGATGGCACTCAGCACAGCGCGGACTTGCGGGTCGTCGTGCATCAATACCGCTTCGGTGATCTCCACCACCAGCCGGCTGGGGATGATGCCATGGCGGTAGAGGAGGCCAGCAATTCGTGTCGGTAGGCCGGGCTCGAACTGCAAGGCAGAGAAATTCACAGCGACATAGACGTTTTCCAGCCCCGGAAGTTTTGAAAGAGCCGCCAGGTTACGGATAGAGTGGTCGAGAATGGCGTTGCCGATCCGCTGAATCATGCCATTTTCCTCGGCGACGTTGATGATGGCGGCGGGCGGCAAAATGCCCTTGCGCGGATGATTGAGCCGCATCAGGGCTTCGAAACCAACTGTTTCGCCATTCGTCATGTTCCGGATTGGCTGGAAGTGGGCCTCCAGCCAGTCTGATTCCAAGGCCTGCTCGATATCCTGTTCCAGTTCCGCGCGTTCCCGCGCCTCATTCATGATGGCAGGGTCGAACATCTGTGCCCCGTTCTTACCTGCACGCTTTCTATTGTACATGGCCAGATCGGAGTTCTGGAGAAGTTCGGACGCAGTCTTCGCGTGGGTTGGGTAGAGTGCCAGGCCGATACTCGCACTCAGACGGACGCTGTGTCCGATCGCGTCGAGTGGTTTGTCGAAAATGGCGCAGATTTCATCGCAGATCTGGGTGGCGCGGCTTTCCGTCGTAGGTCCGGCCAGCAAAATAGCAAACTCATCGCCACCAAGGCGAGACGCGCTGTCGAGTGGCGTCAGCAAGCTTTTCAGTCGCTCCACGAATGTCTTGAGGACGGCATCTCCGGCAGCGTGGCCGAGATTGTCGTTGATGATCTTGAACCGGTCCAGATCGATGAAAAGGCAGGCAAGCTCGGTGCCGTTTTTATCCGCCTCGAGGATTTTCTCGTCCAGGATAGCTTCGAAACCCTGACGGTTGAAAAGACCGGTCAGGTGATCGGTGATGGCCTGCAGTCGGTTGCGGTGTTCTGAACGGCGAAGCTCCGTCACGTCGGTCATGACGCTCAAGCTTTCGGAACGATGATGACTATCGCCGAGGCTCAGGGCCTTTTCTGCGATGAGGACGTCCATCAGACGGCCATCGTTGCACTGGAAGCGAACCGTCAGGTCCGG
Organism: Agrobacterium bohemicum; assembly: GCF_001562555.1. NCBI lineage: Bacteria > Pseudomonadati > Pseudomonadota > Alphaproteobacteria > Hyphomicrobiales > Rhizobiaceae > Agrobacterium > Agrobacterium bohemicum. The sequence goes on from NZ_KQ961024.1 coordinate 288,973, forward strand.
GCTGCCGGCCATTCCTCCGGTATCTTCGCTATTATGTTTGCGCAGGACAAAGCGGGCGCGATCTTCATGCGTGATCAGATCGGCAAAGCCGTGGCCCAGAATCTCGTCGCGACTATAGCCGGTCGCCTCAACCCAATAATCGCTGACGGCGGCTATCCGGTCTGCGGGATCGAGAGAAAAGAGCATCGCTGGTGTGTGATTGTAAATTTCCGTGGTGCGTCTGTGCGCCTTCTTGATTTCCTGCTCTTCGCGATCCAGTTGAATCTGCATCTCATTGAAGCTCTTCGCCAATCGCCCCATTTCATCCGTGGAACGCCAGTCGACATGGTGGCGAGACCCGAGCCGACGCGTCGCCTCGATCGCGGCGGTCAGCCTCAGCAATGGTTTCATCACCATCAATCGGTTGCCGATGATGGCGGCGGCGAAAACCGTCAGAATAGCCACGATGAAGATCGAGATGAACGCAAGCTCGATGCTGCTCATCGAGTTGAGCATGCCGACATTCTGGAAGAATACGGTGATGGATCCGACCTTGGTATCTCCATCGAGGTTTTTGTACATGATATCGCGGGTGATCGACGATGTATCGCCAGACATTGTCCGGCCCGCAGTCTGGGTAATGTCGAGTTGGCCGAACGTATCGCGCACCTTGACCATGTAAACCGCAGGGTCTGTCACAAGTGTTCCGGTTATCTGATTGATGCTGTCGTCATCGAGATCCCACAAGGGGCGGCCTAGTGCCTGCGAATTGGCGACGAGCAATATTTCAAGCCGGTCTTTCTGACTGGCAATGGAGTCATGATAGGAGAGCATCAGCACGATGGTGAAAAGCGGAGCAACCAGTGCCAGAAGGACGCCAGAAACAATTGCGATAAAGCGGCTTTCTACGGAATGGGTCATCTGTTGATACTATCGTCCCTTACCTCTAAAACCCTTGCCGCGCCAATTCCCAGCCTACGCGATAAAAAGTCCAACCCTGAAACACATGCGGTATTCACTTTTTAAATGATGCAGTTCGGTTCCCCGAACGTGCGAATATTGAAGTCCTAAACCTAAAGTTTTGACTTATCGTTTCCGGGTATGATTAATCGTTGCTAAACAAGGGAGTTAAGTTTCAGCGGGGATCAACGCGGCATAAAAAATGCCCCGCATCTTTCGATACGAGGCATTGGTAGCGGTACGATACCGAATGAATTATTCGGACTTGTCGTCTTCTTCTGTCGCGACTGTTTCTTCGGCTTCGTCAACGATCGCAACGACTGGTGGCACGATGGTTGCGATGGTGAAGTCGCGGTCGGTGATGACAGGTACGACGTTCTTCGGCAGGGTAACCTGCGAGATGTGAACGCTGTCGCCAACCTTGAGGCCGTCGAGGTCAACGGTGATCGCATCAGGAATGTCGTTTGCCGGTACGTGGGCTTCGACAGTGTGACGAACGATGTTGAGAACGCCACCCTTCTTGATGTCCGACTTTTCTTCGTTGATGAAGTGAACCGGAATTTCAACCGTAACCTGCGAGTTGCCGGATACGCGCAGGAAGTCTACGTGCACCATGAAATCGCGGACTGGGTCGCGCTGGTAGTCCTTTGGCAGGACCTTGTACTTCTTGCCGTCAACGTCGAGCGTTGCGACGGTGGTCATGAAACCGCCGGCCTGAACGCGCTTTGTGACTTCATTGGTCGAGATCGCGATAGAAATTGGGGCTTGCTTGTCACCATAGATGACAGCAGGAATCAAACCGTTGCGACGTAGTTCACGAGAGGACCCCTTACCAACTCGTTCGCGCGCTTCGGCCTTGAGCTCATAAGTCTCTTTGCTCATGGCATAATCCTTTTAGGTTGTCTGGAGAGTTCGTTCCGGCGTGCCGGATCGAACTGGAGAAGACTTTTGAAAAGCCGTCTCGCCCGCGTTGCCTCCAAGGGTGTCTACACGGTTGCGGGCGCTATAATATAAAGAAGGCGTAAAGGCAAGGGTAGCAGAGCCTTGAGAAACAATCTCTTCCGCTCGCGTCCGGATTTCATTGTGCCAGCGCTACCTCTATCGGAAGGCGAGTATTTTAATTCTTGCTTATCTATGTCGGTAAACGCCGTAAAAACGAGATCACCATTATAGTCTGAAACAATTCAACAGACGCGTGATGTCAATGTATCAAATTCTGAGCTGCCTGGCCATAGACCATGACATTCGCTACACGATAGCAGCTGTCACCATTTGCGTGATGGGATGCTTTTTGACCATGCGTCTTTTCGCTCGCTCGCGCCAATCGGCGGCCATTCAGCGGGCGAACTGGTTGTTTCTGGCGGGCATGATTGGCGGCACGACGATCTGGACCACGCATTTCGTGGCCATGCTGGGTTATCAGGCGCCTGGGAATGTCGGGTTTCTTCCAGGCTTTACCGGGCTTTCCTTCATCATTTCCGTGGCGGCAACAACGGCGGGCTTTGCCATTGCCACCTATGGCGGCAACACGCTGCTTGCTGAAGGCGGCGGCCTCGTCGTCGGGCTTGGCATAGCGTGCATGCACTACACCGGAATGGCGGCCTATACCGTTCAAGGTTCATTGGTCTGGGAACCGGTCTATGTCGTCGCGTCGATGGTATTTGGCGGCGTGTTCGGCATGCTGGCAACAAACCGGGTCGTTCGTCCCGTGAACTGGTTTTGCAAATATAGCGGCATGACGTTTCTTGTGCTGGGTATTGCCCTGACGCACTTCACGGCAATGGCCGCATTCTCGGTCTCCTTCAATCCTGCAATGACGATAGCACCGTCGCTGGTTTCGCCAAGCCTTATGGGTGGTAGCGCAATCATCATCACCTTCGTCCTGCTTGCCTTCGGATTTTCCACCTATGTGATCGATTCTCAGGCCAGCTTGCAGGCTGTCGAGCGGTATCGTCACCTGTCCCTGCATGATGCGCTGACCGGCATTCCCAACCGCGCGGCATTTCATGAACATTTGCAAGCCCTGTTGAAGCGTAGCAACGATCCGACAACGCGCATCGCACTTCTGTCGTTCGACCTCAATCGCTTCAAGGAAATCAACGACGTTCACGGCCACGGGGCAGGGGATGCGGTGCTGCGCTCGCTGGCAGACCGCATGAGTTCCATTCTTCGCCCTGGAGAATTCGTCGCGCGTGTCGGTGGCGATGAGTTCGTCGCGGTCTTGCACCGGTATTACGGGCGCAACGATGGTATCGAGTTTGCCCATCGGCTGTTGGGTGAGGTCGTCAAGCCGATAGAGTGGCACGAAACAAGTCTGTCGGTTGGCGCAAGCGTTGGTATCGCGATTGGCAATTTTAGCACGAAAACCGCCGACACCTTGATTTCGCAGGCGGATGTGGCGATGTACCGCGCCAAAAGTGACGTGACCGGTACGATTTGCTTTTATGACAAATCCATGGACGAGGCGTCCCGCGCGCGCAGTGCGCTGGCGGTCAGCATGCGTTCAGGACTGAGCAAAGGTGCATTCGAGCTTTATTTTCAGCAGCAAAACGACACGACGACCGGCGCAATCGTCGGGTTTGAGGTGTTGCTGCGCTGGAACCACCCCGAACGCGGAATGATTTCGCCAGCCGAATTCATTCCGATTGCGGAGCAGACCGGCTTCATCATCGAGATGGGCGAGTGGGTTTTGCGCGAGGCGTGTCTCCACGCAGTGCGCTGGAGAAACCCTCTAAGCATTGCTGTCAACGTTGCGCCGTTGCAGCTTTCGGATTCCGATTTCGTCAAGAAGGTGCAACGGATTCTCGAGGAGACAGGCCTTGAGCCCAAACGGCTCGAACTCGAAATCACCGAGAGCGGGATTATTGCAGACCACCGTCATGCGTTGCTGACAATACGCCGTTTGAAATCGTTGGGGGTCCGCATCGCCATGGATGATTATGGCACCGGCTACTCTTCACTCTCGACATTGCAGAGCTTTCCGTTCGACAAGATAAAGATCGACCGCGGTTTCGTGGAAGGGCTTGGCACCAACGTCCAGTCTCAGGCCATCGTCCGCTCCACCTTGATCCTTGCCAACAGCCTCAACATTCCGGTTTTGGCAGAGGGCGTGGAAACACAGGTGCATCTGGAGTTCCTGCGCCGTGAAGGGTGTCAGCACGTTCAAGGTTTCTATTACGGACGTCCGGGACCGGCGATTACAATCGACGCCATCGTGAACTGGGTTTCCCCAGGCGATGAACTTCCTCAAAATGACGTACTGCCGCTGGCAAGCTGATTTCCGTATCCGCCAATAACACTTTATTTTGTTGAAAGAGACACGCATCAGGCGCACCATCCCGGTAAATCTCGGGAGGAGACCATGTCTATCAGCACGGCTCATGCGGACCATGTGTATCAAAGTGCCAACCAGCCGTCGGCGGCGGCCAGTTCGCCCATCATCGCGTCTTGGCGGCGCTGCATGACCATGCATCATCTGGCTCCGGAAAAAGGCAGCGAGCCGATTTTTCTGGCCGATGCCGAGTTTCGCAGAGCGCGGGAGATCTCTGCCAGACTGATTGCTGAAAGTGCCGATGAACTGGACCGTATTTTTCTGAGCGTCGGCAAGGCTGGATGCTGCCTGCTTTTGACCGATGCCGATGGCGTGGCGCTGGAGCGGCGCGGTGCCACCACCGATGATCAGGACTTTCGCCAGTTGGGTCTCTGGTCCGGTGCAGTCTGGAGCGAAGCCAGCGTCGGGACTAATGGCATTGGCACGGCGCTAGCAGACGAGCGCTCCGTGACCATTTACCGTGATCAGCATTTCTTCTCCTCCAACATCAGCCTTTGCTGCACAACAGCGCCCATTCGGGATCATCTCGGCCAAGTGACCGGTGCGCTGGACATTTCCACCTGCCGGGATGACGTCAACGAACTAACCTTCTCCATGTTGACGCAGGCCGTGCGTGACGCGGCACAACGCATAGAGGGCAATCTATTCCGTCGTGCTTTTCCCGGTGCACGTATCCTCATGCTGCCATCTGGAAACTCCACCTCTCTGTCCCTTTTGGCGGTTGATCAGGACGACATCATTCTCGGAGCAACCCGTGCCGCCCGTCTGGCGCTGCACCTTGATGATCTCAGGCTCGCGGCAGGAATTCCCGCATCCGATGCCTTGCGGGAGGAGCGGCATGACAAAGGCGCGGAGCTTGCCGATGCGGAAAGGGCTGCGCTGCGCCGGGTACTGTCCCGTGCCAACGGCAATATCACGCAGGCTGCTGTCCTACTTGGCATCAGCAGAGCCACGCTTCACCGCAAGATGAAGAAGCTTTCGGTTCACTAACGCTGATGTCATATTCTTGGATTGCGCTGTCGCAGATGTGAAACACAGTGCAGTGCGGAATATCGTTGCGCCTCTTTGCTTCTATCAAATCTGCGCCCACCTTCCTGTCACGCGATCAAACAAAGGATCGCATTTCATCAGGGAGGATGAACTCATGAACATTCAGGTCCAGCAAAAGGCCGGTGAAGCGCCGTTCAAGCTCAAATATGGCAACTACATCGGCGGTGAGTGGGTGGAGCCCAAATCAGGCCGCTATATGGATAACCTGTCTCCGGTGACAGGCCAGAAGATTTGCGAAGTGCCGCGTTCGGACGCCAGCGACATCGAATTTGCGCTCGACGCAGCCCATAAGGCCCGCGCCACCTGGGGCCAGACCAGCGCTACCGAGCGCTCCAACATTCTTCTGAAAATCGCCCAGCGCATTGAAGACAATCTCGAGCTTATCGCCCGTGCAGAAACATGGGACAACGGCAAGCCCCTGCGTGAAACGACAAATGCCGACATTCCGCTGGCCATTGATCATTTCCGCTATTTTGCGGGTTGTATTCGTGCACAGGAAGGCTCGATCGGCCAGATCGACAATGACACAGTGGCCTATCATTTCCACGAGCCGCTGGGTGTCGTCGGCCAGATCATCCCTTGGAACTTTCCGATCCTGATGGCGACGTGGAAGCTCGCTCCAGCGCTTGCTGCCGGTAACTGCGTTGTGCTGAAGCCTGCGGAACAAACCCCCGCGTCGATCCTACTGGTCATGGAGCTGATCGAGGACCTGTTGCCGCCGGGTGTCGTCAACATCGTCAATGGCCTTGGCCTTGAGGCTGGCAAGCCGCTGGCGCAGAGCAATCGCATCGCCAAGATCGCCTTTACCGGCTCTACCTCCGTCGGCAAGGAGATCATGCGATATGCTGCGGACAACGTGACGAACATCACGCTGGAGCTGGGCGGTAAGTCCCCAAACATCTTCTTCGCAGATGTGATGAACGAGGACGACGCGTTTCTCGACAAGGCGTTGGAAGGCTTTGCGATGTTTGCGCTCAATCAGGGTGAGGTCTGCACATGCCCATCGCGCGCTCTGGTGCACGAATCCATCTATGACCGTTTCATGGAAAAGGCCATCAAGCGTGTCGAAGCGATCAGTCAGGACGATCCGCTGAATGCATCGACCATGATCGGCGCTCAGGCTTCTCAGGAACAGTTCGACAAGATCATGAGCTATCTTGAGATCGGCAAGAAGGAAGGCGCCAAAGTGCTGACCGGCGGTGACAAGAAATCGCTCTCCGGCAATCTCAAAGACGGTTTCTACATTCAGCCGACGGTCTTTGAGGGCAACAACAAGATGCGCGTTTTCCGGGAGGAAATCTTTGGGCCGGTTGTGTCGGTAACGACCTTCAAGACCGTTGAAGAGGCCATCGAGATCGCCAATGACACGGTTTACGGCCTGGGTGCCGGTGTCTGGAGCCGTGATACCAATCTTGCCTACCGAGCAGGTCGTGGCATCGAAGCTGGTCGCGTCTGGACCAATTGCTACCATGCCTATCCAGCCGGTGCCGCCTTCGGTGGTTACAAGCAGTCCGGTATTGGTCGCGAAACGCACAAGATGATGCTCGACCACTATCAGCAGACCAAGAATCTGCTGGTTTCCTACAGCCCCAACAAGCTCGGCTTCTTCTGAGCCGGAGCCGATTGGTTCGAGACGTTTGAAAATAAGAAAAGCCGGAGTTCTTTGCTCCGGCTTTTTCTATTCATGTTTTAGATGGGATATTTAGTCGAAGAGACCCGAAACCGACTGCTCAAGCGATGTGCGGTTAATGGCTTCACCCAGCAGGGCGGCCGTGGTGATGACGCGGATGTTCGGGGCAGACTGCACGCTCGTCGTCGGCTGAATGCTGTCGGTGATGACGAGTTCGCGCAGTTTGGAAGATGCGATGCGCGCAACAGCGCCACCCGAGAGAACGCCGTGCGTGATATAGGCCGTGACGCTGGTTGCACCATTCTTCAGCAGTGCTTCTGCGGCATTGCACAGAGTACCACCGGAATCGACGATATCATCGACAAGAATGCAATCCTTGCCGGCGACGTCACCGATGATGTTCATGACTTCGGATTCACCCGGACGATCGCGACGTTTGTCAACGATGGCCAGCAGACAGTCGAGGCGTTTTGCCAGCGAACGGGCGCGGACCACACCACCGACATCCGGGGAAACGACCATCAGGTTCGCAAGGTCGTAATGTTCCTTCACATCGCGCGCCAGAATAGGCATGGCGATAAGGGTATCGGTCGGAATGTCGAAGAAGCCCTGGATTTGCCCGGCGTGAAGATCAAGCGTCAGAACGCGGTCTGCACCGGCTTCAGTGATGAGGTTGGCAACGAGCTTTGCCGAAATCGGCGTGCGCGGTCCAGCTTTACGGTCCTGACGGGCATAGCCGAAATAGGGAAGAACTGCGGTGATGCGGCGTGCCGAGGAACGACGCATGGCGTCGATCATGATCAGCAGTTCCATCAGGTGGTCATTGGCCGGGAAAGAGGTGGGCTGTACGATGAAGATGTCTTCACCACGCACGTTTTCGCTGATTTCTACGAAAATTTCCTGGTCGGCAAACCGCCTTACGGTAGCATTTCCCAGGGGAACATTAAGATACTTGCAGATCGCTTCGGCCAGATGCCGGTTCGAATTGCCTGCGAAAACCTTCATTGTTGCCGCCTGTTTTAATGCCATCGCCTGAGATCCGACAAAGACGTTACTCTTTGTAGTCCGTGCGTCGTTCAACGGGGAGGAATACCCGACCCGAAGGGTGCCGGACATGCCGTTTTGCCATGGGCGCCTTAATAGCGGGGTTGCCCGTGAATGCAAGAGGTCAGAGGGTGATACCCTTAATTTTCATGAAAACTTTGTGACTTAGGCGGTATCAACAGGTTTCATCCACAATTTCAGCTGGTCTATCCCCGTTGAGACTGTTTCCAGGACTGGTAGTCGTTGAGCGTTTTGGCAGCGATCTTCTGCATGGCGGTATCTGTGACGGCGGACCAGGGGTCGTTGCCGCGACCGGCTACCGTTTCCTCCCCCTGCAGGCGGTGAAGTCGCGCTCCATTGGCATCCAGGATATCCCAGACATAAACGATGGTGACGTTGGAACCATCGGCGAAGGCTGAAAGATATCCCTTCAGGATGTTCTCTGCGGACGTGTCACTCGACGGGCGAATGGTGAGACCCTTCGCCCGAGCTTCAGCGCCCAGTTGACGCGACAGCGGCGTCACGGCCTGAACGGGTGCGCCGATGATGGGCAGGAAGCGGATGGTGCCGGACGCTGAACCGGATGGCAGGGAGGCGGTTTGTGTCTGCGGCTGTGCCGGGGCCGTTTGTTGCGCCACCGGTTCTCCGAACTGGGCGCCGCTCGTCATCGCCTGCGCTTGAGCCTGACGGGTGTTTTGCGGCGCATAAGCTGGCACCTGAGAGGAAACAACGCTCGGGGAACGGTCGGCTGCGGCGGCCATCTGGTCCAGATCGCCCTGATTGACCGGGGTCGATTGGGTGTTGCTATGACCCACATCGACCTGCGGTGTCAGCGCATCCGTCGTATTGCAGGCCGATAATACCAAGGCGAGACCTGGGATTGCCATGACTACCCCTAGCCGCCGCATGCCATATATCCCCTCATAAAGTGCTCCGTCGTTCCCTGATCGCAAACAATGTACGGTTCGACCTCGACGCGAGTCAAATCGAGATTAGACCGCTAGCAAATCAAGGCTGTGGCGAGACAGGGATTCCGGCGCACCTTCCGTGGTGAGGTAGGTTTGACCCAGCGTCATGGCGAAGCCCGAGTCGCTGTCCATGATGATCATGTGTACGAAGAGCGTCATGTTAGGCAGAATTTCCTGCGTATTGCCCGCGTAGAACATCTGATGCTCCATCCATGATGGCGAGAAGCGCGCACCCAGCGAATAACCGCAGGCATTTAGACGATGGCGCGTCAGTCCGCGCTCGTCCATGATGCGCGCGTGAACGTCGAAAACGTCTCCGAACGTGTTGCCGGGGCGCAGGACTTCTTCGATTGCACGGATGTTTTCAGCGCAGGCATTGTAAAGCTCCTTTTGGCGGAACTCGACCTCACCGATGACGACTGTCCGCATCATGGCGGCATGGTAGTGGGCGCTGACGCCCGCCCATTCCAGCGTCAACTGATCCTTCTCGTCCAGCTTGCGACGCCCGGCTTTGTAACGGCAAAGAAGGGCATCCGGGCCAGAACCGATGATGAATTCATTGGCAGGGTAATCGCCACCGCCCGCAAAAACCGCGCCTTGCATGGCCGCAAGAATATCGGCCTCATCAGCGCCAGGCGCAATGATCTTGAGCGCGGCGTCCAGCGCATCATCCGCCAGCGCGCCGGCGCGCTTGGCATAGGCCACTTCCGCCGGGCTTTTGACGAGACGCAGTCCGCTGACGACGGCTGATGCATCGATGATCTGGCAGAAGCTGGAAAGCTGGTTGTCGAGAAGACGCGCAACTCGGCCCGTCATGCCATGGGTGTCGAACTCGATGCCGATGCGGCAACCCAGCAGATCCATGTCGCTCAGCAGGTTTTTGAGATCAAGCGTCGGATCGGCGTTGAGACGATCCACCCAGATGACGATGTTTTCGATATTGGATGTCTGACGCGCCTGCCGCAAATCGGCCGAGCGTGTCAAAAGCGTCATGGTGCCATCGGCCTTGACGATCAACGTCTGGAAAAAGCAGTAGCCGAACGTGTCATATCCCGTCAGCCAGTACATGCTTTCCTGGGCAAACAGCAAGATTGCATCCAGCTTTTCTTCCGCCATCTTCTCAGTCAGGCGGGCGCGGCGTGCCTCGAATTCGGCGGCATCGAAGTGCAAGGCCATATCAGTTCTCCAGAATTGCTATTGCTGAAATCTGCCGCCCGTAATCCGGTTCGCTGCGATGTGTCGTGCGGCGGAAAGAATAGAAGCTGTCATTATCGGGGTAAGTACAGATACCCAGGTTTTCTGCCGTCACACCCGCAGCCATCAAACGATCCACGGTCAACTGCTTCAGATCGAAAAAAGCATGGCCTGCGTTGGGCGAGGACGATAGATAGGCGGCGTGGGCAGGGTTCATCTCTTTCAGACTTTCGACCCGCTCAGGTCCAACTTCGTAGTTTTCCTGGCTGATCGAGGGACCGAGACTGGCAACGATGCGCTTGCGGCTGGCGCCCAGCGCGATCATCGCATCCACGGTGTTTTCAAGAACACCGGAGACGGCACCCTTCCAACCGGCGTGAGCGGCACCAACGACGCCAGCTTGCGCATCTGCAAAGAGGATAGGGCCGCAGTCCGCAGCCAATACGCCAAGGATGATGCCGGATGTGGCGGTGACCATGGCGTCTGCCTGTGGTCTGTCTCCGTCGTATGTGTCATCGACGACGACGACGTCGGGAGAATGCACCTGATGCACGGTCGCCAGTTTTTCCAGTGGCAGACCGAACCAGGCAGCAACGCGGCTTCTGTTTTCCAGAACCGCTTGCCGCTCATCCTGAGAGCCGAGCCCGACGTTCAGGCCGCGGTAAATGCCCTGGGAAACGCCGCCATGACGGGTGAAGAAGCCGTGGCGAATGCGCGGCCCTGTCGATGCGACAAGCAGCGGGCTCTGAAGGGGAAGCGGCAGCGTGTCTTCCTGCATTACGGTATCGATCCTTGGCGATGTCGCTGATTTGAAACGCATATTCGCGAGCGAGTGTTTCCGGTTAAGCGCATCGCGTGGGATGCAGATAGCAGTTTGTTACTGCTTCGATTTCACGCGATGTTGACCAAAGGCCAGCGCCAATGTCAATCCAGCGCGCGGAACGGCAGCAGATGGATGGCCGGGCTGGAGATGGCGAGGACCTTAAATAGCTCACCCATCTTGCCAACACCTTCACCGGCAAGGCGGTTGACGGCTTCGGCAATTTCCAGCGTTTGATCGGGTGTTGCCTTGGCGGCCAGTGCCTGCGCGCGTTCTCTCAACCCCAGACCATGCAGGAAGTCACCTTGTGGCAGGCAGCCGTTGATGTGCACGCCGTTGGCTAGGGCGGTTTTGACGAGGCTGTCGAAATCCACATGGCTGGTGAGGTCCGCTTCGCCGGGATGCGCCAGAACCGGATCGAACTCATGCATGCGCAGCGCCTGCAATGTATCGCCAAAACCGGAAACGGTGTGGCCGTAGTCTATGATGACTGCGGTGCCACCATTGATCTTGATCCGATGGGCAATGGCGGCCATAACCGCTTCGCGGGCAGGGGAGTATTCGAAGATCGTTCCAGGCGCCTGGCGCTCCGGCAAAGGCGGCAGCAAATCCGGATCGATGCTGGCGAGACCTGTGGCGAAAACGAGTTCGTCTTCGGTATCCAGCGCTACGACCCTCTCGCGGAAACCCTGCGGGGTTTTTACGAATTGCCGGATAGGAATGGCGTCGAACAGCTCGTTTGCGGCAATCAGCAGGAAGCCGGGCGGAACATCGTCAAAGCTCTCGTGCCAGCCGATCTTGTCGCCGTGGCTGGCAAGGGTTTCTTGCTGTGTCTCGGTCAATCGCGGACTGGTCTCCACCAGATGGACACTCATGCTTTCATAAAGCGGTGGTGCGATGCGCTGGATGACCCGCAGCATATCCGCCATCATGGTGCCGCGTCCCGGACCGATTTCCACGAGGCGGGCATTGGCCGGTGTACCGTGTCTTTGCCAGGCGTGAACGATGAAGACGCCGAGCATTTCGCCAAACAACTGGCTGACTTCGGGCGCAGTTACGAAATCGCCGGTGCGGCCGAAAGGCTGTCTGGTTTTATAATAGCCGTGTTCGGGATCTGCGAGGCAGAGCGCAAAGAAGTCCGTCACACTCATCGGGCCGTTGAGGCGTATGAGGGATTTGATACGGCGTGCGAGCGGTGTCGGCATGGTATTTTACCCGGTTACGATGACAAAGCAGCGCGACGCGCCCGTACAATTGCCCACACGCCTAGAAGGAACATAGGTGTCGATAGAACCATGCCCATGGTCAACCAGTTCCCGGCCAGATATCCGATCTGCGCATCCGGTTCACGGAAGAACTCCACGAATATTCTGGAAAGCGCATAACCGCAGACGAAAACGCCAGTGATCAGTCCCGGGCTTTTCAGTGCCTTGAAGCCATAGATAAGGATTGCGAGAACGATCAGCAATACGATGCCCTCGAGACCAGCCTCGTAGAGCTGGCTCGGGTGACGGGCAAAAGGACCGCCCGTCGGGAAAACGACCGCCCAGGGAACATCGGTCAGACGGCCCCACAATTCGCCATTGATAAAGTTGGCGACGCGACCGAACAAAAGACCGAGTGGTGCGACCGCAGCGATGATGTCGAACATGCTCCAGACGGGAATGCCATTGCGACGCGCAAACAGCACCATCGCCACCGTCGTGCCGATCAGCCCGCCGTGGAAGGACATGCCGCCGTTCCAGATTTGCAAGGCACGTACCGGGTTTTCGATAACGGCACCCATATCGTAAAAGAGAATGTAGCCTATGCGACCGCCCAGAACGATACCGGCAGCGGCCCATACGATAAAGTCGTCCAGATGAACGGGCGTTATCGGCGATTTTTCGTGTGGCCACAAACGATCTGAAAGGCTCAGCTGACGCGCGTAATACCAGCCCAGCATGATGCCGAAGACATAGGCAATGCCATACCAATGGATTGGAAGCGGCCCTATGTGGATCGCCACCGGATCGATATTGGGAAACGGCATGATCGAAAACTGGGCGATGGGTGCAAACAATTCGATATTCCATGATTATTGCGCTTGGAGGTCGGAATGTCGGTGCGGCCAATTATCCATTGGATTTACAAAATATTCTTTTCCCGGAGCGGGAAAATGGCGACTGAAAAGGGTGCGGTCAAGGCGATTCTTTGACACTGTGATGACGGTCTCGTGCGGACGTGCCTAGGAGCCGGTCCTTATTTTGCTTGCAACCGCAATAGCGAGTGCCTACCTGAATAACATGAACCGAAAGGCGCCTTGCCTTTTCCACCACTGACGAGGACATCGCACCATGAGTACGACAGGCACAAACCGTATTTTCGATGAATTCGCAAAGCTGATGACGGACGCAGCAGGTGCCGCTCAGGGTATGCGCAAGGAAGTCGAAACCGCTTTTCATGCGCAGGCCGAGCGTTGGCTCAATAGCCTCGATCTGGTCAAGCGTGAGGAATTCGAAGTCGTGCGCGAGATGGCAATTCAGGCTCGTGACGAAAACGACGCCTTGCGCGCGCGCATCGAAGCGCTTGAGGCGAAGCTCTCCACCCCCGCCTCCTGACAGGCTACAAAAGCTTTTGATTCTCATGCCGGACCCTCTCAAGGGTCCGGCATTTTTCGTTTTTGTCTCATTTCGAAGCAGTTTGCACCGCAGTGGGGATTCGGAAGCCGCAAGCAAGCAATTTCATTCAGTTTTTTTTAACGTCTGTGGAAACACTCGAAAAACATAATCGGCAGAGTCGGTTATGACTCACAACTGAGGTTTCGTACGAGGAGATATACACAGTTCTGATTGCAAAAACGGGACGTTGGGGGTGGCGCGGGGACTCGCTCGTTATACACTGATTTTCAATGATGATTCGAAACGAACTCCGTAAGCTCCAGACATGTTTACTGCGTTATTCTGGCGGCGTCGGGCATCATCCTGAAGTATTGTAACCCGGCATTTGCGTGTGCGTTTTTTGTACCTTTGCGTGCGAAACAGAACATTCATTTCCGGCTGAGAAGGTGCCGTATGAGCCTAATGGAATTTGAAGTCGAGCGTCACTCCAACCCGGTCGATATGATCGAGTTCGTTGCCGCGTCTAACGACTGGTCGTTCGAACGCTCCGGCGAAGATGAAATTGCCATGACGGTCGAAGGCCGTTGGGCGGATTATCATGTTTCGTTTTCATGGATGGAGCAGTTTGAAGCGCTGCACCTGGCCTGTGCTTTCGATATTAAAATTGCCGATCATCGCGTCAATGAGGTCATTCGTCTGTTGGCGCATGTCAACGGTCAGACGTTGATGGGCCATTTCGATCTGTGGCGTCAGGAAGACGTGATCATCTTCCGTCAGTCTCTGTTGCTGGCGGGTGGTGCAGAACCGACGAACCAGCAGGTGGAAGTGCTTCTCTCCAGCGCGCTTGAAGCCTGCGAACAGTATTTCCAGGCATTCCAATTCGTCGTCTGGTCCGGCATGGAAGCCAAGGCGGCCATGGAAGCCGCGTTGTTCGAGACTGTTGGGGAAGCCTGAGCCATGATGTCTCTTGCATCGTGTCCGCTCGTTCTCATCGGCGCCGGCAATATGGGCGGCGCTTTGCTTTCAGGCTGGCTGAAGAGGGGTGTGCCGGGCGCATCGATCATCGTCATCGACCCCCGACCCTCGGATACGATGATGGGGTTGATGTCAGAAGCGGGTGCGACGCACCTGACCGAAGCACCGAAGAATGACACGACTGCCGGTATTTTGTTTCTTGCCGTGAAACCTCAGTTGATGGATGCGGTCCTGCCGCCCCTAAAGCCGTTGATCGGACCGCAGACCGTCGTCGTGTCCATCGCAGCGGGCAAGACGCTGGCTGGTATCGAGGCCTATCTGGGCAAGACCGCTGCTATCCGCGCCATGCCGAACACGCCAGCGATGGTGGGGCGCGGTGTGACGGGTGCCTACGCGAATGAAACGGTGTCCGAGCCGCAACGGTCGCTTGTCGAAACTCTGCTGAAAGTCAGCGGTCCTGTCGAATGGGTAGCGACGGAGGCCGATATCGATGCGGTGACCGCTCTGTCCGGAAGCGGTCCTGCTTATGTGTTTTATCTCGTAGAATGCATGGCGGAGGCAGGCCGCAAATGTGGCTTGCCGGCGGACCTCGCCATGCGTCTCGCACGGGAAACCGTCGCCGGGGCTGGTGAATTGCTTCATCAGTCCCCGGACGAGGCATCGCGTTTGCGCAAGAATGTAACGTCTCCCGGTGGTACGACAGCAGCAGCTCTGTCTGTTCTGATGGATGACAATGGCATGCAGCCGCTTTTCGACAAGGCAATCGCTGCTGCGAAAAAACGCGCCGAAGAATTGGCTGTTTAAAGAGGGCGGCGATGAGCGAGCAGATCACTTACGTCGACTTCGAAAAAGTCGATATTCGCGTCGGCACTATCATAGAAGCGGAAGCCTTCCCAGAAGCGCGCAAACCCGCTTTCAAGATCAAGATCGATTTCGGCCCAGAGATCGGCATCAAGAAATCATCGGCGCAGATTACCGTTCACTACACGTTGGAGACGCTGGTTGGGCGACAGGTTCTGTCCGTTGTCAATTTTCCGCCGCGCCAGATCGGGCCATTTCGCTCTGAAGTGCTGACGCTTGGCTTTGCCGATAAGGACGGAGCCATCGTTCTCGCCAGTGTAGAACAGGCCGTTCCCAATGGCGAGAAGATGTGCTGAACCCATAGGGTCAGCGTGTAAAGGCTGCATGATCGTGCTTACGCTGCCACCTTTTTCTCGATGGTGGCAGCAGTAAGGAAAGGCGTTGTTGCCGTCGATTCAATCGCTTTGAACTCGACCTCTTTTGCCTTGAGAATGATTTCAACGCCGTGATCGACGTCTTTGTCCTCAAGAAAGAACTGCTTGAAGCCAGCTGTTGACGCCGAATTGGACAGGCCGGTGAGGATCGCAGTGACAACGCCGATAGGGATCGCTACGATGCCTCCAACTTCGGTTTTTATAGTAATATCAACCGCCAGCTTTACGATGTCCCAGCCGCATTCGTTCAAAACCTCTTCCACGCCATCAATGAAGCCACGGTAATTGTTGGGAGCGGATTGAAAGATGCGACCGTCTTCGGTCATGGCGACGACTTTCCACCAGTCACGGCCTGTCGTCAGGAAGCCGGTGTTGTATTCTACAATCAATTTTTCTTCGGGCGACGTACCATTGGGGACGTTCAGCCATTCCTTGCTGTGATTGTACTCATCACTGTATTTGTGGACGATACCAACGCTTGCCAGTTTAACACCGGTTTCGTTTTTGATGCGGACAGTCGTGAACTTTTTGGTTGCCATCTCAATCTCCTTTGCAACTTATAGTAATAGGCCGTGCAAAGTTCTAATATTCCGTTAATGTGGGATTGGGATTGGCTGTAGTCTTGCTCTGTTACGTTAATCTATTGATTGTTATGCTGGAATCTTGACGATGACGCGCAGCCCGCCCAGCGGGCTGTCATCCAATGTCACATCACCGCCGTGGCTTCGGGCAATGTCGAGCACGATGGACAGACCTAGCCCGGTGCCTGACGCGTTGAGATTGCGTGCTTCGTCAAGACGATAAAACGGCTTGAAAACGTCCTCACGCGATTCCCGTGGAATGCCTGGCCCGTCATCATCGAAGACGAGCGTGATGGATTTGGGAGCCTTGCGTATGTCCACGGCCAGCGTGCTGGCATAGCGATGGGCATTGGCTACGAGATTTCCGATCAAGCGTGCAAAAGCGTTGGGACGAACGGAAAGCTCGTCAACACCGTTCAACTGGTAGCTCAATGTTTTGCCGCACATCTGGAAATCGTTGCTGAAGCGTACGAAGAGAGGGCTAAGCTCCAGCTTTCCGACCGACTCTTCCGCATCGTCCCGCGCAAAGGCAAGATAGGCTTCCAGCATGGACTGCATGTCGTCCACGTCCTTGTCGAGGCCTTCCAGATCCGGGTTGTCGCCCGCCAGCGCCAATTGAAGCTTGAAGCGGGTGAGGATGGTGCGCAGGTCATGGCTGACGCCGTTGAGCATGGCTGTGCGCTGTTCCATCTGTCGTTCTATGCGCTCACGCATCAGAATGAAGGCGAGACCGGCGCGGCGCACTTCATCTGCGCCTCTGGGCGAATAGTTGGTTATCTTCTGGCCACGCCCGAAACTTTCCGCCGCTTTCGCTAGCGATAGAATAGGCCTGATCTGACCGCGCAGGAACAAAATGGAAATTCCAAGCAGTACCAACGAGGCTCCGCCCATCCAGACGAGGAAGATATGGGTGTTGGAGGCGTAAGCCTGACTGCGGCGGGTAAAGACCCGCAACGTCTTGTTTTCCAGCTGGATGCGGATTTCGACCAACGCGCCGTTTCCGAATGTATCGATCCAGAATGGCTTGCCGATCTGCTGCTGGATCTGGTCGGCAAGGATGGAGTCGAGAATGGAAAACAGCGGCTGCGGGCGCGCTTCCGGAAGCTCCTGCTTCGGCTCAATGTAGACGCTGAGATCAAGCCTGTCACGAGCGATGCGGATCACCCGCTGATAGTCGTCTTCCTCGGGGTCTGTTTCCAGCAACTCGATGACGGCGGCGATATCGCGGGTGACAGCGGCAGACAGCCGTTCCGTCACCATCTGCCAGTGGCGTTCCATGAACACGGCTGCAACGACGATCTGCAACAGAACCATCGGCAGGATGATGATGAGAAGCGACCGCGTGTAGAGCCCTGTCGGCAGCCAGTGGCGAAGCCAGCGGGCCGAAAAGCGCCAAGCCCGGGCGGGGGCGGTGTCTCTCACAGCAGTCATGAAATCCCGGCTCGCCATTGTCCTGCCTACTCGAATGCGCGTGCGCGGTGCACGACTGTTAGTCGACGCTCAGACGGTAACCGATGCCACGCACGGTCTGCAAATAAACAGGGTTTGCGGGGTCGTCCTCGATCTTGCGACGCAGGCGATTGATCTGAACGTCGATAGTACGCTCTCCAACCTCCGCATCCGCCTCCACAAGTTCGTGGCGGGGAATGGTTTCACCAGCGCGCAGTGCGAACAGCAGCATGATTTCCTGCTCACGATCCGTGAGCCGGATGACTTCGGCAGCTCGACGCAATTCCTTGCGTGGAACCGAGAAGTTATAGGGGCCGAAGATGATCTGCTCGATTTTTGGCGTATCGGGAGACGTGTTGCGTCTGAGAATATTGTTGATGCGCAGCACCAGTTCCCGCGGATCGAAGGGTTTGGCGAGGTAATCGTCTGCGCCCGCTTCAAGACCGGCAATTCGTGCATCCGCTTCGGAGCGCGCTGTCAGGAGAAGAACCGGAACGGACTTGTTTTCATTGAGGGAGCGGGTGAGCGACAGGCCGTTTTCGCCGGGCATCATCACATCGAGGATGAGGAGATCGAACCGTATGCCCTCCATCTTGCGGCGTGCTTCGGCAGCATCCGCCGCTGCGGTGATGCGGTAACCCTTGTCGCCCAGGAAACGCTGGAGAAGATCGCGAATACGCGCATCGTCATCAACAATCAGCAGGTGAGGGGCGTCATCTTCGGCCAATGGCTGTTTCGTCGCGGTGCTTGGCATCGTTACTCCTTCGCCTCGATCACGGGGCCATCGGTTGCAGGATCACGCATGCGTGCCAGAAACTCGCGAACGCAGGCCCGCGCCTCCGGCTGCATGGCTTCAAGGGCGCGGTCGATGCGCCGTGATTGCGGGTCGCTCAGCGCCAGCGCCAGTTCGCGGCCGGTCAGGGTGGGATAAAGCCGGCGCTGGCGGCGGTCTTCCGGCCCGGCCATCTGGCGAATATATCCGTCGTCGATCAGTTGTTTCAACACGCGCGCCAAACTCTGCTTGGTGATCTGCAGAGTTTCCAGCAGGTCGGCGACCGTCATGCCCGGCTGGCGGCAGACGAAATAAACGACCCGGTGGTGTGCCCTGCCGTAATCCAGCTTGGACAGAATGACATCCGGGTCGGAGACGAAATCCCGATACGCAAAGAAGAATGCCTCGATCGTGTCGAAGTCGATCTTGCCGTCATCGACGTGCGGAAGAGCCGGAGTTTGTTTGACGGCGGCCTTTTTCATCGACTGGGCAGGCACTGTCGTTCCTTATTTTGCTCATCCACGAGGTGGTGCTTCTTACATAACGCTGAGACACTACCCGAAAATATGGCAAACGGGAGCATGAAGGCGATCATTTTCTATTGCGTTCGATAATATGACGTCGTTTGGACTTCAATATGATTATGTAACCGTGCGGCTTTAAACGCAAAAAGAGCGCGGACATGCCGCGCTCCTTCTTCAGATATGTACCAAGTGATTAATCGTATACGTAAACGATCCGACGTGTTTCAGGTTCTACGAGAACAGCGCGATCATTGACGCGAACATATCGATACTCGTAGTCCGGGACTTCCATCATCTGCGCGCCAGCAGGCACGGTTGAACCGATGACCACATCGCCATCGATGCTGATGGTTTCGCCGGGATGCTGATCGATGTAGGTCATCACGTTTTCTGGCGGGTCAACTTCACCAACACGACCAAGATTTGGATCGCCGGGGTTGGGTTCAGCCTGCGCGCTGGATGTCTTTTCATATGTTACCACAGGCACGTTGACGTCCGCACGACGCTCACGCAGAATGACGGGTGCGCCTTCGTACATCACATTGAGATAATCGGCATTTGCCCAGCCCCGAAGGCCATTTACCTCAATGCGGCACCATGCGCTGCCGTCGATACATCCATCGAGAACCGCATCGCTGCCACGGGTGGCAAGACCCACTTCCGGGTAGTCCTCACCAGGACCTGACCGCACGGAGAGATCAGAGGCCGTGGTCGCAACCATCGCTGCGTTCGCATATCCAGCCATCAACGCAAACGCGCCACCGGCAATCATAAGTTTCAGCTTCTTGTCCATTGTCTCGCTCCTTTGAAGACTGGGGCAAGAACGCGTGAGTGACCTGTCTGTTCCCGTTTTCGTGATCGCTAACATTTGGAGGCACAGCTGAGCGCACCTCGAAGGCGTGTTTTTTAACTTAAAACCTCTGTCCATCTCACGGGCTTTGTTGTGCCGCCAAGCCTGCCCATTTATAGAAGGTCGGTGTTTTATCAATGGAAGGAAGAGATCATGGGCAAGTTACAAGCGGGGATCGTTCCCGTGACGCCGTTTCAGCAGAACTGCACCATTCTCTTCGATGAAGATACAAAGGAAGGCGTGGTCGTCGATCCCGGTGGCGATGTGGATGTGATCATCCAGACGGTGACTGAGAACGGCATCAAGCTAAAGGAAATATGGCTGACGCACGGGCACCTTGACCATGCCGGTGGTGCCAAGCAGATGAAAGAAAAACTCTCGCTGCCGATCATCGGCCCGCATGAGGATGACAAGCCACTTCTGGAGCGCATCAAGATGCAGGCCGAGAAATACGGCATCACCGGCCTTCAAAACGTCCTGCCGGATCGATGGTTGAAGGATGGCGATACCGTTTCTTTCGGCGATCATCACTTCGAGGTCCTTCATTGCCCCGGCCACGCACCGGGCCACGTCATCTACTACAACCGCGCACAAGCCTTTGCCCATGTGGGCGACGTTCTATTCAGCGGCTCTATCGGTCGCACCGACCTTCCCGGTGGCAACCATGAGCAATTGCTGGCCTCCATCCGCGACAAGGTCTTGCCGCTGGGCGACGAAGTAGGCTTCATATGCGGCCATGGACCCGGCGGGCGCATCGGTGAAGAGCGTCGGACCAACCCGTATTTGCAGGGGATTTATGCGGATCAGAAAAGCGGGATGGCTGAAGGAGCCAGCAAAACAGCGGAGTAACGCGTTATGTTTGAGTCTCTGGGGTCGCGATCGGGCCGATTTCCAGAAGCAAGCCCATTAACTGTACGTCTAGCTGCCACCAAAACCAAAAAAACCCGGCATTCCTGCCGGGCTTCAACGAGAAGAGAAAGTCGTCAGGGGTTAGCCATCAATCTGCAGATTGACTGCTTTCGGTCCCTTGCCGCGACGATCCGGTTCAGTGTCGAAGCTCACTTTCTGGTTTTCTGAGAGAGCGGACAGGCCAGAAGCCTGTACGGCAGAGATGTGAACAAAGATATCGGCGCCACCATTGTCTGGCTTGATGAAGCCGAAGCCCTTGTCGGTATTGAAAAATTTAACGGTGCCAGTCTCGGCCATGCATCAGGTCCTTTTCGCTCTGCCCGTGTTCAGCTCCAGGCAGCATTGCAGTTTTGCCCGCAAGGGCGTACGGCAGGCAGTTTTTGATAATTGAGAAAGTGAACCATCGCGTGGAAAGCTTTTGACGTTCTGCTCAACGTTATTTTGTCCCCGCCGCTCGGAGTATTATATCCCCGATGCATTTGTTTATAGGCCTTCCCATGCTCGCAAATTGCCCGAACTGCAACAGATTGCTGTGTTTATTTTAAATTGGCAAGCAAAAGTTTTCACGGTTTTTTCACGCTTCGCAGGGTGCTACGAAACGTTTGGGGCAGGGCAGGCAGAATTTTTCTCACGGTCCCGCTGTCGGGAAACGAAATCATCGTTGGCGAGGCTATTTTACGGCTATTTTCGCGTGAAAAGAGTACGATCGCTTTCGCTAAAAAAGGTCGGATGCTTATATATTGGCCGTGACGCGGCTGTTGCGCCTTTTGGACAGCTCCGGAACCAGTTCAACCAACAGTATAGCAGCAAAAATGATGGCGCAGCCGATATATCCTGCCGCTGGAATTGTTTCCTGAAGGAATATAGCAGCAAAAAGCGCGCCGAACAGGGCTTCCGACGACAAAAAGATCGCTGCCTGTGGCGCTGTTGTATAGCGCTGACCAATAACCTGAAGTACGAAGGCCAGCCCTGATGACACCAGTCCGACATAGAGGATTTCGGTGATGGAGGATGCGATGGCGTGGTAGTTGATCGGCTCGATGACCGCTCCAATCAGCATGGCGAGTACGGCACACACCGCAAACTGTGTGCATGACAGTGCAAGCGGTCGGTTGCTCTGCATGACGTAGCGTCCGGCAAGGGTAATCTGTATGGCCCAGAAGAAGGCGCAGATTATGCTCAGCATATCTCCGGTCGTGAGGCGCGTGACGGCACCGCCGGATAGCAGATATATGCCGAGAAGCATCATCAGCGCCCCCGGCCATACCACCCAGTGCGGGTGGCGGCGGTAGATGATGACGGCAATGACCGGTACAAAGATGACGTAAAGTGCCGTCAGAAAGCTGGAATTGGTGACCGACGTCGTCAGCAGGCCGACCTGCTGCGTGGTGGCACCCATGAACAGCGCCAGGCCAACAAGAATGAAAGCCCTGAATTCGCCACGGCTTGGCGGCGCCTTCATGCGTCGGGTTTCCATCATCGCAAAGGGCAGGACGGCCAGAGCCGCGATGGCGAAGCGCAGACCAACGAACCAGAAAGGTCCTATCGTATCCATCGCGGTCGATTGCGCGACGAACCCTCCACCCCAGATCGCGGCGGCGAGCAAGAGAACAAGGTTGGCCTGAATGCGTGTCATGGAATCACCAAATGCAAAAGGCTTGCGCTTTGCGCGACCTTACGACCGAGACTGGGTTGGATTTGGCGATATGCCGGTTTCGGCGTTGCTCTACCAGCAAAGCACCAAGGCGGCAAGGCAGGCGCGTGGTTGATCAGTCGCGGCGGTGACGCGCGGAGGATTCCTGGATGCTGTTCATTGTGAGAACGATACCGCCGATTGCCATGGTCACAAAGCCGGCCACCACAAGAACGATGACGAAAATGCGGTCGGAGGCTTTCGAAATGGGAGCCGATGCTATGGAAGACGTATGGATATAATCGACGGCTTCGGACGCGTGGGCAGACGTCACCAATCCCGCCGCCATAGTAATGATCACAACGAGCGCTGCGAGTGCCATCCACGCCGAAAAAAGCATCCGTTGTGCTCTCAGCCGGTCTGCCGATTTCCGATCATTGAGAAACATTGTTCCGGTCCCTTTTCCGTCTTTCTCGTCAGCTTTACGGTGTGTCGCGACGCATTATTCCTGCTTCGTGCGACATGCCATAAAAGGGGCTCTGAAGTGGACGTCTTCTGGACCGAATTCAGACAGTCCGGCGTATTTATTGTGGCGATATAAAGGCGCCGGTTAACGCCCGTTAAACAAGGGTCAAATGCCGCGTTTTCCGAAGGTGCGGACGGGCTTTAACCCGCGTGGTTCAAGTGCCGGGGTAGAATGTGTCTGCCCATCGGGCAGTGTCCTGAAAAGGCTGGAGCGGGGCGTTCCGAGCAGTTCTGGAAAACGCTCGTTGAAGCTTGTGGGCGCGAGTTCTGGTTTGGCCAGCGCATAGCCCTGCATGAGGGCGACGCCGAGATCCAGGCACAACTCGATTTCCCGTTCGTCCTCCAGCGCTTCGAACACCGGTTCGATGCCCTCACGCGCAAACTGTTCAACGATAACGCGGATGAGGGCGGCACCTGCGGAGTTTTTGATGAAGTGTCGCGCCCATGCGGCTTCGAACTTGACGTAATCTGGCTTGATGAGCTTGACGCGCTCTATGTCGGAATCGCCCGCGCCATAATCGGCAATGGCAACGCGGAAACCCATGGCGCGCATGTGACCGGCAAAATCAGCCACCAGCCGTGTGTCGGAGGCATTCTTTTCAGCGATTTCGCAGACGATCCGGTCCGGGGACATGCCCGCCTCATGGGCTGAAAGCCGCATGCGCTCCACTTCCTGGCGCATCTTGGCCGGGGTGCGAAACAAGCCGGGATGAAAGTTGACGAAGATGCGGGCGCGCGATCGTTCCAGCGCGCCTGTATTGAGAATGTGGATGGTGCGCAGGATGCTATCTATCGCCTCGATGTCATCGGGGCGCACCTGTGCGAAAAGTTGGGCTGGCGAAACCAGCTCCGTGCCTTGATAGGGCCGGACCAGACCTTCGAACGAGTCGATATCGAAGCGTCCATCCGACAAACGGCGGAAAATAGGTTGAAGCGCGGATTTGAGCGAATAGGGCGCGTAGGTCGTAGACCACGAGCCATCGTCTTCACGCACGAGATTCGAAAAAATGCTTTTCGGTGCCATGGCGTCTTATCCGGAAATAACCCCTACCTCCGGTAGCATAACATGCAAAACATTACGAGCTAGTTAAGCATATGTTAAAATATGCCATTGGTACCATTTTCATGGCATCTACCCTTGAAACCCGGTACGTCTTTCGACATACCACTTGGCGCAGAAGGCGACAGTCGCAAACTTCTGCCGATGTCAATTTCAATAGGACCGATAAAAATGGCCTTCCTTGCCGACATTCTCTCCCGCGTAAAGCCCTCCGCCACCATCGCCGTTTCTCAGAAAGCCCGTGAATTGCAGGCGCAGGGCCGTGATGTGATTGGCCTTGGCGCAGGCGAGCCGGATTTCGATACGCCTGACAATATCAAGGAAGCCGCCATTGCCGCGATCAACGCAGGCAAAACGAAATACACGCCGATTTCGGGCATTCCCGAACTGCGCAAGGCGATTGCCGAAAAGTTCAAGCGCGAGAACGGTCTGGACTACAAGCCGGAGCAGACAATCGTCGGCACCGGTGGAAAGCAGATTCTTTTCAACGCTTTCATGGCAACGCTTAACCCCGGCGACGAAGTTGTTATCCCGACACCTTACTGGGTCAGCTACCCGGAAATGGTATCGATTTGCGGTGGCACGCCGGTTTTCGTCCACACCACGCTGGAAGGAAAGTTCAAGCTGACGGCAGAGGCGCTGGAAAAGGCGATCACACCGAAGACCAAGTGGTTCCTGTTCAACTCGCCGTCCAACCCATCGGGCGCTGCCTACAGCCACGACGAGCTGAAGGCGCTGACCGATGTTCTGGTCAAGCACCCGCATGTCTGGGTGTTGACCGATGACATGTATGAGCACCTGACCTATGGCGACTTCAAGTTCGTGACGCCTGTGGAAGTCGAGCCTTCGCTCTATGACCGCACGCTGACCATGAATGGCGTGTCCAAGGCCTATGCAATGACCGGCTGGCGCATCGGCTACGCGGCTGGCCCGTTGCAGCTCATCAAGGCCATGGACATGATCCAGGGTCAGCAGACGTCTGGCGCGACGTCCATTGCACAGTGGGCTGCTGTGGAAGCGCTGAACGGTACCCAGGATTTCATTCCGGCCAACAAGAAAATCTTCGAAGGCCGTCGTGATCTGGTTGTTTCCATGCTGAACCAGGCAAACGGCATCAATTGCCCAATGCCGGAAGGTGCGTTTTACGTCTATCCATCCTGCGCCGGACTGATCGGCAAGACCGCGCCGTCCGGCAAGGTTATCGAGACGGATGAGGACTTCGTGACCGAGCTTCTGGAAACCGAAGGCGTTGCCGTCGTTCACGGTTCCGCTTTCGGCCTCGGCCCCAACTTCCGCATTTCCTATGCGACATCGGAGAAGTTGCTGGAAGAAGCCTGCAACCGTATTCAGCGCTTCTGCGCAAATTGCCGTTAAGCATTGATTGAACAAAGAAAAGCCCGGCAGAGATGCCGGGCTTTGTGGTTTAAAGACCCAGAAACAACAGCATCACGAAGGTCGCGAACAGAATGAAGTGGGTCATGCCTTCGATGGCGTTCGTTTCGCCATCGTTCAGATTGATTGCCGCAGCAACCAGCGTGATGAACACCATGACCGTCTGAACTGGTGTCATGGCCATGATGAAAGGCTGGCCGGTGTAGAGCGCAATGCCTTCCATCACCGGCACGGTCAGAATGACGGTGGAGAGGGACGCACCCATGGCGATGTTGACGACCGATTGCATGCGGTTGCGCATCGCAGATCGCATCGCGGTCATGATCTCGGGTGCGGCCGAAATGGTGGCGACGACAACGGCCATCAGGGCCACAGGCGCGCCGCTGCCCTCCAGCCCGAAGCTCAGAAATGCGGACATGAACTCGGCTAGAACGCCGATCAGCACCACGCCGACAAGGATCACGCCGATGGAATAGGATGCGGGGCGGCCTTCTTCTTCATCGACACTCTTTTCTGCTCCAGTCACTTTGCGTTCCGCGCGGGGATAACTGTAGCTGAAAAAGTAGCTGTGCGGCCCAACCTGCATTTTGAGGAACAGAGCATACAGCGCAATCATCGCGCCGATGGTGAACATGGAGTAATAGTGCCACTTCGCCTCGGGAATGAATTCCGGCACGATCATCGAGATGCCCATGGCGGTCAGGATCATCACCACGTAGGTGCGAGCGGAATCGTCATTATAGGGCTGTTCACCGTGACGAAGCCCGCCAAGCAGCGCGGCAATGCCGAGAATGCCGTTGATATCGATCATGACGGCCGAATAGATCGTATCGCGCACAAGTGTCGGCGAGGTCGACTCGCTCATGATGATGGCAAGGATCAGCACCTCCACGGCCACTGCAGAGAGCGTCAGGATCATCGTGCCATAGGGGTCGCCAACCTTGTGGGCCAGAATCTCGGCATGATGCGCCACCCGCATTGACACGAGAATGATCACGCCGATCAATGCTGCGGCAACAACGAAAGACATCGTCTTGCCCTGGGCCATCAGCGCGTGCTCGGCCATATAGGCTGCAACGGCGATGGGCACGGCAGCCAGCAACATGCGCTCCTGTTTCAGCGTGGAAACAACTGACATTTTCGCCCTTCCGTATCATGCGATGCTTGTTTGTAGCGTTAGACCAAGATGCGGAGTTTGCACATTGATCGTTTTGGGGAGATAGTGGTTTCAAGGACATGGCGACACAGCCGCATTACCGTCCTTCAAATGCACGTTTGCGGCAAAGGTTGCCATGTTTCTTCCATGTATCAGGAGGAAGTGTGCATGACCAAAGTGGTGTATGAGATTGTGGAGCATGATGGCGGCTGGGCCTACCGGATGGACGGTGCCTATTCGGAGACATTCCCCACGCATTCCGATGCTCTGCAAGCCGCCCGCATCGCCGCCGCCGAACAGCAGGTCGGCGACGAAGACACGGAAATCAACTATCAGGATAAATCCGGTCGCTGGCACGAAGAGTACAGCCAGGGCGGTGACAGGCCGGAGGCGGAGGTGGTGGATATTGCTGCCGCCCAAAAATAATGGCAAAAAGACGCGCCCTCGTTGAAGAGCGCGCCTTTCGATTTCATATTCAGCCCAAGGCGGGATAGTCAGTATATCCCTCTGCGCCGCCGCCGTAAAAGGTCTGCTGGTTTGGCTCGTTGAGAGCCGCGTTTTCCTTCAGACGGTGCACAAGATCAGGGTTGGAAATGAAGGCCTTGCCGAAGGCGACTGCATCGACCTTGCCACTTTCAGTTGCCGCAATCGCGCTGTCGCGGTCATAACCATTGTTGGCGATCCAGAGACCCTTGCCTCCTGCATTGGTGTAGGCGGCTTTCAGTGCGTCATAGTCAAACGGCTTGTCACCCTGTTTGAAATCACGCGGGCCGCCTGTCGCGCCTTCGATCACGTGGACGAAGGCAAGGCCACGGCCGCCGAGTTCGCTGGCGACGTAGTCGAACAAAGGCTGTGGATCTGCTTCGAAAATGTCGTTGGCGGGCGTAACGGGAGACAGGCGGATGCCGGTGCGACCAGCGCCGATTTCCTTTGTTACGGTGTCGACGACTTCCAGCAGGAAGCGTGCGCGGTTTTCAATGGAGCCGCCATAGGCATCCGTGCGCTGGTTGGTGCCGGACTTCAGGAACTGGTCGATCAGGTATCCGTTAGCGGCGTGAATTTCGACGCCGTCAAACCCGGCATCTATGGCTGCACGGGCACCGGTGCGGTAATCTTCCAGAATGACGGGGATTTCCTGCAGCGAGATTTCCCGTGGCTCGGATGTTTCTGCGAAGCTGCCTGTGCCGTCATCATTGATGATGTAGGTCTTGGAGTTTGCCTTGATAGGCGACGGAGCAACCGGCTGTCCGCCATGCGGTTGGAGCGAGGTGTGCGAGATGCGACCGACATGCCAGATCTGTGCGACGATCTTGCCGCCAGCCTTGTGGACGCTATCGGTAACGGCTTTCCAGCCATCGATGGCTTCCTGCTTGTACAGGCCGGGAACGTCGGCATAACCCTGGCCCTGTTGTGAAACGGGCGTGCCTTCCGTGACGATGAGGCCGGCACTGGCGCGCTGCTCATAATAGGCTGCGTTCAGATTGTTGGGAATTGCGCCCGGCGAACGGTTGCGGGTCAGAGGTGCCATAACGATACGGTTCGCCAGTGCGATATCGCCTGCCTGGGCCGGTTCGAAAAGTTTTGTCATGGGAATTGGCTTTCTCTTCTGGTTGATAGAGAGCGCTTGAAGTGCGCCTGTTTTAGATCGGAGCATCGTGTTTTCCGAAAACCGCTTCACACTTTTCGGGTCGATGCTCTAAAGCTTCTGGTTCAGATAGGCGAGAAACGTCGCGATGTTGTCCTCGTCGCGCTCGTAGAAGTTCCATTGTCCAACCTTGCGCGACCGCACCAATCCTGCAGCCTGCAAAGCCGCGAGGTGGGAAGAGACTGTCGATTGCGACAGGCCACTGATTTCAAATTGGTGCGCGCATACACCCATGGTAAATGGATGCGCCTGATTGAAATGCTGGTCCGGCTCTTTGAGCCATTCGAGGAATTTCAATCGCACCGGATGAGCAATGGCCTTCAGGGCGTCTTCATGGTTCATGTTGTTTCCGTATATCTGTCCATAACGATATTTATATCGATAAAACTCGATATCAAGGGCTGCTGCAAATTTGATTTTGGCCCGGGCCAAAAAAAAGGCCGCTGGATTTCTCCGCGGCCTGACAGTTTTGAAGGTCATGACCTCCAGAGGGGAACAGCTGACCGGTGCGGGAGCACCCGCGTCAGCTTCATTGAATATGGAAATCTGCGCCAATCTTAGCAAGGGCGTTTTGTTTAATAAACGTAAGGACCCGAGAAAAATATTGCGGGTAAAAAAAGAGGGCCACCGGATTGCTCCAGGGCCCTTATAAGTGTGAAGGTTAAAAAAACCTCCAGAGGGGAACAGCTGACGCGGCGGAACTGGGAGGAAAAGCCGCCGTGTGCATCAGCTATGTGCGATATGTTGCTTTTTTGGGCAGTAAACAACTCTTTTTTGTGCAGGTCAGCCGTGCGCTGGGCGCATCACTGAGAATTACAGTTATATTTATTTCGCAAATCTGCCCGCAGACCATCGTAAACAGTGATTTCAACCTGTTTGTTAAGTGTCTGTTTTTTAAATATTTTTACAGTTCTTCACACCTATTAGCGTGTCAGAAATTCCAGTTGCGAGCTTTGGCAACTACGAAATCGCGGAAGACTTTCAGCTTAGCTGCATTCTTCAATTCGTCCGGATAGCAAAAATAGGTATCGAATGAAGGAATATCTGCGGGCAGGGACAGTTGTATCAGGCCCGGATCACGGCCAACAATGTAGTCAGGCAGGCAGGCTATGCCGATTCCCAGCAGGCAGGCCCGCTTGATGGAGGTCTGGCTGTTGATCTGCAAATGCGCGATGCGGGTGTTATCGGACGAGCGTCCGGCATTTTCCAGCCAGTTCACGTCGAGAAGGTAATTCGGGGCCGGCTCTCCAAACGAGATGACCTTGTGGTTATCCAGATCCTCGATCGACTGTGGCTCGCCGTAGCGATTGATATAGGACGGGGCCGCATAGACGTGCATATGCACGGTGAACAGCTTGCGCTGGATGAGATCAGATTGTTGCGGCTGGCGCAGACGGATGGCGCAATCCGCATGCCGCATGTTCACGTCGATTTCTTCATTGTCGAGAATAAGCTGGATCGACATATCAGGGTAAAGCTGGAGGAACTCCTGCACCTTGTCCGTCAGCCACCCTTGGCCGAGGCCGACCGTGGTGGTGACGCGCAGCTTGCCGCTTGGCTTTTCCGTCGTTTCCGTCAGTTGCATCTTGACGGTTTCGAGCTTCAACAGAACGTCATGCGCGGTTCTATATAGCAATTCACCCTGTTCCGTCAGAATAAGGCCGCGCGCGTGGCGGTGAAACAGCTTCACACCGACATCCTGTTCCAGTGCGCTGACCTGACGGCTGATGGCCGACTGGGACAAATGCAGCTTGTCTGCCGCGTGGGTGAAGGAGCCAGCTTCGGCAGCCGCATGGAATATGCGCAGTTTGTCCCAGTCCAATGGCATAGGCATGCGGTGTTTAGCCCTTCTTATTCAGCGGCAATGGCAAGCGGGGCTTGCGCTGCGAGAAAACGTTCCACCTCAAGCGCGGCCATGCAGCCCATGCCAGCAGCGGTGATGGCCTGCCGGTATGTATCATCTGTCACGTCGCCTGCCGCAAATATTCCCTCGACATCGGTCGCCGTCGAATCGGGTGCAGTCCACATATAGCCGTTCGGCTTCAACTTTACCTTGTCTTTAAACAGCTCCACCGCTGGCGCATGACCAATGGCCACAAATACACCGTGGATCGGCATATCTGTAATTTCACCGGTATTCGTATTGCGGATTTTTGCGCCGGTTACCGACGGCGGCATGGGGTGTTTGGCAGGCGTACCGGTAATCTCGGCAATTTCGCTGTTCCAGACAATATTCACATTTTCCTTCGCGAAAATGCGTTCCTGAAGGATTTTCTCGGACCGGAAGCTGTCGCGACGATGCACGACCGTGACCGACTTGGCGATGTTGGACAGGTAGAGCGCTTCTTCCACGGCCGAGTTGCCGCCACCAACGACGATCACGTCCCTGTTGCGATAGAAGAAACCATCGCAGGTGGCGCAGGCGGAAACGCCGAAACCCTGAAACTGCTGCTCGCTCTCGATGCCCAGCCACTTCGCTTTCGCGCCCGTGCATATGATCAGCGTGTCTGCGGTCCAGACCGCGCCGGAGTCGGTCTTTACCGTAAAGGGACGACGCGTTGTTTCGACGTCCGTCACCAGATCGTTGACGATCTCAGCGCCGACATGCGTTGCCTGCTTCAGCATCTGGTCCATCAGAAACGGCCCCTGGATTGGATCGGCGTAACCAGGATAGTTTTCCACATCGGTGGTGATCATCAACTGGCCGCCCTGTTCCATGCCGGCAATGAGAACTGGTTCAAGCATGGCGCGCGCCGCATAAATCGCGGCGGTGTAGCCAGCGGGGCCGGAGCCGATGATCAGGACCTTGGTATGGCGGGCAGACATGGAACGTTCCTTTCAAACGGGGCTGCCAGACATCCGAGCCCAACATACTGGCTCCATCACGATGCGCCCCTTCACTGGCCGGTATTTAAGAGTGTCCAGAGACGATATTCAAGGGCAGCCTTGCATTACCAACAGGGCATAGGGCCGTGTACACGTAATTTTGTGTCGCCGTGCGGCAGGATTATTGCGAATCCCGTCGTGAAGAGTAGAAGGAAGCATCAAACTGAACAAGGAAGAGCAGAGTGGCCAGCGTTGACCTCGATGCGATCGATCTGAAAATACTGCGTGAACTGCAGCGCGACGGGCGAATGACCAATGTCGATCTTGCAGACCGCGTCGGCATCTCTGCGCCACCCTGCCTGCGCCGCGTTCGCAAGCTGGAGGAAGCTGGCATCATCGAAGGTTACCACGCCATGTTGAATGCGCCAAAGCTGGGTTTCGACCTCGTGGCATTCTGCATGGTGGGGCTGAAGCGTCAGTCCGAAACCAACCTGAAAGCCTTCGCCGCCGCCACAGACCGCTGGCCCTTGGTGCGTCAGGCATGGATGGTCTCCGGCGACAGCGACTTCCTGCTTCACTGCGTGGCCGAAAACCTGACCCAGTTCCAGGACTTCGTCATCGAAGTGCTGACTGCCGATGAGCACGTGGATACCGTGCGCACGATGCTGACGATCAGGCAGGTAAAGCGGGCAGGGCTGGTTGGGATTTAGCGACTGGGCGATAGACGTTACGTGTTCTAGTCATTGATTTTCGTTTGCCGGGAAAAAATATGAACCTCGACATCACCATAGTAGCAGGCCGCCGCCCTGAACTTTTGCAGCGGACGCTTGAAAGCTTTTCTCGGAACGCATTCCAATTTCACAACGTCGTCAACGTCTACGCTAATATCGATCCGATTTTTGGCACGGATGAGGATGAAGCGCGCTGCATTGCCCTGCTGCACCAGTATTTCGCGTCACCCGTCATCTTCACACCGGAAGCCGCAGGGTTCGGTGCCGCCGTAAAGCGTTTGTGGCAGGCGACAACTGCCGACTACGTCTTTCATCTGGAGGATGACTGGATTGCTCTCGACACTCTGGACGAGCGGGTGCACGCCAACTTCAGCGAGACCGTGAAGCAAGTGTCTTTCCATAGCGCCAGCCAGAACTGGGACATCAGGAAACGAGGACATCTGCACCGCGGAAAGCGCTACTGGAAGTTTGCCGGAATAAGAGTGCCACGAAGCTCCTATACCAAATTCACCACGTCGCCTTCCGTCATCAATGGCACGGTCGCACGCCGCAGCGCAGAATTGATGAACCCGGCCTTTGACCCCGAAAAGCAGTTCTATTCAGCTGTGAACGAGGCGTTGGAAACCTACATCGCCAGCTTCGACAACTACATCTTTTCTCCCGCCGGTATTCCTGTGGTAGAAGATACCGGTCGCGATTGGCGCGACCAGCGCGGTATTCAGAAAAAGATTACCAATGCTGCGAGTTCTTGGGTGAGCGAGTAGCGGAATAGTTTATGTGCAATCGGAATCGTCGCAACTTTGACAGAAGTATATAATGGGACAGCTTGATATAGTCGTTGTAAATCTGGCGCGCTCGCTCGAGCGCAGAACAGCTATGATGGCGCTTTTGGACCCGCTTGGGTTGTCCTATAGTTTCTTCGAAGCGGTGGATGGAAAAGCAGGCAAGCATCCCCTGTTTGATCGATTTGATCCGCGTATGGCAGAGATCCGTCGTGGGTTTACGCTGACCCCCGGTGAACTGGGATGTTACGCGAGCCATTACCTGCTTTGGGAACGTTGTGTCACTGAAAACCGATCGCTTCTGATTTTTGAAGACGATATAGAATTGAACGACACCTTCCTCAGTGCCTATCACGCAGCCGTAGAGAATATCGGGAAATATGGGCTCCTGCGGTTCTCCGGACACAAGGTGCGTCCTTGGACCCGGATCGAGGCTGTCGCAGATGGTCTCGACATTATTCGCCTGAAGATTGGCCCACATGGGACGTCGTGTTATGCGATCTCCCCGGATGCTGCGAGAAAGCTGATAGATTCCGCTCGAGTCTGGTTCGAACCTGTGGACTGCCATCTGGATCGGTTTTGGACGCACCACGTCAATTGCTACGGGTTTTCGCCATGGCCAGTCACCCATGCGGCGGAAGCGCCGGATCAATCGGAAATATGGCAGGGCGCTCAGCGGGATAAAAAATCCAGACGTTTTCGAAAACTGCGCGCCTTGTATCGTGCAGGAGACGATATCGGTCGATTTATCTCCAATGTACGATATCTGGGACGATGGAACGGCTGAGCAGATGCGTGTGATAACAAACCAAAAGAGTGACCTGTGATCATTACCCGTATTGTTGGCGGCCTTGGCAATCAGATGTTTCAATACGCGGCCGGTCGCGCTCTGTCGCTTGCCAGCGGACAGCCGTTGAAGCTCGATCTGACGGAAATGGATCGATATAAGCTTCGCGCGCTGCAACTTGACCAATTCAACATCAAGGGTGATATCGCACGTTTAGATGAAGTCCCCGCCAGACAACGCAACAGCATTTTCGGTCGGATCGTGACATCCGTGAAAAACCGAGGGCGCGTTCCGCAACTGGTGGAAAAATCGGCGCAGTTTGATCCAGCGATCTTGAGAACCAGCGGCCCCGCGCATCTCTCTGGATACTGGCAGACGGAAAAATACTTTGCAGATTATGCGGATATTATCCGCGAGGATTTTTCCTTGAAGCAACCTTTCAGCGTCGAGCGCCAAAGGACACTGACAATGATTGAAGAGGCGCAGTCTCCGATATCCGTCCACGTCAGACGCGGCGATTACGTCACAAACCCGACGGCCAACTCTATTCACGGCACCTGCGAACCAGAATGGTATGCAAAAGCGATGCAGAATATGGCATCAACAATAAAGGACGCTACCTTCTTTGTTTTTTCCGACGACCCGCAATGGGCACGGGAAAATTTGACGACGATCGGTGCAATGATATTTGTCGAGCCTCAATCAGATGGTCGAGACGGAGAAGACATGCACCTCATGGCAGCATGCCACTCCCATATCATTGCCAACAGCACATTCAGTTGGTGGGGGGCGTGGCTTAATTCGAATGCGGACAAGCGTGTTATTGCGCCAGCGATGTGGTTTCGGTCAGAGGCGCATAGTAATCCGGATTTGGTGCCAGCGGGCTGG
Organism: Agrobacterium bohemicum; assembly: GCF_001562555.1. Lineage (NCBI taxonomy): Bacteria > Pseudomonadati > Pseudomonadota > Alphaproteobacteria > Hyphomicrobiales > Rhizobiaceae > Agrobacterium > Agrobacterium bohemicum. Next base: position 323,269 of record NZ_KQ961024.1, read on the forward strand.
GAAAGATTGACGACGTAACATCTTGCCCGTTTGCTGATGTTGCTGAGTTTGATTATTTTTTGAAGGGATGACGCTATAACAGTCTACGTCTTTGGCGATAGTCACTCCGCATATTGTTTCGAGTGTCTAGCGGAAGCTAAAATACACTGGCTCGGGCCGATCACCATGCATCGACTGGCACGTGATGGAATAGCATTTGTTGGTCAGCTGGTGTCGCGTTTCGAAGATGGAGACGTTGCTTTATTCATGGTTGGCGAAATTGATATCAGATGCCACCTGATTCCGATATCGGAAACTTCAAAAAGACCGATCGAAGATGTTGCAGAAGAATTAGCTGCAAGGTTCATATCCAAGCTAATCTTACTTCAAAGAGACCAACCCCAAATCAAAGTTGTTATCGCACAGCCGCCATTTCCGACTGACCGGAGACCGAATGTCGAGCTTCCCTTTAGAGGAAGTATTGCTGAGCGCGTCCATTTGCACAGCCTGCTGAGTGATGGCTTGGATCGGTTGTGTCGGACATCAGGGCTGCATTTTTTACGCATGCCATTAAAATATAAAAATAAAAATGGGGTGTTGAGAAGGAAGTATTCCGACGATGGTGTTCACATCATGCCTTGCGAGGCCAAAGCGGTTATAGAAGCCCTTGGGAAGTTAACCTCAAAAAAATTATACTTCAAAGGAAAGCTGCTTACTGTCATAAAACGACGCTGGAACTATACGTGGGGCGGGACGCTACGCCGCCAGGGACTACCGGAAACCACACCGGTTGATTTACCGAAATAGCACAAAATGAGGAATTCTGTGCTAGGCCGGGGCTTGTGAATTGGTCTTTCTAAAAGTGTATATTCCGCATCCATACCTTACTTTCGTGGCATCGCCGTCCACAGGTTCTCTTAATTTCAGATTACCCAAATCATCTACGTAATCAAAACGTTCTAGTGTCATGTTTAACTTTATACTGTCGTGATTAAGCACGCTCGTAGCGTGAAATACGCGATGGGCGTTGAAATGAACCTGATCGGTTCTACCAATTGGAAAACTGATATAGAGGATTCCATTATTTTTTAGCATTCTAACCAGATTGGAAATACCTCTTTCATGCCCCGTCACATCAATTGGATCACCATAGCGCCCTAAGCCGAAATGTTCGATTGCATGCAGGCAAGAGAGCGAATCCGTGATTTCCTCACCTGCATCGCGCATTAAATCTGCCTGCCGAAACACAATGTTTTTATGTGAAGTCGGTTGTAGTGGCCTTACGTCCAAGACTTCAATTTCTCTGAACGACGCGACATGCGCAACAAAACCATCGATTCTGGAGCCAACGTCGATATGGCGCACTGGACTGGCTGCATGAACGTAACTGGCAACCAGAAGATCTTGATGGAAATAGTGTCCTTTAACGACGCCCGCACTGTCAGAGAAATCTTCGAGCACCATGCGAAGTTTATCGATTTTGCCCCCTTGTTCGAGCCATTTTTTCTTGTCAGCCAGGTAGCGCCTCATAAAACGATAATTATACAGCTTGTTGGTATCTATACCGCACACTCTGGCCATTTTCTTGAGTTCTCGAAGGAGGCCCATTTTCTACCTTTTCTGCGCAACGCTGTATGTTGTTTTTGGCGTTATTTAACGAGGAATTGGACGTTTTTTAAAAGCAATTTTGAAAGAAGGTTTAAATTTTTTATCGACTTCCTCTTCAGGCGATACTTCCAACGCGAGAAGTACTTTTCTGCTTCCAGATCGTTCATGCTTCGATCCATTTTTACAATATCCGTCGCTAGGTCAGAGAGGATCGAGAACAAATTATATTCATTCAAAACACGTCTACGGGATTCTTCGAGGTGGGGGCGTGCAGCCTCCGCTCGATCCGATTCAATCAGATCGCGAATAATGACGATTGCATTCTCGGGATTGGCAATATCGATTGGTGCCAACGATTCTTTTGAAAAATAATCCGTGATATTGGGGCATCCATAATAGATAGGGTAGGTCAAAGAAAGATACGGATCGGCGAGTTTTTCTGTCCAGTAGTCTGGATAGCAGCTATTCTCTATTGCAATATGATATCGATAATCATTCAGAACTTCAGATTTATCTCCAAAACCGTTTATGTTCCGACCAAATACATCAATTTCGGTCCCGAAGTATGATTTGAGCTTCTGAACAAATTCCAGTCTGGCTCTATGCCCTTCTGTTCGAGCTTTGTTAGAGGACACGACTGATATCGATTTCGTTTTCGGAGAGCTTAGTGTCTCAAAATTTCTGTAGTTCACCGGAGTCGATAAAAGATGCCCGTTATTATCCCAAGCCCCGATATGCCAAGGAGATCCTATTTGTCCAAATAAAACGTTCCGATGTCTGGTGGTGGTATCCGTGGTGAGAATGAAGTCAAATTGATTGAGAAAATCTGGATGATACGTCTTTATGCTCGCTGGTTCTGACGCAATAAAGACGCTTCGGTTGGCACGTATTTTCCCAACCATATCGAGCGGTATAGCGTCGTAAACAAACAGGACATCACAATCATGAAAATCGCCTGAGAAGATGAATTCTACGCCGTTCCAAACTGTGATGTTATCAGGAAACTGTCGCTCCCAGTGCCACTCCGAAGAGGACGAAATAAATCCCGCTTTGATAAGCATGAGGCACCTTCGATATAAACGACGCGTGACTTTTACGCGAGATTTGTTTGTTAGTTCGTGAGATGGTCGACTCTAGATATTCTGTAAGTCGCATTAACGCCTTCGGATAAGCCGATCTTCGGCTCCCACCCCATCGTCCTCAACTTTTCCGCACTCATCAGCTTCCTAGGCGTTCCATCAGGCTTGCTGAGATCATGCTTGATTTCGCCCTCGAAGCCGACAATTTCACAAATGAGTTTTGTGAGGTCAAGGATGGAGATGTCTTCGCCGCTGCCGACGTTCACGTGGCTTTCGTCGGAGTAGTTCTTCATCAGGAAGACCAGCGCATCGGCGCAGTCGTCGGCGTGGAGGAATTCGCGGCGGGGGGTGCCGGTGCCCCAGATGGTCATGTCCTTGTCGCCGCGCGTCTTTGCCTCATGCGCCTTGCGGATGAGCGCGGGAAGGACGTGGCTGGAGGTCAGGTCGAAATTGTCGCCGGGGCCGTAGAGGTTTGTGGGCATGGCGGAGATGAAGTCGCATCCGTATTGTTTGCGATACGCCTGTGTCAGCTTGATGCCAGCGATCTTGGCGATGGCATACCATTCATTCGTCGGTTCCAGCGCGCCGGTGAGCAGGGCGTCTTCGGTGATCGGCTGGTCTGCGAATTTCGGGTAGATGCAGGAAGAACCAAGGAAAAGGAGTTTTTCCACTTCGGCGCGGTAGGAGGCCTCGATGATGTTGGCTTCGATCATCAGGTTCTCATAGAGAAATTCTGCCGGGCGGGTGTCATTGGCCAGAATGCCGCCGACTTTTGCCGCGGCCAGAAAAACGGCTTGCGGTTTGTTGTTTGTCATCCACGCCGAAACCTGCGCCTGGTTGCGCAAATCCACCTCATCGCGACCGACCGTCAGAATGTCGCAACCCTCTTGCTGCAAGCGCCGCACGATGGCTGAGCCGACCATGCCGCGATGGCCCGCGACCCAGACCCGCTTGCCCTGGAGATCGTATAGGCTCATGCTCAAGCGCCCTTCGTCACGATGTCCGATTGCATGATACGCAGGTCTTCCACCACCATTTCCCTTGCCAGTTCCCGCACGCTCGTCTCATGCTTCCAGCCGAGTTTCTCGTGTGCCTTGGTCGGGTCGCCTATCAGCAATTCCACTTCAGTCGGGCGGAAGTAGCGCGGGTCGACTTCGACCAGAACCTTGCCGGTGGCGGTATCGATGCCCTTTTCGCTGACGCCTTCGCCCTGCCATTTCAGGTTGATGCCAACATCTTCGAAGGTCCATTCCACGAACTGGCGCACGGGTGTCGTTTCACCTGTTGCCAGCACGTAGTCATCCGGTTTGTCCTGCTGCATCATCAGCCACATGCCACGCACATATTCCTTGGCGTGGCCCCAGTCGCGTTTCGCATCGAGATTGCCGAGATAGAGTTTTTCCTGACGGCCGAGCTTGATGGCTGCTGCTGCGCGCGTGATCTTGCGCGTGACGAAGGTCTCGCCGCGCATGGGGCTCTCGTGGTTGAACAGGATGCCGTTCGAGGCATGCAGGCCGTAAGCTTCGCGGTAATTGACCACGATCCAGTAAGCATAGAGCTTTGCCGCTGCATAGGGGCTGCGCGGGTAGAAAGGCGTGGTCTCGCGTTGCGGAACTTCCTGAACCAGACCGTAAAGTTCTGATGTCGATGCCTGGTAGAAGCGGGTCTTCTTTTCAAGCTTGAGAATGCGGATCGCTTCCAGCAATCGCAGGGTGCCGATGCCATCTGCATTGGCCGTGTATTCCGGTGTCTCGAAGGAAACCTGCACATGGCTTTGCGCGGCAAGGTTATAAATCTCGTCAGGCTGGGTTTCCTGCACGATGCGGATCAGGTTGGTTGCATCCGTCATGTCGCCGTAGTGGAGGAAGAAGCGGGGGTTCTCCTCGTGCGGATCCTGGTAAATGTTTTCGATGCGTCCGGTGTTAAAAGATGAGGAGCGGCGCTTGATGCCGTGGACGATGTAACCCTTATCCAGCAACAACTGCGCCAGATAGGCACCGTCTTGGCCTGTGACGCCAGTGATGAGGGCGACCTTCGCTTCGTCAGACATTCAATTCGCCTTCTTTTATCGCACTATGTGGCCTCAAGCACTTTGCGCTCGATTGGCCCTGGATGCTGCTCTTTTAAGCGCACGTTATTTGCTTGTGCGATATCTCAAGTCGAGTGCAAAATAAACATCAGATTTTAAAAGGTGTTTGCACCCGAGGGCAGTGGCGGCGAATCTCTGCCCCGTTTTGGCTCATTTCGATTGTCGTGATTTGGCGAATCTCTGTTGGTGCCTGCTGGCAATAAACTTGTCCATGAGAAGCCGGTATTGCTTGGCGAGGCCATAATACCACCGCCTCTTGTGCGTGTTGCGCCGCTGTCCAGCACCTGCAACAATCTGGCTTGCTGCGTCCGTGGTGGTGACGGGTGCCGGCCAGAATGAGTATCCGTGTCCCGTGCGGGTCAGCCAGTAGCGGAGGTAATTGTCCACAGGCGCAAAAATCTCGCGGTGTTCTTCAACGAAAAGCCGCGCGCCTTCGCGCGACCAGACGATTGCGCTCGTCGTCATCGGGAAGTAATGAGCAGCGACCAGTTGGCACGCGTGACCGTCAACGTTGTAGTTCGCAATGGGTGTGGCGATCTTCAGCTTGTTGTTGCCGATGTTTATCAGGCGCCATCTGGGATCGACCGCTTCCAGCTCCGGCAATGCCTGTTCCAGCAATGCGACCGGATTGCAGAGCGGCAGGGCGTCGTCCTCCAGAACGAGTGCGTAGTTGGCCTCGGATTGAAGAAACTGTTTCGCTACCTTGAGGTGGCTGTAATAACAACCGATTTCGCCACCGACGAGGCTGCGGCCCATATACCGCTCGGCGCGCTCGGCATTGTAGTCGCCGACCGTGGACAGATCGAGTGGACGTCCGTCAACGGCGGATACCCGCTCGAACGAAATGCCGAATGCGGCGAGTTTGTCGCTTATCGATGCAAGGCGGTCGTGGCTGCCGTCCAGATTGATGACGAAAATTCCAAGAGACTGCATGTCGGGCTTCGTATCCTGTCTTGTCAGATATGCGAACGTGATGTCGCCGTCTTCCCAATATCCCGGCTGAGCCTTCCAGAACAAGCGGTTTCATGCGGCCACAATGTGGGGCGCAAGAATTTCGGAATGCCCGCTTTCCCCCTTGCACCGATCCGGTAACCGGAACATAAAGACCGGAATGCCTGCAAATGCTGGTTTGCGGTATATAGAATTGCCAGAGGCGAAGTTCAGGATAAAGACGTATGCGGGTTCATCAGTATATTTTCGGCAAGGACGGCGGCGCGGAAAAGTTCTTCGTGCATCTCGTTGGCGCTTTGGCGCGGCGTGGCGTGGAGCAGACGGCTGTCATGCGTTGGAATCGCCGTTGGCGCGAAGATGTCGAAGTTCACGCGAAGGTCATCCAGAGCAACTTCCGTAACCTGTCGATCGACCGCATCCTGCTTCCAATGAAAGTTCTGTCGATTGCCAAACGGGATAAGGCGGATGCGATCATCTCCTGGTCGACGCGCGGCGCGCGTCTGATGCCGGACTATAAAGGTGGCATCAAACTGTCGCGGCTCGGCGACTACCCAACTCATCTCGGCTATTTCAAGAACACGGATATTCTGGTGTGCAACACGCCGGGTATCGGCGACCATGTGCGTAAACTTGGCTGGACGCGCGGTGTGGAGGTGATCTCCAACTTCACCGACACAACGACAGTCGCGCCAGTGTCGCGGGCTTCCGTCAACACTCCAGAGGGTGTGCCGCTGGTTGTAACGATGGGGCGCTTCGTAAAGCGCAAGCGTTTCCATCTTCTCATCGAGGCCGTTGCGGCTGTGCCCGATGCCTATCTCTGGATTGTCGGTGATGGCGAGGAGCGCGAAGCGCTTGAGGCCGTCACCCGTGAGCACAAGATGGAACAAAGGGTACGCTTCCTCGGCTGGCAAAAGGATACGCGGCCTTACGTCGCTGCAGCCGATATTTTTGTCATGCCGTCCAGTCACGAGCCGCTTGGCAATGTGATCTTCGAGGCATGGGCGCAAAACCGTGCCGTTATCTCGTCGCGTTCTGAGGGGCCATCGTGGTTCATGCGTGACGGTGAAAACGGACTGCTTGTGGATATCGACGATGTTGCCGGATATACCCGCGCCATCAAACAGTTGATTGCTGATCCCGCTCTTTCGGCAAGGCTCGGCGAAAACGGTCGCGCCACGCTGGTCGGGCAGTTCTCTGAAGAGGCCGTGGCCAGCGCTTACATTGATCTGTTCAAGCGGAAGCCGTGAGCGCCGCGTAGACCTTGCCGATATTTTCGGCTTCACCGTTGATGGTGAAGTTTTCCGTGACATGTGAGCGAGCAAGACCGCTTGCATGATCGCGTTTCGTGTCGTCTTCCATCCACACCGCAACAGTGCGAACCATCGCGTCGAGGTCGTTCCGACTGATAACCTCGCCGGTTTGAGGCTCCACAATCAGTTCCGGAAACGCGCCGACATCGGTTGCGACAACCGGCACGCCGGTTGCCATGGCTTCCAGCGGCGTCAGGCCGAAGCCTTCCCAGCGTTGTGGGGCGACGAAAAGATCGAGGGTGCGGTACCAGTCGTTGATGTTGGTATGTTCACCAACGAAGAGGATGCGGTCTCCAAGACCGGCCGCCCGGACTTTTTCCTTCAGGCTGTTTTCAAACTCCACATGCGGACCGGTGGCGCGTCCTGCAATGATGGCAGACCATTCGGGTCGTTGCGGCAACACGGCAATCATGGTGTTGACAAACAGGTCGGTGCCTTTCTGGTGGCGCACCCTGCCGAAGCAACCGGCATGTTTTTGATGAGCATCCAGACCGAGGAGCCGTTTCAACGTGGCCTTATCGGCGGCAGGCGAAAAGCGTTCCGTATCGATGCCATGCATGATGACGGTGCTCGGCACGTCCAGATAGGTCGCAGTCTTGCCGTTGGTGGCGATAACCGCATCCATGCGGGAAATCAGGAACTTCGTCCAGCCGGTGTGCTTGCGTTGCGAAGCGGATGTGAAGGCCAGTTTCAACTTCATGCGCAAGATGTCGCGCATGACGATGCCCGGCAGCATCTCGATGTTGCGCCGCGCATGCCACACGCGCGGCTTTTGATCCGGCCCCGGTTTCCAAAGCTGCCACAGATCGCGAAAGCGAATATGTGGCAGGCTGTCGGGCAAACCCGGCCCGATGGCCGCCACATCTTGCCCCTGCCTGTTTTGCACGGGCAGAAGCTGAATAATGGTGGATGTTACGCCGGAAAGCCTGCGCTTGAAATTCGGCGCAAGCACCCGGACGTTAGCCAAGTCAATGTAAGGCAAAATCGGATTCTCGGGGGAGGGAGCTTTCGATCAGCCCCAGTTGATGGAGAGGATTTCGTATCCGCGTGAGCCGCCGGGTGCATGCACCTCGATGCTGTCGCCTACTTCCTTGCCGATCAGCGCACGCGCGATAGGCGAGGAGATGGAGATACGGCCCTGCTTCACGTCGGCTTCCTGGTCGCCAACGATCTGATAGGTCTTCTGCTCGTTGGAATCCTCATCCACAAGCTTGATCGTGGCACCGAATTTGATTGTCGTGCCAGACATCTTCGAGAGGTCGATGACCTCGGCGCGCGCTGTCAGATCTTCAAGCTCGGCAACGCGGCCTTCATTGTGGCTCTGCGCTTCCTTGGCGGCATGGTATTCGGCATTTTCGGAAAGATCGCCATGGGCGCGCGCTTCTGCAATCGCCTCGATAATCCGTGGACGCTCTTCCTGCTGACGAAAGCGCAGTTCTTCCTGCAACTTGACGAATCCGCCCTGAGTCATTGGTACTTTTTCTACCATTTTTTCTTCCTTCGCATTCAACCCGCGGCACCCGCAGACACAAAAAGAAACAGGTTCCGGAGCAAAACTACGGAACCATGTCAAAATCACAATTTGAGGGACTATATCAGAAGACCGCAACAAATTGCCAGATAATTTGAAACCGTCACTCCACCGTAAAAAACCGTTCGCCATAACTACTCTAATATTGACGAGTTGATCAAGAACATATAGTGAACATTGTATGAAAAAGTCAATAAAAGAGCGGTTGGCGGTCCTTTCCGATGCGGCGAAATATGACGCCTCGTGCGCCTCCAGCGGCACGACGAAGCGTAATTCGTCTGCGTCGGGAGGTTTGGGGTCGACGGAAGGATCGGGCATTTGTCACGCCTATGCGCCGGATGGGCGTTGCATTTCACTTCTCAAGATACTGCTGACCAACTTCTGCATTTACGACTGCGCCTACTGTATCAACCGTTCCTCCAGCAATGTAGAGCGGGCGCGTTTCACGGTGGAAGAAGTGGTTTGGCTAACGCTGGAGTTTTACCGGCGCAATTACATCGAAGGGCTGTTCCTGTCATCCGGCATCATTCGCTCGTCCGATCACACCATGGAAGAACTGGTGCGGGTGGCGAGAGAACTGCGGGTAACGCACGGCTTTCGAGGTTACATTCATCTCAAATCTATCCCCGAAGCGTCTGCTCGTCTGGTGGAGGAAGCCGGGCTTTATGCCGACCGTCTATCGATCAACATAGAGTTGCCGACAGATAGCGGTATCGGACAATTTGCGCCGGAAAAGCACCCGATCAATATCCGCAAGTCGATGGCCGATATCCGCCTGAAGATCGAGGAGGCGGGCGAGCCGACCTTGCAGACGAAGCGGGTTCGAAAATTTGCACCGGCTGGTCAAAGTACCCAGATGATCGTCGGGGCCGATGGTGCCAATGACACCACCATCTTGAATACCAGCGCGCGTCTTTACGGTAGCTATGGTTTGCGGCGCGTCTATTATTCGGCGTTTAGTCCCATCCCGGACTCGTCAAAGAACCTGCCTTTGATCAAGCCGCCGTTGATGCGTGAGCATCGACTGTATCAGGCCGATTGGCTATATCGATTCTATGGCTTCGATATCGATGAAATCGCATCCACGCAGAAGGATGGCATGCTGGATCTCGATATCGACCCGAAGCTTGCATGGGCACTGGCCAACCGGCAGCAGTTTCCTGTGGATGTGAACAAGGCGGACCGCGAGACTTTGCTGCGCGTACCGGGTTTTGGCACGAAGACGGTGAAATCGATTCTGTCGTCGCGCCGGTTTCGGCAATTGCGACTGGAAGATATTGCCCGCTTTGGCGTCTCCCTGAAAAAGGTCAAAGCCTTCGTCGTCGCAGGCGGATGGACGCCGGGGAAATTGACGGAGCGGCCTGATTTACGCGACATGTTTGCGCCGCAGCCTGAACAATTGTCGTTGCTGTAATGTATAAGGTCTCACTGGAGGGGCGGGGGGATTTTACCGAATGGCGGGATGCTGCCCGTGCCTTCCTGTCGGCCAATGTCGCTCCTCATGAGATCGAGTGGCAGTTTCAAGGCGAGGAAACGGGTCTCTTCGGGTTTGAAGAGGGAAATCGCTTACCGCAGATCGATGGGGCCGCGAGCGTGAACGTGCCCGCCGCCTTCATGCCGTTTGCGCAAACGATTATCTGTCACAGTGACCCGACACGCTTCGCGCTGCTATACCGCTTGTTGTGGTGTTTGGGGAAGGACAGAGCGCTGCTGGAGTTCAAGTCGGACCCCGATGTGGCGGAAGCGCGAAAGATGGAAAAATCCGTTCGCCGCGACAGTCACAAGATGACGGCCTTCGTGCGTTTCAAGGAAGTACCCTTACCGCCAGATACGATTGGGCGACGGCGTTTCATTGCATGGTTCGAGCCTGACCACTTCATCGTGGAACGCAAGGCAGCGTTTTTCCAGCGACGTTTTACCGATATGGACTGGTTGATCGTCACTCCGAAGGGCTCCGCGCGCTGGGACGGTGAAACGATGCAGACGTCGAGGATGGCGGCGGAAAAGCCTGATCTTTCAGATGAAACAGATGAGCTTTGGCGCACCTATTATGCCAATATTTTCAATCCTGCACGGCTGAAGATTAAGGCGATGACGGCAGAAATGCCAAAGAAATATTGGAAGAATTTACCCGAGGCGGACCTCATTCCAGACCTTATCTTGAACGCCGAGAGACGTGTGCTGGAAATGGGTGCCAAGGCTGCAACCGAGCCGCAATTGTTTCACCATCGGCTTCAAGCGGCGGCAGACAGCAGGCCAGTTCCTGTTCTTCCCGATGCTGATACGCTGGAAGGGTTGAAACATGAGGCGCAAAGCTGCACGCTGTGTCCCTTGCACTGCAAGGCAACGCAGACTGTTTTCGGCGAGGGGCCAGCCAATGCCGACGTCATGGTCGTTGGCGAGCAACCGGGTGACTTTGAGGATTTAGCCGGTCGTCCCTTCGTCGGTCCGGCGGGCAAGGTTTTCGATCAGGTGCTGGGTGATACCGGCATGGATCGCAAGGCACTCTATGTCACCAATGCGGTCAAACATTTCAAATATGAGGCGCGCGGCAAGAAGCGCATTCACCAACGGCCGGATGCCGGCGAGGTCCAGCGTTGCCGCTGGTGGTTGACGCGCGAGATCGATCTGATCCAGCCGAAGCTCATCGTAGCCATGGGGATGACGGCTTTGTTTGCTCTGACGGGCATGAAGGAAAAATTGTCGGATGTGCGCAGCATGCCAATACCGATGGACGGCGGTAAGATGCTGTTTGCGACCGTTCATCCATCGTATCTTTTGCGCATTCCTGACGAGCAGAAGAAGACAGAAGAGGTTCGGCGGTTTCGAGAGGATATGCAGGCGGTTCAACGACTTATGGAAACCAGCGGAGAAACGGAATCCCAAGTTTCATTCGGTAGATGAGCCGGCATCTGGCCGTTAAATTTTGCCCGCATTGGCGGTTTTCACAAAGTCGATGAAGGCCCTGAGCGGCGCTGGAACCAGCCGTCTGCCGGGGTAATAGAGAAACGGACCGGAGAAACTTTGCCACCACGGTTCCAGCACCGGCACCAGCGCGCCGTTGTCGAAATAGGGCCGCAGCCAGTCTTCGAAGAGCATGATGATACCGGAACCCGCGATGGCCGCATCGACGGCGAGATCCGTTGCGCCGCCGATCCTGACGATTAACGGCCCGTCGGCCTCGATCAACAGGACTTCGCCATCGCGCTCAAATTCCCATGGCGGGATGACACCACTGGCAAAACGGCCTCTGATACAGGCATGGTTCAGCAGGTCGCGGGGATGGTCGGGGCGGCCAAATTTCTCGAGATAAGCGGGCGAGGCGGCGGTGGCGAAACGTTGAATGCGTGGGCCTATCGGTACGGCAATCATGTCCTGCTGCAGGCGTTCGTCATAGCGAATGCCTGCATCGCAGCCTGCGGCCAGGATATCGATGAAGCTTTCGTCGGTGACGACCTCAAGGTTGATGTCGGGATAGGCGGCAAGAAACTGCGGCACCAGATCGGGTAAGACCAGCCTCGCTGCGCTGACCGGCACGTTAAGCCGAAGTGTGCCAGCGGGCTTGTCGCGAAAGCCGTTGACGACATCCAGCGCTGCCTCGACTTCGATCAGCGCCGGTGCCAACCGGGCAAGAAGCCCTTGACCGGCTTCTGTCGGTGAGACGCTGCGCGTTGTTCGGTTCAGCAGGCGAACACCGAGCCCTGTTTCCAGACGGCGCACCGCTTCGCTGAGGCCAGAAGCGCTGCTGCCTCGAATCCGTGCCGCCTCACGAAATCCACCTGCGCGTGCCACCGCGACAAAAGCGTTGAGATCATCAAGATCGGTCTTCATTGTTCGTATTCCCGCACGGCCTGTCCGGATTGTATCGTATTCCCTTGGATATCGACAGGGCCTATCTTCTCTCCAACATCAGGAGAACGATCATGACTGATATCGACAAGGCCGGATCATTCAAGCTCGGCGACCACACAGTTAAACGCCTCGGTTACGGTGCCATGCAATTGGCCGGTCCCGGCGTGTTTGGCCCGCCGAAGGACCATGACGGCGCAGTCGCCGTTCTGCGCGCCGCCATTGAAGCCGGTGTGAACCACATCGACACCAGCGATTTCTACGGTCCCCACATCACCAACCAGCTGATCCGCGAGGCTCTGCATCCCTATGCGGACGATCTCGTCATCGTCACGAAAATCGGTGCCAAGCGTGGTGAAGACAAATCCTGGAACTTGGCGTCCTCTCCGGAAGAGTTGACCAATGCCGTCCATGACAATCTGCGCAACCTTGGTCTCGACGTTATGGATGTGGTCAATCTGCGGATCATGTTCGACGTGCATGGACCGGCAGAAGGTTCCATCGAGCCCTTGCTGACGCCGCTTGCCGAGTTGCAACGACAAGGTCTGGTGCGTCACATCGGTCTCAGCAACGTCACAGCGGCACAGGTTGAGGAGGGTCGAAAGATCGCTGATATCGTCTGCGTTCAGAACATGTACAATCTGGCCCATCGCCAGGACGACGCGCTGATCGACGGCTTGGCGAAGGATGGCATTGCCTATGTGCCCTTCTTCCCGCTGGGCGGGTTCAGCCCGCTTCAGTCTTCGACCCTGTCGGATGTCGCGGCACGTCTTGAGGCAACGCCGATGCAGGTCGCCCTTGCCTGGCTGTTGCGCCGCAGCCCCAACCTCCTGCTGATCCCAGGCACGTCATCCGTCGCTCATCTGCACGAGAACCTTAAAGCCGCTGATCTCGTTCTGTCGGATGATGTCATCACCGAACTCGACGGTGTGGCTGCTGCAAACGCGGCGCACTAACGTCATTGCTGAAACGAGACAGGGCGCGTCACTGACGCGCCCTGTCTGTTTTTTGGGATGAGTTACAGGATTATGCGAAGTAGCTCTGCAGAGGCCGCACATCCAGGCTGCCTGCTTTCAGGGCCTTGATGGCGAGTGCTGCGGATTCAGCACCGGCCATCGTCGTGTAATAAGGCACCTTCTGCATCAGCGTTGCGCGGCGCAGCGACTTTGAGTCGGAGATCGCCTTGTTGCTGTCGGTGGTGTTGATGACCAGTTGGACCTGACGGTTGCGGATGGCGTCTTCGATGTGCGGACGGCCTTCCTGTACCTTGTTGATCTTCTCGGCATTGATGCCCTGTTCGGCAAGGAAGCGCTGCGTGCCGCCGGTTGCCAGAACCTTGAAGCCGATTTCGACCAGATGGCGGATGGCTGGCAGAACCCGTTCCTTGTCCTCGTCGCGAACAGAAACGAACACCGCGCCGGAGCGTGGCAGATCAACGCTTGCACCCAGCTGCGCCTTGGCGAATGCCAGTGCGAAGTCGGTATCGAGGCCGATGACTTCACCGGTGGAGCGCATTTCCGGTCCCAGCAGAATATCGACGCCGGGGAAGCGGGCAAACGGGAAGACGGCTTCCTTGACGGCGATGTGCTTCAGATTGCGCGGGTCCGGCTTTTCGCCATAAGCCGCAATCGCTGCATCCAGCTTTTCGCCGGTCATGATGCGAGCGGCAATCTTGGCAATCGGCGCGCCGATGGTCTTGGCAACGAAAGGCACGGTGCGGGATGCGCGCGGGTTGACTTCCAAGACGTAGATCGTGCCGTCCTTGATCGCGTACTGCACGTTCATCAGGCCACCAACGTTCAGCGCCCTGGCAAGCGCCGTGGTCTGGCGTTCCAGCTCGTCCAGCATGTCCTCGGAAAGCGAACGCGATGGCAGCGAGCAGGCGCTGTCACCGGAGTGGATGCCGGCTTCTTCGATGTGTTCCATGATGCCGGAGACGAAGACATTCTCGCCATCGCACAATGCGTCCACATCCACCTCGACAGCGTTCGACAGGTAGCTATCGAACAGCAGCGGGTTTTTGCTCAGAAGGGTGTTGATCTGGCCAGTCTTGTCGTTGGGGTAACGCTGCTTGATATCTTCAGGCACGAGGCCCGGAACCGTATCCAGCAGATAGGTCTGCAACTGTCCCTCGGAATGGATGATCTGCATGGCGCGGCCACCCAGAACATAGGATGGGCGAACCACCAGCGGGAAACCGATTTCCGATGCGACAAGGCGGGCCTGTTCGACGGAATAGGCGATGCCGTTGTTCGGCTGCGCCAGATCGAGCTTCATCAAAAGCTTCTGGAAGCGGTCACGGTCTTCGGCAAGGTCGATCATGTCGGGTGCTGTGCCGAGGATCGGGATACCGTTCTTCTCCAGCGCTTCGGCCAGCTTCAGCGGCGTCTGGCCACCAAACTGCACGATGACGCCAACCAGTTCACCCTTCTCCTGCTCAGCGCGGAGAATTTCGATCACGTCTTCGGCCGTCAGCGGCTCAAAATAGAGGCGGTCGGATGTGTCGTAGTCGGTGGAAACAGTTTCCGGGTTGCAGTTGATCATGATGGCTTCGAAGCCCGCATCCTTCAATGCGAAGGCGGCATGGCAGCAGCAATAATCGAACTCGATGCCCTGGCCGATACGGTTCGGCCCACCGCCGAGAATGACGACCTTCTTGCGGTCCGAAACCTGTGCTTCCGACCGAAGCTGGCCGACGAAGGGTGTCTCGTAGGTGGAGTACATATAGGCGGTTGGCGAGGCGAATTCGGCAGCGCAGGTGTCGATGCGCTTGAAGACGGGGCGCACATTGAGGCTGTTGCGCAGTTCCGCCACTTCCTTCGGGCGCTTCTTGGTCAGGCTGGCAAGGCGGGCGTCGGAGAAGCCCATGGCTTTGAGCGACCGCAGGTTTTCAGCGTCCTGTGGCAAGCCGTGTTCACGTACACGCGCTTCCATGTCCACGATTGCCTTGAACTGGGCGATGAACCACGGGTCAATCTTGCTGTTTTCGTGCACTTCGGCTTCGGACATGCCCATGCGCAGCGCCTGTGCGACCATGCGCAGACGGTCTGGTGTCGGTGTGCCGATGGCGGCGCGGATGGCGTTCTTGGAGCCTTCGCCTTCTTCGTAACCTGGAATTTCTATTTCATCGAGACCGGTAAGGCCGGTTTCCAGACCGCGCAGCGCCTTCTGCAGAGATTCGGCAAAGGTACGGCCGATGGCCATGACTTCACCGACCGACTTCATGGCCGTGGTGAGAATTGGCGATGCGCCGGGGAATTTCTCGAACGCAAAACGCGGAATTTTGGTGACGACGTAGTCGATGGAAGGCTCGAACGACGCAGGTGTCGCACCGCCGGTGATGTCGTTATCGAGCTCGTCCAGCGTGTAACCAACGGCGAGCTTGGCCGCGACCTTGGCAATTGGAAAGCCGGTGGCCTTGGAGGCAAGCGCGGACGAGCGCGAAACGCGAGGGTTCATTTCGATGACGACCAGACGGCCATCCTTCGGATTGACGGCGAACTGCACGTTCGATCCGCCGGTCTCGACGCCGATTTCGCGAAGAACCGCAATCGATGCGTTGCGCATCATCTGGTATTCTTTGTCCGTCAGCGTCAGCGCTGGCGCCACCGTGATCGAGTCGCCGGTATGCACGCCCATGGGGTCGATGTTTTCGATGGAGCAGATGATGATGCAGTTGTCCGCCTTGTCGCGGACGACTTCCATCTCATATTCCTTCCAGCCGAGAACCGATTCTTCGATCAGCACTTCTGTGGTGGGCGATGCATCGAGACCGCCGCCGATGATTTCGAAGAATTCCGAGCGGTTATAGGCAATGCCGCCGCCGGTGCCACCCATGGTGAAGGACGGGCGGATGATGGCGGGCAGGCCGACGACATCGATGGCCTGCGCGGCAATGGCCATGGCGTGGCTGATGTAACGCTGCTTGCGATCAGTCTCGCCGAGATTCCACTGGTTTTCGAGGTTGTCGAGCGCCTTGTCCAGCTCCGCGCCGGAAAGCTTTGACTTCAGCTCTGCGCGCGCTGCTTCATGTGTCTTGCGGTCTGCGTCCTTGATGTCGGTGGCGTTGGCCAGCATCGACTTCGGCGTTTCCAGATTGATCCGCTTCATGGCTTCGCGGAACAAAGCGCGGTCTTCGGCCATATCGATGGCTTCGGGTTTTGCGCCGATCATTTCCACATTGTAACGGTCGAGCACGCCCATGCGCTTCAGCGAAAGCGCGGTGTTCAGCGCCGTCTGGCCCCCCATGGTCGGCAGCAGCGCGTCGGGACGTTCCTTGGCGATGATCTTGGCCACCACTTCCGGCGTGATCGGCTCGACATAGGTCGCATCCGCCAGATTGGGGTCAGTCATGATGGTGGCGGGATTGGAGTTGACGAGGATGACGCGGTAGCCTTCCTCTTTCAGCGCTTTACAGGCCTGTGTGCCGGAGTAGTCGAATTCGCATGCCTGACCGATGACAATCGGACCAGCGCCGATGATAAGGATGGATTTGATATCTTCGCGCTTCGGCATGGCTCTCGTTCCGCTTTTCGTGTTGCGCAAAAAACGGCCAAGGTGAAACTCACCGGCCGCGGGCGCAATTCCAATCTTTTCAGGCTAGAAGCGGCTTATAGGCAAATGTTTTGGTGAACGGAACCCCGAATCTTCGCTTTCCGACAGGAAAGTTGGCTCTCCATATATCTATGTTGCGGGCTGATCCTTTCCGCCGGTAAAAACGTAGAGATATTTGAATGAATTACCTCCGTTTCCAAAATCACAGAGCAGGGCATTTATGATTACCGTTCATTATCTCGAAAACTCCCGTGCGCACCGCATTCTCTGGCTGCTCGAAGAGCTTGGTGTCGAATATGATGTGAAGACCTATGCGCGCGGTCCCGACATGCGTGCGCCGAAGAGCCTCAAAGCCGTCCACCCGCTCGGCAAGTCTCCGGTTATCGAGGATGGTGGCAAGGTCTATGCCGAAAGCGGCGCGATCATCGAATATCTGCTGGATACCTACGCAAACGGCGCGTTCCGGCCAGAGCAGGGCACGGATGCATATAGACGTTATGTCTACTGGCTGCATTATGCCGAAGGTTCGGCGATGCCGCTGCTGGTGATGAAACTGTTGTTTTCCCGCATTCCCCGTCAGGTGCCGTTCTTTCTTCGCCCCGTCGCCAACATGATTTCAAAAGGCGTTGCCAGCCAGTTCGTCGATCCGCAACTGGCGGATCATACTGCTTATTGGGAAAGCGAGCTTGCAAAGGACGGGCTTTTTGCGGGCAGCGAACTGACCGGCGCAGACTTTGCCATGAGCTTTCCGGTGGAGGCGGCGATGAGCCGGGTGGATGGCGTCACCGATCGACCCGCCATCAGGCGCTATCTCGAAACCATCCGCGCGCGCCCTGCCTATCAGCGCGCCCTTAAGAAAGGCGGCGCTTATGTTTACGCCAACAGCTGACTTGCCGGAACGCTTTGAAGGTTCTAGCGTTTAGCAAGGCACTCAAGGGGAGACACATATGCAGTGGAGAGGGCGTCGCCAATCCGACAACATCGAAGATAGACGCGGAATGTCGTCCGGCACGGGCGGTGGCGGCTTTCGCCTTCCGACAGGTGGAGGCCGTGGCGGCGGCATCGGTATTGGCGGTCTTGTCGTCATTTTGCTGATCAGCTGGGCGCTGGGTATCAACCCGTTGACGCTTCTGTCTGGCGGTGACGTCTCCACCGATAGCGGCAGCCAGCAGACCACGGGTACGCGCCCGCAGGGTCAGTCCAGTGACGAGACGACGGCATTCGTTCGCACCGTGCTGGCCGAGACGGAAGACACCTGGACAAAGATTTTCAGCGCTTCCAACGAAACCTATGAAAAGCCGACGCTCGTTCTGTTTGGCGGACAGGTTCGCTCGGCATGCGGAACGGCATCGTCGGCCAGCGGTCCGTTCTATTGCCCTGTCGATCGTAAAGTCTATCTGGACACGGATTTCTTCCGTGAGCTCGACAAGCGTTTCGGCGCATCCGGCGATTTTGCGCAGGCCTATGTCATCGCGCATGAAGTGGGTCACCACGTTCAGAACCTGACGGGCGTCCTGCCAGAATTTAACCGTCAGCGTCAGTCCATGGGCGAGACGGAGGCCAACAAGATGTCGGTCAAGGTCGAGTTGCAGGCGGATTGCTATGCCGGCATCTGGGGTAAATCCACGCAGCAAAAGGGCATTCTGGAAGCTGGCGATCTTGAGGAAGCTCTGAACGCCGCCCACCAGATCGGCGACGATACGTTGCAGAAGAAGTCGCAGGGCTATGTCGTGCCGGATAGTTTCAACCACGGCACGTCCGCACAGCGCGCAGAGTGGTTCAAGCGCGGGTTCCAAAGCGGTCGCGTCGAAGATTGCGATACGTTTTCGGCTGATATTTAAGTGAGTGCGGAGGGTAGCAAGATTCGCAAACCTCTCATCCGTCATGGTCGGGCTTGACCCGACCATCCACCACCCGCTGAGCTACATGGATACTCCGCTCAAGGCCGAGGATGACTCGAGGGTGGGTTTGGACTTTTGCCAATTTTACGCCATCAGCGAATGATCAGCGCTGTCACGAACATCCCGAGTGCAAAGATGGTGTGCGCCACGATGTTAAGCGCGCGCACCTTGTTCGGGTTGGGCGTCTTGGACGCGGCCCAGCCGATGCCAAGGCCGGGCTGGAGCAGAAACCAGCCAGCGCCGACCGTCACGATGCCGACGACCCATGGCAGGATGAAAGAGGGTGCGGTAAACCATCCGTCAGGTACGATCAGCGCCAGAACGACCCCATAAACAATGCCGATTGCGTAATGCGATGTCCAGCCAAGCGCTGCCTCATGTCTGTAGGGACTGGCCTTGGCTATGCTGTCGTGAAAGATTTTCCCCTTGGGAAGATGCCAGAACCACCGTCCCACAGGCCCCCAGTTCGGGGCGGGCTGATGGAAAAACCTGTGCAGAATGATCGCCCAGATATCCATGAAAACCGTGCCGCCAATGCCCATTGCTACGCCACGCCAGACGATTTCCCAAACCATGACGTCCTCCCTCCGACTCACAATTGTGTATCGATAAGGTGTAGGCTTTTGGCCGTGTCTACAAGGTCGGTTTGGTGGTGGTTTCGGATGGATGGAGGCGAGACACTCCCTCCCTCCGTCATCCTAGGGCTTGTCACTAGGATCTGCTGCCGTTCCAGCGCATTCGACGGGGAGAGTACGCGTAGGCGTGGTTAGATCCTCGGGTCGAGCCCGAGGAAGACGGGGTGATTGGGGCGCTGCCCTCTTCATAGCTATGCCCTCCATGCTGCCCGTCCAAACAAAAAAGGCGTGACCATTATTCCGGTCACGCCTCTGGTCTTCTCACATGGCCGCCAGATCAGGCTGCGCGGCTGTAACCGTTATTGTCACGGGCACTTGCCAGCTGGAACTGCTCGAGCAGGGCGTTGAGGGCCGCGGCTTCCGAGGCCAGGCCATGGCTTGCTGCCGTCTGTTCCTCGACCATGGCGGCGTTCTGCTGCGTGCTTTGGTCGATGGTGTTGATAGCGGTGTTGATTTCCTGCAGACCGGTGGACTGCTCGCGGGATGACAACACGATGGCATTGATGTGCTGGTTGATTTCCTGCACTTCGGCCACGATGGTTTCCAGCGCCTTTCCGGCGTTGCCGACGAGCGAAACGCCTGCTTCCACCTGCGTTGTCGAGGCGCTGATAAGGACCTTGATTTCCTTCGCGGCGTTTGCGGAGCGCTGTGCCAGTTCGCGCACTTCCTGTGCGACCACGGCAAAGCCCTTGCCTGCTTCACCGGCGCGCGCGGCTTCCACACCGGCGTTCAGGGCAAGAAGGTTGGTCTGGAAGGCGATTTCATCGATGACACCGATGATCTTGGAAATACCGGACGATGATTGCTCGATACCTTCCATTGCCTTGACGGCGTCACCGACAACGACGCCGGACTGTTCGGCATTGGTGCGCGTGCGGGCGACCAGACGACCAACTTCTTCGGCACGCTTTGCCGAATCCTTGACCGTGGTAGTGATTTCTTCAAGCGCTGCTGCGGTTTCTTCCACCGATGCGGCCTGCTGTTCGGTACGCTTGGCAAGATCGTCGGCAGACTGGCGGATTTCGCTGGCACCGGCGTCGATGGCGCGTGCATTGTGGCCGACATTGACGAGAGCGCCGTTCAACTTGCTGATGGAGGCGTTGAAATCCTCACGCAGCCGGTCGATGCGCGCCACGAATGGCGTGCTGATGCGGTAGTTCAGGTCGCCGTCGGAGAGGTGGGCGAGACCCTTTGCAAGCGAGTAGACTGCAAACTGGATATCGGCAGTGTCCTTGGCGGAAAGCTGTTCGCGCTCGTTACGCTCGTGTTCCGAAAGACTGCGCGTCTGTTCGGCATCGCCTTCGAGGCGAAGGCGCTCCTGCGCATTGGTGCGGAAAACGGCAACGGCAGCCGCCATGGAGCCGATCTGGTCCTTGCGCTCCTGTCCGGGAATTGTCGCATTCAAATTGCCAGCCGCCAATGCGTCCATGGCCGATGTCATCTGCGTAACAGGCTTGATGACGAGGCTGTTCACAAGGAATGCCAGAAACGCGATCATGCCTGCTACAGCCAGAATAGTGGCAATGACGGCGGCGATACGGAACTGCGAGATGGATGCAAACGCCGTTTTGCTGTCGATGACAAGGCCCACGGACCACTCGACACCGGGAAGACCTGGCACGGGAATGAAGCTGGTGATCTTTTCAGCGCCGCCGATTTCGGTCTGCGAAACGGCCTGGGAAATCTTGGGCGTCGCCACGGGGAAGAGATCAGTCAGCGTCTTGTTGATCATGGCTTCGTCTGGATGAATAAGGATCTTGCCATCCTTGTTGACCAGAAACGCATAGCCCTCGTCACCGGCATCGACGGAGCCGATCATGGAAACCAGTGTCGTCAGCAGGAAGTCGCTTGCGGCGACGCCAACCAGTTTGCCGTCGCGCTTGACGGGTAGGGCGGCGCTGACCACGAGCTTGCCGGTGGTGGCATCCGTATAGGGTTCAGTCAAAACGGTGGAGTTGGCCTTGACGGCCGCCTGGTACCACGGACGCTGGCGTGGGTCATAACCCTCGCGCATCTTGGTCGATGGGAAGTTGTTGAAGACACCGGCTTCATCGCCGAAGTAGGTGGATTTGAACTCGCGTGCCAGCACATCATTGTGCAGGGCAAGCTCCAGCTTTTCCTGGGTCGTTGCCGTTACCATGGATGCACCGACCATTTCGGTCATCATCACACGGCCGTTCAGCCAGTTGGCAATGCTCTGGGCAGACTGTTTACCGGCAGCGTTAATTTTGTCTTCTACGAAATGGTTTGCCGCATTGCGCTGGAGCCCATCGATATAAATCGAAAACCCTGCGAAAGCTGCGACGACGACGCAGGACGCCGCGACGACGATCCGCGTCATCAAATTGGATTTTTTGGACAATTCGGGACCTCAATAAGAGACCGGGATTACCGGATTTTGATGAAAACATGCCTGTGGCTGTCGCGGCGTGCTTCATGCACCCAAATATTTTTGTCTTTTGATGGAACCTTTATCGCGCAAGCGTAAACAAACTTCATAATCCTCCAGAGGAAGATACCGTTTTCGTGATAAGGCGTTGTTCTCATTAAAACATTATATTTCAGTGACGGTATTTTACGCATGTGCCGCATTCTTGCGCATTAGCCGCAAATGACATAACCAGACGTTGCGCCGCTTGCCCGGCTTGCAGGTAAGCGGCTTTTGCTTTTTTGAGGTGATGTCATGTCTTCGTCGGTCCCGGTTGAAAACGCCCCTGTGGTTGCCAACTCCTGGGGCGCGCATTTGCGCGCAACGCTTGCGTTGGGAATTCCGCTGATTGGTGCGCAACTGGCGCAGCTCGGCATTCACACCACTGACATGATCATCGTTGGCCAACTGGGTGCCGAAAAGCTGGCCGCCATGGTACTGGCCGGACAGTTTTATTTCGTGGTTTTCATTTTCGGCTCGGGCTTTTCAGTTGCCGTCGTTCCCATGGTCGCCAATGCCTACGGGCAGGGTGATGCCACGACGGCGCGTCGAGCGTTGCGCATGGGCATGTGGGTGGCAACAGTCTATTGGCTGCTGACCGTGCCGCTTTTCATGAGCGCCGAAAACATCCTTTTGGCGCTTGGCCAAAACCCCTCTGTTTCCGCGCAGACTGGACAGTATCTGGCCATTGCGCAATTCGGCCTGCTGCCGGCGCTTCTGTTTTACGTCATGCGCGGGCTTGTCAGCGCCATCGGGCGCGCGGGCATTATCCTTTACGTCACTATAGCGATGCTGGTGATCAACGGCTTTCTTGCCTATGCGCTGGTTCTCGGTCATTTCGGTTTTCCGGCCTTCGGCATGCTTGGCGCCGCCGCTGCCGCCGTTATCGTCAACGCTTTCAGCCTGCTTTTCATCGTCGTCTATATCCAGACACGCGATGAAACACGTCGTTATGAGCTGTTTGTGCGGTTCTGGAGACCGGATTTTCATGCGCTATGGGAAGTCATTCGCCTCGGTCTTCCCATCAGCGTCACCATTCTGGCCGAAGTCACGCTGTTCTCGGCGGCTTCGATTCTCATGGGGCAGATTGGAACTCTGGAACTGGCAGCACACGGCATTGCGTTGCAGCTGGCATCCATTGCCTTCATGATTCCGCTTGGCCTTGCTCAAGCCGCGACGGTGCGCGTCGGCGTCGCACATGGGCAAAAAGATTACCCCAACCTCGTGCGCGCTGCGATCACCGTTTACGGCGTGGCCTGCGTCATCGCTGCCTGTGGCGGGCTGCTGTTTGCGCTGGCACCCCGATATCTGGCCAGTTGGTTCCTGGACCCCAGCCTGCCGGGCGCATCGGACGTTCTCGCCTATGCCAGCACGCTCGTCATTATTGCCGGTGTGTTTCAGTTGGTGGACGGTATGCAGGCGGTTGCTGCCGGTCTGTTGCGCGGTCTGAAAGATGCGCGTGTGCCGATGATACTGGCGCTGATTTCCTATTGGCCCATCGGTCTTGCACTGGCCTGGGTTGCCGCTTTCCCGCTTGGCTTTGGTGGGCCGGGTGTCTGGTTCGGCTTCGTATTCGGCCTGTCGACTGCCGCCATCCTTCTCACGACCCGCTTCTACCTGATGGTGAAGCGTGAAATGCAAACGGCCCGCTGATAGCGGGCCGCGTAATCTCTACATCTTGTTAAATCGTATCAGCGCTCTGCAAGGGCAGGTTCGCCCTTCTTCTCACGCAGCAAGTTGACGAAGCGGCGGAAAAGATAGTGACTGTCCTGCGGGCCGGGGGATGCCTCCGGGTGATGCTGGACCGAAAAGACCGGCTTGCCGGTAATGCGAAGGCCGCAATTGGTGCCATCGAACAGCGACGTATGTGTTTCCTCAACGCCATCAGGCAGTGTCTTCGCATCCACCGCAAAGCCATGGTTCATGGACACGATTTCAACCTTGCCGGTGGTGAAGTCCTTGACCGGATGGTTCGCGCCGTGGTGGCCCTGATGCATCTTTTCCGTTTTTGCACCAACGGCCAGACCGAGCATCTGGTGACCAAGGCAGATGCCGAACAGCGGCAGTTCACTCTTGATCAAATCCTGAATGACCGGCACGGCGTAGACGCCTGTTGCAGCCGGGTCGCCCGGGCCGTTGGACAGGAAAACGCCATCCGGCTTCAGCGCCATGATGTCTTCGGCAGATGTCTGGGCAGGCACGACGGTGACCTTGCAATCCAGACCAGCGAAGAGGCGCAGAATGTTACGCTTCACACCGAAGTCGACGCAGACGACGTGGTACTTGGCATCGGCTTCATCAAGCTTGCCGTAACCTTCGTTCCAGACCCAGGGTGTTTCGCTCCAGACAGATGACTGGCCGGATGTGGCTTCGATGGCGAGGTCCAGTCCTTCCAGACCGCTCCATGCCTTGGCTTCCGCCTTCAACGCTTCGATATCGAAAACGCCGTTCGGGTCGTGGGCGATGACGGCGTTCGGCGCACCGTTTTCACGGATCCAGGCGGTCAGCGCGCGGGTGTCGATACCGCAAAGGCCGATGATGCCGCGCGCCTTCAGCCATGCGTCGAGGTGCTTGGCGGCGCGGTAGTTCGATGGCTCGGTGATGTCGGCCTTGAAGATGACGCCGACTGCGCCGCGCCGTGCGGCGGGCGTCAGGTCTTCGATGTCTTCTTCATTGGTGCCGATGTTGCCGATATGCGGGAAGGTGAAGGTGACGATCTGGCCGAGATAAGACGGGTCGGTCAGGATTTCCTCATAACCGGTCAACGCGGTGTTGAAGCAGACTTCCGCCTGAACCTTGCCGGTTGCGCCGATGCCGGTTCCCTCGATCACGGTGCCATCGGCCAGAACGAGCATGGCGGTGGGTTTGCGGGTGGTCCAGGGTGCTGTCTCGGTCATCTCGTTTCCCGTTTCTGCCACTTGCGCCCGCCTCTTGAAAAGCAGGTGCAAAGCGGTCATCTTTTTTCGCGGATAAGGGCGCGCGAAAGCCTTCGCGTCGTAACCTTCGTTAAAATCCTGTGCAGGTGCCGGAAAATAACGAAACGGGCGCAAAGGGTCAACCGCGGCCCTGTGGATTAGCTGGATTTAAAATCCAGTTGATTCAGATGCTTATGTAAATGATTTGCCGATACCCGGTTGCTCGTTTATGTCACGGCCAAAATTATGACGGAAATGCCGGACCCGGACATGCCGGTCGACAGGGCTTTTCCCAAGGAGAAAGACATGATCCGCGATACCTTCGCCGCCGCTTTGAAAGACGCCATGAAAGCCCGCGAACCACGCCGGCTTTCGACAATCCGCCTTGTCCAAGCCGCCATCAAGGATCGCGACATTGCCAATCGTGGCATCGGCAAAGAGGCGGTTTCCGACGAGGAAATCCTGCAAATCCTGGCCAAGATGATCAAGCAGCGCGAAGAGTCCGCCGGTATTTACGAAAAGGCCGGTCGCGCCGAACTCGCCGAGCACGAGCGCGAGGAAATCGTCATCATCAAGAGCTTCATGCCGGAAGAAATTCCAGAGGAGAAAGTGCGCTCGATCCTCGAAGGTGTGATTGCCGAGACCGAAGCATCCGGCTTGCGCGACATGGGCAAGGTCATGGCTGTCTTGAAAGAGCGCTATCCCGGCCAGATCGATTTCGGCAAGGCATCCGCCCTGATCAAGGAATTGTTGAAGTAGAAGCGGGTCGATAAAAACGTAAAGGCAGGACACATGTGGGTGTCCTGCCTTTTATGTCTGGACGCTGTCTTGAGCAGACGCATCGTCGGGCTCGATCGGGGGAAATCGCCCGTACATTCCAGCATTACGCTACACTCGGCATCATGCCGACACACGCAAACTACGCCGTTTGATGCCTGCTATCAACTTACAAAGGCGTAATGTTTTGCGAGAAACTCTTCGCAACAAGTTTGCCTGGTGTTGGCGTATCGGTGTGATCTGCGTTTGGCATCGGTGCCTGTGAATAACGGGTAACATCTGTTTCTGCCCTTGGTAATCACGGCTTGCTGCGCTTATATGAAAGACTGGCCGAAAACAGGCACTGATCCCAGGTAACCATGCGCTTTTCAAACTCATTTCTCGACGAGATACGTGACCGAGTGAACATCTCTGATGTCATCGGCAGACGTGTGACGTGGGACAGGAAGAAGAGCAACGCGTCCAAGGGTGATTATTGGGCCTGCTGCCCGTTCCATGGCGAAAAGAGCCCCAGCTTCCATTGCGAGGACCGCAAGGGGCGATATCACTGCTTCGGTTGTGGTGTATCCGGCGATCATTTCCGCTTTCTGACTGACCTCGACGGCATGGGTTTTCCCGAAGCCGTGCAGCAGATTGCCGATATGGCTGGCGTTTCCATGCCGCAGCCGGATGTGCAGGCGGAACGGCGCGAGCGTGAGCGGGCCACATTGCAGGACGTCATGGAAATGGCGACGCTGTTCTTTCAGGACCAATTGCAGACCTCGGTCGGTGCGCGGGCGCGGGCTTACCTGCGGGATCGAGGTTTGAGCGGTCGCACCATCGAGACGTTCCGGTTGGGTTTTGCGCCCGACAGCCGTAACGCGCTGAAAGAGCATCTGGCATCCAAGGGCATCTCCAAGGAACAGATGGAGGCCTGCGGTCTCGTGGTGCATGAGAATGTGCCCGTTTCCTATGACCGCTTTCGTGATCGCATCATGTTTCCCATTCTGTCATCGCGGGAAAAGGTGATTGCCTTTGGCGGTCGCGCCATGGCTGCGGATGCGATGGCGAAGTATCTCAATTCCAATGAGACCGAGCTTTTCCACAAGGGCAACGTTCTTTACAATTTTGCGCGTGCACGCCGTGCCACGCAGACCTCCGGCGCTGTAATTGCCGTCGAAGGCTATATGGACGTCATCGCGCTTTATCAGGCCGGTGTTGAAAATGCCGTGGCACCTCTCGGCACCGCGCTGACGGAGAACCAGCTCGACCTTCTCTGGAAAATGTCGACGCAGCCGGTTCTCTGCTTCGATGGGGATGGCGCAGGCATACGCGCTGCCAGCCGGGCCGCCGATCTTGCACTTCCGCACATCAAGCCCGGTCGTTCGGTCAGCTTCGCACTTCTGCCCGACGGCAAGGACCCGGATGATCTGGTCCGCCATGAGGGCAGGGCGCCGTTTGACCGGGTCCTTTCCGAAGCCAAGCCGCTGGCTGCGATGATCTGGAGCCGCGAAACGGCGTCTGTCACCTTCGATACGCCGGAAAAGCGCGCCGAACTGGAAAACCGTTTGCGGCAGATCGTATCCGTCATCGGTGATGAAAGCGTGCGCCGCTTTTACCAGCAGGACATGCGCGACCGGCTGAATGCGTTTTTTCAGCCGCAGTTTCAGCGCAGCAACGGACCGAACAGAAACTTCGGGCGAGGCGACGGCAATCAGAACCGCAATGGTCAGAGAATACCGGCACGAGGAAGCACGACGGGTGCAGGCAGCATATCCGACCGTCTCAGCCAATCCGGTCTTGTGAAGGGCTATCTGGCAGCGCCTGCCTTGCGTGAAAGCGTTCTGGCCCTGACCATCGTCAATCATCCGCAGCTTTTGCTGGAAGAGTATGACGAGATTGCCGCTATCGATTACGAGAACCGCGATCTGCAACGGCTGTGGTCGCAGGTACTGACCTACGCCGCAGAAAATGCAGCTGAGCTGTCGCGGGATGGATTGCTGTCCCGGCTTGAAGCGCAAGGGTTCGACGTGCTGCTGAAAGCCATGAACCAGCAGGTGCGAAATGCACGACTGTGGACTGCGACGGAGCAAGCTGCCCCGGAAGATGCGCGGGAGGGTTACACGCAGTCACTTTCTCTGCACAAGCGGACCAAGGCGTTGCGCTGGCAGAAGATCGAGCTTGAACGCGAGGTTGCAGAGGCGACAGAAGTGGGAGACGGCGAGCGCATGGTGCAGTTGATGCGGGCGCTTTCCGAGGTCCAGCTGGAAATTGGACGTATGGAAAATCAGGAGGCGATTATCGATGGTTTTGGGGTTATGTCGGGCAGGGTCAAGGGGGCGGCCTACAGCCACGGTTAGTGCTTTTGCATCGTTAAAGACTTGTCTTTTGCCCAGAGAGACCTAAATAGAGGATAAGTCTGGGAAGGCCCGCAAAACGTTGTCGCAATCGCGGCTTTTTTGGTTTTTAGCCCTCGCTTGGGCCATAAAGGCTTGACGTGACGGGAAATAGCGGGAATCACCATTCCAGGAAAAGTAAGGTGGAATTGACCTTGGCGGATCGAAATTGCAGGAAAAAGCATTTCTGGATGCGCAGTCTTGGTAATCCGCCGGTGGTAGCCGTATTTAATCGGCAGTTAAAGATCACTCCGTTAGGTGTTTAACAGTGATTCGCGGCCAGTGCCGGGTGCCTTTCGAGGCAATCAGGCTTGCGGCGAAGCGGATGTTAGCGTCAGGGAAAGCGACGAGATAGATGGCAACCAAAGTCAAAGAAAACGAAGAAGCAGAAAACGAACGCGATAGCGCTACGGATGGGCCGCTTCTCGATCTTTCAGATGACGCGGTCAAAAAGATGATCAAGGCCGCGAAAAAACGCGGCTACGTCACTATGGATGAGCTGAACGAAGTTCTGCCATCGGATCAGGTCGATCCTGATCGCATCGAAGACATCATGGCGATGCTCAGCGAAATGGGCATCAATGTCGTTGAGGACGAGGACGCTGAAGAGGCGCCCGCTGAAGCCGAAGACAAAGACGCCGAGGATGAAGAATCCGAGGGTGGCGAACTTGCGCCGTCCGCTGGCACTGCTCTCGCCACAGCCAAGAAGAAAGAGCCGACAGACCGTACCGATGACCCGGTGCGCATGTACCTGCGCGAAATGGGCTCGGTCGAGCTTTTGTCGCGTGAAGGCGAAATCGCCATTGCCAAGCGCATCGAGGCTGGCCGCGAGACGATGATCTCCGGCCTGTGCGAAAGCCCGCTGACGTTCCAGGCGCTGATCATCTGGCGCGACGAACTCAACGAAGGCACGACGCTGCTGCGCGAGATCATCGATCTCGAAACCACCTATTCCGGCCCTGAAGCCAAGGCAGCGCCACAGTTCCAGAGCCCGGAAAAGATCGAGGCTGACCGCAAGGCTGCCGAAGAGAAGGAAAAAGTTCGTCGCCTGCGCAATCCGGGCGGTGAAGACGATGTGACCAATGTCGGCGGCGAAGGACTTCCGCATGAAGAGGAAGAAGAGGACGACGACGAGTCCAACCTTTCTCTGGCTGCGATGGAAGCCGAACTGCGCCCGCAGGTCATGGAAACGCTGGATACCATTGCCGACACCTACAAGAAGCTGCGCAAGCTTCAGGACCAGCAGGTCGAGGCGCGTCTGGCTTGCACCGGCACGCTGTCCACCGGCCAGGAACGTCGCTACAAGGAACTGAAAGATCAACTGATCACGGCGGTTAAATCGCTGTCGCTGAACCAGAACCGCGTCGATAGCCTTGTCGAGCAGCTTTACGACATTTCCAAGCGTCTGATGCAGAACGAAGGTCGCCTGTTGCGTCTCGCCGAATCCTACGGCGTGAAGCGTGACGGCTTCCTCGAGCAGTATCACGGTGCGGAGCTTGATCCGAACTGGATGAAGTCGATTGCCAATCTGGCCGCGAAAGGCTGGAAGGAATTCGCACGCGAAGAAAACAACACGATCCGCGATATCCGTCTGGAAATCCAGAACCTTGCTCAGGAAACCGGCATTTCCATTGCTGAATTCCGGCGCATCGTTTCCATGGTCCAGAAGGGCGAGCGCGAAGCGCGTATCGCCAAGAAGGAAATGGTGGAAGCCAACCTGCGTCTGGTGATTTCGATTGCCAAGAAATACACCAACCGTGGTTTGCAGTTCCTCGATCTTATTCAGGAAGGCAACATCGGTCTGATGAAGGCCGTGGACAAGTTCGAGTATCGCCGCGGTTACAAGTTCTCGACCTATGCGACATGGTGGATCCGTCAGGCAATCACCCGTTCGATTGCCGACCAGGCCCGTACCATCCGTATTCCGGTGCACATGATCGAAACGATCAACAAGATCGTTCGCACATCGCGCCAGATGCTGCATGAAATCGGCCGCGAACCGACACCGGAAGAACTGGCTGAAAAGCTGGCCATGCCGCTCGAAAAGGTGCGCAAGGTTCTGAAAATTGCTAAGGAGCCGATCTCGCTCGAAACCCCCGTGGGTGACGAAGAGGATTCGCATCTGGGTGACTTCATCGAGGACAAGAACGCGCTTCTGCCAATCGATGCTGCCATTCAGGCCAACCTGCGCGAAACCACGACACGCGTTCTGGCCTCGCTGACGCCACGCGAAGAGCGCGTTCTGCGTATGCGCTTCGGCATCGGCATGAACACGGACCACACGCTGGAAGAAGTCGGACAGCAGTTCTCGGTCACCCGCGAACGTATTCGTCAGATCGAGGCCAAGGCGTTGCGCAAGCTCAAGCACCCAAGCCGTTCGCGCAAGCTGCGGTCGTTCCTGGATAGCTGAGTATTCGCCAGTGGAAGACATGAAGCCCGGTCAGTTTTCTGGCCGGGTTTTTCTTTTTTCGGATGGCGATTGCACCGGAAACCGCTATTTCTAGCAATCAAAGGACATGATGCCCTGATGGTAACGACTGGCAAGAACAAATGGTGGCAAGGGAGCTGGACAATCCCGCTCTCGATCATGCTGCATGTTCTTGTGGGCACGACCTATCTGCTGTGGCCGGGAGCTACGCTGGCACCCGCAGAGCCCGAACCGGAAAGCGTCAGCGTGGAAATGGTGGAGCCGCCCAAAGAGGAGCCGCCGCCTAAGCCCGAAGAAAAGAAGCCGGAAGAGAAAAAGGCAGAAGAGCCACCGAAGCCTGCTGAAGAAAAGCCCAAGGAGCCGCCTGCGCCATCGCAGATGCCGAACGTGGCCGTTCGTCCCGGTCCGACGCAGATGGATGAACGCGATGAACCTGGTAGCCAAGAGGCGGGTGGTCAGGAGCAGAAGACGCCGGATAAACAGGAGGAGGCCCCGCAGCCTGCGACCCCGCCGTCTCCTGATACCGTTGAAAATGACCCAAAGCCGGAGCCGCCGCCGCCAACTCCGACAGCTGAGCAGGGAGAAATACCCGCTTCTGACGCCGCCGTGCCAAATGATATGGCGGCCGTGGCTGTTCCGATACCCAAGCCGGAAGTGACGCCTGCGCCTGCCCGACCGGCAAAAGCACCGCCGGATGGCGAGGGTGATCCCAACCTCAAGCCTGCGAAAAAGATACTCGTCGGTGCAAAACGCCCGGGTCCGATGTTGCGCCAAATCATGGGCAACCTGCCACCCCGGGAGAGGGTGGGCCAATTATGCGTGGCCGAGGCTATGGCCCAGATCAAGGAAGACAGAAAAGGGCATTATGACGGGCTCGAGCCGCACACCGGCAAGAATTACCCGATTGTCGGAAATGTCATGGATGCGAAAGGCGCGTTCAATGTCGGCACGCAGTGGTTTCCCATCGATTACCGCTGCGAAGTCGATATCGACAATTACCTCGTCACCGACTTTCGGTACAGGATCGGCGCGAAACTGTCTCCCGACGATGTCAAGCGGCTAGGGCTGGTCGTGCGATAGTCGCAACGGTTCAGGCCGTCACCGTCTTGTGCACCAGCCGTCCAATAATGGCCATCAAAGCCTCTTCGTCATATGGCTTGCGAATAACCGGGACATGCGCGAACTCGGGCGGGATCATGATGCCATCGGCGTAACCGGTTGCGAACATGAACGGAATGCTCCGGCGCAGAAGTTCATACGCTACGGGGATGGAGGTATCCGTGCCGAGATTGATGTCGAGAATAGCGACATCTGGCGACATGGTCTTCAGCTTATCCAGCGCCATAGCTGAAGATGTGGATGTTTCGATATTGGTTATGCCGTGAGCTTCCAGCATGTACTCGACATCCATGGCGATAAGCATTTGATCTTCGACTAGAAATACCCGCAATGGTTCCTCCGCGGAATAGGGTGTGTAATCTTTGTGAGTTCCCACCGCAGTCTCGTGCACGGCAGCAGATGGTCCCGCAGTTGCATGGCGGGCAGGAAGCACGATTTCGGCCTGAATGCCGTGTGTATGGTACGTAACTTTGCTTTTGCCGCCCAGATCATAGGGCACACTTCGGCTGATCAAGGCTGAGCCGAAGCCGGTTCTCGTTGGCGGCGTAACGGTTGCAGCCACCGTCTCATGCCAGGAAATAACGCATTCTCCTACATCATCCAGCGCCCACGAAATAGATAGCTTGCCACCGGCAGGGCCGAGTGCGCCATATTTTGCAGCGTTTGTCGCCAGCTCGTGAAGCACCAGAGCCATGACGGAGAACGCGCGCGAATCGAGCAGGACGCTTGGGCCATAAGCCTCGATTTCGTTGGCGGGAGAGCGGTGCGGAGATAGCTCGGCATCCAGCAAATCTCGAAGCAGTCCGCCGCCTTCGCCACGCACCACCTGATCATGCGCAAAGGACAGTGCCTGAATGCGGCCCTTCAATGCAGAGACATATTCCTGAAGTGTGCGGCCTTCCTGCGTGGGATTGCCGACCAGGGATTTGATGATAGCCAGTACGTTCTTGACGCGGTGGTTCAGCTCTTCGTTCAGCATGCGCTGGCGAACTTCCGCCTGCGCGCGTTCACCGGCCATCAATTCGCTGTGGCGGAAGGCCACTTCAACAAGGGCAACACGCGCCGCTTCGGCAAGCTGCCGGTCTTCTTCAGTCCAAGGCTGCGCCTGCTGGTGCACCGTTTCCTTCCACAATGCGAAGCTTTTGCGCGGCGTCAACCGGTCGCCCAGCGGGCCGGTTTCATAGGACTTATCCGGATTTCCACCCCAGTTCAGCGTCTGCACGATCTCACGCCTAAAGAACATCAGGTAGTCGTTTTTGACCTGAGAGAGCGGAACGGCCAGCACGCCGGCAACGTGGTCGGAAAAGCTTTCCGCTTCAGGCAGGTGGTTGGACAAGGCGTGTGTCGCCCAGACACGACCTTCCGAAACGGAACTCACCAACCGTCCCAACTGCGGTGCCAGCAATTCCGGCGGCGCATAGCCTATGCTGAACCACCGCTCGTTCATCCACACACCGACGCCATCGCAAGGAAGAAGCCGGTTGAAATCCGGCAGGTTTTCGACGAGCAGTTCTTCCACGTTGTTGTGGTGGGCGGCAAGGCGCAGGAATTTGTCCAGCGATGCATGTGCATCATGTGCCGTGGCCAGCTTTTTCTTTTGCTTCAACGCCTGAAGATGCAAGGAGAAGAACTCCCCGAACATTTCAGCCGCAATGCGCATCGACATCGGCAATATGCGCGGCGAATAATGATGACAGGCGATCAGGCCCCATAGCTCGCCATCATTGATGATGGAAATCGACATGGAAGCCGAGACACCCATATTGCGCAGATATTCGCAATGAATGGGAGAGACGCTGCGAAGATGTGAGAACGACAAATCCAGCGGTTCGCCGGATGCATCCAGAATGGGTTCGATAGGCACTCGAACACCGTTGGAGTCGGAGATGATGCGCAGTGTGTTCTTCAGATAAAGCGCGCGCGCCTGCTGTGGAATGTCACTTGCCGGAAAATACTGGCCCAGAAAGCTTTCCAGCGCGGGCTGTTTTACCTCGGAAACAACCTTTCCGGCACCATCCTGCTCGAACCGGTAGACCATGACCCTGTCATAACCCAGCATGGCCTTGACGAGACGTGTGGTGCGCGAAATCAGGCTGTCGACATTATCCGCGTCGCGAATGCGGTCGATCATCAATTGCGCTGTGTGCAGGGGCTGGGAGTCGTCGCTGGCAGGTTCAAGCTCGATGATGGAAACCGATTTGTACCGGTGGATCGCAACGTCGAATGTCTTGCCATTGGGCAGCTTTATCTTGGGAAGCATCGCCGGACGGCTGCTGTTTGCCGTCACCGTCAGCGCATTTCTAAGATCGTGAACCAGGTCATTCCCGAAAAATTCTTCAATCGGGCGCCCGATGATATCATCCGGTAATCCAGAGATTTCACTCCAGTTCGCCGATTTGCGCAGCACCGTACGCATCGCACTGTCGCAAGCGATCAAACAGCCGTGAGGCTGAATATATCCTGGGATGTGAATAGGTTCCTTGTCGCAGTTGGTAAGGTCTACTTGCTGAACTGGCGACGTCATATGGTAGTCTTTCGATGGCAGACTGTGGCGGCTTGTTTCAAGCCTCCTGTCTTCAATAGACGATATTCCGCCAAAAGAAATGTATCGAGCAGATGTGTCGGAACTTGCTCAGGGATTTTGTCGTTTTTGACGGAAGTATTATAGTCCATACGTCGTTTCGTTTCCTTTTGCGCCCGCTAAGTTCGCAATCTCAAACGTCAAAAACTGCACAAAACATTGCGTGATTGCATCAAACGTGGGAACCCCACCCTTGGTTCCCTAGCTGAAAGTAAATAATTCCAGTGCCGCAAAAATTGCTGACGATATCTACCCGCGGCAGGGGCTTTACGAGTTTACGAGCCAGGCCAAAGCCTTCATCGCGTCTTGCGCCGAGGCCGAAGGGCTGCTCACCGTCTTCGTGCGCCATACGTCCTGCTCGCTGCTGATTCAGGAAAATGCAGATCCCGATGTTCAGCGCGACCTGAAAACATTCTTTTCAAGGCTTGTCCCGCCGTCCAGCGATCCCTCGATGAACTGGATCGTTCACACCATGGAGGGGCCGGACGACATGCCTGCGCACATCAAGTCCGCGCTGACGCAGGTGTCTATCGGCATCCCCGTCAGTGGCGGCAAGCTGGTGCTGGGAACGTGGCAGGGCATCTATCTTTTCGAACACAGAAATCAGGCGCATGACCGGCAGATCGTCCTTCATCTTTCTGCGTGAAGCTTGGTTTGCCACATTTTGCGGCCATGAATACAGTCTGAACGTCTGGTTCGGAAAACGTTCACACCGCATTGATTATCGTCACGACAGTCGACCGGGATGTCAGGCATTTCGGCGAACATCAGGAAAACGGAGTATGACAATGATAGGCACATTTGCAAAAGCAAGCGTTGCGGCACTCATCGCCCTCGGCAGCATTTCTGCTACGGCATCCACCGCGTCGGCAGGGCCAGATGTTCAATACCGAATTTACGTGCAGGATGGCTATCGCCACGGCGGCCACCAGGGCTGGGGTCGCCCGGATCGTGGACGTGATCGCGATCGTTGCGCGCCTTGGATGGCTGAGGAAAAAGCCAACCGCATGGGCTTGCGCCGCGCACGCGTTGTCGACGTGTCGCCACGCCGTGTCGTCGTTGCAGGTTTTGACCGCGGCGGTCGTGACCGCGTCGTGTTCGCCAACGTTCGTGGTTGCCCGGTGATTCGCCGCTAACTGCGGCCGTGATTGCCGTGCTGTTACAGAAAAACCCCTCGTCATGGTCTATGGCGAGGGGTTTCTCGTTTCAGGTGAGGTGAAAGGGACGCCCTCTGGCGCCCCTCTTATTTTCACGGTTCCAGCGCAAAGGTCACGTTGACATTGACCTTATAGGTGTTCTCGCCGGCTGCGATCGGAACACTGTCGGATTTCTCCATCGCCGCTGCCCGCATCATCGTCTGCGGAACGGGCATTGGCCGCTGCATGTTTTCGCTGATTTCAAGAATGCGGCCGAGCTTCACGCCTGCGGCTTCCGACAATGTCTTCGCCTTGGATATGGCATCGGCCACTGCCGCCTTGCGCGCTTCCGTTACCGTTGTTTCTGGCTTGTCATTGGTGAACGCGATATCGCCACCCTGGTTGATACCAAGCTTTATCGAGCTGTCCAGAATTTCACCCAGCTTGGCCAGATCACGAACCCGCACCGTCAGACCATTGGTGACCTGATAACCGGTGATTTCAGGCGCAACATAAACGCCGTCCTTCGGCTCGAACTGCTTGTAAAGCGGTTGCACGGAGAAATTGCTGGTCTGCAAATCCCTGTCAGCGATGCCTGCGGCTTTCAGCGCAGTCTGAACCTCTTTCATGGCCTTGCTGTTTTCGCTCAGCGCCGCCGCTGCCGTTTCCGCCTGCTTCACCACGCTGAACGACAAAACGGCCATATCAGGTGCCACTGCCGCGTCACCTTCTCCCGAAACGCTGATAACCGGCTCACGCTTTGCGTTTTCCTGCGCGGATACGGCCATGGGCAAAACGGCAAGTGCTGTAAAAGCGCCAAGGGCTACGGTGCGTGCTAGTATCGATGTCATTGAGGTTCCTCTTATTTAGCGTCCCTAACGTTGATGTCGCAGGAGATTATGGGGCTAATGCGGCATAGTTTGCCTGTCCCATGCGACAACGGCTTGTCGCGTCGAAAAAATTCCGCTAAAGCCAACTCCGCGCCGGTTGAACCATTGCAACCCCGCATTCCGACCCGCTTCATGCATTCGGAAGGGCCTGTAGCTCAATGGTTAGAGCCGGCGGCTCATAACCGCTTGGTTGGGAGTTCGAGTCTCTCCGGGCCCACCACATAATCTTGTTCCCCTCCCGCGGCATCGCGTTCCGGCTCAGAGATATTTTGGCACCTTCGCCTCCAATAATGTGACGAGCGGTCTCCATGAATGTATAGTTATCTGGAATATCCAGACAGATCAGGCGTTTACTCTTGAGTGCGGCTCGGTATCTGGCCTGAATTTTCGTGTGATGCGCTTTTTCCATGACGAAGATGATGTCGGCCCATTGGATTAGTTCGGTGGACAGAGGATTCTCGGCGTCGTTGTTTGTCCCGGCAGAAGAGACTTCGATGTGCGGCCAGGTTGAGAAGACCTGTTCGGCGGTCGGGCTGCGGAGTTTATTCTGGCTGCAAACGAACAGGATGTTTTTCAACCCGATGCACCTTTCCTGATTCCTGCGCGCCGTTTATCGCAGGAATGTTATGACGACACTACAAGTGAAAAATGCTTTTCGCATTTTCGGTCGTAAATACGTGACAGGCGTATTGCTTAGACTAATATCTATGATTGCGTAAGGAGAGTATTTTATGAGCGTTATGGTTGATGACCCCAATATTCGCGGCAACGGTGTTCTGGGCGTCGCGTTGCGGGTCGTGCTGATTTCCATCGTTGCCATCATCGGCTGGAATATTGCGCTGCCGGGTCTTGATGCCTCTTTTATGGCGGCGCGGACGGTGGATGGGGTTCCATCGCAGCTTTCCGTCCTGGCGCTGGGTGTTGGTCCTGTTCTGACGGCCTTCGCGCTTGGTCAGATCATCCGGCTATTGGTTCCTCGCTCGAACGGAAGCTTCGCTCTGCACGTCGGTGAAAACGCCGTTGCGCTGTTGCTTGCAGTTTCGCAGGCCTACGCTATTGCGCAGGCCATGTCGGCGATGGGCCTTTTGGTCGGTGATGGTTATCTTGCCTGGGCAGGCTTCGTTGCATCCCTTATCGGCGGAACCGCCGTCTTGCTGTTTTTGTCGCGACAGGTGGTCTTGCCGAGCCTTGTCGCCGGGTTCTGGATTTTGTGGCTCCTGCCAGCTCTGATTGATTTTCCGGCGCAGTTTTCCCTGTCGTTTGATCTGTTGCGAACCGGCGCGGTGGCGGGTTCTCAGCTTCTGTTGACGATGGTGATCGTCATCATTGCCTTTGCACTGGCGATATCAGCAACCCGCATGGTGATGACGAGCCAGAAAAGGTTTGCTCCCACGAAAATCACGATGTCTGTCTTCTTGCTGAATATCGTCGTGTGGCCTCCCTTGCTGGCTGCCAGCGCGGGGAGTTATGTTTTAACGCCACTGGCGTTTCTGTGGCCGGATTCGTTGCCTGATGGCCAGTGGATCAGGATTTACGTGCTGGCGATAACGGCTATTCTCATCCCGGTTTTTGTCTCCGGCTATCGCCGGTTCTTCTCTCACAATGGCATGATGTTGCCAGCCACCACGGCGCTGATGCTTATTGCCGTCCAGATCGCATTGGTGCTGGGCGGTGCTTTGGTATCTGGCCACCTCGTCTTGCCGCTTCCGCTCAGCGGGACGACCATTCTAGTGCTGGTTGGTGTTGCCTATGGCCTGATTGACGTTATGCGCAAGCCTGTCGAAACTGCCACTGGCAATGCAGCATAATCACGAAAAGGTGTTGCCTGCGGAGCCAGGGCGGATGTTTCGGGCTTTGGTTGTTAAAGTGTTTTGCGTGTAGCTTGACACAAAGTATACGCCGCCGCATCGGTGGAGCGACAGACACATTGATCGGGGAGGCACCATGTTCAAACGACTGACGACCACGCCAAAGAGTGTGCAGCCTTTATGATCGTTGGCATTGTTCTGACCGCGATCCTGATGCTTTTTTTGATCGCTTATCCCAAACGCCTCAAGCCCGTGGTCGTCGGTCTGGCGATCGTCTGGGCATGCACGGTCTCCTGGGTGGTGTTTGACTGGTGGCGCTCCGGTGAGCGGTTGAACGCGATCATCGCCACCGCCTCTTTCGACCCGACCTGCACCGATGCAAACGCACCAATTCGGCTGAGCTTTCACAACACCAACGGGGTCTCTGTGCGCCGTCTGACCTATACGCTGGAAGGTTTCGAGGCAGCATTCCGGGCATCGGCTTCCTTTAATCCCTATCAGGTCAGTGAGCATCGGCTGGAGCCGAATGAAACATACGCGGCGTGCCGCCCATTCCGCCTTCGCAACAATGAGAACGTTGATCCGAGAAAGCTGGAATGGCGGGTTACGATCGACTCCGCGGAATTCGATTGAGACATAATGCGCCGATGAAGCCGGTTCTCACGAATTTTTGAAGGCAAATTTCTTCAGCTAAAAATCCGCTAATACAAACTGGCCTGTAACCGCTCCGTTGTCTTTTCGACCGAGCGTGTTCTTATTTCGCTGGCCACTCCGTAACCTCGGTGCTCTTGCTTGTGACATCTGGCAGTGCCATCTGAGCTGCAATTCTTGAAGTTTTCCAGAAGGTCGCGTTTTGGTTTCTGTATCTCGTGTTTTGAAGATTGGCATTCTGTGCCTTGTCGCTTTGCCTGCATCTGTCGGTGCGCATATGGGCATCAACCAGTTGACCGGTAATTTCCATGAGGTCCTGCCGGGTGAACTGTATCGTTCAGCGCAGCCCAGCGGCGACGATGTCAAAAAATATGCCCAGGATTTGGGTATCAAGACAATCATCAACCTTCGCGATGAAGATCGGGAAGAGTGGTACCGCGACGAAAAGAATGCCGCCCAAAGCAACGGCGTTCAGCTTATCGATTTCCCCATGAGCTCCAGTAAGGAACTGCCGCAGGATCGTGCCGAAAAACTGGCGCGCATCATGAGGGATGCGCCAAAGCCCGTTCTCATTCATTGCGAACATGGTGCCAATCGTACCGGCCTTGCCTCAGCCATCTATGTCGGTGCCGTCGCCAAGAAAAGCGAGCAGGCGGCGGAATTCCAGCTTTCACCCTATTACGGGCATGTGC
Source organism: Agrobacterium bohemicum (assembly GCF_001562555.1). NCBI lineage: Bacteria > Pseudomonadati > Pseudomonadota > Alphaproteobacteria > Hyphomicrobiales > Rhizobiaceae > Agrobacterium > Agrobacterium bohemicum. The sequence goes on from NZ_KQ961024.1 coordinate 362,555, forward strand.
CCATCAAGGGCGTTGGTCGTTACGAGATGTACCAGTCCTGGGACGATTTCGAGGAAACGCTAGGGTTCTGACAGAGGCGAAATCCTTCACCTTCGTCATCCCCGGGCCTGACCCGAGGATCTAACCACGTTGGATGTCGGGGTTCGTTAGACCCTCGGGACAAGCCCGAGGGTGACGGTAGAGAGGTAAGTAGGCTCTCCTGTCAATTTGAGGGGCGTGCTAAAACCGCCCGCCCTTATCCGAAATCACCTTCGTCAAGCTGCCATCCGCTGGAAACAGCGGGATGAGGCAGGCTTGCAGGGCATGGTAGATGTCGCCCTTGCCGGGGAAAATGGTGTTGGCAGGGGTGAGATTTTCCGTCAGTTCCTCATGCCAGCCACCGTTCTGGTGGTCGAGGAAGCTGTTGGCGATGGTGCTCCAGACGCGGCGGTAGCTGTCTTCGTAGAATTCGTCGGCAGGTAGATGCTCGTTCAGGAAGTGGGCGGCACCGGCCGCCTCGCACATCGGCCACCAGAGTTTTTCGCGTTTGGCGGGCGTGTTGTCCCAGTCCAGCGTGTAGAAGAACCCGCCCTTTTCTCGGTCCCAGCCTAGCGACATGGACTGCACAAACAGCGATTTGGCCGCCGTTGGCATCCACTCATGCTTGCGCTCGCCCAGCACCCAGAGCTGGAGAATGAGGCGAGCCCATTCCAGCCAGTGGCCGGGGGTGGAGCCGGAAGGGCGGAACATCTCGTTGCCGCGATAATCCTTGTCCAGGACCCAGTTCTCATCGAAATGCTCTGGCACGCGGAAATCCAGTGCACCGGCGGCACGACGAATGACGAGGTCGGCGATACGCTCGGCCTTGGTCAGATAGTTCCTGTCGCCCGTCGCTTCAAACGCTGCCATCAGCGCTTCGGTCAGATGCATGTTGGAGTTCTGGCCGCGATAATTCTCGATGGGAGACCAATCGCGATTGAATTCTTCTTTGATTGCGCCGTACTTTTCTTCCCAGAACCTGGTCTCAAGAACGTCGGTAATGTCGGCCAGCATCTGGTCTGCCAGCGGATGGCCAACTGTTTTGGCCGATGATGCAGCCAGCAGCACGAAAGCATGGCCGTAACCCTGTTTGCTGGCGTCAATCGGACCGGTCTCATCCACCTGCCAGAAATAGCCGCCATGCTCGGTGTCACGGTGGCTGTTCCACAGATAAGTCATGCCGTGGTCGATGATATCGCCGCAGCCGGGGCGACCAAGCAAATGGCCGATGGAGAAGCAATGCACCATGCGCGCCGACATATGAATGCCCCGAACGGGATTGTCCGGCTGCAACGGTGTACCCTGCCGGTCGAGATCGAAAAAACCACCCTTGGGGTTGATGGCACGATACTGGAAGAAATCAAAAAGGCCTTCCGCCTGCTTTGCCAGCCATTGCCGGTGCCAGGGCAGGGTGCTCCAGTTCGACTTTCCGTGTTCCGCTTCGGTCATCGTTTCCTCCGTATGATACGCTTTGTGCGATTCTCTATATCTTTCGGACGTAACGGTGTCATCCATAACGGAAATTTCGTACCCTTGATGTAGAACGCGAAACCATCGCTGGAAATGAGTGATATATTGACATAAAGATATCTTTATGTGACTTACGAGCGGCGAACCGCCAAGGAAATGAGGAGTGTACCGATGTTGGACGATCTGTTTGGCCCCGCCGGGGGCAACAAGCGTGACGGCGCGGAGATTCTGAAGGCGATCCGTCAGGCCGCTCAGGAACGCATCCTCATTCTCGATGGCGCGATGGGAACTCAGATCCAGGGGCTGGGTTTCGATGAAACCCATTTCCGTGGCGATCGTTTCATCGGCTGCGCCTGCCATCAGCAAGGCAATAACGACCTTCTGATTCTCTCCCAGCCTGATGCAATCGAGGAAATCCATTATCGCTACGCCATGGCGGGTGCCGATATTCTCGAAACCAACACGTTTTCCTCCACGCGCATCGCGCAGGCGGATTACGAGATGGAAGGTGCCGTTTATGACATGAACCGCGAAGGCGCGTTCATCGTGCGTCGCGCTGCCCAGCGGGCGGAACGGGAAGACGGGCGTCGCCGTTTCGTGGCCGGTGCCATCGGCCCGACCAACCGCACGGCCTCCATGTCTCCTGATGTCAACAACCCCGGTTACCGCGCCGTCAGTTTCGATGATCTGCGCATTGCCTATGGCGAGCAGATCGACGGCCTCATCGATGGCGGTGCCGATCTCATTCTCATCGAAACCATTTTCGACACGCTGAACGCCAAGGCCGCCATATTCGCCTGCGAAGAACGCTTCGCCGCCAAGGGCATTCATCTTCCGGTGATGATTTCGGGTACGATTACCGATTTGTCCGGCCGCACGCTGTCTGGCCAGACGCCGTCTGCTTTCTGGAATTCCGTTCGCCATTCCAACCCGTTCACCATCGGCCTCAACTGCGCGCTGGGTGCCAGCGCCATGCGTCCGCATTTGCAGGAATTGTCTGACGTTGCGGATACGTTCATCTGCGCTTACCCGAATGCCGGTCTGCCCAACGAATTCGGTCAATACGACGAAACGCCCGAGATGATGGCAGCGCAGGTGGCGGAATTTGCCCGCGAAGGCCTGGTCAACGTCGTCGGCGGCTGCTGCGGCTCGACGCCCGACCACATCCGCGCCATTGCCGATGCCGTTGCCGGATACGCGCCGCGCAAGGTGCCGGAACACCGCTCTTTCATGTCGCTGTCTGGCCTTGAGCCTTTCGTGCTGACCAAGGACATTCCCTTCGTCAACGTCGGCGAGCGCACCAACGTCACCGGTTCTGCCAAGTTCCGCAAGCTCATCACCGCTGGTGATTATACGGCGGCTCTTGCCGTCGCCCGCGATCAGGTGGAAAACGGCGCGCAGATCATCGACATCAACATGGATGAAGGTCTGATCGACAGCCAGAGAGCCATGGTCGAGTTCCTGAACCTCATCGCTGCCGAGCCGGATATCGCCCGCGTGCCTGTCATGATCGACAGTTCCAAGTGGGAGATCATCGAGGCTGGCCTGAAATGCGTTCAGGGCAAGTCCATCGTCAACTCCATCTCGCTGAAGGAAGGCGAGGAGAAGTTTCTGGAGCAGGCGCGCCTGGTGCACCATTACGGTGCTGCCGTCGTCGTCATGGCATTTGACGAGGTGGGCCAGGCCGACACTTACGAGCGCAAGGTGGAAATCTGCACCCGCGCCTACAAGATTTTGACGGAACAGGCAGGTATTCTGCCTGAGGACATCATCTTCGACCCCAACGTCTTTGCCGTCGCAACGGGCATCGAGGAACACAACAATTACGGCGTCGATTTCATCAACGCCACCCGCACCATCCGCGAAACCATGCCGCTGGTGCATATTTCCGGCGGCGTTTCCAACCTGTCCTTCTCCTTCCGCGGCAACGAACCGGTGCGCGAGGCCATGCACGCCGTGTTCCTTTACCACGCCATTCAGGCGGGCATGGATATGGGCATCGTCAATGCGGGTCAGCTGGCCGTTTATGAAAGCATCGACCCGGAACTCCGCGAAGCCTGCGAAGACGTGGTGCTGAACCGCCGTGCCGATGGCACCGAGCGGCTGCTCGAAGTCGCTGAAAAATTCCGCGGTGGTCCCGGCCGCGAAGCCAAGGTGCAGGATCTGGCATGGCGTGAATGGCCTGTCGAAAAGCGCCTGTCGCATGCGCTGGTCAACGGCATCACCGAATTCATCGATGCCGACACGGAAGAGGCACGCCAGCAGGCGGCACGTCCGTTGCACGTCATCGAGGGACCGCTGATGGCGGGTATGAATGTGGTGGGCGATCTCTTTGGTTCGGGCAAGATGTTCCTGCCGCAGGTGGTCAAATCCGCCCGCGTCATGAAACAGGCAGTAGCCGTGCTTTTGCCCTACATGGAAGAGGAAAAGCGCCTCAACGGCGGCGATCAGCGCAAGGCCGCAGGCAAGGTGCTGATGGCGACCGTGAAGGGCGACGTGCACGATATCGGCAAGAACATCGTCGGCGTGGTTCTCGCCTGCAACAATTACGAGATCATCGATCTCGGCGTCATGGTGCCCGCCACCAAAATTCTCGAAACGGCGATTGCCGAAGAGGTGGATGTCATCGGCCTGTCCGGCCTCATCACCCCGTCGCTGGATGAGATGGTGCACGTGGCCGCCGAGATGGAGCGTCAGGGCTTCAACATTCCGTTGCTTATCGGCGGCGCTACCACCAGCCGCGTTCACACGGCGGTCAAAATCCACCCGCGCTACGAAAAGGGTCAGGCGATCTACGTCACCGATGCCTCCCGTGCCGTAGGTGTCGTGTCAGCCCTGCTGTCCGAGGATCAGAAGCCAGCCTATATCGATGGTATCAGGGCCGAATACGCCAAGGTCGCAGACGCCCATGCCCGCAACGAGCGCGAAAAGCTGCGCCTGCCTTTGGCCCGTGCGCGTGCCAACGCCCACAAGGTGGATTGGACGGCCTATCAGCCGGTGAAGCCGCAGTTTTTGGGCACCAAGACCTTCGAGACCTATGATCTGGAAGAGCTCGCCAAATATATCGACTGGACGCCGTTCTTCCAGACATGGGAGATGAAGGGCCGGTACCCCGCAATTCTCCAAGACGAGAAGCAGGGCGAGGCCGCGCGCCAGTTGTTTGCCGATGCGCAGGCGATGCTGAAGAAGATCATCGACGAACAGTGGTTCCGCCCGCGCGCCGTCATCTGCTTCTGGCCCGCCAATGCGGTGGGCGACGATATCCGCCTCTTCACGGATGAAAGCCGCAAGGAAGACTTGGCGACCTTCTTCACGCTTCGCCAGCAACTGTCCAAGCGCGATGGCCGCCCCAATGTGGCGCTGTCGGATTTCGTCATGCCGCAGGACACTGGCGTGACCGATTATGTCGGCGGCTTCGTGGTTACGGCTGGAATCGAGGAAGTGGCGATTGCCGAGCGCTTCGAGCGAGCCAATGACGATTACTCCTCCATCCTCGTCAAGGCATTGGCAGACCGCTTCGCCGAAGCCTTTGCCGAGCGCATGCATGAGCGTGTCCGCAAGGAATATTGGGGTTACGCAACCGATGAAAGCTTCGGCCCCGATGACCTGATTGGTGAAGCCTATGCGGGCATTCGCCCGGCTCCCGGCTATCCCGCCCAGCCGGATCACACCGAAAAGGAAACCCTGTTCCGTCTGCTGGACGCCACGGAAGAAACCGGCGTGGTGCTGACCGAAAGCTACGCCATGTGGCCCGGCTCCTCCGTCTCCGGCCTCTATATCGGCCACCCCGAAAGCTACTATTTCGGCGTTGCCAAGGTAGAGCGTGATCAGGTCGAGGACTACGCCCAACGCAAGGGCATGCCAGTGGTAGAGATCGAGCGTTGGCTGGGGCCTGTGCTGAACTACGTACCTGTCGAAGCCGAAAAACAGGTCGAGACGGCCACCTGATAATTCGATTCAGGTGGTTGCCGGTTTGATTCCAAACTCGAGCCTTATATATTGATTTAAAAAGACAAAAGCGTGGAGCGATCCGCGCTTTTGTCTTTTTAACCACCGAATTATCCGGTGCGTTTCGGCCAGAAGGCAGAATTGTCGGCAAAGTTTTTACGTAATATTAGATTATTCGAATGTATTTATGGGTTGCTAACTTGATCATCGTTCTCATATGGGAGATCATCGTGCAGCAACTGTCTTCTCTCGTGTTGGTCTTCGTCACACTGACGATCTTAAGCGCCCGTTTCGTAACGGGAGCCGCAAGCGATGGCCCCTGGGGCATCGGAGTCGGTGCACTGTTCATCGGCCCGCTTGTCTTCTTCTTCCTTGCCCACACGGTACTGTATCTCGGAGCGTGGATTTTTCGAGGCAGGGACGGTGTGGCGTCTTACACTGCGAGCAAGATCAATCGTGTCTCGGCGCTGATGACGATTTTCGCGGTGATGGCGGTGGCTTGAGTGGGTTTTCGGTAACGTCAGTGGGGGTGGTTTACCACCTCTGTCCTGCCGGACATCTCCCCCTCGGGGGGGGGGGAGATCAGCTAGAGGCTGGCACTTCATTCCATCCGCAACGTTCAAGATGACCGGAAGCTAACCAGGAGTCGATCTCCCCACCTGTGGGGGAGATGCCCGGCAGGGCAGAGGGGGGTAAACCACACCCACCAACGCCCACCGTCATTCACTCACCTACTCAAACCGATCAATAATACTAATCCCGCTATCCCTAAACGTGTCCATCGCGGGCAAAGCAATCACCGCATCCGACAACGTAATATGCCGACCAATCAGCTTCTCCGGCGAGAGCTTGCCGGAATTAATCATCGCCAGCATATCGTCATAGCGCCAGGCCTGCATGCCGTGGCTGCCGTAGATTTCCAGCTCGTGCGCAATGACCCGCGCCATCGGTATTTGCGGCATGGAATGATCCGCCAGCATCAGGCCCACCTGCACATGGCGGCCGCGACGGCGCAGGTTGGTGATGGAGTTGCAGCAGGTTTGCGGATGGCCCAGCGCATCGACGGAAACATGGGCGCCGCCGCCGGTGATGTCGCGCACGGCCTGCGCGACGTCCGAGACGTCGCGGCTGTTGATGGTAGCGGTCGCGCCCCGTTCTTTCGCCAGTGCCAGCTTGTCTTCGGCAATGTCGATGGCGACGACCTGTGCGCCAAGTCCCGCGCCGATCATGATGGCCGAGAGGCCAACGCCGCCGCAGCCATGCACCGCCAGCCACTCGCCGCCCTTCAGCCGACCCTGATCGACTACGGCCCGAAACGAGGTGGCGAAGCGGCAGCCGAGGCTTGCGGCTGTATCGAAGCCCATCTCATCGGGCATATGTACGAGGTTCTGGTCGGCGTAATCGATGGCGACATATTCGGCGTAGGAACCCCAATGGGTAAAGCCCGGCTGGAACTGCGTTTCGCAGACCTGTTGGTTGCCGGAGCGGCACTCCTGGCAATGGCCGCAGCCGGAGACGAACGGCACGGTAACGCGATCACCCACCTTGAAGCGCATGACGTTTTTGCCGACGGCGGAAATGACGCCCGCAAATTCATGGCCCGGCACATGCGGCAGGCGGATGTCCGTGTCATGGCCCATCCACCCGTGCCAGTCGCTGCGGCAAAGGCCGGTTGCCTTTACTGCAATCACCACGCCGTCCGGCGTCGGTTCCGGGTCCGGCAGGTTGGCGATGATCGGTGCTTCGCCGAAATGTTCGTAGAATAATGCGCGCATGGTGGATCTCCTGAGATGGCTTTTTCTAGCGCGATCTCCCAGTCAGAAACAGTGCGTCAGTCTGCTACAATCATCAAATCTTCTGATGCAAATTTCAGCGTGATGCGCTCACCGATCGCGGGTGGTGTCTTGCCGGGATCGTTGAACATATCGAAGGACAGCGTCGCGCCGCCGACGTCCATGCGGGTGCGGATGACCGAGCCGAGGAAATGGCTGGAGGTCACGGTACCTGATATCGCGACATCGCCCACATTGGCTTCACCCAGAGAACCGGCCTCGGGACGAAGCGCTACCGTCACCGTTTCGCCATTGGCTTTGTTCAGTGGCTTCTTCAACGAAGCCTGCTGGTCACCGATGCGAATGGTGCTGGTCGCGGCATCCACGACGATGGCATCGATCAGGTTCAACGTACCCACGAAGGATGCTACGAACCGGGTCGCTGGCTTGTTGTAAATCTCGAAGGGCGAGCCGATCTGGTCAGCGCGTCCGGCATTCATCACTACGATGCGGTCGGAAATGGTCAGCGCTTCTTCCTGATCGTGGGTCACGAAAATGGTTGTGATGCCGAGCTTGCGTTGAATGCTGCGGATTTCCTCACGCAGCGACACGCGGATTTTTGCGTCGAGCGCCGAGAGCGGCTCGTCCAGCAGCAGAACCTGTGGCTTGGGGGCCAGCGCTCTCGCCAGCGCCACGCGCTGCTGCTGCCCGCCGGACATCTGATAGGGGTAACGATCCGCCAGATGATCCAGATGGATCAGCGCCAGCATTTCCTTCACACGCGCATCGATTTCTGCCTTGGGCTTGCCCGCGATCTTGAGGCCGAAGGCGACGTTTTCGTAGACATTCATGTTGGGAAACAGCGCGTAGGCCTGAAACACCATGCCGATATTGCGCTGGTTGGGTTTCAGCGTCGTCTGGTCCTTGCCGTTGATGACGATGGACCCTTCGCTCGGCGTCTCGAAACCGGCAATCATGCGCAGAATGGTGGTCTTGCCGCAGCCGGATGGTCCGAGGAAGGATACGAATTCTCCCTGTTCGATCGTCATGTTGAAATCATGAACGACCTGAACCTGACCGAAGGATTTTCTGATGTTCTGAAGTGTCAAAAAGCTCATAAAATAAGTCCTCAGGCCTTGGGAGGCGCGCCTTTTTGATAGCGCGAGACGAGTTGGATAAGGCCTAGGCAGCCCCAGGTGATGCCGAAGGAAATGACGGCAAGGGCGGCAGGCTCATAGGCGCGGTTGGCACCCAGCAATTGCATGTAGGGGCCGAATGCCGGGCGGTTCAACAGCGCCGCCATGGTGAATTCACCGATGACGATGGCAAATGTCAGGAACGCACCCGATAGCACCGCCACCAGCACGTTCGGCAGAATGATGCGGGCGAGAATCGTCGTCCATCCGGCTCCAAGACTCTGTGCCGCTTCCGTCAGGGTGGCGATGTCGATGGTGCGAAGTCCGGTGTCGACGGCGCGGTACATATAGGGCAGGGCCAGTGTCGTGTAACCGAATATCAAAAGCAGGTTGGTGCCGGTCGTCGATCCCGTCAGTGGCAGCCAGCTCGACGTGTTGTAAAGCCTGATATAGCCGAACACGATGACGATGGCCGGAATGACGAGCGGCAAAAGCGTGATGAACTCGATGACCGGGCGCAGCGCTGGCAGTTTCAGCCGCACCCAATAGGCCGTCGGCACCACGAGCAGGATGCCGAAAATGATGGTGCAGAGCGCCATCATGATCGAGAAGGTGAACGTCTCCTGAAAGCGCGGATCGCCCAGCACCTTGCCATAGGCATCGAAGGAATACTCGCCGCGCCGCATTTTCAGCGAGAAGTTGGTCATGCCGATCAGGGGCAGGGCGAAATAGAGCAGGCCGAACAGCAGCGCGCCCCAGGCGAAAATCCGCTTCATTTCAGCCACCTTTCGCTGCGCGTGCGCATCCAGATATAGAGCGTGTTGGCAATGCAGGTCACCAGGATCATGCCGAAGGCCAGCGCGTAACCGAGATGGGGATTGCCCAGCACGTCACCACGAATTTGCGCAAACAGCAGAATGGGGACGATGTTGAGCGAGGAGCCCGTCAGCGCAATCGCCGTTGCAACTGCGCCGAAAGCATTGGCAAACAGCAGCGAAAATGTGCCGAGAATGGAGGGCAGTAGAATGGGGAACGCCACCATGCGCCAATATTGGAAGCCGCTGGCACCCAGAATTTCCGCCGCCTCGCGCCACTCGCGCTTCAAGCCATCCAGCGCAGGCGTAATGATGAGGATCATCAGCGGTATCTGGAAAAACAGATAGGTAACGGTCAGGCCCCAGAACGACAGGATGTTGAAGCCCAGCAGGCGCAGATCAAGGCCAAGCTGGGTCTTTAGAAACACGGTGACGAGGCCAACCGGCCCAAGTGTGGCGATGAAAGCAAAGGCTAGCGGCACGCCTGCAAATTGGGAGGCGACCCCGGAAAAGGTCAGAAGCGGCGCGCGTATTTTCTGCGGCAAACCGCCCAGCACCACAGCGGTCGCGACGCCAAAGCCGATCAGACAGCCGAGTGCGGCCGAGGCGACGCTGATCTTGATGGAAATCCAGTAGGCGGAAAGAATGGATGCGGTAAAAAGGCCTGCGAGATTTTCAAGTGTAAAGCTGCCCTCAGGCGTCTGAAATGCGCCAAGGACGATCTTCATCGTCGGCATGATCAAAAAAAGCAGAATAAAAATGGCAAATGGCAGAACGCCCAGCCACTCCAGCTTCAGACGTCGCCCGGCTGCTGGTCGCGGTGACGCACCACTGATGTTTGACGACATATGATGTTCCCAAACGCCGCGATCATCGCGGTCTTCTATTTTATAAAACCAGCCGCCCCAGCCTTCGAAAAGATCGGGGCGGCTGTTTCGTTCGTTACTTCACGTTTGCGCCGACAACCTTGTCCCAGCCGCCGGTGACGGCAGCCTTGTTGGCGTCAACGTCTTCCAGCGTCGGGAAAATGGCCTTTTCATAGGCTGCTGGTGGCGGCAGGGCATCCAGAAGATCCTTTGGAATCTTGTTGGCTTTGGCCAGCGCATTGAAGCGGATCGGGTGGCAGAAGCCCTTCAACCAGCCAAGCTGACCGTCGTCGGAGTAAAGGTGCTCCATCCAGAGCTTGGCAGCGTTTGGATGCGGTGCGTAGGCGGAGATGCCCTGCACGTAAACGCCAGCCAGAACGCCGGAGGATGGCACAACGACTTCTGTCGGCGGGTTGCCGTTCAAAGTCTTTGCCCATGACAGCGCGTTATAGTCCCATGCAACGACGATCGGTGTCGCGCCCTGTGCCACGGTGCCGGCCTTGCCGATGACAGGCAGGAAGTTGCCAGCCTTGTTCAGCTCGCCGAAATACTTCAAACCGGCTTCGCCAGCTGCCTTGCCGTCCTTTGCACCGCTGGCGAGACCAGCCGCGAGAACACCGAGAATGGCCTGGTTGGAGGCGCGTGGGTCACCAGCAAGAGCGACCTGACCGGAATATTCCGGCTTCAGCAGATCGGCCCAATCCTTCGGCGTGTTGGTAACGAGGTCCTTGTTCACGAACAGAGACATGACGCCATAATAATCGCCGTACCAGTAGCCTTCGGCATCCTTCACATTGTCAGGAATTTCGTCCCATGTGGAAACCTTGTAAGGCTGGAGAAGACCTTCCTTCTTGGCCTGTGGGCCGAATGCCAGGCCAACGTCGATCACGTCAGGAGCCTGTGGGCCCTTGTTGTCCTTGTTGGCCTTGATGGCCTCGACTTCGTCGGCAGAACCAGCGTCCGGGTTCAGTTCATTGACCTTGATATCAGGATACTTGGCCTTGAAGGAGGCGATGACGTCGCCGTAACCGCACCAGTCGTGGGGCAGGGCGATGGTCGTCAGCATGCCTTCCTTCTTGGCGGCTGCGATGAGTTCTGCGCTTGGCGCGGCAGCGGCAATCGCAGTGGATGCGATGACCATTGCGGTGGTAAGCGATAGCAGTCGGCGGCTATGCGAGATCACGGTTGTTCTCCTCTGTGTGTCTCATGCGTCGGACGACGCTGATACGTGGGTTGCATGAACGTTATGTGACGTGTTGTGCGGCGGTCTCCCGCCCCATCATGGTCCCTGCCGTTTTCTTGCCATCATTACGCCCGTTCGTCGCCATGATATTTGAGAAACGACATAAAAAATTCGTGTTGCGCCATTTCGTCGTTGATAGCGCTTTGTTCAGCTCTCCTCTTTCCCGGGCTTTCGAAAAAGGCGGGTCTGCTCGAACAGGCCTTCCAGCGAATTCATCCGCTTGCGGGTCTCGTCCCAGCCATTGTTCTGCACGGCCTCGATCAGTGCTTCCACGACGAATAGCGTCACCACCGAACTGTCCCAAGCCGACGGGGCCTCGATCCTGACCCGAAACGTATGTTCGGCAAAGCGCGAAACCGGCGATGTCCACTGGTCGGTGAAGAGAAGAATGCGAACATTGTTGTCGTGCGCCACCTGCGCCAGCGTCACCATGTCCTGCTCGTAACGGCGGATGTCGAAGATCACCAGCACGTCACCGGCATTCATGTTCAGCATGAATTGCGGCCATGAGCTGGAGTTGGAGGACATCAGCGACGTCTTGGGGCGGATGACCTGCATGTGCGTGAAGAAGTATTCGGCAATCGCCCCGGTAATGCGCCCACCGACGAAGTATATGCTGCGCTTTCTATCCGCCAGAAGGGTTGCTGCATGATCAAACGATGCCGTATCGAGATCGCTCAGCGTATCGCGCAGGTTCCCGGTGATGGCATCGGCAAAGCGATTGAGGATGTGAAGTCCCGGCGCGTTGCTGGCCCATCGGTCATGCTTGGCAATCGGGTTGGAAATCGTGGCTTCCAGTTCTTGGTGCAACCTTGCCTGAAAATCGGGATAACCCTTGAAACCCAGCTTCTGCACCATTCGCGCAACTGTCGGTGTCGAGACGCCGGCATTTTCCGCAACGATGGTGATGCTACCCAACCCGGAGACCGGGTAATTACCGAGAAGACTTTCCGCAAGGCGCTTTTCGGCACGCGTCAGGGTCTCGTAATGAGCCTGGATAACGTCCGAAACGGTCGCGGCCGAACTGTGCAAATTTTTCCCCTAGCCGAGCTTTTCGCCGGTCTGTTGGCGCTGATTAAGATACGGCGAGGAAAAGGAGTCAATCAAAAAAATGAAGAGAAAATTTCAAAAACCATTTGACACTTTGGCGTGTGTGAAGAATTCTTTTCTAACTGTCGGGGGACAGGTATGTTGATAGCGGGGTACACCATGACGGTGCAAAGGCAGTTTTTCACAAGCGACGAGGCTGCGCCCGTTGTCGTGGAAAACCCGCTCGGGAAGGGCAGGGTGCTGCTGGTTTGCGAACACGCCTCACACACGTTGCCCGCCAGCTTCGGTACCCTTGGCCTCAGCGACGACGTTCTGGAAAGCCATATCGCCTGGGACCCCGGTGCTCTCGCCGTCGCCCGCCTCTTGTCTGCAAGTCTCGACGCTACCGTCATCTACCAGAACTATTCCCGGCTGATTTATGATTGCAATCGCCCGCCGGAATCGCCTTCCGCCATGCCTGCCACCAGCGAAATATACGACATTCCCGGCAATGCGAATTTGAGTGAAGCAGAGCGTTTTGCCCGCACCGCAGCGCTCTACATTCCGTTTCACGACCGCATCAGCGATCTCGTTGCTGCCCGTGACAGCGTCGTTCTGGTAACGATGCATAGCTTTACGCCGGTCTATCACGGCAAGCGCCGCGATGTGGAAATCGGTCTTCTGCATGATGTCGATGCGCGGCTGGTCGACGCGATGCTGGACCATGTGGAGAGCGAAAACTTTCAGGTGGAACGTAACCAACCTTACGGCCCGGAAGATGGCGTCACGCACACGCTGCGTCTCCACGCGCTGCCGAACGGGCTTTTGAACGTCATGATCGAGGTCAGAAATGACCTGATCCAGAATGAGGAGGGGCAGAGGGCTGCTGCCGATTTTTTGAGTGAACTTTTGATAAAGGCAATCGCCACTCACAGCCCATGAATTCGCTTTGGCGGGAATTGCCCCGCCGGGCAAGAATGCCGTTGCATATCCAAAGAAGGCCAAACAGGTCCGGGTGCAACGTGGGAACAGCAGATGTGCATGGCGTGGCTGGATTTTACCACCGCGCTGAGACTGGGGCAAAATCGGCCATTCTGGCTGACAGCCTGTTTTTCTTGATCAGGAGAGAACGGCATGGACAATTCATCATCAGGCGTCAGCTATAAGAAAGCTGACGCATCCTACTTCGAAAAAAGAGGGCTCTCGCGTTACGCAGGCGTCTGGTCGCTCTGGGCGCTGGGCGTGGGCGCGGTCATTTCAGGTCATTTTTCCGGCTGGAATTTTGGCTTTGCCACCGGCGGCTGGGGCGGCATGCTGGTTGCGGGCATGATTATTGCCGTCATGTATCTGGGGCTGACATTCTCCATCGCGGAAATGAGCCCGGCACTGCCACATACGGGCGCTGCCTATTCCTTCGCCCGCACGGCCATGGGGCCATGGGGCGGCTTCATCACCGGTCTCTGCGAGAACGTTGAATACGTCCTCACCCCCGCCGTCATCGTCACTTTTATCACGGCCTATGTGAACTCCATTCTGGGGCTCGATCCGGTCTATTCACCGCTCCTGTGGGTGCTGTTCTACGTCATCTTCCTGGCACTCAACGTCTTCGGACTTGAACTATCCTTCAAGGTAACGCTGGTCATCACGCTGATTTCGCTCGCTGTTCTCGTCTTCTTCTGGATCAGCGCCATCCCCAACATGGACTTCTCCCGCTGGGCGCTGAACATCGGCGTCGGTCCGGATGGTGCAGCCGTCGAGCTGCCTGAAGGCAATGGCTCGTTCTTCCCCTTCGGCTTCTCCGGCGTTCTCGCCACACTGCCCTTTGCAGTCTGGCTGTTCCTCGCTATCGAACAGTTGCCATTGGCTGCCGAAGAATCGGTTGATCCCAAGCGCGATATGCCCAAGGGCATCATTCTCGGCATCATCACGCTGATGATTTCCGCCTTCATGATCGTGCTGCTCAACCCCTCACTACCCGGCATCGGCGCCTTCCATCTCGGTTCCTCACTGGAGCCGCTGCTGGATGGTTTCAAGGCCGTCTATGGTGATGGTGGCGTGGTTCTCCTGGGCTTCGTGGCTCTCACAGGCCTCATCGCCAGCTTCCACACCATCCTTTATGCGCAGGGCCGTCAGATCTATTCGCTGTCGCGGGCTGGCTATTTCCCGACGGCGCTGTCCGTCACCCACCCCAAGTTCAAGACACCGCATGTCGCGATGTTGACGGGTGCCATCGTAGGCCTCGCCGTGATGATGACCATCTGGTTTGCACTGGGTGCGACCGAAGGCGGCAGCATCATCGGCAGCGTTCTGCTCAACATGGCCGTATTCGGCGCAATGTTCTCCTACATCATGCAGGCCATTTCCTTCATCATGCTGCGCCGTAACCTGCCGGATATCGAACGTCCCTTCCGTTCGCCGCTCGGTATTCCCGGTGCAGTGCTGACCATCATCATCGCTGTCATCACCTTGCTCTATCAGGTGCAGGATCCGAACTTCACCAAGGGCGTCATTTGGGTGGCGTTGTGGTTTGCCATCGCTATAGCCTATTTCGCGCTTGTCGGCCGTCACCGCCTCATCCTGTCGCCGGAAGAGGAATTCGCGCTGGAGCACAAGCAGGCTGCAGTCAATGCGGCGGCTTCGAAGGCTTGAACCAACTCCAAAGGGCGACCGGCAACGGTCGCCCCATTGAATCAAAGGGAAACATCATGACGACCTACACATTCGACGCGCTTAAAAAAGATGTCGCTGAAGGGCGCATAGACACGGTTCTGGCATGCCTCGTGGATATGCAGGGTCGTCTGATGGGCAAACGCTTCCAGGCGGAATTTTTCGTCGAAAGCGCCTATGAGGAAACGCATAGCTGCAATTACCTGCTGGCCACCGATATGGAGATGGAAACCGTTCCCGGTTACAAATCCACCAGCTGGGAAAAAGGTTATGGCGATTATACGCTGAAGCCCGACCTCTCGACGTTGCACCGCGTGCCGTGGCTGGAAGGCACGGCGCTCGTTCTGTGCGATGCCTATGACCACCACACGCACGCCGAAGTCGCCCACTCGCCGCGCGCATTGCTCAAGAAGCAGGTCGCACGTCTGGAGGCCATGGGCCTGAAAGCCTTCATGGCCAGCGAGCTGGAATTCTTCCTGTTCGACCAGAGTTTCGAGGCCGCCCGCGCCAGCGGCTACCGCGATCTCAATCTGGTCAGCCCCTATAATGAGGACTACCACATCTTCCAGACCACCAAGGAAGAAGAGGTGATGCGAGCCATCAGAAACAATCTGCAAGCCGCTGGCATTCCTATTGAAAATAGCAAGGGCGAAGCGTCTGCTGGCCAGGTGGAACTGAACGTGCGCTACGCCGATGCGCTTACCATGGCGGACCGTCACGCCATCATCAAAAACGCCTGCAAGGAAATCGCCTGGTCCAAGGGCAAGGCCGTCACTTTCCTTGCCAAGTGGAACTACGATGCCGCAGGCAGCTCTTCGCACATCCACCAGTCGCTGTGGAGCCTGGATGGCAAGACTCCAATGTTTCTCGACAAGAACGGTGAACACGGCATGTCCGAGATGATGCGCCATTACGTGGCCGGTCTTCTGGCCCATGCCAGCGAAGTCACCTATTTTCTGGCGCCTTACATCAACTCCTACAAGCGCTTCATGGCTGGCACATTCGCGCCAACCAAGGCCATCTGGAGCACGGATAACCGCACGGCGGGCTATCGCCTGTGCGGTGCAGATAGCAAGGGCATCCGCATCGAGTGCCGCGTGGGCGGGTCGGATATCAATCCGCATCTTGCCATGGCGGCCTTGCTTGCGGCAGGCATTGACGGCATTGAAAATAAGCTGGAACTTGAGCCGCAGTTTGAAGGTGACGCCTATGGCGGCAAGGACATTCGCGAAGTCCCCAAAACGCTTCGCGATGCGACCGACCACCTCAACGGCTCGAAGATGCTGCGCGGCGCTTTCGGTGACGATGTGATCGATCACTATGTTCGCGCCGCAAAGTGGGAGCAGGAAGAATACGACCGCCGCGTTACCGACTGGGAAGTCGCGCGCGGGTTCGAACGGGCATAACAAATCATAGGAAAACCATCATGGTCATGATCCAGAATATCTCGCCGATCGACGGTTCGGTCTATGCCGAGCGCGAGGCGATGTCGCTGGATGCGGCGCGGACCGCCGTATTGAAAGTGCGCGCTGCGCAAAAATCCTGGGCGCGTCGCCCGTTGGAAGATCGTGTTCAACTGGTGCTGAAAGGCGTGGCTCGCCTCAACGAAATGGTGGGCGAAGTCGTGCCGGAGCTGGCCCACATGATGGGTCGCCCGGTTCGCTATGGCGGTGAGTTCAAGGGCTTCAACGAACGCTCGAATTACGTCGCAGCGATTGCAGCTGACGCATTGGCACCGCTTGTCATCGAGGAAAGCGGCGATTTCGAACGCCGCATCGAGCGCGAAGCGCATGGCGTCGTCTTCGTCATCGCGCCGTGGAACTACCCTTACATGACGGCCATCAACACCATTGCGCCTGCCTTGATGGCGGGCAACACTGTTGTCATCAAACACGCCGCGCAGACGCTGCTGGTGGGTGAGCGCATGGTGCGGGCCTTCGTGGAGGCGGGCGTGCCGGAGGATGTCTTCATCAACCTTTTCCTCGATCACCAGACCACGTCGGCGTTGATTGCCGAAAGCCTGTTCAACTTCGTCAACTTCACCGGCTCTGTCGAAGGCGGTCGCGCCATCGAACGCGCTGCCGCTGGCACCTTCACCGGCCTCGGTCTGGAACTTGGTGGCAAGGACCCCGGCTACGTCATGGAAGATGCCGATCTGGATGCGGCGGTCGATACGCTGATGGACGGTGCGACCTTCAATTCCGGCCAATGCTGCTGCGGCATCGAGCGCGTCTATGTCAACGAATCGCTGTTCGATGCCTTCGTTGAAAAGTCTGTGGCGTGGGTGTCCAACTACAAGCTTGGCAACCCGCTGGAGCAGGAAACGACGCTGGGGCCGATGGCCAACAAGCGTTTCGCCAAAGTGGTGCGCCAGCAGGTGGCCGATGCGGTTGCCAAAGGTGCGAAAGCACTTGTTGATCCCAAGCTGTTTGCCGCCGATGATGGCGAAAGCGCCTATGTCGCGCCGCAAATCCTCATCGATGTCGACCATTCCATGGAATTCATGACCGAGGAAACCTTCGGCCCTGCTGTCGGCATCATGAAGGTCAAGAACGACGACGAAGCCATCGCGCTGATGAACGACAGCAAATATGGCCTCACCGCATCGTTGTGGACGCAGGATGCTGACAGGGCAGGGCACATCGGTCGCGAGATCGAAACCGGCACCGTCTTCATGAACCGCGCCGATTATCTCGATCCTGCTTTGTGCTGGACCGGCGTCAAGGATACCGGTCGCGGCGGCTCGCTGTCGGTCATCGGTTTCCAGAACCTGACCCGTCCAAAATCCTACCATCTGAAGAAAGTCACGAAATGAACATCGTCGCAAACTGGAGCTACCCGACCCCGATCAAGATGGGACGCGGCCGGATCAAGGAATTGGCGGACGCCTGCAAGACGCTCGGCATCAAAAAGCCGCTGCTCGTCACCGACAGAGGCCTCGCCAGCATGGCGATCACGGCCCATGCGCTGGATATTCTGGAAGAGGCAGGCCTTGGCCGCGCTATCTTCTCCGAGGTGGACCCGAACCCCAACGAGATCAATCTCGAAGCGGGCGTCAAAGCCTTCAAGGATGGTGGACATGACGGCGTAGTCGCCTTCGGCGGTGGCTCCGGTCTCGATCTCGGCAAGGCCGTCGCCTTCATGGCAGGCCAGACGCGGCCCGTCTGGGATTTCGAGGATATCGGCGACTGGTGGACCCGCGCCAATTCTGAAGGCATCGCTCCCATCGTCGCGGTGCCGACTACGGCAGGCACCGGCTCGGAAGTCGGTCGCGCCAGCGTCATCACCAACTCGCAGACCCATGTGAAGAAGATCATCTTCCACCCGAAATTCTTGCCCGGCGTCGTCATCTGCGATCCGGAACTCACCGTCGGCATGCCCAAGGCCATCACCGTCGGCACCGGCATGGATGCCTTTGCCCATTGCTTGGAGGCTTATTCCTCGCCTTTCTATCACCCGATGAGTGCCGGTATCGCGCTCGAAGGCCTGCGGCTGGTGAAAGAGTTTCTGCCCCGCGCTTATAAAGACGGCACGGATATCGAGGCCCGCTCCAACATGATGGCCGCCGCCGCCATGGGTGCGGTTGCGTTCCAGAAGGGGCTGGGTGCCATCCATTCCCTGTCGCACCCCATCGGCGCGGTCTATAACACCCACCACGGCATGACCAACGCCGTCGTCATGCCCGCCGTTCTGCGCTTCAACCGCCCGGCCATCGAAGACAAAATTGCGCGCGCTGCGGCCTATCTTGGCATCGAAGGCGGGTTTGATGGCTTCTATGATTACGTGCTGGAGCTTCGCAAAGAACTCGGCGTGCCTGAAAGCCTAACGGCTATGGGCATCAAGCCTGACCGGGTGGATGAACTTGTAGCAGAGGCCATCAAGGACCCAAGCTGCGGCGGTAATCCTGTCGAGTTGACGGCTGAGAATACGCGGGCGCTGTTTCTGGAGTGCTTTTGATTTTGGCTGATGATGGAGGGTGGGGCTTACCCCCCTCTGTCCTGCCGGACATCTCCCCCTCAAGGGGGGAGATTGGATGGCCGAGCCACTTTACTTCAATCTCAACGTCGAAGATGTGCGAGAGGTCGCCACGAGTCGATCTCCCCACATGAGGGGGAGATGCCCGGCAGGGCAGAGGGGTGTAAACCACACCCACAAACCTCCACTTCCCCCACCCTAAAAAAATAAAAAAGTTTTCTCCACGGCCATCAACCCCATGCCTACAATCCCCACACCTTCGCGGCTGGAGTGTTTCGCGAGACACTGTCGGGGCAGGCGGAGGGTGGTGATTGGCCGTAGACGTGCGGGTGGTCATCAAAGGCGATGTCCTGTGGGCCTGCCTGCTTCACGGTCCGAAATTCCATAAACGGTTTTCGGTCAGTGGAGGAGGCGAGGTTCACAGGAAGACGACCAAAGCCGGCCCGGTTTGTTCAAGGTCCGGTCTGGCTGATTGAAAGACTGGAGGCCACGCAAATGCGGAGCCCAACACAAACACCATACCAGAGACATTTCCGCATTTGCGTGTGTTCTCACGGGGTAATGACGAAGCAAACCACGGGCGGATGACGTCGCGTGAACGGCGAAGCGTGCCGGGGTTTTTGACACGGCTGGGCTGGGACTTCGCAGGTTTTGCGATCCTTAGAGGGCGTTGCACGACACATGAATCGAACAACAAAAAAAGCCGGCCCCAAGGACCGGCTTTTTCCAAGAAATCAAACCACTTAGATCGCAGCTGTCACGATGAACTCAACCTTGTAGTCCGGCGTAGCAAGCGCTGCTTCGCTGGTGGCGCGGGCTGGTGGGTTTGCCGGGTCGATCCAGCCTTCCCAGACGGCGTTCATTTCGCCAAAGGTGGACATGTCGGAAATGTAGATGATGGTCTGTAGGATCTTCGACTTGTCGGAACCGGCAAGAGCCAGCAGGCGGTCGACTTCGGCGAGAGCGGACTTGCTCTGTTCGGTCACGGATGTGCCTTCACCCACCTGACCGGCGAGGTAGACGGTGTTACCGTGAACGACTGCGCCGCTCATGCGCTTGCCGGGTTCGATACGCTTGATGCTCATGCTGAAAACTCCTGTTGGTATTTCGGGTAGAATTAACGGCTACGGTGAAATCAGCCGCGGATGTGATGGGTCTTTTCGTAGATGGCTGTGGAGCGCGCGCCGGAACGGCAGAAGCCGAGCATCGGACGCTGAAGTTCATCCAAAGCATCGACCATGCCCGTCACCGCATCGGCATCCACGCCGAATCGACCGACAGGTACATGCGCGACGGCGATGCCCAATGCCTCTGCGCGTTCGGCAATATCTGCAAACAGCGGCTGGCCTTCTTCTTCATCATCCGGGCGATGGCAAACGATGGATTTGAAACCCAGCGCCTTGACCTCATCGAGGTCGGCAACGCTGATCTGGCCGCTTACGGAATATTCATCGTCAATACGCCTGATATCCATTTTCTCGTCCTCCGGTAACCGTGGCAGCCCGGCACAAATTGCTGTGCCATCCTAAATTTCGCACCCGGTTTAAGGGGTTAAAGAGGGTGCGTCAATGATAAGCCATTCCAATTGCGGGCCTGTTCAGAGAATAGAAAAGCGCAGGCCGTATGTCCTGTTCTCACCCGGATTCAGCATGTGAAACTCACCTGCCGCCTCAAGTTCGGAGCGGCTGACCCAGCGGTGCGATACCGGCTCTATGCCCATGACATGTGCCGGTGCCTGCTGGTTTCGCCACATCTGCAAATAGGGAAGCGTATCCGTGCGGAAGCTGACTTTGAGCGTTCGCCCGCCAATGGTTGCGATTGGCCCCAGCATTATGGTGGCCCAGCCGTCGCCGTCATCTCCCGCTGGCACGCAGAAGACGCCGCCCGGGTCCTCGCCAAAACGCCAGCCAAATCCACCGCCCTCAAACATCGCGCCTTGAAGCTTCACCGCATCGTCGAACAGCCTTGCGCCGACATTCATGTGGTACATGTGGAAGACGGGACGCGTGGCGGCGCTGGTGTTGGTTACGCGGTCGTTGAGGCTGACTTCGCCGGTTTCGCCATCGATGGCCCACTCTCTTTCCAGAAGGGCAGTGCCGCCATCGGCCAGGACCAGCGGAACCCTTGCCCCGGCATTCGCATTACCACCTTCAGTAGACCAATGCGTTATCTCGACGGGGTGAGAGGAAAATGAACCATGCAAAGGATATTTTCTTCCATCCGCGTCACCTTCAATGGCTTCAGGGTGGCGAATATGGTCAGGGCCACAGGTAAACAGAAAGCCTTCTAGCGAATGATCAATACGAGGATCGCCATCATCAGGGATGGCACGCCCCGGAGCAATATCGATACCATCGACCACGCAGGCGCCGATATCGAAAAGGGATGTTTCATCAAGAAAGATTGCGGGAGATTTTCCGGCTTTCAGCGCTCGCATTTTCGCTCCTTCACTGACATGTTGACGTCGCAATCACGCAAAAGCTATCGCAACGACGGGAAATTAAGATTGCATTAACCGCGAATTCACCTTTTCCACAATAGGGTCAAGATTAACGTGTGTGTATTGGGAAGAACCCAAGGGATCGCAGAATCGTGAAACTTTTAATTAACGCAATGTTCGGTCTCGCTGTCGCGACGACCTCCGTCCTCCTGCCCGCTGAGGCCAGCGCGCAGCAACGGCAGGTCTATCAGGAACAGCCTATGATGGTAACGCCCGATGGGCGGGTTCTCGATTTCATGCCCGAACGTGGCGACATCGTCATCAGCCGCGACCGGATGGGCCGCACTGTTTACTTTGACCGTTACGGCAACCTTCTTGCAACGGAAATGCAGCAGGGTGCGGCTCCGCGCCGCCAGGCTCAGCAAGATCCCTATTACAATCAGAATGACACCTACTATCCACCAGCGCCGAGCCAGAACCGGGAGCCACAGCGCGATTACGGTTATCAGGGCAACGGCGGCGGCGGGCAGGATTATCGTCAGTACCGTGGCGATGGAAGCGACATAGACCCGTATACGGGGTCTGTCGAAGGGCCGGGCGCTGTCGAAAGCGCGCCGCTGGGCCAACCGATGCCGGGTGAGAGCACTGTCACCGCCGTGCCGCAGCCTGACCACCTCATCGAGCGTAACCAGCCGGTGACGGCTCCTGTCAATCGCTCGCGTCAGGAAATTGTTGCGCTTCAGGTGTTTCTCGACCGCGAAGGCATTTCGCCTGGTGTGATCGATGGCAAGATGGGTGACAACGTCAACAAGGCCATCGCTGCCTGGCAGGACATGACGGGCGACCGTCTCGACCCCAACAATACAGATGACATTCTGGAGCGTCTGCGCAACACCGGCGGTCTGGCCATCGTGGATTATACGATAACCGCAGCAGACGCGGCTGGTCCTTATGTTGCCTCCATTCCGGATGACTACGCCGAAAAGGCGCAGCTTCCCGCCATGGCCTACACGTCCACATCGGAAGCCCTCGCTGAGCGTTTCCACATGGATGAGACATACCTGAAGGAACTCAACCCCGGCGTCGATTTCACTGTACCAGGCACGATCATCAAGGTCGTCAGCCCCGGTGAGCCGAAGAAGGGGCAGGTCGCTCGAATCGTTGCCCACAAGGGCATCAAGCAGGTGTTCGCCTATGACGAAAGCGGCGTTCTGATTGCGGCTTATCCTGCCACTATCGGTTCTTCGGATACGCCTTCGCCATCCGGCACGCATACCGTCGAACGCATCGCGCTCAATCCCGGCTACACCTATAACCCGAAGATCAACTTCCAGCAGGGCCAGAACAGCCAGATATTGCAGATCCCGCCCGGTCCCAACGGTCCCGTCGGTACGGTCTGGATTGCGCTGTCGAAGCCGACCTATGGCATTCACGGCACGCCGGAACCATCCAAAATCGGCAAGACCAACAGCCATGGCTGTATCCGCCTGACGAACTGGGATGCAACGGAACTTGCTAAGATGGTCCGCCCGGGTGTTGTGGTGGAGTTTGCCGAGTAAGAGCAACTCGCTCAACACTCTCTCCAACGTCATCCTCGGGCTTGTCCCGAGGATCTAACGAACCCCGACATTGAACGTGGATAGATCCTCGCCACAAGGGCGGGGATGACGTCCAAATTGTTGGTCCTGCCTTACCCTAACTTATGCACTCGTTTTCCGGCCCGACGTTCCGTCAGGAAACATGCGAAGGCAAGCGCGGGCAGTGCAAAGCCAAGCCATGAGGCTGCGACCCATTGGCCCTGCGAGTAGGCCCAGCCGCCGACCGCTGAACCCACGGCACCGCCCATGAAAAACGTTGCCATGAAGATGCCGTTGAGGCGGCTGCGGAATTCGGCACCCAGCGTGAAGATGGCGCGCTGGCCCAGCACCAGATTTGTCGTGACCGCAAAATCCAGCACGATTGCTGCAACGACCAGCAACGCCAGAGCCAGATGCGAACCTTCCGGCGCAATGTGAGTGATCAGGAACGATGCCATAGCCGCCAGCAGCGCGCCCAAGGTGGCGGCCCATGTCCAGCCGCGATCAGCGAGGCGGCCTGCAATCGGCGCGGCTATGGCACCAGCCGCACCTGCCAGCGCAAACAGCGCGATCTCTCCCTGTGACAGCCGGAAAGCCGGACCGCTGAGATAAAGCGGCGTCACCGTCCAGAACAGGCTGAACGCCGAAAACATGCCAGCCTGATAGATTGCGCGCCGTTGCAGAAGAGGCGTGTTCGCGGCCAGCTTTGCCATCGACGCAAGAAGGGCGCGGTATGGCAGTTTCGCATCCGGCATACGGCGTGGCAGCAGCCGGTAGAGCACCAGTGCCAGTACGGCCATCACAACAGCCGACATCAGAAACACGCCGCGCCAGGAAACCAGTTCGGACAATACACTCGATAGTGGTCGTGCCAGCATGATGCCGACCATCAGCCCGCTCATGATGCTGCCGACAACCCTGCCGCGGCTGGCATCCGGTGTCATATGCGCGGCCAAGGGCAGAATCATCTGCACAGCCACAGAACTGATGCCGACAAGGAAAACAGCCGTGAGAAACTGCGAAGCATGCGGTGCCAGTGCCGCCGCAATCAAAGCCGCGACCGCCATGCCCACAGTCGTTACGATCAGTTTTCGGTTTTCGATCAGATCACCCAGCGGCACGACAAACAGCAGTCCCAACCCGTAACCGATCTGCGTCAGCGTCACGATCAACCCGGTTGCCCCGGCGGAAAGGCCAAGCTCCGCACCGATGACGCCGGCGAGCGGTTGGGCATAATAAAGGTTTGCCACAATCAACCCGCAGGCACTGGCCAACAGAAAAATCATTGCGGAAGAGATAGCCTCTTCCTGTGCAGGCTCGGAACCAAGCACTGTAGATGTCATGTCACGTCTCCAAATTAGGAAATATTCATTTCCAAAATACGCATAAAAATCAGTCGAAAACCTTCATGGCCACATCGACCACCGCGTTAAGTTCCGCTTTCTCAAGGCCGGTCTTGCCGACCACCCGCATGCCGTAAATCAGGCAAAGCACCGTCTTGGCGAGAGCGTCTGCATCCATTGCGTTCGACACCGATCCATCCGCTTGTCCTTCACGCACGAGGCGCCCCAGTATGGTCTCGCGCGCATCAATGGCACGGCGCACGACACGCGCCATATCCTCGTCCAACGAGGCCAGATCGGCAGCAGCACCCACGACGAGACACCCTTGTCCACCGGACTGTCCAATGCAGGCATCGGCATAGAAGTTCATCGCCGCCAGCAGCTTCTCCCGCCCGGTTTTGCCGGTCTGAACGGCCGCCTCGAAGCGCTTCGTCTGCACCAGCCTATAGCGCTCGACGGCGGCGATGTAGATGTCCTTTTTATCCTTGAAAGCCTTGTAGAGGCTGCCCTGCGTCAACTCCATCGCCTGCGTCAGATCACCCACGGAGGTTGCGTGATAGCCACGCTCAGAAAACACGCCGATAGCCTTGTCGATCGCCAGATCGACATCGAACTCACGCGGGCGACCGCGCTGGCGGATAGGGTAAGATGGTGAAGGAGCGTTGGTCATGGTCGCAATATAGAAAACGATCATTTCCAAATCAAGCAGAATTTTGCGCCCGGTCGCAAAACGTGCCGGGCGCTCGAAACTATTGGTAATCAGGCCGCTTTTCGACCGAGGAATTTTCCATCACGGTCAGAACGGACGACACGGACCGGCATCAGGCGCAAAACCTCGTAGGCAAAGTTGCGCACATTCTCCATCGCCTTCTCGACGTTGCTGACCTTTTGACAGTCCAGCGCTTCGAGCGTGCCGCCACAGTCGAAAATGTCGCGGAAGGCGGCGCGTTCGGCAATTGGCGTGTTCAGAACGCGAACGTTCTTCTCCGCCAACAGCGCCTTGACCAGCAGCATGGAGCGCGTGCTGATCATGGCGTTGACGCGGGTCAGCACAACCGAGTGATCGATCTTCATGCCCATCTTGCGATTGAGAAGCTCGATATGCTCCAGCACTTCGGAAGCGCCGCGTGCATCCATGGCGGAACCCTGAACGGGGATCAAGACGTGGTCGGAAATTCCGAGCGCCATCGTCAGCAGTGGACTTTTGGTGCCGGGGAGGTCGATGATGAAACAGTCCGTATTGGACCTGTTTTCACGAATATGCGTTTCCATCGAGGCCATGGTGACGTGTGAGATGACCGAGAGATTGCGCATCTCGCCGGACATTTCGGACCAGCGCGAAATCCACAATTGCGGATCGGCATCCAGCACCGTCACGCGGTGGCCCATGCGGGCAAGTTCGGTGGCAAGCAGCAACACAGCCGTGGTCTTGCCGGCGCCGCCCTTGGTATTTGCAAATGTAATGACTGGCATAAGGGCCCCCGAATGCAGAGCCTGATTTCATCGCTCTTCAACGCACCGCGACATTCATGGTGCGATGCATATTGTTAACGAAGATGGTTAACGAAATGGAAATATCTGCGATGCCTTGTTGCGAAAGTGAAGGATGGCACGGTGAAGATGCTTCTGGTGGTGCCACCCATCAATATCAAAAGGCAAAGGTCGCGAGTTTCGCTTTGATCTGAATCTGTTACCGCTATCACTTCGAGGATTGAGTCAGTACCTTCGCAAGTTGATTCACACTTTCCACGCGCTCGTCAAACCACATCCGGGCAAGGTCACTGACCGAAGCCAGGTCGATACCATCCGGGTCGATCGACGTGATTTTCCACGCGCCGGATTTGCGGCCTGCCAGTACCGCCAGCCGTGATGCCTCGCCCTTGATGACGTTCAGGCGCGAGATTTCGGCCTCCAGCCCATCCGCGCCCGAGAGATCGGTACGCAGATCCGATGGTGTGATATTGCTGGCATTGCGGGCAGGGCCGCCATTGATTTGGACGCCTTCGATATTGAGACGGTAGAGCTGCGTATCCGGTAACGAGAGATAGAGTTTGGCTTTGGGGTAGCGGGCGATATAGCGCGCCTTAGCCAACGGCACTTCGTCATCAACCATCAGCACCGCTTTGCCGACCAGCGTCAGTCTCGGCAGTGTCAGCGCGTCGCCCTTGTTGAAGGGTGCCAGCACCAGCGAGATGCGCGGGTCCGCCTCGATATTGCGGGCATGGAGTGCGAGGCGAGCGGTGAAGAAGAAGGGCGTGCCATCCGGCTCGACGGCGATGTTGGTGGCGGTGTTGTAGGGATAGCCGCTCTGCGGATCAAGCGTGGCGAGACCGGCGGTACGGCAGGTGTGCAGAACGTCCCGCGCCACGCGCACGGCTTCGAAAGGCGCACCGGCTGAGGGTTCTATGTTTGCGTTTCGTGGGGTGATAACTGCCGGTGTCGTCTCTGCCATGATGCTCTCCGTTGTCAGACACGGTTTACATCATGGCAGTCCTATTTTCATTGCTGAAATATCAGCTGCGTTCGCGAATCTGCGTCAACGTCCGCGCAGGAGTAATCGCCTCAGGGTCGAGCTTCACTTCGATAATCGAGGGCTTGCCGCTGGCACGGGCGCGTTCATAGGCAGGGCCGAAGTCTTCGGTTTTCTCGACGATCTCGCCGTGGCCGCCATAGGCTTTGGCGAAGGCGACGAAGTCAGGGTTGACGAGATCAGTGCCGCTGACGCGACCGGGATATTCCCGTTCCTGATGCATGCGGATGGTGCCGTAGGTGCCGTTGTTGACCAGCACGGTGATGATGGGCAGGCCATAGCGCACGGCGGTGATGAATTCCTGCCCGTGCATCATGAAGCAGCCATCACCGGCAAAGCAGACGACTTCGCGTTCCGGAAACAGATGCTTGGCGGCGACTGCGGCGGGCAGGCCATAACCCATGGAGCCGGAGGTGGGGGCCGATTGTGTGTTGAAACGCTGGAAGCGGTGGAAGCGGTGCAGCCATGTGGCGTAATTGCCCGCGCCGTTGGTGAAGATGGCGTCAACAGGCGTATTGGCTTCGATCCAGTCCATGATCGGACCCATCTGCACTGGACCGGGTCCGGTTTTCGGTGGGGTGGACCATGTCAGGTAGGCCGCGTGCATGGCGGCAGTGCGCTCTGCCCATACCGGATTTTCCGGGACTTCCAGTGTGGAAAGCGCTTCCACGAATTCAGTGGACGACGCGCAGATGGCGAGGTCCGGCCTGTAGACGCGCCCGAGTTCTTCCGCCTGCGGGTAGACATGTACCAGTGTCTGCGACGGGTAGGGAATGTCGAGCAAAGTGTAACCGGAAGAGGGCATTTCCGACAGGCGTCCGCCCAGGAGGACAATGAGATCGGACTGCTTGATTTCCGCTGACAGCGCCGGATTGATGCCGATGCCAACATCGCCTGCGTAGGACGGGCTGAGATGATCGAACAGCGCCTGACGGCGGAAGGAGCAGCCGACTGGCAGCTTGAGGCGTTCCGCGAATGTCTTGAACTGCGCAACGGATTGTTCTGTCCAACGGGTGCCGCCGAGAATGACCATGGGACGCTTGGCTGCACCCAGAAGCTCTGCGAATTTGGCCATTTGCTTTGGGCCGGGGTGGTTTTCCACCGGCGTGTAAGGCTTGGCCTCCGGTGCGTCCACCAGATCGACCAGCATATCCTCGGGCAGGCTCAAGACCACGGGGCCGGGGCGACCGGAGGTGGCGACCGCAAAGGCGCGGGTGACGAATTCCGGAATGCGACGGGCATCATCGATCTCGCCGACCCATTTGGCAAATTCGGTGAAGGCGCGGCGGTATTCGACTTCCTGAAAGGCCTCACGCTCACGGGCATCGCGCTGCACCTGGCCGATGAAAAGGATCATCGGGATGGAATCCTGCATGGCGATATGCAGGCCCGCAGACGCATTGGTCGCGCCGGGACCGCGCGTTACCATGCAGATACCGGGCTCGCCCGTCAGCCGTCCCCAGGTATCGGCCATCATCGCCGCGCCACCTTCCTGACGGCAGATCACGGTCTCGATGCCGCTTTCATACAGCGCATCCAGCACGGCCAGATAGCTTTCGCCGGGTACGCAGGAAACACGCGACACACCGTTGGCTTTCAAGGCTTCGACAATCAGCTGTCCGCCGGTTCTTTTCATGGTGCCAGGTTCCTTTCTATGTCGTCCAACTCGGCCAGCACTTCTGCCTGATGCTCCCCGAGACGCGGGCTCGGTCGCTCATAATGCAGAGGCGTTTCCGACAATATGATCGGTGTTCTTACACCAGGAATGACGGTGCCGTCTGCGGCTTGAAGATCAACGCGCAGGCCGCGTGCCTGAACCTGCGGATCGGCGAACATTTCATCGATGGAATTGATTGGCCCGGCAGGCACGGCACTGGTTTCGCAGGCCGTCAACAGGTCACGCTTCATCCATTTGAGCGTCTCGGTCGACACGATCTGGCGAACCTCCACCTTGTGCGCGACGCGGGCCTTGTTGGTGGCGTAGCGCTCATCGTCTGCGATGGCATCGATACCGAGGATTTTGCAGAGGCGACGGAATTGCCCGTCATTGCCGACAGCCAGAATGAGGAATCCGTCAGCCGTCGGCACCACTTCATAGGGAGAAATATTCGGGTGGGCATTGCCCAATCGCACCGGCGCTTTGCCGGACATGAGGTAATTCATGTTCTGATTGGCCAGCACGGCCGATTGAACATCCAGAAGTGCCATATCGATATGCTGGCCCTGTCCGGTGCGCATGGCGTGGATGAGAGCGGCCTGAATGGCGGTGACGGAATAGATGCCGGTGAAAATATCGGCAACGGCAACGCCCGCCTTCATCGGCTGGCCATCCGGCTCGCCTGTGATTGACATGAAACCTGACATGCCCTGGACGATGTAGTCGTAACCGGCGAAATCCGCATAAGGGCCGGTCTGGCCGAAGCCGGTGATGGAGCAATAGATGAGCTTGGGGTTGAGCGCTCGCAGAGACTGATAATCCAGCCCGTATTTCTCCAGCCCGCCACGCTTGAAGTTCTCGATCACCACATCGGCGGTCTTGACCAGCCTGCGCACCGTCTGGCGGCCCTCGTCGCTTTTCAGATCGACGGTGATGGAGCGCTTGCCGCGATTGGTGGAATGGTAATAGGCGGCGGAAAGATTATCGCCATCCTTGCTCTCCACAAAGGGCGGCCCCCAGGCGCGGGTATCGTCGCCACCATCGGGGCTTTCCACCTTGATGACATCGGCACCCATATCGGCCAGCATCTGCCCGGCCCAGGGACCGGCGAGCACGCGGGCCAGCTCGATCACACGAATGCCCTTCAAGGGCGGCTGTTTCTTATCGGAAGGTTCTGCCATGTCTATCTCACATATTTCAGAAGTTTATAGACGGACGAACTTCTGCGTGCATGTGAAATTATCTCATGGCGTCATTCCGATTCGACAAATACTCATACGTCATCTTCGGGCTTGACCCGAGGATCTACTGGCGTTTGACGTCGTGGGTCGTTAGATCCTCGGGTCAAGCCCGAGGATGACGTCGAAATAATAGATACCGTTCCCCATTTACGTGAACGCTTTGCGCTACATCCCATTACTTAAAACTGCCACCTTCCTTGCCCAGGCCGCAAAATCCGCAGCCGGAACTTCCCAGCCGATTTCGTGCAGGGTTTCGTGGCGCATGCCGGGGTAGATTTTGTCTTCGACGTTGGTGAAGCCTGCCGCACGGAATTGCTGCGCCAGCCAGACGATTTCGCGGCCGTTGTTGGTCGCGGCGTCTTCGTTGCCGCTGACGAGCAGGATCGGCAGGTCTTTTGGCAAGCGCGACAGGAGTTTCGGGCCGCGATAGGACATTTCGAACACGTCCTGCCAGAGTGAGACGCTGGCTTCGAACTGGCAGAGCGGATCGCCGACATAGGCATCGACGGCCGCCTTGTCGTGGCTGAGCCAATCGGCCATCGTGCGTTTTTCCGGCATCTTGCTGTTCCAGATGCGGAAGGTCGCTTTGGGCAGGATGGCGCTTGGGACGTCAGAGCCTTTCAGCATCTTCTCGATCCGCAGAACGACCTGCGCCAAGCGGCCCATAAGGCCGGGGTGGAGGTTGGAGTTCCAGATCGAAAGGGCATCGAAGCCGCCGGGATTGCTGACGGCGGTGTTGAGAGCGATGAGGCCGCCCATGGAGTGTCCGAAGAGGATGACAGGCAGGCCGGGATGGCGTTCGCCAACCAGAGTGCGCATCGCCATGACATCGCTGATGACCTTGGTGACGCCGTCTTTCCAGGCAAAACGACCGATGGGGGCGTCGTCTGCCTTGGTGCGGCCATGGCCACGATGATCATGGGCGTAAACCTCGAATCCCTGTTGCGCCATGACATCGGCAAAGCGGCGGTATCGGCCCGCATGTTCCACCAGTCCGTGGCAAATCATCAGGATGCCCTTTGGCTGGCCTTGCGCCGGCTCGTGCCGGTAGGTGATGGATGCGCCCGAAGGACTTGCCAGTCGATTGATTTCACTAAAGGCCATATCGTCCATTCATCTCTCCGCGCCTGTGCTTATTGTTGGCCAAGAGGTTGCTCCCTGGCCCTATTTACCCTACATAGCGGCAAATTTCCCATTCGAATTTTCAAATCTGACGCGGAGCATTCGCTACAATGGCACGTCAATTCATCTACCACATGTCGGGGCTGAACAAGTCTTACGGCGCCAAGAAAATCCTTGAAAACGTCAACCTGTCTTTCTACCCGGATGCCAAGATCGGTATTCTCGGCCCCAACGGTGCCGGTAAGTCCACTGTGCTGCGCATCATTGCCGGTCAGGACAAGGAGTTCACCGGCGAGGCGTGGCTGGCAGAAGGCGCGACCGTTGGTTACCTGGAGCAGGAACCGCATCTGGACGAAACCAAGACTGCGTTCGAAAACGTCATGGTGGGCGTGGCCGACAAGACGGCCGTGCTTGAGCGTTATAACGAACTGATGATGAACTATTCCGACGAAACTGCTGACGAGGGTGCCAAGCTTCAGGACATCATCGACAGCCAGAACCTGTGGGATCTGGAACAGCAGGTCGAAATGGCGATGGAAGCCCTGCGCTGCCCGCCGAAGGATAGCGACGTTTCCCTGCTTTCGGGTGGTGAACGCCGTCGTATCGCGCTGTGCCGTCTGCTTCTGTCCAAGCCGGACCTGCTGCTGCTCGACGAACCGACCAACCACCTTGACGCCGAAACCATTGCATGGCTCGAAAAGCACCTGCGCGATTACCCCGGCGCCGTGATGATGATTACCCACGATAGATACTTCCTGGATAACGTCACCGGCTGGATTCTCGAGCTCGACCGTGGCCGTGGCATTCCTTACGAAGGCAACTACTCTGCTTACCTGACGGCGAAGGCCAAGCGCATGCAGCAGGAAGCCCGCGAAGATGCAGGCCGCCAGAAGGCAATTTCGCGCGAACAGGAATGGATCGCATCCAGCCCGAAGGCACGTCAGGCCAAGTCCAAGGCGCGTATCAAGTCCTACGAGCAACTGGTGGATGCCGCCGACAAGCAGCGTCCCGGCGACGCACAGATTATCATCCCTGTTTCCGAGCGTCTCGGCCAGGTGGTCATCGAGATGGAAGGCATCGTGAAGGGCTTTGAAGGCCGCACGCTGATCAATGACCTGTCGATCAAGCTGCCCCCGGGCGGTATCGTCGGCATCATCGGCCCCAACGGTGCCGGTAAGACGACGCTGTTCAAGATGATCACGGGTCAGGAAAAGCCCGATAGCGGTTCGGTTCGCATCGGCGAGACCGTTCAGCTTGGCTACGTCGACCAGAGCCGTGATGCGCTGGATGGAACCAAAACCGTTTGGGAAGAAATTTCCGGCGGCGCTGAAATCATCAAGCTCGGCAAGTTCGACATGAACTCACGCGCTTACTGCGGTGCCTTCAACTTCAAGGGTGGCGACCAGCAGCAGAAGGTTGGCAACCTCTCCGGTGGTCAGCGCAACCGCGTGCACCTGGCGAAGATGCTGAAGGCGGGCGGCAACGTTCTCCTCCTCGACGAACCTACCAACGACCTTGACACCGAAACACTCGGCGCGCTGGAAACGGCACTCGAAAACTTCGCTGGCTGCGCCATCATCATCAGCCATGATAGAATGTTCCTCGACCGCCTTGCCACCCACATCCTCGCCTTCGAAGGCGACGGCCATGTAGAATGGTTCGAAGGCAACTTCGAAGACTACGAGCAGGACAAGGTCCGCCGTCTGGGTGCAGATGCGCTCAACCCGGGTAGCCAGGCGTATAAGCGTCTGACGCGCTGATCTGCCTTATCCACTTGCGACTTCAAAAAGGGCACTGCACAAGCGGTGCCCTTTTTTGTTTGACTGATAATGATGATGCCGAACTTTATTGGCGAGTTATTGGTGCGTCACCGCGGGCACTTCCTATTTCGGGCCCGCTAGCCTACTTGCTCGCTGACTGCTGCGGGGCGGGCCAACTTGCCGGTCCAGTGCCGCTAGAGGGATAAATAGTCGAAAGTAACTCTTGCAGTAGATGGCCTACAGCAGGATTGAGTGAGCCCGCATCAGAAATCTAGTACTTGCTTACGTGGCGCGACGATAAATTCCAGCGCCGAGAAATTCCAGGTATCCGTTGTCGCGTAATATTTGCAGCTGCTGTCTGATTTTTGCTTTTACGTTGTTATTGTTGGGGTAAATCTCGCTCAGATATCGAGTGAAACTGTACACGTTGTCGAGTGTAAAGATGGAGTTTTCGATTTGGTCGATGCAGCTCATAACGTCCACAAGCCAACCGCGTGCGGCAGGCGTGTGTCGCTCCAGAAAAGCCGTTTTTTGCCACCGGGACAGAACATCCGAGCGACTCTTAACAATTCCATCTTGTACAACACAAATCAGTCCGATCTGCGGAATGCGTTCAAGAAGTATATTTGATCCTACCCACCCTGCGCGACGTGCCGAAGGCTTAAGGGGCTTCCTGCGCTCAATCAACGATGCAGTAAAGAAGCGTTTTGGGACCACGTAAAGTTGCCTCACGGCAGCGTCCGCCACGTCATATCTCATCAGGATCAAATTCGGTGATGTATCCGATTCTAGCCTTTCAACTTTTGTCTGATACGCGCCATTTGCAATCTTCCTCCCGAAAGGCTTTTTCTGGCTTTTGAGTTCGTACTGGTCGTTGCATCGCATACAGTAAAAATCGGCTACAGGAAGATTTCGGGGAAATTGTTTGAGACTCTGATTTCCACAGTTAGGGCAGTAGATCGATTGCTCAATCCATGCTTCGGTCAGAACTCGAGCTTTCTGCGAGCCACTCACGTAAGTTCGGTCTGGCTCTGAGAATTCTAATTTCATATCGGACGCGAAAGCTCCGTTGCGAGCTTGCCCAAAAACGACGCTAGAACTGGGATTTTTGTCTCAGCCATGCGGGTGTAATTCGGGGTGTAGTCTGCGTCAGGCGGCGAATAGTATATGGCGATCGTACCGTCGCTGCCTTTCGTCATATAGACTGATAAATCAAGGCACGTGATTGGACTGATGTCAGAAACTTCACAAACTGGACAATCGTCGTCGCACTCACAGGACCAGTCGTCGTTCCACTTCGCTCCACATTCTTCGCAAATATAAAAGTTCCGATACCAAGCCACAGTCCGCTCCCACGACAAACATCAACTAATATGACGTAGGAATACGAAGTTCGCAATCGAGCGCGCTGTGTGGCAATCATCGCGATACCCGTTTGATTAGCATGCATTGCGTCCCATGAGATCAATTACCTATGCGATCTTGCAGGCTTCACCAAAATCGTATAAACATATCTTTATATGTTGATTGGCTTGAGGTTTGTGCATTGGCTTTAGGGCTTGATAATCTGGTGGGGCTGTTGAAGGCGGCGGGGGAGCCGACGCGGTTTCGGTTGTTGGCGCTGTTGGGCGCGGGCGATCTGACCGTGACGGATCTGACCGAGATTCTCGGTCAGTCGCAACCGCGTATTTCGCGGCACCTTAAGCTTCTGGCCGAGGAAGACCTGATCGACCGTTATCAGGAAGGTGCCTGGGCATACTTCCGTTTGAAGCAGGATGGCAAGGCTGCCGAGCTGGTCAAACAGCTTCTTTCCGTCGCGTCTCCCAACGACGCCGTTCTTTTGCGGGATTTCGAACGGCTTTCCTCCGTCAAGCGGGTGAGGGCGGAGCGTGCGCAGGACTATTTCAGCCGCAATGCATCCGCCTGGGACGAGCTTCGCCGTCTTCACGTCAGCGATGACGCGGTGGAAAGCGCTCTTTCGAAACTGATCGGCACGACGCCTGTCGATTCCATGCTCGATCTTGGCACCGGCACGGGCCGCATTCTTCAGCTTCTCAGCGGCATCTATCGCCGCGCAATCGGCATCGATGCCAGCCGCGATATGCTGGCGGTTGCTCGTTCCAACCTCGACAAAGCTGGCGTGGCACACGCGTCTGTACGCCATGGCGATATTTTGAACCTGCCGCTGGAGAGCCAGGATTTCGATCTGGTGGTGGTGCATCAGGTGCTGCACTTCCTCGATCATCCCGAGATGGCAATTGCCGAAGCGGCGCGCATGTTGCGTCCGAATGGCCGTCTGGTGATCATCGATCTGGCGCCGCACAAGCTCGAGTATCTGCGAGAAGACCACGCGCATGTTCGCCTCGGATTTTCGCATCAAACCATGGAAGAGTGGCTGAAAAAGGCGGGGCTTTCGCCCGAGAAGGCGGTTGATCTGCATTCCGGCAATGTGTCCGACCAGTCTCTTGACGTAACAATCTGGGTTGCGCGCGATCCGCGCCTGCTGATTGCGGGCGGGCAGGTGGTCGACGCACCGCT
Source organism: Agrobacterium bohemicum (assembly GCF_001562555.1). Classification (NCBI taxonomy): domain Bacteria; kingdom Pseudomonadati; phylum Pseudomonadota; class Alphaproteobacteria; order Hyphomicrobiales; family Rhizobiaceae; genus Agrobacterium; species Agrobacterium bohemicum. The sequence continues at coordinate 397,702 of NZ_KQ961024.1, forward strand.
TCTATCAGCCGGGAGGGCATGACATGACAAAAACCGATCCAGACCGACACACGAGCGGAAATTTCAAGCTCTCCTTCGAGTTCTTTCCGCCCAAGAACGCGGATATGGATGTGCAGCTTTGGGAAACGGTCGAGGAACTTGCGCGCTGGAACCCGGACTTCGTGTCCGTGACCTATGGCGCTGGCGGAACGACAAAGGCGCCGACGTTGGTTGCGGTCGACCGCATGATCTCGGTGGCGGGTCTGTCGACAGCCTCGCACCTGACCTGCGTGGATGCCAGCAAGCAGGAAGTGCACGACGTTGTTGAAGAGCTGCGCGGCATCGGCGTCAAGCATTTTGTGGCGTTGCGGGGCGATCCGGCCACTGGCCCCGGCACGGCCTATAAGCCGCATCCCGATGGCTATGAGAATGCCGCAGCGCTGGTTCGCGGTCTGCGCGAGATCGATGATTTTCAGATTTCAGTTTCCGCATATCCTGAGAAACACCCGGAAAGCGAAAGCACCGATGTCGATATCGATATGCTCAAGCGCAAGGCCGATAACGGCGCGACGCGCGCCCTGACGCAGTTCTTCTTCGATAATACGATGTTCGAGCGTTACATGGAGCGCGTGACCAAGGCGGGCATCACGATTCCCATCGTTCCCGGCATCATGCCTATTCAGAATCTGACGCAGTTGAAGCGGTTTGCGGGTCGGTGTGGCACGAGCATTCCAGCGTTTCTCGATGAGCGGTTTGCCGGTCTGGATGACAATCCGGTGGAGCGGGCGAAGGTGGCTGCGGATGTCGCTGCCGAGCAGATTCTGGATTTGCAGCGCCATGGCATCAGTGAGTTCCACCTTTACACCATGAACCGTGCACCGCTGGTGAACGCGGTTCTGGAAAATGTCGGCTATCGCCCCTTGAGGCAATCGGCTGCCTGAACAGCGTTCAATTGAACATAAAAAAAAGCGCAGGTTCTGAAAAACCTGCGCTTTTTTAATGGGTTATGATAATCAACGACGGGTGTGCGTGTTAAACCCCAAAGTCGCGCGTCAGATGAAAAGCATCACTCCGACAAACGCAAACGCTACACCGATTGCTAAGGCATTAAGAGAATTTGAAAGTGCCATGCTCTGCCTCCATTGTGTTGACAGTAATCATTATGACCGTTTTGTGTCTCTTGGAAAGCGGTTTCTATGATGCAGTGCACACGAAAGAGCGAGTATTTTCCAACGGTTGGCCTCAATGCATTGAAAAACAACTTATATTACCGTTTGAAAAATTCGGTGCAAATAAGCCTTAAACGTAAACGGCCATGGTTAATGCCATGGCCGTTTGGTCTATGTCGTGATTCTACTGAGCGCCGTCGATCAGAGAGCGTCGAGCAATGCGCGTGTTGGCCAGCCATCGGCGGGTAGACCGAGTCGCTGCTGCTCACGCTGCACGGCGATGCGGGTGCCGGAGCCGAGGATGCCATCGATCTTGCCGACATCATGCGTCTTCGCATCGAGCTTGGTCTGCAGTTCCTTCATGGCAGCATCGTCAAGGCCGGGCTCTGGATTGCCCTTGGCATACACCGGTGCGCCCATGAAGCGGGTGGCGAAGTAGGCGGCTGACGTGGTGTAGATGAAGGACTGGTTCCATTCCAGATAGATGTTGAAGTTGGGGTAGGTGATGAAGGCAGGACCCTTGCGGCCCTGAGGCAGGATGAGGGCTGCGGGCAGGGCGCCGAAGGTCTTGTTGCCATCCTTGGGGGTAACACCGAGGTTGAACCATTCGTTAGCCGTCAGCGTGCCGCCAAGGCCGGATTTTTCCCAAGGCAGATTTTCCGGTACGGAAACTTCCTGAATCCAAGGCTCGCCCTTCTTGAAGCCGAGATGCTGGATGAACTTTGCGGCCGTCAGAATGGCATCCGCGCTGCTGGACTTGACGTTGACGTGGCCATCGCCATCACCATCCACGCCGAAGGCGATGATATCCTTCGGCAGCATCTGTACCTGACCGATTTCGCCAGCCCATGCGCCGGAGTTGGTAGCAGGGTCGAGATCGCCGTGCTGAACCATTTCGGTGAGCGCGATGAGCTGAGGGCGGAACAGTTCCGGGCGGCGACAATCATGCGACAGCGTGACGAGCGCGTTGCGGGTGTTGAAGTCGCCCTGAACGGCACCGAAGTCCGTTTCCATGGCCCAGAAAGCGGCGATGACGCCTGCGGGAACACCGAATTCGTCTTCTGCGCGCTTGAAGGTGGTGTTGAGTTCCTGAATTTTCTTTCGGCCCATATCAAGCCGGCCCTGGCTGACGGTACGCTGGGAAAATTCGAGGAAGGTCTGGCGGAAAACGCCCTGTGCGCGATCGCGCGACAGAACCTTCTGGTCGATCTGCGCGCCAGCCAGCGCCTTGTCCACGGCTTCTGCTGGCACGCCCTTGCCGACGGCTTCCGTCTTTACGCCTTGCAGGAAGGTCGCCAGGTCGCCACCACAGGCGACCTGTTTCGGGTCATCCGGCGAAGCCACGGGAGTGACGGCGAGTGCCGAGCCGCAGGACAGGGTGAAAAGGGTGGCAGCAAGTGCGAGGCTGCGTGGCGAAAAGCTGGACATCAGAATTCCTCAAATGTGCGATTTAGACCATGCGTTCGCCAAGTTTTGTGGCGGAAGCGTGGGCAAGACGATGGAAAAGCGTCAACAGACGTCTGTTTTCAACGCCATGCGATCAATTCACAGCACATCTGCTGGAATTGTCGCAAAAATCAAGTTGAAATCTATGAGCTAGCCGCGCGGCTGGTTGGCGGATGCCACCCATGTGCGCCAGTTCTTTTCCGAGCCAGCAAAGACATTGATATCTGTCGGAGTGCTGATGCCGGGAATGACGCCGGTGCCGGTATATTGCCAGAAGGCCCATTGGCGGTCGCTGTAGATTTGCGTCGGATGGGCGGCGACGGAGCGGACCCAGAAGGGGTAGCTCTTGAACTGACCGACCAGATTATCGCGGTGGAAATCCACGCTGGTGTAGATGATCGGGCGCTTGCCGTAATGGCGTTCGATGCGGGTGAGGAACTGCTGTATCTCGGCGCGGACCACATCTGGTGAAGGTCGTGTCTTGCAGGTTGGGGAGGCGGGGTTCCATTCCACGTCCAGCACCGGCGGCAGCTTCATGGATTCTTTCGGGACGGTGCGAATGAACCAGTCTGCCTGCGCATCTGCCGACGCACAGAAATAATAGAAGTGATAGGGCGCGTGCGGCACACCCGCGGCTGAGGCTTTGCGCCAATATTCATCGAAGCGCGCATCCACACGGTCCGTGCCTTCGGTTGCCTTGATGAAGGCAAAGGAGACGCCTGATTTGCGCACGGTGGCCCAGTCGATATCGCCATTCCACTTGGACACGTCGATTCCGTGCACATCATGCTTGTGCGGTGAGCGTGCGCCGAAATCCTGCGGATCATTATCCTTGAAGCGCGGCCTGGCGACGGATGCAGTTTCGAGGAAATCATAACTGGTGGAGGTGCAGCCGCTCAACAGGAGGATGGACGCGAAAAGAGCCGGAAGTAGCCGCTGCATGATGATCCCAGTGAAACGAATGAAAGTCCCGCCGGCTGCCTGGTGAGAAGCGCCGTAATCTCCTGTTTACCATAACAGGGTAAACAAGCCGTTATGGCAAGATGGGCGGCGGGAAATTCTGCGGCTTAGAGCGGCTTCTAACTAGCAAAGGCAGCGGGGGCAAGCCACACCCACGTTTCGACTTCAGCCCTTCGGGAGCGTCAGAACAGCGCGCCACGCGTATCCTCGTGCAATCGGCTGGAACTCGAGCGTTGCCTTGTGGCTGCCCGCCAAAGCTTCAAGAACATAACGCATATTGGCGCGCGGCGTGACGTGGAACTTGGTGAGCCATGCCTGAAGCAGGGTGCGGAAGGGGCGGGGCAAGCCTTCCTGCTGGCCGAAATCCACGATGTGCAAGGAGCCACCGGGTGCGAGCGACGCCAGTGCGCGCTCCACGGCCTTTTCCCAGTCCGGTATCATCGACACGGCATAGGAAATCATGATTCGGTCGAAGCCTTCGTTTCGGGCGAATTCGCTGATCTTGAAGGTTGTCGCGTCCGAGACCCGCAATACAGGCCGTTCCTGACGTCCGCCGAAGTTTTCAGCGGCCGTCGTCAGCATTTCTGCCGAGATATCCAAACCATAAAGCTTGGCGGTGGGGAACAGCTTCGATGCACGAAGAAGATTGCGGCCAGTGCCGCAGCCGATTTCCAGCAAGCTGCCGCCCTGGGGTACATCGAGCTTGTCGATGGTCGTGTCGCGCCCCAGAAGGTAATATTTGCGGGTGATGTCATAGATGTGCCGCTGGTTGCGGTACATGCGGTCCATCAGGTTTGCATGATTGGCATCGCCAAGGCTGATATTGTCGCCGATGATCTTCACGCCTGAGCCCTCTGATAGATATGGAAACCGCCATAGATCGCGGAGCGGTCGCGGGCGTTCAGCTCTTGAGAACGTTCGCCGAGATAGGACCATTGCGCTGCGATATCCGGCGACAGGCGACCCTCGATCACGCTTTTTTCGGCTGCGGTGCGGAAGATGACGCGCGCGTCAGGCGCTGCCGTGCGGCTGATCTGCGACCACAACTCGTTGATCTGCACATCGCTCATCCAGTCCTGCGCGTCGAGAAGCACGTAGCGATCGACGGAGGAGGCGGGTTTGGAGGCGAGCAGTTCGGTGAAGGTGGCGTGGTGGACGTGCACCCGTGAGGCGTTTTCACGGATGGCCTGATAGTAGTCCCGACGCAAATAATCCGGCAGATTGCCTTCCTGCGCTTGCGGGTAACGACGTGCGAAGGCCTGCCAAGCGAAATAATTCTCCTTCAGCGGAAAATCACAGGCCAGTTTCTCGAGACGTTGACGCAGGACCGGGGCAATGGTGTTGCCATCCGACAGGCTGGCGAGTTCGTCATACTGGCGCGGTGGAATGCCGAGACCGAAGAGCGAGCTCTTGCGCTTCGTCAGCCAGCGGATGACAGGCTTGTCGAACAGCGGCGCCACCTTTTCATCGAAAAACTGGCGTTGCTCATCCATGGAGCGGGTATTGGCCATCTCCTGCAGCTTCACGCCATGCAGACGGGCCAGCACATGGCCGACCCCGATGAAACGGCCCAGTAGGCCGGTGCGGTAGATATTGCGGTCGAAGACAGAGATGCGACGGCGTCCGCTCAAAGTGCGCTTGGACCAGTAAGCGCGCGTTTGTGCATCGAGGTTCGGCGCGATGAACTGATCGTAGCCATTGCTGTTGGAGCGCACGTTTGCGACGCCGAACTGGCGCACGACATCTCCATGGCCGGGCAGATGGCGGAAGGCGGCCAGTTTCAGCTTGTTGAGCGCAATGTGGTGCGGATTGAGGTCGACCACATCGATGCGTGACGGATTGCGCGAGAGGTAAGCCAGGACGTTGCAGCCGCCTGAGCCGATGGTGACGATGCTATGGCCATCACGCAATTCCATGGCCTGCATATCGATTTCAGGGTCTTCCCAGATTTGCGGATAGACCAGACCGGAAAACAAAACGCCGAACAATCTCTCAGACAGGCCGCTGGTGGACAGGGCCTTGTGCTGAAGGAGGGCGGACTTGAGCTTTACGTTTTTGCTGAAACCGGTTTTTGGAGCGACACTCGTCATCTGATTCCACCTCTCATTCGGTTGAGAGGCGTTTAGCGACGAGACGCAACAGTTTGATGACGGGGGTGATTGCCATATTCGATGGCAGTGGGCTTGGCCCACCCCCCTCTGTCCTGCCGGACATCTCCCCCTCAAGGGGGGAGATCGACTCGTAGCGACCTCTCGGCTATCTTGAACGGTGTGGGAGGAGTGATGAGCAGACGTCTAGCCGATCTCCCCACCTGAGGGGGAGATGTCCGGCAGGACAGAGGGGGTTAAGCCCCACACGCCGATGTGCAATCTCGGAAAATGATAGGCCGCTAGTCCTACTTGCGCAGAACGTGCAGCATGCCTTTGCGCTTGGCATCGTAATAATAGCCACGTGCATAGAGGCGCACGGCGTTGTCGCGGTTGTTATCGGCGACGAGCCAGGCGCCGCGCAGGTACTTTACCGCATATTTCAGGTTGGTTTCAGCGTCGAACAGGCCGGAGGCGGGGCCGTCGAAACCCATGGAGCGGGCTGTTGCGTGCTTGATCTGCATCAGTCCGAAATGGCCGCCATTGACGGCCTTGGGATTGTAGCGGCTTTCGCGCATGACCACGCGGTGGACGAGATCTTCCGGCACCTGATACATGGTCGCATATTTGGTGATGAGACCGCTGAGCTTCTGCCGGCCTGCCATGGACGGCGCATCCAGTGAGGGCGTCAGGCCTTCGCGGGTGCTGATGGCGGCAAGAGCGGCGTTCTGAGGTGCCGAAGCGTAGGCCAGCATGGCACCCTGTGGCTTGGGAACCGGGATGACGCTTTGCTGACGCATCATGTCTTCGGTCAAAGGTACAGCGGCTGCCGATGGTGTCCCGGGTGCACCCGGGGCAGGGGGGAAGCTGCCTTTGAGCGCAACGACCTGCGGCAGGGCAGAGGTGGCGGTCTGACGTGCAACGGCGGCTGCAGCAGGCGTTGTGGCTGCCGGTGCGGCCAGAGCGGTCTGGGTTGCTGCCTGTGGCTGAATTTGTGCGTCGATGGCTGCTGCGGCTGCAATTTCCGATGCAGGTGGAAGTGCGATACGTGCGCCCTTGGCCGTAGCGACTGTCGGAAGAGCTTCCGCTGTCGCATTTTCAGCGACCTGTGCTGGGGTAGAGGATGCACTGGCCGGGCTTGCGGCTAAGGTGCTTTCCACCGTAGCGGCGGAGGCTATCTGAGGCTTGGCAATATCGCTTTTGGATGCGACTTCTACGCTTGTGCAGCCCGCCAGTGTCAGCGCGATGCCGACTGTGGACGACAAAAGAAGAGCCGATTTTCGGCGAAAATTGCCTTCAACTTTCATGCGTCCGCCCTTGAATGTGCCTGTCGCTCGATACCCCCGTTTCTCGCGAAGCAGGCAGTCCCTATCCGGCGATCATTAACCTATCGTAAGGATTCCGGCAAGCAGGGACTCATATTTGCGTTTCAGGCGGCAATCCGGCGGTATCCGGCGGTCACGGCGCGGCCCGCGATGAAGTGGGTTCTTTTCGGATTGCGGAGCTTTTTGGTCACGGACATGCGCCGCACCGAAGTAATGGTCAGCCGCGAGAAACTGGCCTGGAAAATCAGGCAGACAACCGTCAGCAGCAGCACTGCCGCCTGCATTTGCAATACCATTTCAATGACATTGCGTGTGCCGTTGACGAATTGTACCAGGAAGGCAATGAAGAAGCCGAAATAGCGCAGGCGAAGCGCTGCGATCACGAAGCAATCGGTAAAGATCGTGCCGAAGGTCTTTCCACGCAGATTGTCGTTATCCGCATTCGACTCACGCGCTGCTGGCGTTGCGAGTGTCCACAGGCTGAACAGCATCAGCCAGCCGGTGCCTGCCCATTGGATGATGTCGAGAACAGTGGATGGCAGGAACTCCGATCCTGCGACGACGACGGATGCTGCCGTCACCGTTGTGACGATACCAAGAGTTGCGCCCACGACCGAGGCGACGAAGGCGCGCTTACCGCGAATGGCCGCGTAACTCGCGACTTTGAAGGATATGGGCGAAGGCAATGCGAACAGAATCACACAGGCCGTGCAAAAGACCAGCCAAACTTGTGCGGACATATGCGTTCCTCCTTGCCCTCCCCGACGTCATTTTCCTTTAACCTACAACATCGGCCCAGAAACCGAAACGGATTTCTGGGCCTGACATGGATAAGGTGATGAGCGGTGTGTTTCCGCCACAGTCTTTTAGCGTAGACACATAGAACAGCGTAAGGCCGCGTTTAGCTCGATTGATCAGGCAGCCTGATAAGGCTGGCCGATGTGATCCATGACCTCGCCGAACCATGGCGTCGACAACTCGAAATGCTTGCCACCCTTGATGCGCGGGAACTCGATGGTGCGCAGCTTGCCGCCCTGGTCCTCGTCGTGACCGGTGACGCCGGAGACCTTGTTGAGCGCGCTTTCGACGGCCAGATCGACCATGCTCTGAATGAGGCGTAGGTCCTGACCGTTGGCAGGGGCGGAGCGGGCGTAATAGCCGGACTTCTGCACCATGGTGCGCTCTGCGCCGATGAGGCTCGCAAACTGCTTCTGGAACCAGCCGCCGACATTGATCGTGTCGATCTTGACGTGGCCAAAGGCATCGCGCTTCACGGTATCGCCAGCCGCCTCACGCTCGGCCACGATGGAATCGAGACCGGCGCCTTCCGAAACGAAAAGTGTGACGAAGCCCGTATCGTTCATGATCTTTTTCAGGCGTTCTGCTTCGGCCTGAATGTCGAAAGCCATTTCCGGCAGATAAAGGCCGTCGATGCTTTTCAGCTTTTCGTCCATCAGCAGACCTTCGACATATTCATTGCCCTTGGTCTTTTGAATGTAGGCGCGGGCGGTTGCAGCGGTGAGCCAGCCGCAATGGCGGCCCATGACTTCGTGAATGACGAAAGTCTTTGGTGCGGCACTCTGTTCGTTGCTGACATTGTCGAAGAAGCTTGCGCCGACTTCGGCTGCGGTCCACGCGCCGAGCGACTGCTTGATCGGCACCACATCATTGTCGACGGTTTTGGGAAGACCGACGACGGTGAGGTCATAGCCGTTCGCGCCGAGATAAGCGGCAAGATCTGCCGCCGTGGTGTTGGTGTCATCACCACCGATGGTATGGAGAATGGTAACGCCATCGCTTGCAAGGCGGTCGGCTGCAACTTTCAGCGGGTTTTCGCCTTCCTTGACGAGGCCGCGCTTGGCACAGTCTGCGGCGTTGGTCAGCTTGACGCGGCTGTTGCCGATGGGTGAGCCGCCGTAGCGGTGCAGTAGGTGCGCTTTTTCCCGCATGTCGGCGGTGATTGCGACGCTGTCGCCAAGAAGAACTCCCTGATAACCGGAGCGATAGGCCACGATGTCGATATCAGGCGCGATGTCGCTGTAGCGTTCGATCAAGCCACCCACGGCAGAGGAGAGGCAGGGCGCGAGACCGCCTGCGGTCAACATTGCGACTTTCTGTTTGGCCATCGTGGCACTCCTTCGTGTTCGCTTCCGAGATATATGCGGCAAATGGATGGGGCAGTGAAACCTGCATGTAAAGTGAATTTCTCAAGAAAATCGGGCGTTTTGTGGCAATTTTCAATGTGATAGAGGCTGTTGGCCAATCTAATCGTTTCAATCGCGGAGATGGTGTACCATTCGCGCCCCGGCCTGTGGAAAACCGCTTTGGTGGCGACGAAACCGCGCCGGAAAGACCGCTCGGTGCGCGGCTTTCAGATGAAAAAAAGTTAATGATCCGCGACCTTTATGCATATTGCATTCGTCAAATCGGAGTTTATGCTTGATTTCATGATGTACGATTTCGCCTGTTTGCAAATTTCATCCTTCCTGGAACGTCTACTGGGCGCAATCGGCGACGCTGCTGGAAGCGTGTTGGGGCGCGTGATCGAAGCTGTCAGAACAGTATTCGAGGGTGACCCGGAAACGCGTCGGCAGGTTTCTTTTTCCGTTGCCATCATTGCGCTGTCCGCCAAGATGGCCAAGGCCGATGGCATGGTGAACAATGCCGAAGTTCAGGCTTTCCGCCAGATTTTTGATTTCCCCGATGAGGAAGCCAAGAACGTTGCCCGCCTCTACAATCTGGCACGCCAGGACGTGGCCGGTTACGAGGCCTATGCCGAGCGGCTTGCCGGGCTTTGTGGGTCTGGTGACCAGAACTGCGAAATGCTGGAAAGCGTCATTGACGGCCTGTTTCATATCGCCAAGGCTGACGGCTTGATTCACGAGCGTGAATTGGCGTTTCTGGGACGCATCTCGGAAATATTCCGTATCAGCGAAGATCATTTCGAGACGATCATGGCACGGCATGTGCACATGGAAGGACGCGATCCCTACCGCGTTCTGGGTGTTTCGCCTTCCGATGAATTCTCCGATATTCGCAGGCGTTACCGGTCGTTGGTGGCGCAACACCACCCGGATAAGCTCATCGCGCGTGGCGTTCCCATGGAACTGCATGCGGCCGCCAATGAGCGTATGGCAGCGCTGAATGCGGCCTATGCGGCCATCGAGAAAGAACGCCGCGTCGCATGAGTGAATTCACAGCGGACTATGCAGGTGCTTCCGTCGTGCCTTCGCCGAACCATGGCGAGCGGGAAGGGGTGGATGGCCCCGACATCATCATTCTTCATTATACCGGCATGAACAGCGCCGATGGCGCGTTGGCGTGGTTGGCCAATCCTGAAAGTCAGGTTTCCAGCCATTACTTTGTCTATGAGGACGGTCGTGTCGTGCAGATGGTGCCGGAACGTCGCCGTGCCTGGCATGCGGGCAAAAGCCTCTGGGATGGTGCTGCCGATATCAACTCCCGCTCTATTGGCATCGAGATTGCCAATCAGGGTCATCCTGCGGGATTGCCGGAGTTTCCTGAACCTCAGATAAAAGCGGTCATCGAATTGTGTCGTGATTGCGGCGCGCGCTGGTCGATCGCGCCTGAGCGGGTGCTGGGGCACTCCGATATTGCGCCTGTCAGGAAGATCGATCCGGGTGAAAAATTCCCGTGGGACATCCTGTCGCAGAACGGCGTCGGGCACTGGGTGACACCCGCGCCGATCGGCGGCGGGCGTTTCTTTCAGCGCGGCGATAGCGGCCAGCCCGTGGAAGCCTTGCAATCCATGCTCTCTCTCTACGGTTACGGCATTGAAATAGATGGCGTTTACGGTGAGCAGACAGAAGGCATCGTGGCGGCTTTCCAGCGCCATTTCAGGCCCGCTTTGGTGGATGGCATTGCCGATGTTTCGACCATCGATACGCTGCACCGGTTGATTTCCAGTCTGCCGAAATTTCGCAGCGCTTAAGGCGATTTTTTAGAAAAAACGTTCGTGAAAATTGATTTGGTAAAGCGTATTTTCTGTGCCGCCACAGTAATTCCTTATTATGCCCCTCTATAACCCCTCATCAAACCGCGACCTGTTCAGTTTCGAGCAGAGATCGTCAACAATAATGATGAGGACTTTTGCCGGATTGTTCCAATGAACTTTCCCGCTGGCTTCGCTATGCAAGTGACGCCCCAAAGTCTTCATACCGGAGATCCGTTTTACTGATGAGAAGAGTGCTTTTTGCTGTCTCGGCCTGTCTTTCCATGCTCGCGGCACAGAGTGGTATCGTTTTAGCCAAGGACGACGTGAAGACCCAAACCATTCCGCTGGAAACCTATTTCCGCAAACCCGGCTATCCCATTCCCGAGAAGTCTCTTCCGACAGTTTTGAAGAATGAATATTCCGACCTGATCGTCAAATATGCCAAGCGTTACGGCGTGCCGACCAATCTGGCGCATGCCATCGTTTCCGTGGAGAGCAAGTTCAATCCAAAGGCACGGGGACGTGCCGGCGAAGTCGGGCTGATGCAGATCAAGCCCGCCACGGCGCGGATGATGGGCTATCGCGGCACGACCAAGGCGCTTTACGATCCTGAGACCAACATCCGCTGGGGCATGCAATATCTGGCGATTGCTCACCAGCTTGGCGGTAGCCAGGTGTGCAGCACGATTTTGCGTTACAATGCAGGCCACGGAGCCACACGCATGAACCCGGTTTCGAAGCGCTATTGCGGCAAGGTGCAGACGCTGTTGCAGAGTTGATGCCGTTTTGCGGCTTTTGAAACACGCCTGATTTTGCTAGGCAGCGCTTACGCGCAGGAGCAAGATCATGGTGGATTTCAAATATATCGTCGTCGGTGCGGGCATGATGGGTGCGGCGGCGGCTCGGCATCTTTCCGCTGCCACGGATGGTGTGGCATTGATCGGGCCTGCTGAACCGCTGGATCGCAAGAACCACAACGGTGTGTTTTCCAGCCACTACGACGAGGCGCGAATCACGCGTGGTTTCGATGGTGATCCTGTCTGGGCCGAGTTGGCGAAACGCTCCATCGGTCGCTATGCGCAGATCGAAGCGGAAAGCGGCATTCGGTTCTACCATGAGGCGGGTTGCCTGTTTGCTGGTAACGGCAAGGGTTTGGGTGGCGATTATGTATCCAGTGCCATGGCGGCGCGTGACAGGTTAGGCCTCGAGATGGAAGTGTTTGGCTCCACGCAACTGGGGCAGCGCTTTCCGATGTTCGATCTGCCTGATGATCACGAGGGTTGGTTCGAGCCGCGCAATGCGGGCTACGTCAATCCGCGTGCTCTGGTAAAGGCGCAGATTGCGATTGCCGAAACACAGGGTGCCAAACTGATCCGCGAAACGACGATGCGCATTCACGACACCGGCTCGGGCGTGGAGGTGGTGGCGGATGAGGGGCGGCGCTATACGGCGCAAAAGGTCATCGTCGCGGCGGGTGGCTTCATCAATATGGCCGATCTGCTGCCATCGAAAGTCGATATGGCCGCGACGGGGCGCACCATCGCGTTTTTTGAGTTGGACGAGGAAAAGCAGCAGGTTTTTGCGGCGATGCCTTCGACTATCGTGCTCGCAGAAAATGCCGACGACATCGTCTACATCCTGCCGCCGGTGAGATATCCCGATGGCAAGGTTTACCTGAAAATCGGTGGCGAGAGCGAAAAGGGCAGGCTGGAAACGCTGGGCGAGGCGGTGTCCTGGTTCCACTCCGACGGGACCGTCAGCGAGGTCGATTTTCTGGTGAAGCGCGCCATCGAACTGATGCCGGGACTTGCCGGTTGCCTGGTCACATCAAGCTCCTGCGTCGCCTCCATCACGCGCACCGGCTATCCGTATATTGGATATACACAGTCGTCCAACATTGCCGTTTTGACGGGCGGTAATTTTGTGTCGGCTAAGTCTTCGGATGAGATCGGACGGTTGGGGGCGGTGCTGTTGCTGGACGGGCAATTGATGGAAGAGGACTTTGCGGGGCAGGTGGGGCCGGTGTTTGTTTAAAGCGGGTGGAGGTGGGTGCGGCTTACCCCCTCTGCCCTGCCGGACATCTCCCCCACAAGGGGGGAGATCGACTCGTGGTTAGCTCTTGGCCATCTCTAATGTTGAGAGTGAAGCGGGGTTCGTTCGTCCAGCCAATCTCCCTCCTTGTGGGGGAGATGTCCGGCAGGACAGAGGGGGTAAGCCACACCCACCGCCGTCCACCATCATCTGAATCCAAAACCTCTGGAATCGATTCCTCAAACCGCTACAACTCTTTGTAACGGAATCGAAACTCGGCGAGTGCAGGCATGGCAACACAGTTTAAATATATCGTGGTCGGTGCGGGCATGATGGGGGCTGCGGCGGCTCGACATCTTGCGGAACATACTGATGGCGTGGCGCTTATCGGGCCGCGTGAACCTGCTGATATCAAGAACCATACCGGCGTTTTCGCCAGCCACTACGATGCGGCGCGCATTACCCGCACTATCGATAGTAACGCGGATTGGGCGCGTCTCGCCAACCGCTCGATTGCCCGGTACGCGGAAATAGAGCGTGAGAGCGGCGTCGAGTTTTATGGTGAGGTCGGCTGCCTGATCGTCGGCAAGAAGCGTGGTACCGGTTTCCCCTATATCGAGAGCGTCTGTGCGTCTGCCAATGCGCTTGGTGTTGCGACTGAGCTTCTGGACGATGCGTCACTTGCCGATCGCTTTCCATATTTTAAGTTTGAGAGCGGCTGCGAAGGCGTTTTCGAAAAGAACAATGCCGGATACGTCAATCCACGTGAACTGGTGCGGGCGCAGATCACGATTGCTGAAAAGCGTGGCGTGACGCGGATCGACGACATTGCAGTCAGCGTGTGGGAAGAAGGCGGCGTTGCGATGGTGACGACTGCTGCGGGCCAAGCCTTTACAGCGGATAAGGTTCTGGTTGCTGCGGGCGGGTTCTCCATCGCCGAAGGGCTTTTGCCGCAGGCACTTGCGATGGAGGTCTATGCGAGGACGGTCGCGTTTTTCGAAATTCCCGATGACGAGCTGCATCTTTATGCTGGAATGCCATCGCTGATCTACGAGCCGACGGACCCGCGAAAACATATCTATCTGTTGCCGCCGGTGCGCTATCCCGATGGCAGGTTTTATCTGAAGATCGGTGGAGAGCCGGTGGATGTTCTGTTGCGCACAGATCAAGAAATCCGCGACTGGTTCCGTTCGGGCGGAAACGTAACGGTGCGCGATAATTTTTCGGACATCATCGACGCGTTGATCCCTTCCATTGATACGTCGCGCATTTCCATGGCGGCCTGCGTGACGTCCTATACACCGACGGGATTTCCGGCGATTGGTTATACGGCTTCATCCAGCATCGCCGTTTTGACCGGAGGCTGCGGTAGTGCGGCCAAAAGCTCGGATGAAATCGGGCGGCTGGGCGCGCAGCTTCTTGTCGAGGGGCAAATCATCGACGGGGGCTATGAGACAGATTTCGCGCCGGTTTTCTCTGCGTAATGATCCGTTTGCGGATTTTCCGGTGGCTTTCGTTTCTGAACCCGTCTAAGGAGCGCGTGCCAGTTGGCCGGGCAGCCGCGCTTTACCAATGTCGAAAGACGGTAGGGTGAGGAAAGTCCGGGCTCCACGAAAACACGGTGCCGGATAACGTCCGGCGGGGGCGACCCTAGGGAAAGTGCCGCAGAGAGTAGACCGCCACTTTTATAGTGGTAAGGGTGAAAGGGTGGGGTAAGAGCCCACCGCGCCGCTGGTAACAGGGGTGGCATGGTAAACCCCACCGGGAGCAAGACCGAATAGGGATGACGTGGGGTGCGCGCAAGCGGACCTACAGCCGGTTTTTGGGCGAGTCATCCGGGTGGGTTGCGAGAGGCGGCGTGCAAATGTCGTCCCAGATGAATGGCTGCCACGTTCCGGGTCAAACCGGGGCCATACAGAACCCGGCTTACAGGCCAACTGGCAAATTCCTTTTTATTACAGGCTCTTACGTCGCGCATCGGCATGGCGCGCGTAAGTATCTGTTATTCCTAATGAAATAAGATTTCAGAGGCGATTTTTTATTGTCGTCGCACAAGTGCTTGAATGAACACGGTAAACCATTCGTTAAACTTAACGGGATATGAATATCCGATCCGAGGCCGGTATCCCGCTGGCTTCTCCCATTGACGCCCAAAGTGTCCCATGGTATCCCAAATGCACACCACAAAGGGTCGTGTTTTTGACCCGCAATCTCTGAAACGGAGCGGCCTGCAAGGGTCCGATGGGCATTACGTCCTGCCGGTCAGCGATGTGTCGTGCGTAACGGTGTTGCCGGTCGGTGCAAGTTTCGGCTCTGCATTCGGCGGCTTTGGCGAGTTTAGGAATGGGTCGCTTTTTATCGAACGTGACGAACAGGATCGACGCCAAGGGGCGCGTCTCGGTTCCGTCTCTGTTTCGTTCGGTGCTGACGGAGCGTGGCATCCAGGAGCTTTATTGTCTCCAGGATTTCGCATTTCCGGCCATCAGCGTTGGCGGTCCGGACTTGCTCGAACGATACGAACGGCAGATCGCGTCGATGGATGCGTTCTCGCCGGAAGCGAACGCGATGTCGCTGCTGGTTCACGGCGGCGGCGTTTTCATGAAGCTCGATGCGGAAGGGCGGTTGATGGTGACGGATTTCATGCGGGAATTCACCAACATCACGACCGAGGTTACCTTTGTGGGTCGAGCGGATCATTTTCAGTTGTGGCAACCGGAAGCGTTTTACGAGGCGCAGAAGGCTGCAAGAACGGGGCGCGGTTTTACGGCTGCTCGCCCCGTATAGGACGGGGAAACGGAATGGCGGCGAATTCTGGCGAACAATCTTCTGAAGCCGGTGGCGGACCGGTTCGCCACATTCCGGTTCTTCTCCATGAAGTTCTGAAAGCGCTGGAGCCAGCGCCCGGAAAAGTTATTCTCGACGGTACTTTTGGCGCAGGCGGCTATACCCAGGCCATCCTCGATCAGGGCGCGCATGTCATCGCGCTGGACCGTGACCCCAACGCCATCGCCGACGGCCAGGCCATGGTCGCTGCCAATGGTGGTCGCTTGTCGCTGATCCAGTCTCAGTTTTCCAATCTTGCAGCCCATGCGCCCGCCGAAGGGCTTGATGGCATCGTACTGGATATCGGCGTTTCCTCCATGCAGATCGATGAGGCCGAACGTGGCTTCTCCTTCCAGAGAAACGGCCCGCTGGATATGCGCATGTCGTCTTCTGGCGTGTCTGCTGCGGATGTCGTCAATCGTTGCAAGGTCGGTGACCTCATTCGTATCTTTGGTTTTCTCGGTGAGGAAAAACAGTCGGGCCGCATTGCCCGCGCCATTGAAAAGAAGCGTGCAGACGAGCCGTTTCGCACCACCCGCGATTTGGCTGGGCTGATCGAAATCGTGACCCCGCGCAAGGCCAAGGACAAGATCCACCCAGCAACGCGTGTGTTTCAGGCGCTGCGCGTGTTTGTCAATGATGAGCTGGGTGAGTTGGCACAGGCGCTGTTTGCTGCCGAGCGGGCCTTGAAGCCCGGCGGTCGTCTCGTCGTGGTCACGTTCCATTCGCTTGAAGACCGTATCGTCAAAAAGTATTTCGCGGATCGTTCCGACCGTGCGGCGGGCTCGCGCCATATGCCGATGCTCGCTGCCAAGTCAGCGATTTTCGATTCTCTTGGCAAGCCGATGATAGCGGCCAGCGACGAAGAGGCGGATATCAATCCGCGTGCCCGTTCTGCCAAGCTGCGTGCCGGTGTCCGCACAACGGCACCCGTACGGCCAGCCGACATTTCGATCTTCGAGCTTCCCGATCTCACAAGCCTCGAAAAGATGGGAGGCTGACATGCTGCGTACTCTCGATTTCATTTTGATGGGTGTGATGGTGTCTGCCGCCGTCGTTACCTACACCATCAAGCATCAGGCCGATGTGAAGCTGGAATCCGTCAAGAAGCTGGAAACCGAAATCAAGCTGGAGAAGGATACTATCGACCTTCTGCGGGCCGACTGGGCGCTGCTGACGCAGCCGAACCGTCTGCACCGTCTGGTCAATGCCTATCAGAGCGATCTAGCCCTGGCGCCGACACAGCCGACACAGCTTTCGCAGCCGAAGGAATTGCCGATGCTGCGCTCGCAATTGCCGCAGCCACCGGAGCCGCAGGGCATGAGCGTGGAAGATGTGATTGCCGCTGCGATGAATGGTTCCAAGCCTGGCGCGACGCTGGGCGGCGCAAAACCCAAATCCAAACCTGCCGGACAGATCGTCGCCACTGGCGGTACACCCGTGCCACAGCCGCGTGCGCGGGCTGCGCGCCCTGCACAGCCTATGCCGGCTGTGCGTGCAGAGCCGGGCGACGAGGCTGGCGACATGGATGAAACGATAACTGGAGCGGTGGACTGATGTCTTTTCTGTCACGCGTCATGGTTCTGAAAAGCAGGGCTCATTTTTCCGCCAGCACAAGCGGCTTTGCCGACCATGCTGCCTTCGAAGGTGCGCGCAAGCGGCGCGCCACACAGGCGAAAACCCGCGTTGGTCTGCTGATCGTCGGTTTCATCGCTTTCTACGGTGTCGTTGGTGGCCGTCTCGTTCAATATGGCATGACCCAGCCGGAAACCGTTTCCAGCATTGCGCCCGCAGACCGGTTGATGGCCTCGCGCCCGGACCTTCTGGACCGTAACGGCGAAGTGCTGGCGACGGACATTCGTACTGTCTCGCTGTTTGCAGAACCGCACCGCATCGTAGATGTCGATGAAGCCATCGAAAAACTGCAGACGGTTCTGCCCGATCTCGATACGCGCGGCACCTATCAGAAACTGAAATCCGAATCGCGTTTCCAGTGGTTGCGTCGCCAGTTGACGCCGAAGCAGCAGAGCCAGATTCTGGCGCTCGGCATTCCCGGTATCGGCTTCCGTCCCGAGAAGCGTCGTTTCTATCCCGGTGGGCATACGGCCGCTCACGTCGTCGGCCACGTCAATATCGACAACCGCGGCGTTGCCGGTATGGAACGTTATCTCGACAGCCAGGGTCTCGCTGACCTGACGGCGCTGGGCATGACATCCGACCAGCCGCTGGAGCCGGTCAAGCTTTCGATTGATCTGCGTGTGCAGGCCATTGTGCGTGAAGTGGTTTCCGATGCCATCAAGAAGTTTCAGGCAATCGGGGCAGGCGCTGTCGTCATCAATGTTCACACCGGCGAAATTCTCGCCATGGCATCGCTTCCGGATTATGATCCGAACAATCCGGCAGAAGGTGCCAAAGAGGGCTGGCTGAACCGCATGTCGAACGGCACGTTCGAGATGGGGTCGACCTTCAAGTCCTTCACCATCGCCATGGGTCTGGATTCCGGCAAGGTGCACATCAACGATACGTTCGATGCACGTGCGCCGATCCGCATCGGCGGCTTCACCATCAAGGACTTCCACGGCAAGGGCCGAATCCTGTCCGTGCCTGAAATCTTCCAGTATTCGTCCAATATCGGTACGGCCAAGATTGCCGATACTGTTGGTATCGAAGGCCATAAGGAGTTTCTGACGCGGCTTGGTCTTCTGACCAAGATGCAGACAGAGCTGCCGGAAATCGCCATGCCATCGCAGCCGCGTGTGTGGAAGAAGATCAACTCGGTGACCATTTCCTTCGGTCACGGCGTGTCCACGACGCCTTTGCAGACGGCGATTGCCGGTGCGGCACTGGTGAATGGTGGCAAGCTGATCGAGCCGACTTTCCTGCCGCGCACGGTGGCGCAGGCCGATCAGGTTGCCAAGCAGGTCTTGCAGCCGGGTGCCAGCAAGGACATGCGCTTCCTGTTCGAGTGGAACGGCGTCAATGGCTCTGGCCGTAACGCGCGTGTCGAAGGCTTCAATGTAGGCGGCAAGACCGGCACGGCCGACAAGGTCGTCAATGGTCGCTATGTACACGACAAGAACTTCAACGCCTTCCTCTCTGCCTTCCCAATGGACAAGCCGGAATATGTGGTTCTGTCCTTCATCGATGAACCGAAGACGGACAAGGGCAATGGCGCGGCACTGGCCGGTACATCTGCGGCACCGATGGTGCACGATATCATCGCCCGTTCCGCCGCCATTCTTGGTGTAAAACCCAAGTTCGGCAAGGACGGTTCGGCCTTGCTGGTGTCTTATTGATTGGTACAGCTTATGACGGACCGGCGAATCGCGCCGGGGGACAAGACGGACACATCGATGAATTTGCGAGACCTCTCCGGGACTGAGTTTCCGGAACTGAATGATTTGCTTCGGACAGAAACCGGAGCGCTGGATATTACCGGGATTACGGCTGATAGCCGCAAGGCCCAGCCGGGATCGCTGTTCGTGGCGGTGGCCGGAACCAAGGCGGATGGCGGCACCTATGTGCAGGACGCGATTGCCAAGGGTGCCATCGCAGTCGTCTCCAGCCATGCAATCGATGCCGATGTGCCGGTTCTCGTTGTCTCCGACCCGCGCCGTTATCTCTCTCTTGCCGCTGCCCGCTTTTATGGAAAACAGCCTGAAACCATGATTGCCGTGACCGGCACGGCGGGCAAGACTTCGGTCGCCTCTTTCATTCGCCAGATTTGGGCTTTTGCCGGCCATGCGGCGGCACAGATCGGCACCACAGGTGTGATCGCGCCGGGCCGCGAAGAGTATGGTTCGCTGACGACGCCTGATCCGGTTTCCCTGCATGCGCTGCTGGCTGAACTGGCCTCCGAAGGCGTGACCCATGCGGCGATGGAAGCCTCCAGCCATGGTCTCGACCAGCGCCGACTGGACGGCGTGAAACTGGCAGCCGCCGGTTTTACCAATCTCGGTCGCGACCATATGGATTACCATCCGACCATTGAAGATTATATGGCCGCCAAGATGCGGCTGTTCGATACGCTGTTGCCGAAGGGTTCGCCGGTTGTCATCTTTTCTGACGATCCATGGTCGGACCGCGCTATCAAGGCGGCAGCGTATGCGGGCCATGATGTGCGCACCGTTGGACGCAAAGGCGATTATCTGGCGCTGAAGCGCGTCGAGCATTTTCGTCACAAGCAGATGATCGAAGTGCATCATCAGGGCAAGATTTACGAAGTCGATATTCCGCTGGCCGGTGATTTTCAGGTCGCCAATGCGCTGGTTGCCGCAGGCCTTGCGATCTCGACCGGCGTTTCGGCCTCGGTGGCGCTGAAGGCGCTGGAAAAGCTGGTTGGGGCCGCTGGTCGTCTCGAGCTGATCGGCCAGACGAAAAACGGCGCGCTGGCTTATGTGGATTATGCCCATAAGCCGGATGCGCTGGAAAATGTGCTGACGTCGGTGCGGCCCTTCACGTCAGGCCGCATCATCACTGTTTTCGGTTGCGGTGGGGATCGTGACAAGGGCAAGCGCCCGATCATGGGCGAGGTTGCCACACGGCTTTCCGATATCGTCATCGTGACGGATGACAATCCGCGCTCGGAAGAGCCGCAGACCATCCGTTCCGAAATCATGGCGGCGGCACCCGGTGCGCTTGAAATTGCAGACCGGGCAGCGGCTATCAGCCATGCCGTTTCGCTGTTGGGGAATGGCGATACTTTGATTGTAGCGGGTAAGGGGCATGAGGAAGGTCAGATTGTTGGCGGCGTGACGCTGCCATTTTCGGACCATGAACAGGTGCGTACTGCGCTGGAAGGATTGTAGATTTGAACTGGTTATGGACAGTCCCGGATATGGTCGCCGTCATGGCAGGCCGTCCGGTCGGCAACCTGCCGCAAGGCATTACAGGCATTTCCATCGATAGCCGCTCGGTGCAGGAGGGCGAAGCCTTCTTCGCCATCAAGGGCGACCGGGTGGATGGCCATGATTATGCAAGCTTTGCCGTCGCCAATGGCGCTGGGCTTCTGGTGGTCTCGGAATCCAAACTGCCTGCGCTCGGTCGACTGACCGTGCCAATGATCGTCGTGGAAGATGTTCTGGCCGCCTTGGTCAAGTTGGGTATCGCTGCCAGAGAGCGGACGTCGGCGCGTGTCATCGCTGTTACCGGCTCTGTCGGCAAGACGACGACCAAGGAAATGCTGCGGCAGGTTCTGGCCCCATCGGGCCGGGTGCATGCGGCGGTGTCTTCCTTCAACAACCATTGGGGCGTACCACTGACACTGGCGCGCATGCCTGCCGATACGGAATTCGGCATTTTCGAAGTGGGCATGAACCATGCGGGCGAGATCAGCCCGCTGGTCAAGCAGGTGAAGCCACATCTGGCGATCATCACGACGATTGCGGCGGCTCATCTCGGAAACTTCAACAATCTCGAAGAAATCGCCGCTGCCAAGGCGGAAATCTTCGATGGCGTTCTGCCGGGTGGTGCCGTCATTCTCAACCGTGACAATGCGCAGTTCGAGCAATTGGAACGGGCGGCGTTCGATGCTGACATCGAGCATGTGCTGACGTTCGGTCAACATGCCAAGGCGGATTTCCGTCTTGCCGATTTCGAGAGTACGCCGAACGGATCTACGATCTGGGCCATCGTCAACGGTGAGACCAGCGAACTGCATATCGGTGCTGCCGGACGGCACATCGCCGAAAACGCCATGGCCGCCATCGGCACGGTCGCCGTCCTGGGTGCGGATATCGACAAGGCGTTTGCGGCACTCGGCAAGTTGGAAGCCGTAAAGGGCAGGGGGCAACGGCATCGTCTTTCTGTCGGTGAAGGCTCGTTCCTGATGATCGACGAGAGCTACAACGCCAATCCCGCTTCCATGCGTGCAGCCATCGCGCTGCTGGCAGCGGCTGAAGTGAGTGGCAACGGGCGGCGTGTTGCCGTGCTTGGCGATATGCTCGAAATGGGCGAATTCGCGGCTGAAGTGCACGAGGAGTTATCCGGCCCACTTCTGTCTGCGGGCATCGAACATGTGTGGCTTGCGGGTGAGTCGATGACGGCTCTTCGCGATGCTTTACCGGAAAGCGTGAGCGTGGCGTGGTTTCCGACAACGGCGGAACTTAACGAATTCGTTCTGAAATGGGTGCAGCCGGGCGACGTATTGATGATAAAATCGTCACTTGGCGTCGGTTTCGGAAAGATCGTAACGGCCCTTCTTGACAAGTATCCGGCATTCCCCGAGACGGAACGCCAAATCTGAGCATTTTAACCGGACGCTGAAGCAGTCTTCGGTGAAACGGTGCTGAAACGAAAACTTGAAGCGGCGCAGGCACCCGCGTTTTGCTGCCCGCCGCTTTAACGGCCTTTTGAAAGGGCAAACATGCTGATCTGGCTCGTTGAACTGTCGGACAAAGTTCAAGTCTTCAACCTGTTCCGGTACATTACGTTCCGGGCTGGCGCTGCATTGTTCACCTCCGCCCTTATCGTCTTCCTGTTCGGTCCTGCGATCATCAATTCGCTTCGTGTGCGCCAGGGCAAGGGACAGCCGATCCGTGCCGATGGCCCGCAGACCCATTTCAAGAAGGCCGGTACGCCCACCATGGGTGGACTGATGATCCTTGCGGGCATTCTCGGCGGTTCGCTGCTGTGGGGTGACTTGTCCAACGTCTACGTCGTTGCCGTTCTGATGG
The DNA here is from genome assembly GCF_001562555.1 of Agrobacterium bohemicum. Classification (NCBI taxonomy): domain Bacteria; kingdom Pseudomonadati; phylum Pseudomonadota; class Alphaproteobacteria; order Hyphomicrobiales; family Rhizobiaceae; genus Agrobacterium; species Agrobacterium bohemicum. The sequence continues at coordinate 420,151 of NZ_KQ961024.1, forward strand.
TGACGCTCGGCTTCGGGGCTATCGGCTTTTACGATGACTATCTGAAGGTCACCAAGCAGAGCGACAAGGGCTTTTCAGGCAAGGCGCGCCTTGGCATCGAATTCGTCATCGCCGCGATTGCCGTGTTCTTCATGATGGAAATCGCGCTGGCGACGGCACCGCATGGCGGTACGCTCGGAAGCTCGATCGCCTTTCCTTTCTTCAAGGAATTCGTCGTCAATCTCGGCTATTTCTTCGTGCTGTTCGGCGCATTCGTCATCGTTGGTGCGGGCAACGCCGTCAACCTGACGGATGGCCTCGATGGCCTCGCCATCGTGCCTGTGATGATTGCGGCGGCGACCTTCGGCGTCATTTCCTATCTCGTGGGTAACGCGATTTTCGCCAATTATCTCCAGATCAATTTCGTGCCTGGTACGGGTGAGCTTGCCGTCATCGTCGGTGCCGTCATCGGCGCGGGTCTTGGCTTCCTGTGGTTCAACGCACCGCCCGCCGCTATCTTCATGGGAGATACGGGCTCGCTGGCACTTGGCGGCCTGATCGGCTCCATCGCGGTCGCCGTCAAGCACGAGATCGTCATGATCATCGTCGGCGGCCTGTTCGTGATGGAAACGCTGTCGGTCATCATTCAGGTGTTCTGGTTCAAACGCACCGGCAGGCGCGTGTTCCTGATGGCCCCGATCCACCACCATTTCGAAAAGAAGGGCTGGACGGAAAGCCAGGTCGTTATCCGCTTCTGGATCATTTCCGTCGGTCTTGCGATGCTTGGTCTCGCCACGTTGAAGCTGAGATAATCGAATGATCCCTGTCACCTCACTCGCGGATAAAAAGGTCGCCCTGTTTGGTCTGGGTGGCTCGGGCCTCGTGACTGCGCGGGCGCTCGTGGCTGGCGGTGCAGATGTCACGGCATTCGATGACAATCCCGATAGTGTTGCCAAGGCGCAAAGCGAGGGCATTCACACAGCCGATTTGCGGACACTGGACTGGTCGAAGCTGGCGGCTTTCGTGCTGGCACCCGGTGTGCCGCTGACGCATCCAAAGCCGCACTGGTCTGTCGATCTTGCCCGCGCCGCTGGCGTGGAAGTGATCGGCGATATCGAACTTTTCGTGCGCGAACGCCGGGCGCATGCGCCGGATTGCCCTTTTATTGCTATCACCGGCACCAACGGCAAATCCACGACGACGGCGCTGATTGCACACATTCTGACATCGTCGGGGCGCGATACGCAGTTGGGTGGCAACATAGGTACTGCGATCCTCAGCCTCGAGCCGCCGAAAGCGCAGCGCTTCTACGTGGTCGAATGCTCGTCCTACCAGATCGACCTCGCGCCGACGCTGAACCCGACGGCTGGCATTCTGCTGAACCTGACACCTGATCACCTCGACCGGCACGGCACGATGCAGCATTATGCCGATATCAAGGAACGTCTGGTCGCGGGCAGCGATACGGCGGTTGTTGGTGTCGATGACAGTTACTGCACGCTGATTGCCGATCGCATCGAACGCGCTGGCGTCAAGGTGTCGCGGATTTCCAAACGCAACGTGGTGGCTGACGGTCTTTATGCCGATGGCAGCCGAATCATGAAAGCCGAGGGTGGCACGTCTTCGCTGCTGGTCGATCTCGATGGCATTCCGACGCTGCGCGGCAGTCACAATGCACAAAACGCGGCTGCGGCCATTGCCGCCTGCCTTGCGGTGGGCGTTTCCGTAGACGAGGTAAAGGCGGGGCTGAACTCATTCCCCGGTCTCAAACATCGCATGCAGCCGGTTGGCCGTCGCGGCAACGTGACCTTCGTCAATGACAGCAAGGCGACCAATGCGGATGCGGCAGCACCTGCCTTGTCGAGCTATGAGCGCATCTACTGGATCGCGGGCGGTCTGCCGAAGGCGGGCGGTATCAGCAGTCTTTCGCCGCTTTTCTCGCATATCGCCAAGGCGTATCTTATCGGCGAAGCAGCGCCTGATTTCGCCGCCACGCTTGGCGAGGCGGTGCCTTACGAAATTGCCGGAACGCTCGACAAGGCCGTCGAACATGCGGCAGCGGATGCGCGAGCCGATGGCAGGGATGGCAATGTCGTGATGTTATCCCCGGCTTGCGCAAGCTTCGACCAATATAAGAACTTTGAGATACGTGGTGATTCGTTCGTCTCGCATGTTGCAGCACTGGATGGTGTGACGATGCTGATTGGGTTTGAAAAAGGAGGCTGAAGAGATGGTAAGCCGTATAGACCGGGGACCGGTCGCGGAATGGTTCTGGACCATCGACCGTTTCTTCCTGACCGCGTTCATAGCATTGATGGGCATCGGGCTGATGCTGTCATTTGCGGCGTCTCCGGCGGTGGCGGAGCGCATCGGACTCAACAGCTTCTTCTTCGTGGAGCGCCAGGCCATGTTCATGGTGCCATCTGTGGCGATCATGCTCGGGCTGTCTTTCCTGTCGCCCCGTCAGGTGCGCCGTGTCGCCGTCATCCTGTTGATCGTGTCGCTGCTGATGATGATCTTTGCCCTGTTTTTCGGCATCGAAGTCAAGGGCGCTCGGCGCTGGATTTCCGTCGGCTCGTTTTCCATCCAGCCATCCGAATTCATGAAGCCTGCTTTCGTGATCGTCTGCGCGTGGCTGTTTGCCGAACGCGCCCGTCATCCTGAAATTCCGGGCAATCTCTTTGCCATCATCACATTCGGTATCGTGGCGGCGCTTCTGATTGCGCAACCTGACTTCGGCCAGACCATTCTGACGTCGGTCGTTTGGGGCGGCATGTTCTTCATGGCGGGTATCCCGTGGTTCTGGATCATCATGCTGGGTGGTCTGGGCGTCGGCGGCATTGTAACCGCCTATCTGATGCTGCCGCATGTTGCCGGTCGTATCGACCGTTTCTGGACGGGTGAGGGTGACACGTTTCAGGTGGATACAGCCCGCGAAGCCATCATTCGTGGTAACTGGTTCGGCCAGGGCCCGGGCGAAGGCATCGTCAAGCGCATCATTCCCGACAGCCATACCGACTTTATCTTCTCCGTCGCGGCGGAAGAGTTCGGCATTCTGTTCTGCATGCTGCTGGTCGCGATCTTCGCCTTCATCGTGCTTCGTGGCTTAAGCCACGCCTTCAAGGAAAAGGATGATTTCGTCCGCTTTGCAGTTGCTGGTCTGGTGCTACAGATCGGCATGCAGTCGATGATTAATATCGGCGTTAATCTGGAACTGATGCCTGCCAAGGGCATGACGCTGCCGCTGATTTCCTATGGCGGTTCTTCCATGATGGCGATTTGCGTGACGGCCGGTTTCCTGCTGGCGCTGACCCGCCATCGCCCCGAAAAACGTGCGCAGGAGCGCAGTTTCTTCCGGGTCAATGCAGGCCTTCCTGCGGAGTAAAAATATGAGCAAAGGTATTGTTCTGCTAGCCGCCGGGGGAACCGGCGGCCATGTGTTTCCGGCAGAGGCGCTGGCATACGAGTTGAAGGCGCGCGGATATTCCGTGCATCTGGTGACCGACAGCCGCGCCGAACGTTATGCGGGCAAGTTTCCTGCCGACGAAATCCATGTCGTGCCATCGGCCACCATCGGTTCCAAAAATCCAATCGCTGTGGCCAAGGCGCTGCTGAAACTGTGGACCGGCCTTCGTGCCGCCAGCCGCCTGATCACCAAGCTGAAGCCGGTGGCCGTTGTCGGTTTCGGTGGCTATCCGACCGTGCCGCCGCTTCTGGCGTCTACGGGGCTTGGCATCCCATCGCTGATCCATGAGCAGAATGCCGTCATGGGCCGCGCCAACAAGGCGTTGGCAAAGCGTGTGAAGGCAATCGCGGGCGGGTTTCTGCCCGAGACGCAGGGTCAATACGCCGACAAGACGGTGACGACGGGCAACCCCGTGCGCCCCGCCGTGCTGACGGCTGCCGATGTGGCCTATACGCCATCCCATGCCGGTGAACCGTTTCAACTCGTTGTCTTCGGTGGAAGTCAGGGCGCCCAGTTTTTCTCGGCGGCTGTTCCCGCGGCTATCTGCCTGCTGCCGAATGAGCAACGCAGCCGCGTCTCGGTGACGCAACAGGCGCGCCCGGAAGACAAGGACAGCGTTATCGCGTCCTATAAGAAGCTCGGCGTCGTCGCTGATGTCTCGCCGTTCTTTGGCGATATGGCAGAGCGTATCGCCGGTTCTGATCTCGTTATCAGCCGTTCCGGTGCTTCTACGGTTTCCGAACTCTCCGTCATCGGTCGTCCATCGGTTCTGGTTCCATATCCGCATGCGCTCGACCACGATCAGGCGGCCAATGCAGCAGCCCTTTCGGCTGCTGGCGGCGCAAGCGTCATCAAGCAGTCTGACCTGACACCGCAGAAATTGTCTTCGCTGATCAGCGATGCCATGAATGATCCTGAACGGCTGGCAAGAACGGCGGCGGCTGCGAAAGCAACCGGCAAGCCGAATGCCGCTGGCGCGCTCGCTGATCTGGTCGAAGCCATTGCGCGGGCGCAGCCGGTTGCGCAATTCAAAACAAACAATAAAGGAGTGCATCCATGAAGATGCCGAAAGCCATAGGTCTTGTCCATTTCATCGGAATTGGCGGCATCGGCATGAGCGGCATTGCCGAAGTGTTGCACAATCTCGGCCATCGCGTTCAGGGCTCCGATCAGGCAGACAGCGCCAATGTGCAGCGTCTGCGTGACAAGGGCATCGAGGTCTTCATCGGACAGGCCGCTGAAAATATCGGCGATGCCGAGGTTGTCGTGGTTTCGACCGCCATCAAGAAGAACAACCCGGAACTGATTGCAGCGCGCGAAAAGTCCCTGCCGATCGTTCGCCGTGCCGAGATGCTGGCCGAGTTGATGCGCTTTCGCAATGCCATCGCCATTGGCGGCACGCATGGCAAGACCACGACGACATCTATGGTCGCGACGCTGCTGGAAGCGGGCAATCTTGATCCCACCGTCATCAATGGCGGCATCATCAACGCTTACGGCACGAATGCGCGCATGGGTGAGGGCGAATGGATGGTGGTTGAGGCCGACGAATCCGACGGCACCTTCCTGAAGCTGCCTGCCGATGTTGCCGTCATCACCAATATCGACCCGGAGCATCTGGACCATTACGGCAATTTCGACGCCGTGCGCGCCGCTTTCCGCCAATTTGTGGAGAACGTGCCATTCTATGGTTTCGGGGTGCTGTGCATCGACCATCCCGAAGTGCAGACGCTGGTGGGCAAGATCGAGGACCGCAAGGTCATCACTTACGGTGAAAACCCGCAGGCCGATGTGCGGTTTTCCAATGTTCGCATCGACGGGACCAAATCGATTTTCGACGTGGAAATCCGTCGTCGTCGCACGGGCAAGATTTTTACCTTTACCGATCTCGTGCTGCCGATGCCGGGCCGTCACAACGTGTCGAATGCGACGGCGGCAATTGCGGTTGCCAATCGTCTCGGCATTTCGGTCGAAGACATCAAGAAGGGGCTTGCCTCCTTCGGTGGCGTCAAGCGCCGCTTCACGCTGACGGGCGAATCCAACGGCGTACAGGTGTTCGATGATTATGGCCACCATCCTGTCGAGATCAAAGCGGTGTTGAAGGCGGCGCGTGAAGCGTGCAGCGGGCGCATCATTGCGGTGCACCAGCCGCATCGTTATTCGCGCCTTGCCAGCCTGTTTGAAGATTTTGCACATTGTTTCAACGATGCGGACACAATTCTTCTTGCTCCAGTCTATGCGGCGGGTGAAGATGCAATCGAGGGTGTGAACTCCGAGACGCTTGTTTCAGCCACGAAGGCTGCCGGCCATCGCGATGCTCGCCATCTCTCCTCCCGCGACGATCTGGCCAAGACTGTCGCAGCTATCGCGAAACCAGGTGATTTCGTGGTTCTCTTGGGGGCTGGCAATATTACGCAATGGGCGGCGGTGCTGCCCTCGGAATTGGATAGCATTTCAGGAAAGTCTGCATGAGACAGGTGGATGGGGTAAAGTTGCTGGAGAGACTCGGCAACGGAGTGAATGAGCTCAGGGGACGTTTGACGCCGGATAGTCCAATGGACCGCGTAACGTGGTTCAGGGCCGGTGGTCTGGCGGAACTGATGTTCCAGCCCCATGATGTGGACGACCTCATTGCTTTCCTCAAAATTCTGCCGGAAGATGTGCCGCTGACTGTTGTCGGCGTCGGCTCCAACCTGCTGGTTCGTGATGGCGGTATTCCGGGCGTGGTCGTGCGCCTATCCGCCAAGGGCTTCGGCCAGGTGGAACTTGCGGGCGAAAACCGTATCAAGGCCGGTGCTATCTGCCCCGACAAACACATCTCTGCCATGGCGATGGATAACGGCATCGGTGGTTTCCATTTCTACTACGGCATTCCCGGCTCTATTGGCGGCGCGCTTCGCATGAACGCCGGTGCCAATGGCGGCGAAACGCGTGACCGCGTGGTGGAAGTCTATGCTGTCGATCGCAAGGGCAATCAACATGTGCTTTCCAACGCCGACATGGGCTACAGCTATCGTCATTCGGACGCGTCGAAGGACCTGATCTTCACCGGCGCGCTGTTTGAAGGCCACCCGGAAGATCGCGCGAAAATCCGCGCCGACATGGATGCGGTGCGCCTTCACCGTGAAACGGTTCAGCCTATCCGTGAGCAGACCGGCGGTTCGACGTTCAAGAACCCCGAGGGGCATTCGGCCTGGAGCCTTATCGATGAGGCGGGCGGCCGCGGCATGGTCATCGGCGGCGCGCAGATGTCGTCTCTGCATTGCAATTTCATGATCAACACCGGCCACGCCACTGGCTATGATCTCGAATATCTCGGCGAAGCGGTGCGCAAGCGCGTGTTCGAACATGCGGGCATTCGCCTGGAATGGGAAATCAAGCGTCTTGGCTTGTTCATGCCGGGTCGTGAGGTGGAACCGTTTTTCGGGGCATAGGGAATTTATCCCGGTGAATTAATATTTAAAGACAATAAAAAACCCGCGAAGCCAATGACTTCGCGGGTTTTTCTTTGCTTTTGATTCAAACGTCAGACTTCGTCTTTGCGTGACATCAGAATGCAGGCCAGTGTGATGATGGCGGCAGCGCAGAGGTAGTAGCCGACATAGGCCATGCCGTAGTTCACCTGTAGCCATGTAGCGATATAGGGTGCGAGCGACGCACCGAAAATGCCAGCCATGTTGAAGGTGATGGATGAGCCGGTGTAGCGTACGGTGGTCGGGAAGGGGGCCGCGAGTGCTGTTCCGATCAGGCCATAGGTCATGCCCATCAGCGCCATGGAAAGAGCTGCGAACACGAAGATCGAGCCTTCACCAGCGCTCATCAGGCTTGGCAGCAGGAATGAGAAAGCCGCGATCAGCACCGTGGTGAGGATCAGGATTTCACGACGACCGAAGCGCTCAGCCAGCTTGCCTGCAAACGGAATGAAGATGCCGAAGACGATCGAGCCGACGATCTGGATTTCCAGGGCGTCAAGGAACGGGATTTTCAGAATCTTGACGTTGTAGGACAGAAGATACGCGGTGCCGATATAGAACAGGACGAAAGTGGCCAGCGCCACGAATGTGCCGAGTGCCAGGCTGCGCTTGTGGTTGCGGAAGAGTTCGGCCACAGGCACGGCAACGCGCTCTTCCTTGTCGATGGCCTTCTGGAAGGCCGGGGTCTCGGTGATCGATAGACGAACCCAGAGGCCGACGGCGATCAGGATGATCGAGGCGACGAAAGGAATGCGCCAGCCCCAGCTCAAAAGCGCTTCCTGCGACATGAAGTGCAGCAAAATCCAGAACACGCCAGATGACAGGAACAGGCCGAGAGGTGCACCAAGCTGCGGGAACATGCCGTACCAGCTGCGCTTGCCGGGAGGGGCGTTTTCCGTTGCCAGAAGCACGGCGCCACCCCATTCACCGCCGAGACCGAAGCCCTGACCGAAACGGCACAGCGCCAGAAGCAGCGGCGCGAGAACGCCTGCGGTTTCATAGGTCGGCAGCAGGCCGATGATGACGGTGGAAACGCCCATGGTCAGAAGGGCGGCAACAAGTGTCGTCTTGCGGCCAATGCGGTCGCCGTAATGGCCGAAGACCACGGCACCCAGCGGGCGGGCGAAGAAGGCGATGGAGAAGGTGGCGAAAGATGCCAGAAGCGCCGTCATCGGGTCGTTGTTCGGGAAGAACAGCGTCGGAAACACGAGCACTGCGGCAGTCGCGTAGACGTAGAAATCGAAGAACTCGATGGTCGTGCCGACCACGCTGGCAGTAAGAACTCGTGCAGGCGAATTTGTCTTTACATCGTTCGGATTGTCAGCGGTCGGCGATATGGGAGATATCGCGTCGGTCATTGTTTGGATTCCGTTGTTAAGTAACACTTATCACTCTTGGAAGAGATAGCGGTGCGTTAACGCAATTTTCCGTCCTTTGGAACGCCTTGGACGCAATATATTACAAAAAAGATCGAATATGGAGTTGTTGACGAATTCCACGACGAGGCGGGGAGGTCGTCCAGCCCACAAGTCAGGTGCGATTGCTGAAGTGCCAAAATAGCTTGGGGACAATCTCTGGATATTAACGAATCGAGCTTGCTTTTAAGGGAGCCGCTTTCGGCTCCGGCAAGAGTTTTATTTCACCCAGCTGAAATTCTGCATGTTGCATTGCGCGCAACTCTCTGATTCCAAGGAAGGAATCCGGACCTCGTGTGATTCTTTAACAAAAATTACATCGGGCGTGGCATCGGTTAACGAAAGTAAACACTTCATTAACCTTAATGCCGCTTAAGTGTTTGGAACGGAGCGGGCGAGCGAATCGTAAAGCAGTTCGGTGCTCCGGTGGTCTCGTCTGAGTGATTTTTGTGTCAGAGGTTTTTATGAGCGGCAAGCACGTAGCTGTTCTTATGGGTGGGTTTTCTTCAGAGCGGCCAGTCAGCCTCTCATCGGGAGAGGCTTGCGCATCGGCTCTGGAAGGTGAGGGCTTTCAGGTTACACGCGTCGACGTGGACCGTGATGTTGCCGCCACGCTTTCTCGGCTGCGGCCAGACGTTGTTTTCAACGCTTTGCACGGCCCCTTTGGCGAAGATGGTACCATTCAGGGCATTCTCGAATATCTCGAAATTCCATACACGCATTCCGGCGTGCTGGCCTCTTCGCTGGCCATGAACAAGTCGCTGGCCAAGAAGGTCGCCGCCGCATCCGGCATGCCGGTTGCTGCTGAAAAGGTCATGAGTCGTTTCGACATCGGCAACCAGCACCCCATGAAGCCGCCCTATGTTGTGAAGCCTGTGCGTGAAGGTTCGAGCTTCGGCGTCGTGATGGTTCAGGAAGATCAGTCACACCCGCCGCAGATCATCGGCTCTTCGGAATGGCGCTATGGCGATGAAGTCATGGTCGAGCGTTACATCCATGGCCGTGAATTCACCTGCGGCGTCATGAATGGCGAGGCTTTGGGCGTTACCGAAGTCGTGCCGGTGGGTCACGCCTTTTACGATTACGATGCAAAATATGCCAAGGGTGGCTCAAAACACGTCATTCCCGCGGAAATTTCACCAAAAATTTACCAAAAAATTCAATCATTGGCGGTTATGGCGCATCAGGTGATTGGGTGCCGTGGCGTAAGCCGTTCGGACTTCCGCTACGACGACCGTTTCTCAGAAGAAGGCGAACTTATCTGGCTTGAGGTCAACACCCAGCCGGGTATGACGCCAACCTCCCTCGTGCCCGAAATGGCAGCTCATGCCGGATACACCTTTGGTGATTTGGTCCGGTGGATGGTGGAGGACGCATCGTGTTTGCGATGAACGGTAAAAAATCGGCGGCTAAAAATCGCGGGCAGTCCGCCTCGGGTTCTGCCGATGAGCGGATGGTTCTGCCGCGTCCGCTGCGCAAGGGCTTTCGCTTCGGCGTATCGCTCGCCACTGGCCGCGTCCATATTCCGGCTCATACGGGCACGCTTGCGACTGTCGCATTTTTCTCTGTTATCGGTCTCTACGGCATGTCGCTGGGTGGCCACACGGATGTTGTCGCCCAGGCAACCACATCTGCTGCTGGTTTTGCGATCGAGGACGTCAAGGTTTCCGGCAACGTCCAGACCTCTGAAATTGATGTGTTTCAGCTTCTCGGGCTTGATGGTGCGACATCGCTGATCGCGCTCGATGTGAACGCTGCGCGCAAGAAGCTGACGGAACTGCCTTGGGTCGAGGATGTGGATGTCCGCAAAATCTACCCGAAGACAATCGAAGTGCGCCTGAAAGAACGTCAGGCCTTCGGCATCTGGCAGCATGGCACGGAGCTTTCGCTGATCGAAAAGAGCGGCAGCGTGATCGCGCCGTTGCGTGACAACAAATATGCGGGCCTGCCGCTTTTTGTTGGTCGTGATGCCGAAACGGGCGCTGCCGGTTTCGTTGACGAGCTGGCAGACTGGCCGGAAATCCGCAACCGCGTTCGCGCTTACGTTCGCATTGCCGGACGTCGCTGGGACCTGCATCTGGATAACGGCATCGTCGTAAAGCTGCCGGAAGAGAATGTTCCCAAGGCGCTGCAACTGCTGTCGCGCATGGATATGGAAGAAAAAGTTCTTTCGCGTGATGTGGCTGCCGTTGATCTGCGCTTGTCGGACCGCACGACGGTTCAGCTCACCGAAGGTGCTGCCGAGCGTCGTCAGAAGGCTGTCGAAGCTCGCTCCAAAGCGCTCAAGACCGCGGAGAAGAACACATGAGCTTTTTCGGTTCTTCCCATTTCGGCCTTCCGCGCCTGAAGCCCTTGTCGTCCAAGCGCACCCATGTGGTTTCCGTGCTGGATATCGGTTCGACCAAGGTCGTCTGCATGATCGGTCGTCTCACACCCCGTGAGGAAACCGAAGTGTTGCCCGGTCGCACGCACAAGGTCGAAGTCATCGGCATTGGCCACCAGCGTTCGCGTGGTGTCAAATCCGGCGTCATCGCCGATCTGGATGCGCTGGAAGGTGTGATTCGTCTGGCTGTGGATGCCGCCGAGCGCATGGCAGGTCTGACGGTCGACAGTCTTATCGTTAACGTTTCCGCAGGCCGTCTGGCCAGCGACATCTATACCGCCAGCATCGATCTGGGCGGTCAGGAAGTCGAATCGGGCGACCTGCGCAAGGTTCTGATCGCTGCCAGCCAGCAGTCTCTGCGTCAGGACCGCGCCATTCTGCATTCCCTGCCAACCGGTTATTCGCTGGATGGCGAGCGTGGTATTCGTGATCCATTGTCCATGTACGGCGACCTTCTGGGCGTGGACATGCATGTGGTGACAGCTGAGCGCACAGCGCTGAAGAACCTGGAATTGTGCATCAACCGCGCGCATCTTTCGGTCGAAGGCATTGTTGCGACACCTTATGCCAGCGGTCTTGCGGCGCTTGTGGATGACGAAGTCGAGCTTGGCTGCGCTGCCATCGACATGGGCGGCGGCACGACGACGATTTCGGTTTTTGCCGAGGGCCGTCTGGTTCACACCGATGCCATCGGCCTTGGTGGACACCACGTCACCACCGATCTGGCGCGTGGCCTTTCGACCCGTATCGAAGATGCAGAGCGCCTGAAGGTTGTTCACGGTTCTGCACTGGCCAACGGTTCCGACGACCGCGACATGATTGCCGTGCCACCGATTGGCGAAGACGACCGCGACCAGCCTTCACAGGTTTCGCGTGCTCTCGTCAGCCGCATTGTTCGGGCTCGCATCGAAGAGACGTTGGAACTGATCCGCGACCGCATCCAGAAATCGGGTTTTTCCCCGATTGTCGGCAAGCGCGTGGTTCTGACCGGAGGTGCCAGTCAGTTGACCGGCCTGCCGGAAACGGCGCGGCGCATTCTTGCCCGCAACGTTCGCATCGGCCGCCCCATGGGCGTGTCCGGCCTGCCGGTCGCGGCCAAAGGCCCGGCCTTTTCCACAGCCTGCGGGCTGATGATTTATCCGCAGATCGCGGACATCGAAATCCATGCGGCGCAGAACGGAATGTTCTCGCCGTTCGGAACAGGTAGTGGCCGGATAGCCCGTGTAGGGCAATGGCTGAAGGAAAGTTTTTGATCCTCTGCCTGCCCATCGGGCAGGGGACCGAGTGAAGTTGATATGAATTGGCCTGCAGGGCGATGCGGCCAGAGAAAGAAGGAATGTTAAAATGACGATACAGCTGCAAAAGCCGGATATCACCGAGCTGAAGCCACGCATCACTGTTTTCGGCGTTGGCGGTGGCGGCGGTAATGCTGTTAACAACATGATCACGGCAGGTCTTCAGGGCGTCGACTTCGTCGTTGCCAACACGGATGCACAGGCTCTGACGATGACGAAGGCCGACCGGGTCATCCAGCTCGGCGTCAATGTCACCGAAGGTCTGGGCGCTGGTTCGCAGCCAGAAGTTGGCCGCGCTGCTGCCGAAGAGTGCATCGATGAAATCATCGACCACCTGAACGGTACGCACATGTGCTTCGTCACCGCAGGCATGGGTGGCGGTACCGGTACCGGTGCTGCTCCCGTCGTCGCGCAGGCTGCCCGCAACAAGGGCATTCTGACGGTTGGCGTCGTGACCAAGCCTTTCCACTTCGAAGGCGGTCGCCGCATGCGTCTGGCCGAACAGGGCATCGAGGAACTGCAGAAGTCCGTCGATACGCTGATCGTCATTCCAAACCAGAACCTGTTCCGTATTGCCAACGACAAGACCACGTTCGCTGATGCATTTGCGATGGCTGACCAGGTTCTCTACTCGGGCGTTGCCTGCATTACCGACCTGATGGTGAAGGAAGGTCTTATCAACCTCGACTTCGCCGACGTTCGCTCCGTGATGCGCGAAATGGGCCGTGCGATGATGGGTACCGGCGAGGCTTCCGGCCAGGGCCGTGCGATGCAGGCTGCGGAAGCGGCTATTGCCAACCCGCTGCTCGACGAAACATCGATGAAGGGTGCGCAGGGCCTGCTGATCTCCATCACCGGTGGTCGCGACATGACCCTGTTCGAAGTCGACGAAGCCGCGACCCGTATTCGCGAAGAAGTCGATCCGGACGCAAACATCATCCTCGGCGCGACATTCGACGAAGCTCTGGAAGGCCTCATCCGCGTGTCTGTTGTTGCCACCGGCATCGACCGTGTTCCTGGCCAGATGGAGCGCAACGCAGAAGAACTGCGCCAGGCTGCAGCTGCAAAGCCACTTATCCGTCCTTCCGCGGCCGTTGCTTCTGCTCCGGCCGCAGTGCAGCCTGCCCCAGTCATGCAGGCACCAAAGACGACCGTAGATCCTATTGCCCAGACCATTCGCGAAGCCGACATGGAACGCGAACTGGCACTGGCGGCTGCTGAACAGCGGCTTCGTCAGGCCCAGGCAGAAGCCGAATTCCGTCCTCAGAGCAAGTTGTTCGCAGCTGCTCCAGCGGAAGCACCGGTTGCTGCTCGCCCCGCAGCACCGGTGCACACCGCACCTGCGCCTGCCTACCATGCTGCAGAACAGGTGGCAGCACCTGCTCCTCGCATGCAGGCGCCAGCGCCGGTCTACCATGAGCCCGCTCCAGTCGCTCGTGCGCCTGAGCCAGTCCGCATGCCAAAGGTCGAGGATTTCCCTCCGGTCGTTAAGGCCGAGATGGATCACCGCGCCCACCCGGCCTCTGCCGTTCCGGAAGAGCGTGGCCCAATGGGCCTTCTGAAGCGCATCACCAATTCGCTTGGTCGCCGCGATGAAGAAGAAACCGTTCCATCCGACATGATGGACGCGCCAAGCCTGGCCACTCAGCAGCGTCGCCCGCTGTCGCAGGAAGCCAGCCTCTACGCACCGCGTCGTGGCAATCTGGACGATCATGGCCGTCAGACGCCGTCGTCTGCCAGCCAGCATGATGACGATCAGCTCGAGATTCCGGCCTTCCTGCGCCGTCAGTCGAACTGATCTTCTGATTCTCGATCAACGCGATACCCGGGTCCGAAAGGCCCGGGTATCGCTGTCTTAAATGGCCGTGATCCGTGCCTGTTAGTTTAGATTTTTCAAAGCTTTGAGTCTGTTACAAAACGAAATCAACAGTGATTTGAGATAGCGCCGGACTGTGCGTATGTATGACCGTGAAACGAGGTTATGAGGCGGCGCAGCTGTCGTTCATCTCCCTCGGTTGAAATTTGGATCGCGCCGGGATATCGGGCAGGTCCACACGAAAAGGCTTTACTCGCATGACCATCGGACTGCTCGGTTTCCAAACAACGATCGCCAACTCCGTTCAGCTCAAGGGTATTGGCGTTCACTCGGGCAACCCGGTTTCCATGACGTTTCAGCCTGCGGAAGCAGGTACAGGCATCGTCTTCAGTCGCCAGCATGAGAATGGCAACACCACCGAACTGAAGGCTGTTTCGGCCAATGTCGGCAATACGGATCTCTGCACGGTGCTCGGTCGTTCGCTGCCACAATCCATCTCGACTGTCGAACACGTCATGGCCGGTATCTACGCCATGGGAATCGACAACCTCATCGTTGAGGTCGATGGTCCTGAAGTTCCGATCATGGACGGCAGCTCGATGCCTTTCATCGAAGCCATCGAATCAGTCGGCATCACAAATCTTGGCGTGAAGCGTCGTTACATTCGCGTTGTGAAGCCCGTTCGTATCGAAGCTTCCGCATCCTGGGCCGAGTTCCGCCCCTATGACGGTACGCGCTTTGAAGTCGAGATTGATTTCGACACGCCGTTGATTGGCCGCCAGATCTGGAAGGGCGATCTGACGCCTGAGACGTTCAAGAACGAACTTTCGCGTGCCCGGACATTCGGCTTCATGCGTGATGTCGAGCGCCTTTGGGCTGCCGGTTATGCGCTGGGTTCGTCGTTGGAAAACTCGGTTGTCATTTCCGATGACAGCACGGTCATCAACATGGAAGGTCTGCGTTACGCGAAGGATGAGTTCGTCCGTCACAAAACGCTGGATGCGGTTGGTGATCTGGCCCTTGCTGGCGCTCAGTTCATTGGTTGCTACCGCTCCTATCGCGGTGGTCACAAGGTCAATGCCAATGCGTTGAAGGCGCTGCTTAGCGATCCCACGGCCTATGAAATTGTGGAAGCGCCAGCCGTGCGCAGCCCGGTTGTTCGTGCGCGCGAGTTCGTGCCCGTCCAGCAGCTTGAGTTTGCTCCCTGGTCTGCATGATCGAGAGTTTAGCGAAACAAGAGCCGTCCACTAGGGCGGCTTTTTCGTATGTGGGCCGAATATAATCATCGACTACAGGGTGCCGCGCCATAAAAATGCGTTATTGCGTCATCATTGCGTTGCCCTGCGGACGCTTTTATGGCTAGAAACGCCTTTGGAAAAGCCGATGTTCTGTATTTACGCGGAAGTGGGAACTGACGAATGAAGCGTGTAGTGTCTGGTGCAATGAATGGAACGGTACGGGGAGCACTCGTATCGCTGATGCTGATTGGCGCCGGAACGCTGGTAACGTCTTGCCAGTCTGACCCTGACATCGACATCACCAAACTCGGCGTCGAGACCGATCCGCCGGATGTGCTTTACAAGCAGGGCCTTGCCAACATGAATGCTGGAAACATGACCGAAGCCGGTCGCAAGTTCTCGGCGATCGATAAGCAGTATCCTTTCACGGAATGGGGCCAGAAGGCTCTCGTGATGAACACCTTCATCGCCACACGTCAGAACAAGAACGAGGTGGCGATCGCTTCCGGCGCGCGCTTCCTCAAGCAATACCCACGCGCCAAGGATGCCGCCTACGTTCAATACATGATCGGTCTTGCCTATTCCAAGCAGATTGCCGACGTGACGCAGGATCAGCGCGCTGCACAGCGCACGATCGAAGCGATGAACAAGGTCGTAACCGATTATCCGACCTCCGAATATGTGCCGGATGCGCAGGCGAAAATCCGCTTTGCGCGTGACCAGCTTGCTGGCCGCGAAATGCAGGTTGGCCGTTACTATCTTGAGCGCAAGGAATATCTTGCTGCCGTATCGCGCTTCCGCATCGTCGTTGAGCAGTATCAGAACACCAACCAGATCGAAGAAGCTCTCGCACGTCTGACAGAAGCCTATTATGCCATGGGTCTGGTGGACGAGGCGCAAACGGCGGCTGCGGTTCTCGGCAACAATTATCCTGACAGCCAGTGGTACGGTGATTCGTACAAGCTGCTGAAGGGGCAGGGGCTTGAGCCACGCGAAAACAAGGAATCCTGGATTTCCCGCGCTGGCAAAAAAATCGTGGGTGCCTGAGAGCAGAGCATAAGACATGTTGGTCCAGCTATCGATCCGCGACATCGTTCTGATCGAACGGCTCGACCTAGGGTTCGAGGCCGGCCTTTCTGTGCTGACCGGCGAAACGGGCGCTGGCAAATCCATTCTTCTCGATAGTCTGTCGCTCGCACTTGGCGGGCGTGGCGATGGTGGCCTTGTGCGCCATGGCGAAGACAAGGGGCAGGTTACCGCCACCTTCGAAGTGGGGATGGATCATCCCGCCCGTGTGCTGCTGCGCGATAATGGGTTGGATGACGATGGCGATCTGATTTTTCGTCGTGTGCAATCCGCCGATGGCCGCACCAAGGCCTATGTCAACGATCAGGCCGTTTCCGTTCAACTGATGCGCCAGCTTGGTCAGCATATGGTCGAAATCCACGGTCAGCATGATGATCGTGCGCTTGTCGATACCAATGCGCATCGCACCCTTCTGGACGCCTTTGCCGGTTTGACGGACGAGGTCGTGTCCGTTCAGTCGCTGTACCGAACATGGAAAGACGCCGAGCGTGGCCTGAAGGTTCACCGTGCCAAGGTGGAGGCCGCCGCCCGCGAGGCGGATTATCTGCGCTCCTCCGTCGAAGAGCTCGAGATTCTGGCGCCGATGGATGGCGAAGAAGACGAGTTGGCCGAGCGCCGCGCCGTGATGCAGAAGTCCGAGCGCATTGCCGGTGACATCGCCGAGGCGAGCGATTTTCTGAATGGTAATGCTTCGCCTGTACCCGTCATTGCATCTATGATGCGCCGTCTGGAGCGCAAGAGCCACGAAGCGCCGGGCCTGCTGGAAGAGACGGTGCAGTTGCTGGATGCGGCACTCGACAGTCTTTCCAATGCGCAGATGGAAGTTGAGGCGGCGCTGCGGCGCACCGAGTTCGATCCGCGTGAACTGGAGCGCGTCGAGGAGCGTCTGTTTGGCTTACGTGCGGCCGCCCGCAAATATTCCGTTCCCGTCACCGAGCTTCCGGCGCTGGCCGAGCGCATGGTTGCCGATCTTGCCGATCTGGACGCGGGCGAGGAAAAGCTTGCCCAGCTGGAAAAGCATCTGGGTGTGGTGAAAACGGATTTTGACCGGGCTGCCCTGTCACTCTCAGAAAAACGCCACAAGGCAGCGTCGGCGCTTTCCGAAGCTGTGATGGCGGAGCTTCCAGCGTTGAAGCTGGAGCGCGCGCGCTTCACCGTGGAAGTCAGCAGCGATGCGGCTTTGGGTACGGCTGATGGCATCGATGTCGTGGAATTCCATGTTCAGACCAACCCCGGCACGCGCCCCGGCCCGATCATGAAAGTGGCGTCAGGCGGCGAGCTTTCGCGGTTCCTGCTGGCGCTGAAGGTCGCGCTTGCTGATCGTGGGTCCGCACCCACGCTGGTCTTCGATGAAATCGACACGGGCGTCGGCGGGGCCGTGGCAGATGCCATCGGCCAGCGGCTGAGACGTCTGTCGAAAACCGTGCAGGTTCTGTCCGTGACCCACGCGCCGCAGGTCGCAGCCCGTGCTGCCACGCACTTGCTCATCTCCAAGGGACCATCCGGCGATGGCACCGAGCGCATTGCCACGCGCGTCACCACCATGCAGCCGGAACACCGCACCGAGGAAATCGCCCGCATGCTGGCCGGTGCGTCTGTCACGGATGAGGCGAGGGCGGCGGCGGCACGTTTGCTGGCGGCCAAGGACTAACGGCTGACCGCGACTGCAACGCCGGAGCCGATCATGACGCCACCAGCCGTGCGATTGACCCGGCGGACGATCTTGGGCGAACGCAGCAAACCGCGGGCGCGCACCGCAAGCGCGACATGGCCACCGATGACGATGGCTTCCACAAAGAGAATGACGCCAGCCAGCGCGGCCAGATGATCGACGGTCAACGATGATCCTACGACGTTCGGCAGAAGAGCGACATAAAACAGCGGCATTTTCGGATTGCCGAGGTTGAGTGCCATCCCTGTTGCGAAAATCGAAAACAGATTTCCGCGTTCTTTCACCGCTTGCAGTTTCGGCACAACCGGCTCTGCCGTCCACAATTTGATACCCATCCAGATCAGATAGGCCGCACCGGCGTAGCGCAGGATGGTCATCAGTGTCCCCATCTCGGCGGCAAGAATGGACAGGCCGAAAGCGGCGAGTGTCAGGAAAATCAGGATGCCCGCGACTGTACCTGCGCCATAGGCGAGGCCGGATGCCGCGCCATGGGTGATGGTGCGGGCAACGATGGTCATATTATCGGGACCGGGGCTGGCCGCGAAAACAAAGAAGGTGGCGGCGAAGGCGATGAGCGTCATCATGTCCATATGGATATTCCCCCGTTTGATTCAGTCGTGATTTTCAGATTACCGCAATGCCGGACGTTGAAAACTGTCTCACCTTCGTTAAAAACGAATTCTGTTCATGCAAGAGGCCTGCTCCATGTCCCAAGATCAAACCCCGGTGGAAAAACTGTCCGAGCTTGAGGCGTCTGCCGAGCTTGCCTTTCTGGCTGCCGAGCTTGCGCGGCATGATGCGCTCTATCATGGCAAGGATGCGCCGGAGGTCTCGGACGCTGACTATGATGCGCTGAAGCGCCGCAACGACGCTATAGAGGCGGCATTCCCTGATCTCGTCAGGGCGGACAGTCCGTCCAAGAAAGTCGGTTTCGCGCCGCTGGCAACATTCGCGCCCATCGTGCACGCCCGGCCTATGCTGTCTCTGGACAACGCCTTTTCCGATGATGACGTGCGCGATTTCGTGGCATCGGTCTACCGCTTCCTGGGCAACCTGCCGGATGATTCGATTGCCTTTACGGCCGAGCCGAAGATCGACGGTCTTTCGATGTCGATTCGCTACGAGAACGGCAAGCTGAAAACGGCGGCCACCCGTGGCGATGGCACCACCGGCGAGAATGTAACGGCCAATATTCTGACCATCAAGGAAATCCCGAACAGCCTGCCGAAGGGCGTGCCTGATGTGGTGGAAGTGCGCGGCGAGGTCTACATGGCCAAGAGCGATTTTCTGGCGCTGAACGCGCAGATGGAAGCCGATGGCAAGCAGACCTATGTCAATCCGCGCAACACGGCGTCCGGTTCGCTACGGCAACTGGATGCGAATGTGACGGCCAGGCGCAAGCTGCGCTTTTTTGCCTATGCACTGGGCGAGGTTTCCGATGACGGTCAGCCGGTGCGTCTTGCAGACACGCAATTCGGAATCGTGGAAAAGTTCAGGGAATGGGGATTTCCGGTAAACCCGTTCATGAAGCGATTCACATCCGGCCAGCAACTGATTGAACATTATCAGGAAATCGGCATAGCAAGGCCGGATCTCGATTACGATATCGACGGCGTTGTTTACAAGGTGGACCGGCTCGATTTGCAGGAAAGGCTCGGCTTCCGTTCCCGCAGTCCGCGCTGGGCAACCGCGCACAAGTTTCCGGCGGAGCAGGCATTCACGACCGTTGAAAAGATCGAGATACAGGTGGGTCGCACCGGCGCCTTGACGCCGGTTGCGCGTCTGACGCCGATCACGGTCGGCGGCGTGGTCGTGACAAACGCGACGCTGCACAATGCCGATTACATCGAAGGCATCGGCAATAATGGCGAGCGTATTCGGCCAGAGGGCCATGATATCCGCGTCGGCGATACCGTCATCGTCCAGCGCGCAGGGGATGTCATTCCGCAGGTGCTGGATGTTCTTCTGGAAAAGCGCGATGGCGGTTCGCAGCCTTACGAATTTCCAAAACAGTGCCCGGTTTGCGGCAGTCACGCGGTGCGCGAGCGCAATGAGAAAACCGGCAAGCTCGATTCCGTTACCCGTTGCACGGGCGGATTTGCCTGTTCCGCGCAGGCGAAAGAGCATCTCAAGCATTTCGTGTCGCGCAATGCCTTCGACATCGAAGGTCTCGGCACGAAGCAGATCGATTTCTTCTTCGAGAGCGAAGACCCGGCACTGTCTATCAGGACCGCACCCCAGATTTTCACTCTGAAAAAGCGTCAGGAAGAGTCCCATCTTACCAAACTGGAAAACATCGATGGATTCGGCAAAACCAGCGTCAAAAAGCTGTTCGATGCCATCGATGCGCGCCGCGAGATCGACCTGCATCGCCTGATCTTCGCACTGGGCATTCGCCATGTGGGGGAAACGACGGGAAAACTTCTGGCGCGCACCTACGGCACCTATGAGCATTTCGAAGACGCCATGAAAGCCGCCGCTGATTTGACCGGCGATGCCTGGGCCGAGCTCAACAGCGTCGAGGGCATCGGTGAAGTGATGGCGCGCGCCATCGTTGAATTCTACAAGGAGCCGCGTAATCTCGACGTTATCGACCGGCTGATGAAAGAGCTTCGTCCGAAGGAAGCTGAAAAGCCGACGACGGAAGGAAGTCCCGTCGCTGGCAAGACGGTGGTCTTTACTGGCTCGCTGGTGAAATTCACCCGCGACGAGGCAAAGGCCCGTGCCGAAAGCTTGGGTGCCAAGGTAGCCGGCTCCGTTTCCAAAAAGACCGACTACGTGGTGGCAGGGCCGGGTGCTGGCTCAAAACTCGACAAGGCCCGCGAACTTGGCGTGCAGACCATGGATGAGGATGAGTGGCTGGCGCTGATTGCGGGGTAGGTCAACTGTCGTTTCAGCTGAAAAAGGCTCAAACCTGTTGGTTCAACCATCAGCCTTCACATCGTCTGAGCGCCCGGCAAACCAATTGGCCAGCAGCGCACCGGAGATGTTGTGCCAAACGCTGAAAATGGCGCTTGGTACGGCTGCCAGCGGCGAGAAGTATGCCGTGGCCAGAGCAGCTCCAAGTCCGGAATTCTGCATGCCGACTTCGATGGCAATTGCCTTGCGCTTTGCAAGCGTCAAACCACAGGCTTTTGCGGCGAAAAAGCCCAGCAGATAACCAAGCCCATTGTGCAGGATGACGACAGCGAAGATCATCAGGCCGGACTGCACAATCGATGCCTTGGACGCGCCAACCACGGCTGATACGATAAGTACGATGCCGATGACGCTCACCAATGGCAAGGCAGGAACGGCAGCTTTAACGAAGGCTGGCAGTAGCTTCTGAAGGGCTGCCCCGAGCGCAAGCGGCACGAGTACGACCTTGATGATGCTCATAAACATCGCCCAGCCATCCACTGGCAGATACTGGCTTGCAAACATCCACACAAGGAATGGTGTGATGATGGGAGCAGCGATGGTGGTGACCGAGGTGCAGGCGACCGAGAGTGCGACATCGCCTTTGGAAAGATAGGTCATGACATTCGAGGACGTACCGCCCGGGCAGCAGCCAACAAGGATCACCCCGGCGGCAACTTCGGGTGGCATGGGGATCAAACGTGTCAGCAGCACTGCAAGCAGTGGCATGATGAGAAACTGTCCCAGAACGCCAATTGTCACGTCGAAAGGACGCTTTACGACCTCCCTGAAGTCATCCAGAGAAAGAGTGAGGCCCATGCCGAACATGATGATGGACAAGAGCGTAACGATCCAGGGGCCGATCTGCTTAAACGTGTCTGGGAAGAAGAAGCCGAGGAACGCGAACAACACGACCCAGGCGGCAAATGTCTTGCCAACAAATGATGATATCAGCGCCAATGTCTTCATGTTCGTTTCCTTCCGCCTAGCCTGCGGGGACGTCTAAAGGCACGATCCTGACTGTCAAGGTCATCACACACGTCATTTGACCGGCATAAGCCTGCTCCCGGCATCACAAACCGTTACCGGACATGTTTCCTGCGAAACACCCGCCCATCAATGGCCACCAGGCCGCCGGCGATCATGGCCATGCCGAGGAGGTGTTTTGCTTCCAGCTGTTCTCCCAGCACGAGGGAGCCAAGCAGAATGGCGCTGACGGGGATGAGGAAGGTGACGAGGGCGAGGTTTGTAGCGCCTGCGGAAGCGAGAATGCGGAAGAAAATCAGGTAGGCGAGTGCTGTGGACAGGAGTGCTATGCCGAGGAGTGCGGCCCAGACTTCACCGCTTGGCACGGCGAGCGACCATGGCTGGTCGATGACGAGGGCCAAAGGGATGAGCATGATGGTGGACGCAGAAATTTGCCCGGTCGCGGTAACCAGTGGTGGTACGCCCATGGCCTTGAAGCGGCGGCCGAAAATTCCGGCGAAGGCGTAGGAGATCGCTGCGCCGAGAATAGCGAGTTGGCCCCAGAGGCTGGAGCTTTCACCGGTGAGTGCTTCGGGGCCTATCATGGTTGCGACCCCGGCAAAGCCGATGATGATCCCGGTTAGCTTGTTGATGGTCAGTTTTTCATCCACCGTCAGCATGTGGGCGACGATGACAGTGAAAAGCGGGGTTGTTGCATTGAGAATGGAGGCAACGCCGCTGGCAATATGGGTCTGGCCCCAGACGATGAGGCAGAAGGGGATGATATTGTTGAGCAGACCCATGCCAAAGAAAGCGCGAAGGACATCGCGGTTCGTTGGCCATCGGTAACCCATGAAGCGACAGACGGTGAGCAGCGCCAGCGCGGCGATGGAGACGCGCAGCGTGACGATGGTCACGGGCGGCAGTTCCTTGACAGCGATGCCGACGAAAAAGAACGATCCGCCCCACAGGACCGAAAGTGCAACGAGCAGCGCCCATTCGGTTGCGTTCATCTGTTTATGTACGGCCACGTCGGATGCCCCCTTGCCACATCGGTTCCGCCTTTGTGTAATTCGGGCAATAGCGCGTTACCACCCGATTCCGGCAGGCGGTTCATTTTCGTGGTGTTTTCCTTTATGTCGAGCGAGTAGCAAGCGGGAATCACCTTTGAAAACCATCGCCATCGATTTCGAAACAGCCAATGAGGAGCGGGGTAGTGCCTGTTCCGTGGGGCTGGCGTGGATCGAAAACGGCCGGATCGTGCGGGTGGAAGAGCGGTTGATCCGCCCCAGGGATATGCGGTTTTCGCCGTTTAATGTTGCCATTCACGGCATCAAACCTGTTGACGTGGAAGACGCACCGGAATTTCCTGAAGTGATGGACGAGTTCATCGAGGATTTTCGGGACGCGACGATGATTGCGCATAATGCCGCTTTCGATTTCAGTGTCATGCGGGCGAGTTTCGACAAGTATCGGCAGAGCTATCCGCAGCTTTCCTACTTGTGCAGTGTGAAGATGTCGCAGCGCGTCTGGCCCTCGCTGCCCTCGCACAAACTCAACATCATCGCCCACCATCTGCAACTGCGTTTCGTGCACCATAATGCGGCGGAAGACGCCGTCGTGTGTGCGGCTGCGGCCATTGCGGTGGCGAAGGCTGTCAACGTGGAGCACATCCACCACATACCCGAAAAGATAGGCATGGTGGCAGGGCGGTTGCACGCTGCGGGTTACGCGCCATGCACAATGAGAAAACGCTGACTTTGCGGTCTTGTGGTGCGCTTGCGGGTACCTATCTCTATGGCAGCTTATGGAGGGCTTAGGGTTATGGTTTCAAAGGTACTTTGTGCACTCGGCGTTGCTGCTTCTGTTGCTCTACCCATCGCGGCCTATGCGCAGGTGGTTGGCAAGGTCGGGGTCGACTGGACTGGAAACGATATCGTCGTAGAGGCGGTCGCGGACCCGCAGGTCAAGGGCGTAACGTGCCACGTCACCTATTTCGACCGTGGCGTTATCGACCGCCTGAAGAATGGAAACTGGTTCGAAGACCCTTCCAACAACGCCATTTCATGCAGTCAGACCGGACCCGTGGAAGTGGGTGATATCGATCTGGACGATGAGGGTGAAGAGGTCTTCCGCCAGGGCATGTCGCTGGTGTGGAAAAAGATGGTCGTCAACCGCATCTACGACAAGGCGAACGATACGCTGATCTATCTCGTTCACACCCGTGAACTGACCGATGGTTCCGCCAAGATGGCGATTTCCACCGTGCCGCTCTACGGGCAGACTGTGACATGGAAAAACGGCAAGCCGTGAGGCTCGCCGTTTTCTTAAAGTCCATCGATACGTGCGGCGAGCCTTAGGCGGCTTCGCGCGAAAGCTCGTCGGCGATAACGGTGTCGAGGTTGAGGAAGCAGACCATGCTCTTTTCCAGCGCCACGATGCCGCGGCAGAAATCGCGCTGTTCTTCCGGGATGATTTCCGGTGCGGGCTGAAGGTCTTCGGATTTGATGGTCATCATGTCGGAGACCTGTTCGACCAGAAGGCCGACGAGCTTGCCGCCGATATCGGTGACGATGATGGCTGAGCGTTCTGAAGGCTCGGTCATTTTCATGCCCAGACGGCACGCCATATCGATGACGGGAATAACCGCGCCACGAAGGTTGATGAGGCCAAGAACATAAGGCGGCGTGTGCGGCATCGGGGTGACCGGTGCCCAACCGCGAATTTCGCGGATCGCCATGATGTCTATGCAGAATTCCTGATCGCCGAGATGGAAGGAAACGATTTCAAGGTATGCGCCGGATTGCTTGATGGCGTTTGACATGATTTGAACTTCCTGACGGCTCTCTGGCTGGCCGTTTCGATTTGGGAGGTATGCGGTGTCGGGAGGTTTCCTGATGACATCATGTCGTGCGCTTGAGCGACCGCTGGCGATCATAATGCCCGAAAACCATTTAAACTTTTCCTAACGGACGGCTGTAAACACACAGTAGAAGCACGTTATTTACTGTTTCATGCGGGCTTGTTTGGCGGTATAGACAAAGCATGAAATCTGTACTCGCAGGTCCGTTGAAAGTGCTTGGTGTCACGGTTGCAACAGGCGCAGCATTGCTGCTGGCTGTTTTGACGTTTCAGGGCTGGATGCGACATGGCACGGATATTTTTCTGTCCGCCGTTCAAAGCGGTATCGCTTGGTGCCTTTGAGCGCCTTGATATTTGAGACAAAATAGCGCGGCTGGCGCAATGTGGCCTTTCCTGAATTGCCGAACTTCATCTTGCTGGTCTAGAAGCATGTCAGGAAAGCTGGCTTACCGCTGATCGGGGAATGGCATGAAAAATATTCGTATTGCGCTTTGGGGTGCCGTCGCCGTTCTGCTTGGCGTCATGGGCTGGCTGACGATAGAGCTGACCAAGAGCCGCGAACAGATGGTGGAGGAAGTCTACGGCGTTCCATTCCAGCTGGTTGCGCAGAACGGTCAGCCGATTACCGAACAAGCTTTTCAGGGCAAGCCGACGGCTTTGTTCTTCGGCTTTACCCATTGCCCGGAAGTCTGCCCGACCACGCTGTTCGAGCTGAATGGCTGGATGGAAAAGGTTGACCCGGCAGGCGACAGGATGCAGGCCTATTTCGTGTCCGTCGATCCTGAGCGGGATACGCCTGAAATTCTCAACCAGTATGTTTCCAATGTTTCCAAGCGGATCACCGGTGTTACCGGTGCACCGGACAAGATTGCAGAGACGTTGAGGGGATATCGCATCTACGCCAAGAAAGTACCGGTGGATGAGAAGGACCCGAACGGCGATTACACCATGGATCACACCGCATCGGTTATACTGCTGGATGCGAAGGGCCGCTTTGCAGGCACCATCGCCTATGGTGAGAACCCCGATGTTGCCATCCAGAAGCTGCAAAATCTCACCAAGACCTGATCTTTGATCAATAATCTCACCAGAAGTCCATTGGACTGCTGCCGCTTTTATGGCAAAGGCTGACGGCTGAAACATCTGCATAGAAAGTCTCAGCCGTGAGCGAAATCCGTCTTTATGTGTCCACCACCGAAGTTCAATCGGGCGAAGTTCTGGATTTGCTGTCCGAGGTGTTCGGTGAAGAAGACATCGCTATCGCCAACACCGAGGTGGATGAGAAGCGCGACATCTGGGAAACGTCCGTCTACCTCTATGCAAATGATGAAGACGATGTTCGCAACCGTGTCGATGAGGCGCTGAAGTCTGCCTTCCCGCATCTCACCCTTGTGCGTGAAGTGATTCCCGACGTCGACTGGATTGCCAAATCGCTGGAAGGGCTGACGCCAGTCAGAGCAGGGCGGTTCCTCGTGCACGGCTCGCATGACCGCGACAAGGTTCGGATCAACGATCTCGCCATCGAAATCGAGGCTGGTCAGGCCTTCGGCACTGGCCACCATGGTACGACGGCGGGTTGCCTTGAGATGATCGAGCAGGTTCTGCGGGCGCGCACCATTCGCAATGCGCTGGATTTGGGTACGGGCAGCGGCGTTCTGGCCATCGCGGTCGCAAAGATGCGCCCGGTGCCTGTTCTGGCAACGGATATCGACCCCATCGCCATCAGGGTTGCCAAGGAAAACGCGCGATTGAATGGCATCGTTTCGGGCATGTCGCTGGAAACAGCTCCCGGCTTTCATTCGGATTCGTTTCGCAAGCATGGGCCTTTCGACCTCATCATTGCCAATATTCTTGCCCGCCCATTGATCAAGATGGCGCCGCAACTGGTGACGCATCTGGCACCCGGCGGGACGGTCATCCTGTCCGGCATTCTGGCGTCGCAGCGGTGGAAGGTGCTTTCGGCCTATAATGGCATGCATCTCAGCCATATCCGCACATTGTGGCGCAATGGTTGGGTGACGATCCATCTGCGCAAGGACTGAGTGTTGTAAACACGAGCCTTTCGTCTGGACGTTGGCAAGCGTGACGCGATAAGGTCCGCTCCGAAACAGGCATTCGGAAAGTCATTCATGTTCCAGTCATTCGACAACAAGTCCACACCGCAATTCGGCAAAACCCGTGTCGAGGCGCTTCGCGCAACATTCGATACTCTTGGTATCGATGGTTTTCTCGTGCCGCGCGCCGATGAATATCAGGGCGAATATGTACCTGAATCAGCCGAACGGCTGGCGTGGCTGACGGGCTTTACCGGTTCGGCCGGTGTCGTGCTGGTCACGCGCAACGAGGCGATTGTGTTTGTCGATGGTCGCTATACGACACAGTTGGCCACGCAGGTTGATCCATCCGTTTTCCGGGGCGGCGACCTGGTGGGCGCACCACCTTCGAAGTGGCTTGCCGATAACGCTCCGGATGGCTTTCGCCTTGGCATCGATCCGTGGCTGCACACGGGTGCTGAACTGAAGCGATTCGAACAGGCGCTCTCGGAACAAGGCGGCTCGGTGGTTCTTCTGGGAGCCAATCCGCTTGACCCGCTGTGGGACGGTCGCCCCGCCGAACCGTTGGAGCCGGTTACGATCCAGCCGGATGCCGTCACGGGCATTCCCGCCAACATGAAGATCACGGTCATTGGTGAGATCGTATCAGGGCGTAAAGCCAATGCAGTGCTGATGACCGATCCGTCCTCGATTGCCTGGACATTCAACATTCGCGGCAATGACGTGCCGCACACGCCACACCCTTTGGCGCGCGCCATCATCTATGCCGATGGCAGTGCCGATCTGTTTGTGGATGAGCGCAAGATCGGTGATGAGGTCAAGGCCCATCTCGCACCACTCGCCACTCTTCTGCCGCCCGCTGACATCGAGGCACGGTTACATGCGATTGCCAGTGCGGCAGGCCGTATTCTCGCCGATGTCGATGTGACACCGGTGGCACTGACGCTTTCCATAAAGGAAGCCGGTGGAGAGGTGATCGAAGCCTCCGATCCGGTCAAATTGCCACGCGCCTGCAAGAATACCGCAGAGCTTGCCGGTTCAGCCGCCGCCCACGTGCAGGACGGGGCGGCCATGGTGGAGTTTCTGGCCTGGCTGGACAAACAGCAGCCGGGTACGTTGACGGAGATCAAGGCCGTGACCGCGCTGGAGGCCGTACGGGCGAGGGTAGGGCAGACGTTGCAGAACCCGCTCAAGGATATTTCCTTCGACACGATTTCCGGCGCTGGCGAGAATGCCGCCATCATGCATTACCGCGTGACGACGGACAGCGACCGGCCATTGAATGATGGCACGATGTTCCTGATCGATTCCGGCGCGCAGTACATCAACGGCACGACGGATATCACACGCACGGTCGCAATCGGCAATGTGCCCGAGGAACAGAAGCGTTTCTTCACGCTGGTTCTGAAGGGCTTCATCTCCATCAGCGTTGCACGTTTTCCCAAGGGTACGCGTGGTTGCGATCTCGATCCGCTGGCGCGCATCGCACTGTGGAAGGCGGGCGCGGATTACGCTCATGGCACGGGCCACGGTGTCGGCTCCTACCTCTCCGTGCATGAGGGACCACAGCGTATTTCCCGTGTGTCGCAACAGGAACTCCTGCCGGGCATGATCCTGTCGAACGAGCCGGGATATTACCGTCCTGGTGCATTCGGCATCCGCATCGAAAACCTGATCTACGTGCGTGAGGCGGAAGCGGTTGACGGTGGCGACCTGCCGATGCTGTCGTTCGAGACGCTGACATGGTGCCCTGTCGACCGGCGGCTTATCGTCGTTTCGCTTCTGACCGGCGAAGAGCTGGAATGGTTGAACGCCTATCACGCAAAGGTCAGGGACAAGCTCCTGCCACTGATTTCCGACGAAGAGGTGCAGCAATGGCTGAACGCTGCGACCGAGCCGCTTACGCGATAGAGAAGTAACGCATTGCCACGACAAGCGCCCAGCCTGATATCAGCATGATCAGGCCGGGAAAGCGCAGGCCGACGATTAGTGCCAGGATCATGCCGAGCTTCACCTCGTATCCGCCTTCGAAAAAGGCGGGTGCGACGAGCGTGGTCAGCACGGCCACGGGAACGGCGTTGAGACCGGCTTCGACACGCGGCGGAATGGTCTTCATCCGTACCATCAGCACATAACCGCCAATGCGGGTGAGATATGTCGCGACAGCACCGGCGAAGATGATGAACAATGTCTGCGGATCAAAGAGGTCGTTCATCATACGGCCTCCCCGCTATCGACAATGGTTTGCGGCTCAGCTGGTGCTGGCGGCAGGATGACGGCAAGCAGGATGCCGGTCATGGCGCCTATGCTGACATGCCAGGGCGAGCCGACGAAATGATAGGCGGCGATGGCGCCAACGGCGCTGGCCAGCATGACGGGGTAGAAGTTGCTGCGGGTGCGAAACCCCAGCACCATCCCCATGAAATAGACCGGCAGCAGCACATCGAAGCCCGCCGCCTTCGGATCGCCGATCAGATTGCCCAGCGACGCGCCCGCAATGGTGGAGAGCATCCAGCCGACATAGACGATCAGCGCGTAGCCCATATACCAGGAAAAATCGACCTTGCCGTGGATTTCCTTCTGGCGCACGGATTCGGCAAATTGCGGATCGACCAGAAAGAAAAAGCCGATTGCCTTGCGGGCAAGCGACCATTCCGGGACAATGCGGACCATGGCTGCCGAGTAAAGCACGTGGCGGAAATTGACGGCGAAGATGGACAGCACCACAAGCCAGGCCGGTAGATTCTGGTTGAACAACTCGATACCGACCAGCTGGCTGGCCCCGGCGTAGATGCTGCCGCTCATCAAAATCGCTTCGGCAACCGTCAAGCCGTTATCAATCGCCACGGCACCGAAAAGAGCGCCGAAGGGCAAGACGGACAGAGTGACGGGGAGGCCACGTTTGAGGCCGGACCGAAAGGTGGACACTGACATATGTTAGAAGCTCCGAATTTCTCCTGCTCCTAGCGTCCTCAGCGTCATCTGACAAACGAATTGCTGGAATAGATTAGATTGATTTCATTGAAGTATCGATTACGCTCCCCGTAACCGAAGGAGCCTGTGATGAAAGACTTGAAGCTGGAAAAGCAGCAAAAGGCCGATATGGTCACCGCGCTGCGTGGCTTTCTCACCGACGAACTCGACGTGGATATCGGCGCGCTTCAGGTCGATATGCTGGTGGACCATCTTGCCGAGGTGATTGGTCCGGTGTTTTACAACAAGGGCCTGCGTGACGCGCATGAAGCGGTGCTGCAGCGTATGGAATATGCGGCAGCCGATATCGACTTGCTGGAGCGAACGGTGCCGCGCCGGTGAGACCCGGCATCAGTCGTTCAGGATATCGCTGCTGTTGACGATGGCCACGCCCTTGGCCCTCATAGACGCAATGGCGTTTCGGATGCCTTCGGGGTCGATCCCGCGGCTTGCGTCCTCGATGAAGCGCACCTTGACATCAGGTAACATATCCACGGCGTCCAGCGCTGAAAAACTGACGCAGTAATCGGTTGCCAGCCCACAGATGTCCAACACGGTCACGCCCTGGCGCTCCAGATATTCCGACAGGCCGGTGGTTGCGAATTGGTCATTGTCACGAAAGGCTGAATAGCTGTCCACAGCGGGGTTCTCGCCCTTTTGCTGCACATAGTCGAAGGCGTCCGTGTTCAAGTCGGGGTGGAATTCCGCGTCCTGCGTGCCTTGGACGCAATGATCCGGCCACATGACTTGCGGCTTGCCGGAAAGCTCGCCCAACTCGAATGCCTGTTTGTCCGGATGCTGGGAGGCGAAGCTGCCGTGGTTTGCCGGATGCCAGTCCTGCGAAGCAACGATGATGTCGTATCCACCATTGTCTATCAGTGCATTGGCGATGGGTACGATCTTGTCGCCATCCTTCACGGCGAGGTTGCCGCCTGGGCAGAAACCATTCTGGATATCGATCAAAAGCAGAGCTTTCATATTGTGTCCTCCGACATCATGTGAAGATGCCAACCGAAAGGGTTTGGATCAAGCCCAAACGTTCACGCACCTGGCTATTCGTTAACATCTGACATTACGCCGCCGTAATTTTAGCCAAATCGGCCTATAACCGAGCTTTATCGGTGGGAAGAATCAGTTACCGTCCATATCGAAATCTCTTACACGCGCCTTATCCGACCATTCTCGGCATGACATCTCATGGCGTGTGGTAACTTGGTAGGCGGCTTAAGAGAAACGCATGCGAGCTTTCAAAGAACTGTGTTTTCAGGGGACTTGTAAAGACTTTGGTTACCATAATTCGGCATGCTCTGAACCTGTTAGCAACGATGCTGGCGCACCTAGCGTGCAGCTTTCGCGGCATTCACACGATGACCGGTTTCGACCGGTCTTGCGTAACCGGTTTGAGTAAAATGTATCATGGCGTTATCACTCGTGGCTCGTAACGAAGTGCGCGTTGGCCGCGCTTCCGTCACCGCAAAGCGCAAGCCTGCTGGCTTGGGCAAATTTTCCGCCATGCTGGGCGGCGGCGTGTTGGCAAGTGTCTGTGCCGTCACGGCTTTTGCGTCTCTGCATGGTATGGCGCAAGCCTCCCATGGGGTGCAGCGCTTCGACAAGCTGCTTGTCGCCGGTCTGGAGCGGACGTCGCTCGATGCGGCCGAGCGGAATGTTCATATTCGCAAATTCTCCCGTCTTTCGGAAAACGGTCACGGCAGCCAGAAGGCCGTGCGGCTCGCCGCCGAGCATCACATCGGTGCAAAGGCTTTTGCCGAACGTTACGGTGCATCCGTTGCCATGAATGCCCATGCGCAGGCTGCGGCTCAAGCCCTGGCAGCGCTGCGCCCATCGGCGATTGTCGATTCGGCGCTTGGCCGCAATACTGAGCAGGCCATGCTGGAAACGCAGGCGAAGGAACACCCGGCATTCGAGGTGGCGCTGGGCAAGCCTCAGACAACCACCGATAACGAGATCGATCTGCTGCCGGAAACTGTTCCGCTGCCAAGCTTCCGTCCGGAGATTGCACGTGCGGTAGACGTCGAGCCGACACCACGCCCAGCCGTACCATCTCTGGCTGAGAAGCAACTGGCGGCGGCGCCCACTTCAGCACCCGTACCTGCGCCTATTCAACAGAGACCCGCGACCAACATGGTGGCTTTCGCGCGGCCTGACAATCCGATGCGTGAAACCAAGATGGATGCTGTGCCGTGGCCTGATCGCGGCAATGGCACTGCCATCTATGATATTTCCGCAGGCGTCGTGCATTTGCCAAGCGGCGAAAAGCTGGAAGCCCACTCCGGCATTGGCAAGATGCGGGACAATCCTGATTTCGTGCATGTTAAAATGCGCGGTGCCACACCGCCTTCAAGCTACAAGCTGACGATGCGCGAGTCGCTGTTTCACGGCGTCGAAGCCATTCGTCTGACGCCTGAGAGCGGCGTCAACCCGCATGGACGGAACGGCCTTCTGGCACACACTTACATGCTGGCACGGCGTGGTGAATCCAATGGCTGTGTTGTTTTCAAGGATTACACGCGCTTTCTGGCCGCTTTCAAACGAGGCGAAGTCAAGCGGATCGTGGTTGTGCCGAAGCTTTCGGGACGGTCTTCCATGACGGCTGGTGGCGCGACGAAGGGCAGTGGCAAAACACTGTTCGGCATGCTGGCCGGTCGCGGTACGGATTCCTGACCCGGATCATCGCTTGCGTTGCGTCAGCACCATGCCTGCGAGAATGAGCAGAACGCCCAGCGCGCTGGCCCATGCTTTCGGTGGTTGATCGCTGAAAAGATCGAGCACCACACCCGACACCATCTGACCGCTGATGACAAGAAGCGCTGTGTTGACTGCGCCAATACGCGGAATGAGCCAGCTTCCCGATGCAATAAAAATGACGCCGATCGGTCCGCCAATGAAGGCGTACCACGGCGCGTCCGCCGCGCCTGATGGTAAGAGTCCACCGATGGCGAGACCAAGTGCCGTCAACACCACGAAGCCGACCAGATGGTTCCATAGGGACGCAATCAACGGTGAGTTCGACAGGCTGAGGCGACCGTTGATCTGACGGCTCAGCGATACGAAAACGCCGCCTGCAAAGGCCACTGCAATCCAAAATGTCATGCTGCTCTCCCCACCAGAACGATGAGCGCGCTACCGCCAAGGATGAGGGCTACTGTGCACAGATCACGCGCATCGGGACGGCGTTTTGGCAGGCCGAAAAGGCCCCAGAAGTCCGCAATCAGGCTGAAGATGACCTGGCCACCCAGCCCGAGCGCAATGGTGCCGGACAAAGCGAGCGGCGAGTTCACCGCGCTTGAGGTGAGCATGACGATGGCCGCACCAACAACGCCGCCCGTATATGCCCAGTACGGCGCCTTCGGCTTTGCCTGCCGCTCACCTTTGGGTTTTCGGTAGAGAATGGCGAGGTAGATCAGAGCCGCAATCGTGCCCGTGCCATGTGCCGTCCAAGACGAAAACAGGGCGTTGCCGTAATGGGCAAGCATACCGTTGAAATGCACCATCAAGGTCAACAGGCAACCGCTGGCGAAGGCCGCAGCAAGGTGGAGCGGGTTCAAGCGCGTATGGGTCTTTTCGGTCATGATGGGCCAATGCTTCAGAGGGTGATTCAGCTTTAGCCGATATGTCCTTGAAGCAAAATTGAATTTCGCTGAAGTTTGAAAAGTGGCAGCATTTATCGGAACCAAAAACGGTGTCGGTTGTTAAGTGGTCATGAAGAAAACGACCCGCAAACCTCTGAACCGCATGACTATTTTTGTCATCACGATTTTCATTTTGGCTATCATTGTTGCCGCTATCTATTTGATTGGCTTCACGCCGGGTGAGACGCCTCCGGTTTGATCACTGTCACCTCAGTCTGGTCGCTGCTTAATACGGTGATATCCATATTTTTTTGCGAAGACCCGTGATTACGCCTGCCATGCATCAGCATATACGATAATTCCGAAAATTCCGGGATGGGAAAGGTCAGCTTTCTGCCATCCGTGGCTTCAATCCGCTCGACCGGCAGGCCAAGTTCAGCGATTTTAGAAAACATGGCAACACGTCGTTTGTCCGTGCCACTGAGGTTTAAGAGTTAGGCATCAAGTCTAAATTTGGTTTAGGTAATAAATGCACGGATTTCCCCAACCATAGCTGGCCATAGAATGGGAAATATATTGCATTCAATTTTTTAAAGTGAATATCCGGCGCTGTGGGGCCGCAGGAGAGTATTAGTCCCGTGGCAAAAATAGTGACGCTTTAAACCCGCTCTACGAACCCGTCCAGCACGCGCTTTTGTCCGGCGCGATCGAAGTCGATGGTCAGTTTGTTACCTTCCACCCCCGCAACGTTGCCATTTCCAAATTTCATGTGAAAGACACGGTCGCCGACGAAGAATTTCGATGGGGTGTCTGCCACGGATTTCGCGACCAGTTCCCCGTCGATGGTGCGGCTTTTCGGGCCGCTTTCGCCATAGCCTATTCTGTCAACGGAGTGGCCGGAGCGGCTACCCCAATTGTCGCGGGTCGCATCCGACTTGTTGGCCTGCGCGCGTTTCCAGCCGGGTGTCGAATAATTGTTGGTGAACGGGTCTGCGGCGTCGAAACGCGACTGGCCGTAGCCGCCACGTCCGCCATATCCGCCGTAATTGCTGTCCGAGGCCGAAACCTCGACATGGTTGGGTGGCAGTTCTTCGAGAAAACGAGACGGGATCGTGGCTTGCCACAGCCCGTGGATGCGGCGGTTGGAAACGAACCAGATGTGGCAGCGGCGTTTGGCCCGCGTAATGCCGACATAGGCCAGCCGCCGTTCTTCTTCCAGACCGGAGCGGCCACCTTCGTCCAGTGAGCGCTGGTGCGGAAAGAGGCCTTCTTCCCAGCCCGGTAGAAAGACTGTCTCAAACTCCAGACCCTTGGCGGAGTGCAACGTCATGATTGAAACGGCGTCGAGTTCTGCGTTCTTTTCCGTGTCCATCACAAGTGCGACATGCTCGAGGAAGCTGCGCATGCTCTCATACGCTTCCATGGAGCGGATGAGTTCTTTCAGGTTTTCCAACCTGCCGGGGCCTTCGGCGGTTTTATCCGCCTGCCACATGGCGGTGTAACCGCTCTCATCGAGAATTTGCTCTGCCAGTACAGTGTGTTCGGTATTCTCAAGCAGGTTCTGCCAGCGGCGGAAATCCTGCACGACATCGAACAAGGCCTTACGCGCCTTCGGTTTCAACTCATCGGTTTCGATAATGTCGGCGGCAGCAGCGAGCATGGGAATGTCGCGGGCGCGGGCATAGTCATGCAGGTTGCGCACCGTGGTGTCGCCAAGGCCGCGCTTTGGCGTATTGATGATGCGCTCGAACGCCAGATCGTCGGCGGATTGGCAGACGAGACGGAAATAGGCGAGAGCGTCGCGGATTTCGAGGCGTTCATAGAAGCGCGGACCGCCGATGACGCGGTAGTTCAGGCCAAGCGTGACGAAGCGGTCTTCAAATTCACGCATCTGGAAGGACGCGCGGACCAGAATTGCCATGTTGTTGAGCGGATGCTTGATGCGCTGAAGCTGCTCGATTTCATCTCCAACGGCACGGGCTTCCTCTTCCGAATCCCACGCGGCGTGGACGACGACCTTTTCGTCGTCGGGTTCACTGCGATCGGTAAACAGCGTCTTGCCGAGGCGGCCTTCATTGTGGGCGATCAGATGACCGGCTGCGCCCAAAATATGTTCGGTGGAGCGATAGTTGCGCTCCAGCTTGATGACCTTTGCGCCGGGAAAATCCTTGTCGAAGCGTAGGATGTTGTCCACCTCGGCACCGCGCCAGCCGTAGATCGACTGGTCGTCGTCACCCACGCAACAGACGTTTTGCGGCTGGCCTTTGGGCCGCTGCGCCAAAAGGCGAAGCCACATATACTGGCAGGTGTTGGTGTCCTGATACTCGTCCACCAGAATGTAACGAAACTTCTGATGATATTCTTTCAAAATGTCCGGGTGGTTTCGGAAAATCGTGATCGGGTGCAGGAGCAGGTCGCCGAAATCGCAGGCGTTCAGCGTCTTTAGCCGCTGCTGATAAGCAGCATAGAGTTCACGGCCCTTGCCATTGGCAAAAGCGCGGCTGTCACCCTCGGGAATTTCAGGTGGCGTCAGTCCCTTGTTCTTCCAACCATCGATCATGCCCGCGAACTGTTTTGCGGGCCAGCGCTTGTCGTCCAGACCTTCGGCCTGAATGAGCTGCTTGAGCAGTCGCACCACATCATCGGTATCCAGAATGGTGAAATCGGATTTCAGGCTCATCAGCTCCGCATGGCGGCGGAGCAATTTTACACCGATGGAGTGGAAGGTGCCGAGCCACGGCATGCCTTCGACCGCACCGCCAACGAGAACGCCGATACGTTCCTTCATTTCGCGCGCGGCCTTGTTGGTAAAGGTCACGGCCAAAATCTGGCTTGGGTAGACGCGACCGGTTGCGAGAATATGTGCGATACGCGTGGTCAGGACCCGCGTCTTGCCGGTGCCGGCACCCGCGAGCACGAGAACGGGTCCCTCGAGAGTTTCGACGGCTTCGCGCTGCTCCGGGTTCAGGCCCGCCAGATAATCGGACGCAGCTCGCCCCTTATCACGTGCCGCCATGGCCTGCGCTGCTATGCCCAAACCACTAGCACAAGGGGGAGCGGCTGGCTGGCGGCGTGGCTCTGAAGGTTCTTCATCGAAGAACGGCATATCGTCGAAACTGTTACTCATGAGGCCCAATGTAGTGATTCGGGGCGGAAAGGCCAGAACCGTGTTCTGCTTTTATTCCGGTATCAACTGTCAAAGTGCCCATTCCAAGGCATTTTCTATATGAGCGCTGCGTCAGCAACCAACGATGTGGCTACGTGAAGTTGCAGACGAGGCTAGCTTCAGAAAAGCGTCGCAAATTACCATTATGTAAGAAACGGATTTGTGCGTTGCGTTGTTTAAAACAAGCAATAATACTGCCGCTAACTATAAAAGGGGCCGCAATCTCTTGATATGCGGTAGCGAAGTGTTTTACCTCGGAGAACTATATGAAGGTTTGGAAGCAGGTCGGTGTCAGTCTGGCTGTCTTGGGCGCTGGTGTCTGTCTATGGGCGTTCATGTCGCCCGATGGCAGGAGTGTGCTTGCAAAAGTCGGCCTTGCCAGTGCTGAACAACCTGCGGCTCAATCGGCCGGCGCACCTGGTGCAGGGCGCGGGCAGGGCGGTTCGCGCGGCAAAAGTGCGACGCTGGTTTCCATCGCCCCTGTCAAAACCGGAACCGTCAACGACCGGTTGAACGCCATCGGCAATGGCGAGGCCATCCAGTCCGTCGTGGTAACGCCACAAGCTTCCGGTCTGATTTCCGAAATCCTCGTCTCATCTGGGCAGAGCGTCAAAAAAGGCGATGTGCTGGCGCGGCTCGATGATGACGAGCAGATTATCGAGAGAGAAAAGGCGCAGGTGTCTTTGAGAAGCGCCGTCGAGAAGTCCACATCCTATGCGAACTTACGTTCTGTTGCGCGGCTTGATGTGCTGGATGCGCAGATTGCCGAAGAAGCTGCCAAGCTTGCGGTGAGCACCTCGGAACTCAACCTGAAGCGCCGCAACATCGTTGCCCCCATCGATGGCATTGCCGGTATCGTCGCCATCAACATCGGTGACAACGCAACGACACAAACCAGTATCGTCAGCATAGACGACCGTTCGAAAATTCTCGTCAACTTCTGGGCGCCGGAGCGTTTTACCACGGCCATCAAAGTTGGCATGCCGGTGGAAGCGACATCGATTTCTCGCCCGGGAGAAACCTTCAATGGTAAGGTTGAAGCCATCGACAATCGCGTCGATGAGGCAAGCCGCACCGTGCGGGTTCGCGCTGTCTTCGATAATGCCAGTGACGATCTGCGCGCCGGCATGTCCTTTGCCGTGACCATGGGCTTCACCGGTGAAAATTATCCCTCCGTCGATCCGCTGGCCGTGCAGTGGGATGCAGAAGGCTCTTACGTATGGCGTGTGAAGGACGACAAGTCCTACAAGGTCCGTGCTCAGGTCGTCCAGCGCAACCCCGATTCCGTACTGGTGAAGGCTGATCTGGTGCAGGATGAACCCATTGTCATCGAAGGCTTGCAGCGTGTTCGCGAGGGTGGTTCCGTTCGCACCGCAGGCCAGAAAAAAGCACCGGAGGTCGCCAGCCAATGACAGAGCAGACGCCTTCCGGTGGAAATGATTCCAAGCTGGCCTTCACGGCACTTTTTGTTCGCCGCCCGATTCTCGCCGCCGTCATCAACACGCTTCTTGTGGTTGCGGGTCTTGCGGCACTTGTTGGCGTAGACGTGCGTGAGCTGCCGGATGTTGACCGTCCGGTTATCTCGGTGCGCACGACCTATGACGGTGCATCGCCGCAGACCATCGATCAGGAGGTTACGCAGACCATTGAGGGCGCCGTTGCCCGTGTCAGTGGTGTGAAGTCGATTTCCTCGGCATCGCAATTCGGCACCAGCCGCGTGACGATGGAGTTCAACGACAATGTCGATATCGCGGTTGCTTCTAACGATGTGCGCGATGCCATCGGTCGTATTGCCAACCAGATGCCTGACGATGCCGACGAGCCGCAAATCATCAAGGCCGATTCCGATAGCCAGCCGATCATGCGGCTAGCCGTCACGTCCTCCAGCCTCAGCATGGAAGATTTGACCAAGCTGGTCGATGACGAGGTCATAGACCGTCTAGCCGCGGTGGATGGCGTCGCTGACGTGGAGCTTTATGGCGATCAGGAAAAAGTGTTCCGCATCGATCTCGATCAAGGCGCACTTGCCAGCCGTGGCTTGACGGTCACTGATGTTTCCAATGCGCTGGGCAGTGCCGCGCTTGACGTCCCGGCGGGGTCGCTGAAAAGCTCGACGCAGGACATTGTCGTGCGCGCCACGGCCAGCCTGACGAAGCCTTCTGAGTTCGAAAATCTCATCGTCAAGGATCGCGTGCGCCTTCGGGATGTCGCCAGTGTCATGCTGGGTGCGGATGATGAGACCACCTCGTTGCGCTCCAACGGTGTGCAGGGGGTAGGCCTCGGCGTCATCCGTCAGGCGCAATCCAATACGCTGAGCATATCGACCGGCGTCAAAGCCGCCGTGGCGGCGATGGCGCCCAATCTGCCCGAAAACACACGGATCGTGGTGACCAGCGATGACGCCGTGTTCATCGAGGGCGCCTTGCATGAGGTCCAGCTTGCGCTCGGCCTCTCCGCCTTGATTGTCGTGGTGGTTCTCTATCTCTTCTTCCGAGATTGGCGAGCAACGCTTATTCCGGCCATTACCATGCCGGTTGCCCTGATAGGCACAATCGTCGCTATCTATATGGTCGGCTTCTCGATCAATATTCTGACGCTGCTCGCCATCGTTCTGGCAACGGGTCTGGTGGTGGATGATGCCATCGTCGTTCTCGAGAACATCGTGCGCCGCCGTTCCGAAGGTATGGGGCCGCGCGCCGCTGCCGTTCTCGGCACGCAGGAGGTTTTCTTTGCGGTTATCGCAACGACAGCAACCCTTGCCGCTGTTTTTATTCCGCTGTCTTTCCTGCCCGGTCAGTTGGGTGGCCTGTTCCGTGAATTCGGTTTCGTTCTCGCCTTTGCGGTCGGACTTTCTTCCATCGTTGCGCTCACGCTCTGCCCCATGCTGGCGTCGCGCATGTTGAAAAACGGCGTCAAGGAGCCAACCGGGCCACTTGCGTGGTTCGGCAACGTGTTTGCATCGACCTACAAAACGACGCTCTCTGTCTGCCTCAACAACCCGTTGATCGTCGTTATCGTCGCGCTTGGTTTTGCCGGTGTGTCGTGGATTGCCTTTGGCATGGTGCAGAACGAGTTGACACCACGCGAAGATCGCTCATCGGTCATGTTGCGTGTCACGGCTCCTCAGGGTGTAAGCCTCGAATATACGCGCGATCAGTTGCAGCGAATCGAGGAGAACTTGCAGCCACTTCGCGATAGCGGAGAAATCCGAAATGTTTATTCCATCACTGGAATGAACGGTTCGTCCAATACCGGCTTCGTCGTGTTGACGCTGGCACCCTGGGCAGACCGCGAGCGCACCCAGAACCAGATTGCGCAGGACATCAATGCTGCCGCGCAGACCGTGCCCGGGCTTCGCGCTTCGGCATCACAGCCCAACAGCCTTCGTATTCGCGGTGCTGGCAACGGTCTCAGCATGGCAATGATTGGGACCAACTATTCCGCGCTGACGGAAGCCACGCAGAAGCTGCTGCTGTCGATGGAAGAGAGTGGCCTTTTCGACACGCCACGTTTCGACAATGAGCCTAACCAGGCGCAATTGTCCGTTTCCATCGACCGTGAGCGTGCGTCCGATCTCGGTATCGATATCACGGGGCTTTCGACCGCCATGCAATCGCTTCTCGAAGGCCGCTCCATCGTCGATGTCTTCGTGGACGGCGATGCGGTGCCGGTGCGGCTGTTGTCATCGACGCGCCCTATCAATGATCCGACCGATCTGGAGAACATCTTCCTGAAGGCAAAAGACGGACGGATGGTGCCGATGTCGATCATTGCGTCCCTGAAGGAAACGGCTGTTTCGCCGCAACTCAATCGTGAACAGCAATTGCCATCGGTGGGCTTTACGGCAAACCTGAGAGAAGGCGTATCGCTGGGTGAAGCGGTGGCCAGGGTGAACGAGATGGCAGGTTCCATCATGCCCGCAGGCGCACGTCTGTTGCCGCTGGGGGAAGCCGCCACGCTGCAGGAAAACTCAAGCGGCATGTTGCTGACCTTCGGCTTTGCCATTGCCATCATCTTCCTGGTTCTGGCAGCCCAGTTCGAAAGCGTGCTGAGTTCCGTCATCGTCATGTCGACGGTGCCGCTGGGCTTGGCCTGCGCGGTTATCGCGTTGCTCGTTACCGGCTCCAGCCTCAACGTCTACAGCCAGATCGGACTTGTGCTTCTGGTGGGCGTCATGGCGAAGAACGGCATTCTGATCGTCGAGTTTGCCAACCATCTGCGTGATCAGGGCGCCAGTGTCCGTGAGGCCATCGAAAAGTCATGCAGTATTCGTCTGCGGCCCGTGATGATGACCATGATTGCCACCATTCTCGGCGGTGTGCCGCTGGTGCTGGCGCAAGGAGCCGGTGCGGAAGCTCGCATCGCACTCGGCTGGGTCATCGTCGGCGGCCTGGGCTTAGCAACGCTTATCACGCTTTACATCACACCGGTGTCCTATCTGTTGATTGCGCGCTTTGCCAAGCCACAGGCGGATGCCGATATCCGTCTACACCGTGAACTGGAAACGGCCATTCGCCGTAGGGCCATCGAAGAAGACAAACAGCTGCTTGCTGCTGAATAACGTCGCAAGCCGTAGAAGGTCAAAGCTGGACAAACGGAAAGTCGTGTCACATACCAACCGGGCTTGCCTTTAAAAGGTGAGTCCGGTTTCGCATTGCAGTGGGTACGATCATGGCTTTGAAAGATGTTGTGTCTGGAACGAGAAACGAAGCGGGAATCGCTGCGGTTCTCGACATTCTGAAACAGCAACTTGGCGATAAGCTCCAGACCGGCCAGTCGTTTCGCGAGCAGCATGCCCACACCACCACCTATCTCACCACGCAGTTGCCAGACGGTGTCGTGTTTGTCGAAACGTCCGATGACGTCAAAACCGTGGTCAAGGCCTGCGCGCAGCACAAGGTCCCTGTCATCCCCTTTGGCGTCGGCTCATCGCTTGAGGGCCAGGTCAATGCCCCCAGCGGTGGTATCTCGGTTGACTTCAGCCGTATGAACCGCATCATTTCCGTCAATGCCGAAGACCTCGATGTCACCGTCGAGCCGGGTGTAACCCGCGAACAGCTCAATACCTACCTGCGCGACACCGGCCTGTTTTTCCCCATCGATCCCGGTGCAAATGCCTCGATCGGCGGCATGGCATCCACGCGCGCATCCGGCACCAATGCCGTTCGCTATGGTACGATGAAGGATAATGTGCTGGCACTGACGGTGGTGACGGCCAATGGCGAGGAAATCCGCACGGGTCGGCGCGCGCGAAAATCCTCTGCCGGCTACGACCTGACGCGACTTTACGTCGGGGCGGAAGGCACGCTGGGTGTCATCACCTCCGTTACACTGCGTTTGCAAGGTATTCCTGAAAAGATTGCAGGTGGTGTCTGCACATTCGAGACCATCAAGGAGGCCTGCGACGCCGTGATCATGACGGTGCAGATGGGCATTCCGGTTGCGCGCATAGAGCTTCTGGATGAGGTGCAGATACGTGCCTGCAATGCCTATTCCGGGCTGTCCTATGAGGAAAAGCCGACCTTGTTTCTGGAGTTTCACGGCACGGAAGAAACAACCGTGCTGCAATCCCAGCAGTTTTCCGAAATCGTCCATGAGTGTGGCGGCAGCGAATTTCGTTGGACAAGCGATGCGCAGGAGCGTGCCAAGCTGTGGAAGGCGCGGCACGATGCCTATTGGGCATCGAAAGCGCTGGCGCCGCATCTCGATGCTCTCTCCACAGACGTTTGTGTCCCGATCTCCCGCTTTGCAGAATGTGTGACGCAGACTCAGCAGGACATTATCGATAACGGCATGCTCGCGCCTATTGTCGGCCATGCAGGCGACGGGAACTTCCATGTCCTTGTCCTGTTCGATGGCAAGGATACGACAAGTGTTGCCAGCACTGAAGCGTTCGTGGCGAGACTGAATCGCCGGGCAATTGCGATGGATGGTACGTGCACCGGCGAACACGGGATAGGGCAGGGCAAAATGAGCTTTCTGGCTGAAGAGGTTGGAAACGCGCTGGATTCGATGATTGCCATCAAGCGGTCACTTGATCCGGATAACATCTTCAATCCCGGCAAGCTTTTTCGCAGCGATAATGCGTAGGAATGTGCCGTGGAACCTGAAATGACGCTTGCTCTGTCAGGGAAAAAAGATAGTTTTCATCGTCAGTTAAGGGAGACGCGAAGTCGTGCTCGGACGCATATTGGTTTTTCTGGGCGGACTTCTGGTCGTAGCGCTGTTTGCAGCGCTGCTCATACCCTATTTCATCGACTGGACGGATTTTCGGCGTAATTTCGAAGATCAGGCAAGCCGTATCATCGGCAAGAAAGTTGTCGTGCATGGTCGTGTCGAAGCGCGGCTATTACCTTTTCCATCCGTCACGCTGCATGATGTGCGCGCTGGCATGGATGCAGACGGGTCTCCGCAAATTCAGGTGGCCCGTTTCTCCATGGATGCGGAACTTGCACCATTCCTGTCTGGCGAAGCACGTATATTCGACATGCGCATCGAGGAGCCGAAGGCACGTGTTCGGCTGTTGAAGGACGGAACACTGGACTGGACGCGCGGAAGTCGCGCTGTCATCCCTGCCAAGACCGTCGTTCTGGAAAATGTCAGCATCGAAGGCGGGCAGATCGAATTTATCGATGAGCAGTCCGGCCGCAACCGCACCGTCACGGGGCTGACTGCGGATATGTCCGCAAAATCTCTCGCCGGTCCCTGGCGGGCGGATGGCCGCGCAGCGGTGGATGGTCACGCAGGATCGTTTTCGCTGTCGAGTGGGGAGCCTGACGCCGCCGTAGGACGCATGGGTCTTCGTTTGCGCATGTTGCCCGATGAGCATCCCGTCGAAATCGATCTCGACGGCGCGATTGCCGCCGTGGGCGGGCGCCCGGTCTACAGTGGCTCCTTCACCTTCAATTTCCGCGAGGACGACAAGCAGAAACAACAAAACGCGCAGCCGATGTTCTCGGCGCCGCGCACTCGCGGCAGCTTTGAACTGACCAACGGGCGCGTTCGTGTGCCAAGTTACCGCATGGAACTGGGCGGCACTGAAAATCCCTATGTCATCACGGGTGAGGCGACGCTGGACACTGGCACTGCGCCGGAGTTTCTTCTGACGGCGGACGGCCAGCAGATCGATTTCAACCGCTTTGCGCCAGCACCTGTCCAGACCGGCAAGACATCGCGGGTGCCGACCGTGCCGGTTCGCCAGCGCATCGAGGCATTTGCCAGCCTCATTGCCCGCATTCCGGTGCCGCAGGTGCCGGGCAAAGCGAGCATCCGGCTGCCGGCGCTGGTATCCGACGATACCACCATTCGCGATATCAGGCTTGATGTTCGCCCAAATGGTACGGGCTGGCAGGTGGAGAACGCGGTTGCCGTGCTGCCGGGGCGCACCCAGCTTGAGGCCAAGGGGTCTCTGACGCTCACGGGTGGTCCGGCATTCAATGGCGATCTGCTGCTTGCGTCCAACCAGCCATCTGGGCTGGCCAACTGGTTGTCGGGTACGGTTGATCCCGCGATCCGCCAACTGAACGCCGCAGGTTTTTCATCCACGGTGTCTTTGACCACGCAGGCCCAGCGTTTCGAGAATCTGGAACTTGCCATCGGGCAGGCGACCTTGCACGGGCGTCTGGCGCGCGAGTCGGTTGATAAGGGCGCAAGCATCGATATCGATCTTGCCGGTGATGAAATCGATGTGGATGCCTTGAGGGCGCTTGGCGGTCTCGTGCTGGGCGATCAGGTCGGCAGTTCGGTCATGGATCACCGCATCGCAGCAAAATTCAAGGCCGACCGTTTCAATATGGCGGGTGTTACCGCCAACCGCGTGGAAACCGAATTTACCCTGGCAGGCGGCGTTCTGTCTCTTGATAAGATGATAGCCGGTGACATTGCCGGGGCCGAAGTGCGCGCCAAAGGCCAGTTGAAAGGTTCACTCAAGGAGTTTGCAGGCAAGGGTACGTTCAACCTCCACGCAACGGACATGCAACCTGTGTTCGATTTGCTGCGCCAGAAATTGCCGTCTCATCCGGTTATCGATCGTCTTGTCCGAAGCGCGCCCTGGTATGCGAATTCCGATATCGCCGTGGATCTTTCAGTGGATAGCAATGCAGGCGGTGCCAATGC
The DNA here is from genome assembly GCF_001562555.1 of Agrobacterium bohemicum. Classification (NCBI taxonomy): domain Bacteria; kingdom Pseudomonadati; phylum Pseudomonadota; class Alphaproteobacteria; order Hyphomicrobiales; family Rhizobiaceae; genus Agrobacterium; species Agrobacterium bohemicum. Next base: position 464,598 of record NZ_KQ961024.1, read on the forward strand.
TGCTGTTTCAGGCACCATCAATGGCAGTCGCGTCTCCGCGGTCGCAAAGCTTCCCGATGTTTTGGCCGATACGGATGATAAGGCACTGACGCTGGAGGCGGTACTCAAGAACCAGTCGACGGCCATTCTCTTCGGTCAGGCCGGGCTGGACCCGTTACCGTTCGATGCTGATGGGGAAGGGCTGCTGTCGCTGAAGCTGAACGGCACGCTTGGCTCTTCGGTACAGACGGATTTTCGCTTTTCTACGGAGCGCACGCACTTTTCCACCAATGGAAGCTTCTCCCTGGCAGCAGCGAGTTTTGCCGAGGGCAATGCTGATATCGCGCTGGAAAGCGCTGATATCGAGCCCTATCTGATCATGAATGCTGTCGGTCTGCCGCAGCTGGGCGGTGGCATGTCGACCAAGGTCAATGGCAAGCTCTCCGTCGACAAGGAAAAGGCAGTCCTTTCCAACCTTTCCGGGCAGGCGGGTGGCAACGCTTTTTCCGGTAATCTCTCGGTCCTGAAAGCCGCTCCCTACAAGGTTACGGGAGACCTTACGCTCAACGCTATTGATCTTGCCTGGCTGGGCGACACGATTTACGGGCCGGTCATCGACCCGGAGACCGGCGCGCTCAGCGCAAAGCCGGTTTCACTTCCGGCATTCCCCAAGCTAGACGCATCCGTCACTGTTAAAGCAGCCAACTTCGATACGGGTTCTTTTGGCGTCGTCACGGGTTCGTCCTTCGCGTTCAATCACGCAAATGGCGTTTTGTCGCTGGATAATATTGCGGGCGACTGGATGGGTGGCAAAGTCTCGGGCCGTCTCTCCATGGCGACGGGAGAGGGTGCTGGCATTTTCCGCACCAAGCTCGCTGTTTCTGGCGCAAACCCCGAAACCGTAATGTGGAAGAGCGGTCAGGCGCCCGTTGCAGGCGGTCGGTTCGGATTGGATTTGACAGCGGAGGCAACGGGTAAAAGCGTCAGCGAGTTGTTGTCATCGGCCGGTGGTTCCGGTGAAATCCGCACCAGTGGACTGGTTTTGCGGGGCCTTAACCAGGCTGCGTTCCAACCTTGGCTACAAGCGGCCAGGGACATTCAAGGCCCGGTCGATGCCGCAAAGGTTCGCCCGCTGGTCGACGCACAGCTCTGGCAGGGCGAGGTTCCGCTGGGTGAAGTTGTAATGCCATTTACGTTGAGCGATGGAAATCTGCGCATGCAGAATGTTGCCACCAAGACATCACAAATGTCTTTCAACGGTGATGTCACTCTAGACATTGCAAATGAGACCATGACAGGCGGCCTTGATCTGCTGTTCAACCCCGGTACGGAAGAAATTGCTGGTGCCGAGCCGTCGATCCGGCTGAACTATGCCGGTCCGTTGAGACAGCCGGCACTGACGACCGATGTTTCCGACTTGACGGCCTATCTGTCCATGCGGGCTTTCGAACTTGAACGCCGCCGTGTCGAAGCCTTGCAGGCCAGCATCATGGAGAAGCAGCGTCTGCGCCGCGAAGTGGCACTCTACCGTTTCCAGGCGACGGAGCGGCAGGCGGCGGCTGAACGTGCGGTGGCCGCGGAGCAAACACGCAAGCTCGAAGAAGAGCGCCTGCGCGCAATGGCGCAGGAAAGATTGGAAGCCGAAAAGGCAAGTCAGGAACGTCTGCAGCGCCAGCAGGAAACACAGCCCAAACCCCAACCCAACCCGGTGCTAACAGTCCCGCCAACCGGCGATCTCTTCCGCTAGCCTCGTCCTGTTCACCTTGTCTAGGCCGAAGCTACGAGGCTTGCTGGAAACAATATGTCTGATGGAGGTCTTCGGTCCAAGACCATCGTTCGTCCAGAGCAATGGAAAATGCCGCTATGCTATGACTGGCTCTTTAGCCAGTTCAGCACATAGACACGAAGCGATGAAGAGAGATTGCTGCCTTCGGGGCGCTTGTCATCGATTTCTGCGAGCAGTGCCGCGAAACTGATTTTTCGTTTTTCGGCTATGATGCGTAGTTCGTCCCAAAAGGCGTCTTCCAGTGAGATGCTGGTGCGGTGGCCGTGGAGGGTGGTGGAGTGTTTGCGGATCAAATCTGTGGCTTTCCAAACTGATTCAATGTGCTGCCAGTTTGATTCAGGGTTCGTGCCTAAGCTTATGATTTTGAATCTGCTTCACGCTGCTAGCGTCTGATAACGCCTTTCCTGTCGGGTAGGTTCCGCCATTCAGAAGTCTCCCGGTAGAGGCGAGGCGGGAGTTTCCCGCCCCACTTTACGTCATGGAAGGGATACTATTCGAGCGGTACCGCGACGAAGCGCAGGTTGCCCTGAGCGTCTGCCACCATCATATGCGCATTTTTTCGACCGGCTGATTTCAGACCGTTCACGCGCACCAGCACATCGCCGGGAACTTCCATGAAATCCTGCCCGACTTCGACAATAACGTCGCCTGCCTTGACGCCCTTCTGTTCGGCAGCGGAACCGGGATCGACACTTGCCACGAAGACGCCTTCCACGCTTTCCGCAATGCCTTTTTCGGTCTTCAGCTCAGCGGTCAGGGCAACGAGGTTCATGCCCAGCACTGTCTGCGGGGCTTCACGCTCTTCGGTCGGCTGCTGCTGCTCCGGCTGATCCTTGCCGTTTTCGTTCGGTTCGGCCATCTCGCCATCACCATCTTCCGGCATAGTGTTTTCGCTGCCCGCACCGGGCTGTTGCTCTTCCGCGCTATCCTGCAATTGACCGAGCTTGACCTTGACGGTCTGCTCCTTGCCATCGCGAAGGACCACGACATCGACGTCCTTGCCAACCGGGCTTTCGGCAACAACGCGTGGTAGATCTCGCATCTCTTGAATGGCTTTGCCATCGAAAGTCAGCACCACATCGCCTGGCTGGATCGGGCCATTCTCGACCGGCCCGCCCTTCACGACGCCTGATATCAACGCGCCGCGTGCGGCATCCATGCCCAGACTTGCGGCAATGTCATCGGTGACGGGTTGAACGCGAACACCGAGCCATCCGCGACGTGTTTCACCGAACTCGATGAGTTGCTGGACGATGTTCTGCGCAAGCTCTGTCGGCACGGAAAAGCCGATGCCGATCGAGCCGCCGCTTGGCGAGATGATGGCGGTATTGATGCCGATAACCTCGCCCTTCATGTTGAACAGCGGGCCGCCGGAGTTGCCCTTGTTGATGGCCGCATCCGTCTGGATGAAGTTATCATAAGGACCTGCGTTGATGTTGCGGCCACGCGCCGAAACGACGCCGACGCTGAGGGAACCGCCGAGACCAAAGGGGTTGCCGACGGCCATAACCCAGTCACCGATGCGCATGGCACGGGAATCGCCAAATTTAACGGCTTTCAACGGCGCTTTTGGCTCTACCTTCAAAACCGAAAGGTCGGTTTTCGTATCGGTACCGACGAGCTTGGCTTTCAGCTTGTTGCCGTTGGGGAAAATGACCTCGATATCGTCAGCGCCCTCGATGACGTGGTTGTTTGTTACAACGTAGCCAGCGGGATCGATGACGAAGCCGGAACCAAGCGAACTGACCTTGCCACCACTATCTGGCTTCTGATTGTCGAAATAATCCTTGAAGAATTCCTGAAATGGAGAGCCTTCTGGAATTCTCGGCGGTGTAGGGCCTTTGCCTTCCGCCTTGACGCTTTGCGACGTCGAGATATTCACGACCGCATCCAGAAGCGGGGCGGCGAGATCGGCAACCGATGCAGGCCCGTTGCTTTGTGCTCTTGCGCTGACCGGAACAGCGAGCCCGCCTGCGATGATCGCAAGTCCCGCCACGGCGGCGATGCTGCTGCGGAGAGGCGAAAGAGTGGTGACGGGCATACGGCGTCCTCGTATCTTGCAAACTTGGTCTCAAGTTTAATAGCCAAGCATAAGGCGGAATGATGAAGCGTAGAAATACCTTTTCGTGATTGAGACACGAATCCCTTTGCTCATCCACGACTAAAGCGCAGCGAATCTTCACAAAGTGCTTACTGCTTCAATCGACGATGAAAAGTCTGGCACCAGTGGTGGTCGAGGAGCGGTGCGGCTCGGCGTTGTCAGCCACTTGATAGCTCATACCAGCCTTGAGCAGAAAGTTGCGGCCATCCTCCAGCTCGGTGTTCAGCTCACCATCCAGACACAACAGAATATGGCCCTTGGTGCACCAGTGATCTGCGAGATAGCCGGGCGTATATTCCACCATGCGAACGCGGATATTGCCGAAATGGCGCGTGCGCCAAGTGGCGCTGCCGGTTTCACCCGCATGCTGCGTGGGCTCAACTTTCGACCAGTCTGTGGTACCGAAAGGTATCTCGCTGATATTCAACACGATCTCCGTCATTCGAAAAGTCGATTTCATATGCGGCGCTATCGCTGCGATTTTCCAGCGTAAAATAGCAAAAGGGCCGATGTTTCCACCGGCCCTTTTTTCATGATGTTACCGACATCAGTTCGCCGGTGCAGCGGGAGCTGCTGGCGGTGCTGGCCGAGGAGATGCGCCGTTGATGTCGTTGAAATAACGGAAGAACGGCGAGTCAGGAGACAGAACCAGCGTTGTGCCGGTGCCTGTCAGAGCGCTGGCATAGGCTGCCATCGAGCGGTAGAACTCGAAGAAGCTTGGATCGCGCTGGAAGGCTTCACCGAAGATACGGTTACGTTCCGCATCACCTTCACCTCGAAGAACTTCGGACTGACGGTTTGCGTCAGACTCAAGCTCGACAACCTGACGGTCGGCGATGGCACGACGACGCTGCGCTTCTTCGTTACCACGCGCGCGGATCAGTTCCGCCTCGGCCAGTCGCTCAGAGCGCATGCGCTTGAAGGTATCAAGCGAAACGTCCTGGCTTAGGTCGGTACGGCGAATACGTACGTCCACGATGCTCAGACCCAGCGATTCGGCATCCGGACGCAGGTCGTCACGCACTTCCTGCATCATGGATGCACGGGCGTCCGACAAAGCGGATTCAAAGCCACGCAGACCATAGACACGACGAAGCGAGGAGTTGAAGCGTGTACGCAAGCGATCCTCAGCCACGTCCTGATCACCACCCGCAGCCGCAAGGAAGCGGCGTGCATCGGTTATACGGTAGACGAGAAAGGCGTCGACTTCGTAGAACTTGCCACCAGATACCTGCGCTCTAATATTTTCGTAATCGAGGCGCCGTGCGCGATTTTCAACATACTGAACACGATCAAACTGCATGAACGGGAGCGGCATCTTGAAGTAAACGCCAGGCTCGCTTTTGACGTCGTGGATCTGGTTGAACCGAAGCACCACGGCCTGCTGGCGCGGCGTGACGATATACATAGAGCTGTAGAGGAAGAACAGAACGACAGCGAAACCGGCAAGAAGGGCCATAAGACGATTGCTCATATCAATTGCCCCCCCGTGGTGCCGCATTCGGATTGTTGCGCATGATCTCGTTGAGAGGCAGATACGGCATTACGCCCTGCTTTTCATCGATAATGACCTTGTTGGAACCTTTCAGGACCTGCTCCATCGTTTCGATAAACATACGTTGACGGGTCACTTCCGGAGCGCTGCTGTACTGGTCGTAGATGGAGATGAAGCGCTGTGCTTCACCGCTTGCCTCGTTGACGACACGGCTCTTGTAACCATTCGCTTCTTCAACGATCTGCGCCGCCTGACCACGTGCTGCACCAAGCTTCTGGTTGGCATACTGGTTGGCTTCGGAGACGAAGCGATCTTCGTCCTGTTCCGCGCGCTGAACTTCGTCAAACGCATCGGCCACTTCGCGCGGCGGGGCAGCATCTTCGATGGAGACGGCATTGACGGCAACGCCCGCACCATATCCGTCCATTGTGCTCTGGATGATCGTCTGCACTTCCGTCGCGATTTGCTGGCGATTGTCGCGGAAAATGTCCTGTGCGGGACGACGTCCGACGATCTCGCGCATCGCGCTTTCAGATACCTGCTGCAAGGTTTCCACTGGAGCTTCGATGTTGAACAGGAAGGATTTCGGATCAGTGACCGTGTAAAGAACGGAGAACTGAACGTTTACGATGTTCTGGTCACCCGTCAGCATAACGCCCGTCGCGGCAGAACTTGTGGTGCTGGCGTTAGACCGCACGCCGATGTTCAACTGCTGCTGTCTGATCTTGACGATTTCAACGGATTCGACCGGCCACAGCATGACATGCAAGCCTTCGGTCGCAACCGCATCCTTTGGCTTCCCAAAGCGGGTTTCCACGCCGAGTTCGTCCGGACGAACGGTATAAACGGACTGAATGCCGACAAAGGCAAGAACGATGAGAACGAGGATGGCAACGACGCCGCCGTTCATACCGCCGGGAATCAGGTTCTTGAACCGGTCCTGACTGCGACGGATAATTTCTTCCAGATCGGGCGGGCCACCATTGCCGCCGCCTCCACCGCCACCGCGTGGACGGTTCGGTCCCTGGCCCCAAGGTCCACCTTGGTTATTTCCCCCACCGCCGCCGTTGTTGCCGCCGCCGCCCCAAGGGCCACCGCCGCCACCGCCGCCACCATTCTGATTGCTCCAGGGCATCCATACCTCTTATGCTAAAACTTTCCCGCTTCCTCACAGACAGGCATTTGCATGTCTGGCGAGAATATAGGTCAGTTATAAGTAGGAGAGCTGTCTGTTTCAACGCAGAGGCGGTAACTTAATACCCAATTACGGTAAATAGTTCACTGAACCGCGTGATACCTGCGGTAGGTCGTAAATCTCACAGGATAATTGTCTTTTTCCCCTGCTGGCGCGGGTATTTCCTCAATTTTCTCAAACTGCGCAGGATCGATGGCTGGGAAGAAAGTATCGCCTTCCAGCGAAACCTCGACATGGGTGACGGAAAGTTGATCGGCAAAGGGCATGGCCTGACGGTAAATCTCGCCGCCACCTGCCACGAAAACCTCATCGACGCCAAGTGCTTGCGCCTTTTCCTTGGCAAGTGAAAGTGCATCTTCCAGAGATGAAACGACATCGACACCCTGCGGGCGGTAATCAGGATTGCGGCTGATGATGATGTGGGGGCGACCGGGCAGGGGGCGTTCGCCGACCGAGAGAAACGTCTTGCGGCCCATGATCATCGGCTTGCCCATGGTCAGCGCCTTGAAGCGCTTGAGGTCCGTCGACAGTTTCCACGGCATGTCGAGATCGCGACCGATGACGCCATTTTCAGACACGGCGGCGATGAGTGTGATGCGCGGCTGTGTCATACGGCAATCGGTGCCTTGATGGAGGCGTCCGCCTCGTAATTTTCCAGCGTAAAGTCTTCGAATTTAAAGTCGAAAATACTGGTGACATCAGGGTTGATGCGCATCGTCGGCAGCGCTTTCGGTGTGCGCTTCATTTGCAGTTCGGCCTGCTCGAAATGGTTCGAATAGATATGGGCGTCACCTAGTGTATGCACAAAGTCGCCGGGCTTGAGGCCGGTGACCTGAGCGACCATCAGTGTCAGCAGCGCGTAGGATGCGATGTTGAATGGGACGCCAAGGAATATATCGGCCGATCGCTGGTACAGCTGGCAGGACAGCTTTCCATCCGCGACGTAAAACTGGAACAGGCAGTGACAGGGCGGTAGCGCCATGTCGTCCACCAGCGCCGGGTTCCAGGCCGACACGATGTGGCGGCGGGAATTTGGGTTGGTTTTCAGCCCCTCGATCAGAAGCGCAATCTGGTCGATGTGGGTGCCGTCGGGTGCTGGCCACGAGCGCCATTGCGAACCATAGACCGGGCCAAGATTACCATCTTCATCCGCCCACTCATCCCAGATGGAAACACCATTTTCCTTGAGGTATGCGATGTTCGTCTCGCCCTTCAGGAACCACAGAAGTTCATGAATGATGGAGCGCAGGTGCAGCTTCTTGGTGGTGAGAACCGGAAATCCTTCCGACAGGTCGAAACGCATCTGGTAACCGAAAACGGAGCGTGTACCCGTGCCGGTACGGTCGCCACGGTTGGTTCCCGTTTGCATCACATGCGCAAGAAGGTCGAGATATTGCTTCATATCAGTCCGCCGCCGATTCCATTGAGGCCTGTATTATAGACTTTTGCGGCGACGGAACCAGTCATCGATGATCCGACTCACAGGAAATCAGAGCGTTTCGAGCTTATCGAGGTGTTTGGCCACGAGATAATAGAAGGTCACGCGTGATTTCGTGCGATCCGCTTTCATGGCGGTCACGGTTTCTTCAACGGCCTTGTCGGCATCGGGACCGGTGACGCCAAGCTTCTTGCCAATCCAGTTCGTCTTTACCCGTTCAAGCTCTTCCGGGTCGGAGGAAGACACGAGCGACGAATCACGATTGCGCAGGGCGATGCCCAGATGCTTGACGATTTTGTTCACGACTGCTTCATCGGCATCGGCATCGTATATCTTCACGTCTGCGAGATAGTCCGTCATGTCTTTTCCTCCGCGTTATACGGCCCCTGCTTAAGGTGCCGCTTGATAAGCAGAATGGGACAACTCCGTTTCCTCGTCAAGAATTGCGCACAACCTTTCATGGAATTGTCACGCAGCCCCTTTTCTCTGGCGGATTAAACGCCTATATGACCCTTGCCGGATGCAAATCCGGATATGGCGATAAACGGTCGATGGAATAAGCCTATTGGACCCGGGGGCGGTACCCGGCGCCTCCACCAAAAACCGGCGGACCTTTGAAAAGGCCGGCTTTTGATGGGGGCGAAATAGGATCGACAAGGGTGTAAAGATCGAACTTTTGCTCGGCATGATACCGCCGTTATCGGGTCACAAGTGTAGTTGCAAATGACAACAACGCTAAGGAATACGCTCTCGCTGCCTAATGGCGGTGTGGGAATTCCGACTTAAGCCCTTACGGTTAGCCCCGTAAGGCGGGGTTCGGAGGTACCTGGCAACAGAAACCTCCACCTTCTCCATTTCGCCTGAATTGGCTATAAGATGAAATGACTCGCGGCGAACGGGGCTTTTCCGTTGCTGCGATGTAAGACATTGCGTATAATAAGTTAAAAGACGTATGCATAAGGAAAGACAGGACCGTATGGGGCAGGATCATATCCGTTACGACATTCTCGCACAGGATGCCCTTCGCGGCGTTATTCGCAAGGTATTGAGCGAAGTCGCGGCCACCGCACGGCTGCCCGGCGACCACCACTTCTTCATCACATTTCTGACCGGCGCGCCGGGTGTTCGCATCTCGCAGCACCTGAAGTCAAAGTATGCCGAACAGATGACCATCGTTATCCAGCACCAGTTCTGGGATATGAAGGTCACGGAAACGCAATTCGAAATCGGTCTGTCATTCTCTGATACGCCTGAAAAGCTGGTCGTTCCATTCAACGCTATCAGAGGTTTCTACGATCCTTCTGTGAATTTCGAACTTGAGTTCGATGTTCCCCTTGCGGAAGAAGAAGAGGTCGTGGAAGCGGAAATCACTGCTTATCCCGTTCCAACAGAAAACAAGACTGCTTCCACGGAAGACAAGCCTGACGAAGAGAAAAAGGCCGGTTCTGTCGTCTCTCTGGACGCTTTCCGCAAAAACAAGTGATTGCCTGACGCAACGGTGCAGACAGGAGATGGTCGTGACGGGCGATGTCGTAAATCTGCGCCAGTTTCGCAAGCAGAAGGCGCGTACCGAAAAGGATAAGCAGGCGGAGCAGAACCGCCTGACTTTCGGCCGGACCAAAGCCGAGAAAAACCTCACCTCCGCATTGAACGAGAAAGCCAGCCGCGAGCTGGACCAAGGAAAGCTGGATAAGGGTGAGGGTGACGCTTAGTGAGCGCCGTCGGCTGGCATCTTCGCTATGCTTGTCCAGACTCATCCAAAACTCGATATCATCCTCGGGCACGACCCGAGAATGCATCCACCCCGAAAAAACAGAAATTTGCAGATACTCGGCGCAGGCCCGCGCATGACGTAGGCAGGGTCAAACGCGTTTCAGAGAACTCGCCGACATCCTAATTCCAGTTGAGCGCAGCTTGCTGTGCGCCTCTGCCGCGCGCGCGCGTTGCACCTATTCGCGATTATTTTCCGTTCTTCGCAAAATACGAAAATATTATTCCGCTCTTCCCGAAACTGAGCAATCTATTTTCTATATAAAAATAATAGACAATATAGGCTTCTCCATATTCGCAGCGACGTTCAGCGTGAACGGCTCGCAGTTATCAGACTGAAAAGTGTTTTACTTTCAGTATCTTGGTCATTGATGGGGAAGAGATATGGCACGTAAGATAAAGCTTGGCGCATTTCTACCGGGCGGTGGGCAGCACGTTGCAGCATGGCGGCATCCGGACCAGCCTACCGATGGCGCTCTGAGCCTCGAGTTTCACAAGCAGCTTGCATTGACGGCTGAACGTGGCCTTTTCGACGCCTATTTTCTCGCAGACAATCTTGCCATTGGTTTCGGCGGCGCTAGAGAAGGGGGTAATGCTCGTGTGGCCGGATTCGAGCCGACGACGTTGTTTTCAGCGCTGGCACCCTTCACCAAAAATCTGGGTTTCATCGCCACGTCGTCCACGACATATGAAGAGCCTTATACAACCGCCCGCAAGTTCGCATCTCTAGACCTGATTTCCGGCGGGCGGGCTGGCTGGAATGTCGTGACCACCACGGGTGATCCGACGGCGCAAAATTTCAATCGCCAGACCCAGCTTCCGCATGCCGAACGTTATCGTCGTGCGGCGGAGCATGTGGATGTGGTCAAGGCGCTCTGGGACAGTTTTGAAGACGATGCGTTTACGCGCGATGTCGACAGCGGCAAATTCTACGATCCTTCGAAGCTCCACGAGGCGAATTATCGTGGTGAGCATTTCCAGGTTCGCGGGCCGCTCAATGTGTCCCGTTCACCGCAGGGGCACCCGGTCATCGTGCAGGCCGGTCAGTCCGATGACGGGCGAGGGCTCGCCGCGCAGACTGCAGAGGTCATCTTCACCGCGCATCAGCATATTGAGACCGCGCAGGAGTTTTACCGCGATATCAAGGCACGAGCGCGCGGGTTCGGTCGTGATCCCAACCACGTTCTCGTCATGCCTGGTGTCTCGCCTTTCGTTGGCCGCACGCTTGAGGAAGCGCAGGAAAAATATGAGCGCCTCACCTCGCTTATTCTGGAGGAAGACGGCGTTGGCCTGCTGAATGGGTTGACCGGTGGCACGCTTGATCTGAGAGGTTATGATCTTGATGGCCCGTTGCCGGAGGCACCTCCGACCGAGGGTATGAAGAGCCGCCAGGCTCTCATCCGTCAGATCGCCGACGAAAATAATTTCACCATCCGCCAGCTTTACCAATGGGTTGCTTCCGCACGTGGTCACTTCACCATCGTCGGCACGCCTGAGACCATCGTGGATACGTTGCAGGAATGGTTCGAGAACGAGGCCGCCGATGGTTTCAACATTCTGCCGCCATGGCTACCGACAGCGCTCGATGATTTCGTTGATCTCGTCATCCCTGAACTGCAGCGCCGTGGCCTGTTCAGGACCGAATATGAAGGCACGACGCTGCGCGAAAATCTGGGCCTGCCATTTCCGATCAACCGCTGGACTGCCGCACGCTCGGTCGTTCAGGCAGCCGAGTGAGGTGACGGAATGTCATTTGAAGACGCAAAAGTCCTTCTCCCGCGATCGCTTCACTACCGGCAGACGGAAAGTCGCGCACCGGCGATTGGCCAGATCATACGCGGTTTGATCGGACCGTTTCTCTCCCGCTACGGCCTCGTTTTGAGCTTTCTGGCCGCATGGCAGATATCCAGTGTGTTCGGCTGGATCAACCCGGCCGTCTTCCCTCCGCTCGACGCTATCGTCGGCGCACTGTGGAAAGGCATTTCCAGCGGTGCGTTGATCGATGACATCGGCATCAGTCTGCAACGTGCGGGCATTGCCTTCGCCTCTGCGGTCATCATCGGTATTCCACTCGGCCTGTTCATGGGGCAGGTGGCCGCTGTGGAGCGTGCGCTTGATCCATTGTTGCAGTTCTTTCGCCAGACATCGGCGCTTGCTCTTTATCCGGTTTTCATTCTGCTGCTTGGCCTCGGTGAAGCATCGAAAGTCTTCGTGATTTTCTGGGCGACCCTGTTTCCCATCCTTCTGTCCACCATCGGTGGCGTCAAGGAGGTGGATGGCAAGTTGATCGAAATGGCCAGAACCTATGGGGCCGGTCCGCTCACCATTTTCCACCGCGTTGTTCTGCCTGCTTCCGTACCAGCCATTTTTGTCGGCTTACGACTGTCTGCCACCACAGCACTTCTGCTTCTGATCGCTGCCGAAATGATTGGTGCCAACAAGGGTATCGGCTTTCAGGTGATGAACGCCCAGTACAATTTCCAGATCCCGCTAATGTTTGCCGCCATTCTTCTTCTGGCACTTCTGGGGCTGGCGGCTAACGCCGTGCTTGTTGTTCTGCAACGCAAGCTTTGTCGCTGGTCGCAGCCCTCGCGTTGATCTCATCTTTTAAAACTTATACTCTTTTCCAAGGAAACATCATGTCCTTCCATTCCCGCAAGCTTCTGCTCTCGGCAGCACTTATGTTTGGCCTCACGACGGCGGCGTCTGCTGCCGAAGAGGTAAAGTTCCGGTATCTTGCAAGCCAGGGTGGACTTTCTGCCCATGAACTTGCCCAAGAGCTTGGTTATTTCAAAGGCACCGGCGTCAGCGTGGAAAATGTCGGGTACGCCACTGGCGGTCCAGCTTCCCTGTTCGCGCTGGCATCTGGCGACGTCGAGATTGGTAGTGCGGCGACCGCTGCGGTGCTGAACTCGATCATTGGCGGCAATGATTTTGTCGCGGCCTATCCGTCAAACGGTATCAACGACCAGGTTCAATCGGTCTTCTATGTTCTGGACGACAGTCCTATCAGGGATATCAAGGACATCGCCGGCAAATCGATTGCGGTCAATACGCTCGGCGCACATCTGGATTATACCATTCGCGAGGCGTTGCACTCCGTCAACCTGCCGACGGATTCGGCAAAACCGGTTGTCGTGCCTGGCCCGCAGCTGGAGCAGGTCCTGCGTTCCAAGCAGGTTGATATCGCCGCCTTCGGCTACTGGCAGACGACATTCGAGGGAAAGGCCAAGGCTGCTGGTGGCATTCGTCCGATTTTCGATGATACGGATGTGCTGGGTGATATAGCAGGCGGTTTCATCGTGCTGCGCCGCGATTTCATCAAGGCTCATCCAGATGCGGCAAAAACCTTCGTAGAGCAGTCGCAGCGCGCTCTCGACTATGCGCGCGAGCACCCGGAGGAAACGAAGAAGATTTTCGCCAAGGCGCTCGAAGAGCGTGGTGAAAATCCTGATATCGCGCAGTATTTCCTGGGTTACGGCGTTCGTCCCGGCGGCAAGGCCGTTGACCGCGATCTCCAGTTCTGGATCGACATCCTAACGCGTGAGGGCAAGGTCAAGGAAGGGCAGATTACCGCCAAGAGCATTCTTTATGCGCCTGAAACAGCCAGCAACTGAGGGCGCGAGATGAACACCGCACAAGCCGTTCGCGGAGAGGTGGCGATACGCCATCTCTCCAAGTCCTACCACCTGAACGGCAAGCCGCTTCAGGTTCTGAAAGACATCAATCTCAAGATCGTGCCCGGCGAAAGCCTTGCGATTGTCGGTGCCAGCGGATCCGGCAAGACGACGCTTCTGCGTGTTCTCGCCGGGTTGGAGCAGGCAGATAGCGGTGATGTGCTGATCGACGGACATGCCGTCCATGGCGTCGGATCGGAGCGTGCGGTCATCTTTCAGGAGCCTCGGCTGTTACCATGGCTGACGGTTCTTGAAAACGTGGCCTTCGGTTTGGAAACTCAGGGTATTGCGAAGAGCGAGGCAAGAGCCAGAGCGCAACGTTATATCAATCTCGTCGGCCTCCAGCAGTTTGAAACGGCCTATCCGCGACAGCTTTCCGGCGGCATGGCGCAACGGGTCGGAATTGCTCGCGCTCTTGCCGTCCAGCCGGAAATACTGCTTCTGGACGAGCCGCTGGGCGCGCTCGACGCCATGACGAAGATCAGCATGCAGCAGGAACTGGCGCGCATCTGGCGCGAGGAAGACGTAACCACCGTTCTCGTGACCCATGATCTGGAAGAGGCAATCTATCTCGCCGATCGTATTCTTATTCTGCCGCGTGAAAAGGGCGCACAGCCGCGAATCATCGATATCGATCTGCCCCGCCCGCGTGACCGCAGTTCTCCCGCCTTCGTGCGCCAGCGCGAGGCGTTGTTGCAGGTGTTTGGTCTGCATTGAGCGATCACTTTCCCAGCCATCTCTCCAGCGTCAGAGCGTATGTCACATGTGACTTGAGGTGCGGCTGGGTTTCCGGCACACGCGGATGGTCGAAATCGCGGGATGGATCGCGGATGAGGCCGATCCGTTTCATGACTGCGACTGACCGCAGGTTGTCACGGACCGCGAAGGAGACAATTTCCGGGGTTTTCTTCTCATCGAATGCCATTGATAACATCGATTTTGCAGCTTCCGTCACGTAGCCATGGCCCCAGAAACGCGTGGCCAACCGCCAGCCGATTTCCATCGTTCCAGGCGGGAATATGCCTTCCATAGTGACCGGTGCAACACCGCAGAAACCTATAGGTTCAGAGGCTTCACGCAGTTCCAGAGCATAGAAGCCGAAGCCGGTGATGCGGATCATGTCGTTGATATGCTCCAGTGCAGCATCGGATTCGGCATGGCTGCGTATCGTGGGAAAAAACTCCATCACTTTCGGATCGGCGTTGATTTCCCGGAAAAGATCTCGGTCTGTTTTTCGCCACTCCCGCAGGATCAGCCTTGGTGTTCCGCGTAATATCATGGGGTAACGAAATCGGCCTTGCGATAACCCTGAAGATAAAGAAGCGCCGTCAAGTCACCGTGTTCAATGCGGATTTTTGCTTCTGCTGCGACGGCAGGCTTGGCGTGGATTGCAACGCCTGACCCAGCCAGGTGCAGCATGCCAAGGTCGTTGGCGCCATCACCCACGGCTATGGCGTCGTCAGGTGATATGCCCAGCTTAGCGGCAATGTCGTTGAGGGCATCGACTTTTGCCTGCTTGCCGAGAATAGGTTCGGCCACGGTTCCGTCCAGAAGCCCGTCTTTTTCACCTAATATATTTGCGCGGTTTTCATCAAAGCCGAGGGTTGCCGCGATGCGGCTGGTAAAGACTGTGAACCCACCTGATACCAGCGCCGTGTAGTGGCCCTTTGCCTTCATCGTGGCAATCAGTTCCATGCCACCAGGGGTGAGCGTGATGCGCTTTTCAATGACGTCGTCCACGACCGAAATCGGCAGGCCTTTCAGCAGCGCGACGCGCTCCCGCAGTGCTGGTTCGAAAGCGATCTCGCCGTTCATGGCGCGGGCGGTGATGGTGGAAACCTGATCTTTCAGCCCCACTTCGGCGGCCAGTTCATCGATGCATTCCTGGCCGATCATGGTCGAATCCATGTCGGCGATCAGGATTTTCTTGCGGCGCTTGTCCTGATCCTGAATGGCGATGTCGATGGGTCTGTCAACGATTGCCATCCGCAGCACGCGTTCTGCAGCCGCCAGATCAGTGCCATCGCGCAGCACCAGATCACAGGCAACTCCATCCGCCAGCCAGTAGAGGCCGGAAGCGTCCAGCGCCTTTGCGGCACTTTCGGCAATTGTGGAATTCAGAACAGGATTTGACGGATTGGCGATAAGCGTGGCAACCAGAGCCATGATGAAAAACCTTGCTGACGAATTTGATGCGTTCCTGATAACCGGCCCGACGGCAAGCGGCAAGTCTGCGCTTGCGCTTGGCCTGGCGCAGGAGAAAAATGGTGTCGTCATCAACGCCGATAGCATGCAGGTGTATGACACTTTGCAGGTGCTGACGGCGCGACCCTCCGCAGACGAAATGGGTGACGTGCCTCACCATCTTTATGGACATGTCGCGGCAGCAAGGCCCTACTCTACGGGGGAGTGGCTCCGCGAGATAACGGCGCTTCTCCAAAAACTGCGTGGCGAGGGTCGTTTCCCGATCATCGTTGGCGGCACAGGTCTGTATTTCAAGGCGCTGACCGGCGGCCTTTCGGATATTCCGACGATCCCACCCGCAATCCGCGAGAGCTACCGAACACGGTTACTCGAAGAGGGGCCGACAGGGCTTTACGATGAACTGTCGACACGTGATGCGCAGACGGCTTCCAGCTTGAAACCCAGCGATGGCCAGAGAATCGTACGCGCTCTGGAAGTGTTGGAATCCACCGGAAAATCCATTCGCATGTTTCAAAGTGCAAGCGGGCCGGTCATCATCGATCCAGCGCGGGCACGGAAAATGGTGGTGCTGCCAGATAGGACCATCTTGCATGGCCGCATCAACAGGCGTTTTGCCGGGATGATGCAAAGCGGTGCTGTGGAAGAGGTACGCGCGCTTTTATCCCAAGGCCTTTCCCATGATGCCACTGTCATGAAAGCCATCGGTGTTTCGCAGATTGCCGAGATGTTGGCGGGGCGCATGAGCGAGGCCGAGGTCATAGAAAAGGCCGCGGCGGCAACGCGCCAATATGCCAAGCGGCAGATGACATGGTTTCGCAACCAGATGGGGGCGGATTGGGAGAGAGTGGCGCCGTAAGAACACAGAGATACAGGGGCGGCGGCTGCCTCAATCCTTCCGGTACAAACTCCCCAGTGGCTTTTTCAGTAAACTCTCTTTGAGCGAAGACCTCGGCTCCTCGCCAGTCGTTGACCGCGCGGGGACACCCTGAACAGCCTCTCGTACTGGTGCAGTGCCAACTGCCAGACTTGGCATCTGCGCCTTTGCGGAAAATACGGAGCTTCGAGGCAGCATTTCCGGGCGGTAGGGTTCGCTGCCGTTGCTGCTGCTAAACTCCTGCTTCCAACTGGCGAACTCTTCCTCATCGGCGTCCTGGGCGATTTTTGCCTCGTAGCTCTGGCGGAAGCCCGAGATATCGGGGCCAGTGACAGCGCGCATGCGCTTGACGATGGAGCGAAGATCCACGGTGTCTGGTGTGTCTTCCACCACAGACGGAGCGATGCCGTTTGCCTTGGGAAGAATATGCGACGGCACCCGGTTGAAGCGGATACGCATGGGAACGCTGATCGCTTCACCGAAGGCAATAGCCTCACCATTGCCAATGGACGAGAGAAAGCTGGTGGTGGAGACGGACGAGTTCGGTATGGCCGACCGGATGATTTCCTGATCGTTTTCGTTGGATAGCCGCATGGCGAACACGGTGGAACATTGCGACAGGATGGTCTGGTCCAGTTCTCCCGGACGCTGGGTGATGATGCCGAGCGATACGCCGTATTTTCGGCCTTCCTTGGCGATGCGGGCGATGGCTTGGCGCGTGGGGAAAAAGCCGAGTTCGGGATCAGCGGGGACGTAACGGTGCGCTTCTTCGCAGACAACCAGCGTATGGATTGCACCTTGGCTCCACAGCGCCAGCTCGAATGCCATGCGGCAGAGAACGGAGGCCACCGAATTCACCACTTCCGACGGAATTCCTGCAAGCTGGAAGACGGAAATCGGTTTGCCATCACCGGGAACGCGGAAGATATGCGCCACCGTTTCCATGATCGTATCGCTGATCGTGCTGTTGGAGAACATGAAGTGATAGCGCGGATCATTGATGGCGGCCATGATGCGTATCTTCAGGTTGCGCAACGCTGGCTTTTCATCACGTCCCTCGAGACGACCGATGCGGTCATCGATCAAGGCCAGAAGGTCAGCAATACGATACGGGATGGGCGTATCCGATGTCAGCGAGGATTTTTCCGATGCTCTGCGCATCACGGAATTGTCCGCTCCGCGAAAAGCGCGTTTTGCTTCCGGTATCAGGTCGCGCAGTACATCAAGTTCTTCGACTACCGCTTTGCGACCGCGATAAAGCACTTCGGTGAATTCTTCGAGCTTCATCAGCCAGAAGGGCAGGTCCAGCGTTTCGGTGTCGATGACAACCGATGTCATCGGAAATGCGGCTGCATACTCATTGTGTGGGTCCAGAATCAGCACCCGCAGCTTGGGGTCTTTTTCAATAGCTTTGTTCAACAGCAGTGCAACGGCTGTGGACTTGCCGACGCCCGTGGAGCCCAGCACGGCGAAATGTTTGGATAGCATTTGCGGAATGCTGATCGTCGCGTCGATACTGTCATCCTGCGTCAGGTGGCCGACGACGGAGGTGCCTTCGCCTGCATTATCGTAAATGCGCATCAGGTCTGCCGAGCGAATACGGTGAGCGACTGCGCCGAGATAGGGGTAGCGGGAAATGCCGGTCGAAAAACGCTCGCCACCGTCAGGTGTGCGGTATATCTCGCCCAGCAGTTCGACATCGATCAATAGCGTGTTGCTGCGCGTGTCAGACCACTCGATCTGGCCGGTTTTCATGGCGTAGCTCAAGGCTGCGACACGGGTTTCGCCAAGGTCGATGGAGATCAGGCGACCAACCGACCACAGTTCCGCAAGGTCTGTCTTCCCGGGCTCGGTCGTGGCGGAAATCGTGGCGCGGGAACCGGTGCAGGAAATGACGTGGCCAAGCAGGCGGTTTGCTGCCGTCAACTCGTCACGGCGTTCTTGTTCGCCTGCTTTTGCAGATCTGCGAAGGTCGTCGTTGAACACGTCTCGCCCCTGTCATAGGTCATGCCGGCTTTTTCCCGGTTATTTCCGAGAAATCCTAGACGATTGCGTTTAACAACTGGTGTCATTGGAGCGTATTTTAATTTCGTCCAAAGCGCTCGATAAGCAATAAATGGAATGAATGCGGATTTTTTTGCGTAGAATGCGTTGACGGATATCGGTTTTGTGTCTAACACTCCGGCCCATGAAAAATCTTAATGTACTTATCGTGGTGGGACGGCGCATGGGCAGGATGGTGTAACCATCCGGCGAAAGCACCCATGCGCTGAACGAGGCTCCTCAAGGGGCCTTTTTTTATGTCTTCACACGGGTCATATGGCCCGACGATATCCAAAGCCAAATCGGGATGGAACAGGCAATGACGGATAAGGACACTACGGACAACAGCAACACCATGACGGGCGCGGAAATCGTTCTGCGAGCCCTGAAGGATAACGGCGTCGAGCATATTTTCGGCTATCCCGGTGGTGCGGTTCTTCCGATCTATGACGAGATTTTCCAGCAGGACGATATCCAGCACATTCTCGTTCGTCATGAACAGGGTGCAGGCCACGCCGCTGAAGGTTACGCCCGTTCCACCGGCAAGGTCGGCGTTATGCTGGTCACATCCGGCCCCGGTGCCACCAATGCCGTTACGCCTTTGCAGGACGCCTTGATGGACTCGATCCCGCTGGTGTGCATTTCCGGCCAGGTTCCCACATCGTTGATCGGTTCCGATGCGTTTCAGGAGTGCGATACGGTTGGCATCACGCGTCCCTGCACCAAGCACAACTGGCTGGTCAAGGACGTCAATGAACTCGCTGGCATCATCCACGAAGCCTTCCGCATTGCCCAGACCGGCCGTCCGGGGCCTGTTGTTGTTGATGTTCCCAAGGACATTCAGTTCGCAACAGGTACCTACACGCCACCTTCAGCCGATATTCAGCAGAAGAGCTACAAGCCGAAGGTTCAGGGCGATCTGAACGCCATTCATGCCGCCATCGAGCTGATGTCGAAGGCTCGACGCCCGATCCTTTACACCGGCGGTGGTGTGATCAATTCCGGCCCGGAAGCCACGCGGCTGCTGCGTGAACTGGTTGAACTGACTGGCTTCCCGATCACGTCTACCCTGATGGGTCTCGGTTGCTACCCAGCGTCGGGTGAAAGATGGCTGGGAATGCTGGGAATGCATGGTTCCTACGAAGCCAACATGGCGATGCATGATTGTGACGTCATGGTCTGTGTCGGCGCACGTTTCGACGACCGTATCACCGGGCGTTTGAATGCCTTCGCGCCGAACTCCAAGAAAATCCACATCGATATCGATCCATCCTCGATCAACAAGAACGTACGCGTCGACATTCCAATCGTTGGGGATGTTGGGCGTGTTCTGGAAGATATGGTTCGTTTGTGGCGGGCCTTGCCAGCTAAGCCCCCGAAGGCGCAGACGGAAGAGTGGAATGCGGAGATCACCCGCTGGCGTGCGCGTAAGTCTTTCGCCTACAAGAATTCCAAAGATGTCATCATGCCTCAATACGCCATCCAGCGTCTGTATGAAGCATCGAAGGGCCGCGATACATACATCACCACGGAAGTCGGTCAGCACCAGATGTGGGCTGCACAGTTCTTCGGCTTCGAAGAACCGAACCACTGGATGACATCCGGCGGTCTCGGCACCATGGGTTATGGCCTGCCTGCCGCCATCGGCGTTCAGGTTGCGCACCCGGAAGCTCTGGTTATCGATATCGCCGGTGATGCGTCTATTCAGATGTGCATTCAGGAAATGTCCTGCGCCATCCAGTACAGCCTGCCTGTCAAGATTTTCATCCTGAACAATCAGTATATGGGCATGGTGCGCCAGTGGCAGCAGTTGCTGCATGGCAACCGCCTGTCCAACTCCTACACGGAAGCCATGCCCGATTTTGTCAAGCTGGCGGAAGCCTATGGAGGCGTTGGCATGTATTGCGATGACCCTCGCGAACTGGACGACAAGATTGCCGAGATGATTGCAGTGGACAAGCCTGTTATCTTCGACTGCCGCGTGGCCAATCTCGCCAACTGCTTCCCGATGATCCCATCGGGTAAGGCCCATAACGAGATGCTGTTGCCGGATGAAGCAACCGACGAAGCCGTTGCCAACGCCATCGATGCAAAGGGCCGTCAGCTAGTCTGATCGGGAGAGGGAACACGGATATGAACGCACACCTACAGCCTACCGGTTCGGCCTACTTCATTCAGAAGGAAACGGAAACCGTTGAAAATCATACGCTCTCTGTTCTTGTCGCCAATGAGCCGGGCGTTCTCGCCCGCGTCATCGGCCTGTTTTCCGGTCGCGGTTACAACATCGAAAGCCTGACCGTTTCGGAAACAGAACACGAAGCGCATCTGTCGCGCATTACCATCGTCACGCGCGGCACGCCGGGCGTGCTGGAGCAGATCAAGGCGCAGCTGGAGCGTATCGTTCCGGTTCACACGGTTGTCGATCTGACAGTCCGCGCCCGTGACATGGGACAGGAGCGCCCGATCGAGCGTGAAGTCGCGCTGATCAAGGTCGCCGGTTCTGGCGAAGACCGCGCCGAAGCGTTGCGGCTTGCCGATGCGTTTCAGGCAAAAGTGGTCGATGCGACAGTGGAGCATTTCATTTTCGAAATCACCGGCAAGTCTTCGAAGATCGACCAGTTCATCTCGATCATCAAGCCATTGGGCCTTATCGAGATTTGCCGGACTGGTATTGCGGCCATGAACCGTGGTCCGCAGGGAATGTGATTTTACAAGTTTGTCCGAATAGAAATGCCCGCAGTTCTTGCTGCGGGCGTCTTGGTATATCCAGAGAAATGCTTTGAGACGAAAATCACAACAGACGTGGGCGCTGTATTGCCGTAGCTACCTCGTGACCATCGGCCTTTTGATGCTGGCTGGATCTGCGTTCACGCTCTATCTCGCATATAACGGTTCGATTTTCCTGCAATGGTGGGCTCTTGCCATCATAGGTACACTGGTTTGCGGCGGTGCCGCGCTTATTGGGATTGGTCTTTTGGGTAGCCATTCGCTTGTGGATAAATGGGCGGACGCGGCATCCTCCCATGAGGCCAGCGTGGTTTTGATGGTGATCTCGTTTCCGGTCTATTGCGTCTTGAAGCCGTTTTACCAAACTCGGTAAGTCTGCTCCAAGCTGATTCAGGTGGTTGTTATCTTGAATCCATAAAACACGCCAAGCCCATAAAATCCTTACAGCATCTCCAACGGCACCTTCTGTGCCGGCGGCGGAAATGCTGCATCCAGTGCCGCCCAGTCCTCATCGCTAATATCCAGATCGGTTGCACCTCGATTTTCGGTGACGCGTTCCGGGCTTGCGCTTTTCGGTATCGCTATCACACCGTCACGATCCAGCAGAAAGGCCAGGGCGACCTGCGCGGGCGTCGCTTGATAGGCTTTTGCGATACGGATGAGTTCATGGTTTTTGACGAGCCGCCCTTGCTCAATTGGAGAGTAGGCCATCAGGGGAACGCCGTGGCTTTGGCACCAGGGCAGAAGATCATATTCAGGGCCGCGTCTGGACAGATTGTAAAGCACCTGATTGACCGCGCAGTTCTTGCCGTCTGTAAAGGAGAACAGTTCTTCCATATCGTCGGTATCGAAATTGGAGACGCCCCAGTTGGTGATTTTGCCGTCCGCTTTCAACTTTTCGAAGGCACTGACGGTTTCCTCCAGTGGGTGCGAGCCCCGCCAGTGCAGCAGGTAGAGGTCGAGGCGGTCTGTTCCGATACGCTTCAGGCTACGCTCGCAGGCGTCGATGGTGCCTTGCGCGCTGGCATTGAATGGGTAGACTTTACTGACGAGAAACACTTGCTCGCGTATATCAGCGATGGCTTTGCCGACGACGTTTTCCGACCTGCCATCCGCATACATTTCCGCCGTATCGACCACCGTCATTCCAAGCTCGATTGCCTTGCGGATGCTGGCGATCTCGGCGGTTTCTTCGTTGGGCTGCTCACCCATATTCCACGTCCCAATCCCAAGTGACGGAATGCTGAGACCGGAGGGGAGGGTGACGGTTGGAATATCGTCGAACATATGGTCGCTCCGTTTTGATGAGGTGCATCTTAAACCAGTGAGCGGGCGGGTCGATCCATCAAAACTTATGGGTATGTTCAATCAGGCCGTTGGCACGAACAGGGCATGAAAAAAGCCCAGGGTTTACCCTGGGCTTGGTTGGAGTTCTGGAAAAGATCAAAATTCTTCCCAGGATGCGTTGGTTGCTGCCGCTGCCGAACCGCCGCCGAAAGCTCCTGCCACCTTTCGCATCAACTGGCGTGTTGGCGAGGGGGCGGGGGCCGATGAGGCCGATGCGAGTTGGACTGGTCGCGAGGAAGAGCCGTCGCCGAGGTTGAACTGCGTAATCAGATGGTTCAGGGCCGCAGCTTCCTTTGCGAGGCTATGGCTTGCCGCTGTCGACTGTTCGACCATGGCGGCATTCTGCTGGGTGCCCTGGTCCATGGTGTTGACGGCGGAGTTGATTTCCTGAATGCCGACCGACTGTTCGCGCGCAGATTCCACGATGGCGTTTACGTGCTGATTGATGTGCTGCACTTCGGAAACGATCTCTTCCAGTGCCTTGCCCGTGTTGCCAACAAGCTGAACGCCCGATCTCACCTGTTCGCCGGAAGTGACGATCAGTGTCTTGATTTCCTTGGCGGCCTTTGCGGAACGCTGTGCCAGTTCACGCACTTCCTGCGCAACAACCGCGAAGCCCTTGCCTGCCTCACCAGCGCGTGCCGCTTCAACACCCGCATTCAGTGCCAGAAGGTTGGTCTGGAATGCAATTTCGTCAATGACGCCGATGATGTTCGAAATCTCACTTGAAGACTTTTCGATCTGTTGCATGGCAATAACGGCATCACGAACGACCAGGCCAGAGTTTTCTGCGCTGAGACGGGTCTTGGTAACGAGACTGCCGACTTCTTCTGCGCGCTTGGCCGAATCGCGGACGGTTGTCGAAATCTGCTCCAGTGCTGCCGCCGTTTCCTCGACGGATGCAGCCTGCTGTTCGGTCCGCTTTGAGAGATCGTCGGCGGCAGAACGGATTTCGTTGGCGCCGGCGTCGATACCGCGCGCATTCTTGCCCACGGAAACCAGCGCCTCATTGAGCTTGCCAACGGAGTTGTTGAAGTCGCTTCTGAGCCTGTCAAGATGAGCCACGAAAGGTGTATTGATGCGATGAGCGACATTGCCGTCTGAAAGCTGGCCAAGACCTTTCGCCAATTCATCGACTGCGAACTGAATCTCGGACGCGTCCTGTGCCTTTTGGGCTTCACGTTCCTGGCGGTCTTTTTCGCTCATCGAGCGATTGGCGTCTGCTTCGCGTTCCATCTGGATTTTGGCGATGGCGTTGTCCTTGAAGACCTGAACGGTTTCGGCCATCTGCCCGATTTCGTCCTTGCGACCAACGCCAGGAACGTCCAGATTTGTTTCGCCGCTAGCCAGACGCTTCATGGCGTACGTCATGGCCAGCAATGGCCGTGAAATTCCCGAACCGATCATCAAGCCCGCAACGAGCGCGATAACGATTGCACCGGCAAGGCTGCCCCATATCATCGTGATGGAAGACGAGATGGCAGCTTCGTTTGCTGCGGCACGTTTGACCAGCAGTGCATTTTCGTCGGCCTGAAGGTCTTTGATGAGACCACGCAGGCCATCAAAGTAAGTCTTGCCCTGCGAGGCATCCAGCTGCTGGTTCAATTCGGCAATCGAAACGGTGTCGGCTATGGCGCCACGCGCCTTGATTTGCGGCTCGGAGAAGTTTTTCTGCCAGTCGCTCATAGCCTTTTCGATTTTATCCAGACGACCAACCTGCGTAGGATTGTCGCTGACCATCGCTTTTACGTCTTTGATCTTTTGATAGATAGCTTCTTCGCCTTGACGATAGGGAGCAAGGAAATCCTGTTTGCCAGTAATGATAAAGCCGCGCATGCCGGTTTCCATGTCCACCGCAGATGCGGTGATGGAATCCGTTGCCCGCAGCACCTTGTTGGTATGGTCGACCCAGCCATTGCTTGAAATCATGGAAGAAATGCTAGTAAGGGCAATTGCACCTATCGCAATTGCAAGCAGTACTGGCGCTGATGTACCAGATACGACTTTCGATTTGGTGGAAAGGTTCTTGAAAGAGAACATATTTTCCCGGCCCCTTAGTGTAAGTTATTGCATTGTGGGTGAGCATGGCGTTGCTCCGAACAACTTTATTTTTGTTTTCGGGGTTTTCTTTGGGAAAGCCGTCGTGTCGTTCTGGTCGTGTCATGGTACGGTCGAATATCCCTAATATCTTACCCGTACAAAATGGGAGAATATTGGAGATCAATTTATTGTTAGTTAATATTCGAATATTGATAAATGATAATTATCCATGACTAAAAGACCTGTGAGTTGATGTTATCCAGCACTTCTCGGGTGCTTTCTAACTTTAGCAACCGCACCTTTATTCTTCTTTCGTTCTTTTTCAGTTGCACTTCACGCTCGAATCCTGCGAAGAGAACGCATGCAATTTTCACCACAACAGGATGAAGCCCTGAAGGCTGTTTCGCGCTGGCTGAAAGAAGGCCGCACGCCGGTTTTCCGCCTGTTTGGTTATGCAGGCACGGGCAAAACGACGCTGGCCAAGCATTTCGCTGAAAATGTCGACGGTGAGGTTCTGTTTGCGGCCTTCACAGGCAAGGCTGCGCAGGTTTTGCGCTCACGCGGGGCGACGAATGCCCGCACCATCCATTCGTTGATTTACCGTCCGCGTGGCGAAGAGGCCGTTGAGAACGAGGAAACCGGCAAAACATCCATTGCACCGATGTTTTCCATCAACCGTCAGAGCCCGCTTGCCAAGGCAGCGCTCATCATCATCGACGAATGTTCGATGGTGGATGAGCAGCTCGGTCGTGATTTGATGAGCTTCAGCACACCGATCCTCGTACTGGGTGATCCCGGGCAACTTCCGCCCGTTTCTGGCGGTGGCTTCTTTACGGATCAGGAACCCGATTTTTTGCTGTCGGAAATTCACCGTCAGGCAAAAGACAACCCTATCATCCAGCTTGCCATGGATGTGCGTGAGGGTAAGGAAATCATGCGCGGCGACTACGGTTCCGCTCAGGTTATCTCCAAGAATGAAGTGACGCAGGGGCTGGTTCTCGATGCAGACCAGGTGCTGGTCGGTACCAATCGCACGCGCCGCCGTTACAATCAGCGTCTTCGCGAATTGAAGGGTTTCGTTGCCGATTATCCGCAGTCCGGTGACAAGCTGGTGTGTCTTCGCAACGATCCCGCCAAAGGGCTGCTGAACGGCTCTTTATGGCAAGTGATGAGTTCGTCGCGTGAAACCGTCAAACCAGGCATCAATCTGATGATCCGTCCTGAAGACGACGATATGGATCGCGGCGCAGCAAAGATCAAACTGTTGAAGGCCGCGTTCGAGGAAACGGAAACCGAAATACCGTGGACGACACGCAAGCGTTACGACGAGTTCGATTATGGCTATGCGCTGACGGTGCATAAGGCCCAGGGTTCGCAATGGAACAACGTCGTGCTGTTTGACGAGAGCTTTGCATTTCGTGATTCGCGAGAGCGCTGGCTCTACACCGCGATTACCCGCGCGGCTGAAACACTGACGATCGTACGCTGAACGAAAAACGCCCGACGCGATTTTACAATCTGCGTCGAGCGCTCTTATGTGTCCTTTGGAAACCGTTTCACTCTTGCTCGGCTGGTTGCCGGTCGGAGCTGATCACGCCCAGCATAAATGCTTTGGCAACGGCCTGAAAACGATTGTTTGCGCTGACTTTTTGCATCACCCGCGCCTCCAGCTTCTGAAGCTCATCGCCGGAAATGCCGAGTGTTCTCGCCAGCCGGACAGGGGCATAGCCTTCTGCCATCAGCTCGAGGCATTTGCGCTCCAGCGTGTCCAGCTGGACGTCGCCGCCGGTGAGTGTGTCGGCTTCGGAGCCGCTATCGTCGGTCACAAGAACATCGCTGATCTGCTGAATTTGACGGCGTACGGACGATATCTCCCCAGCCAGTTCGCTTTTGCGAGCGTTCAGCACATTCTGGAAAATTGCATCCGCCTCAGCCTGGCTAGGTGCATCGGCCAGTTTCTGCATGATGTCCTGGATGGTCGCGACCGGGATGCCGATCTCGCGGCAGAAATTGACGACTGCCATGCGGCGCACATCATGATGCGAATAGATTCGCATCAAGCCGGCGCGGCGGGACGAAATGATCTCTTTTTCTTCGTAAAAATGAAGTGTGCGGTGTGTTACGCCGAACATGCTGGCCATGTCGGCAATGCCAACAGGTTCTGGTGGCATATAGGATGGTTGTGGGATGTCCGGCAGAAAACCCTTGCGTTTTGTGGTCGCAACATCCTGATAAAGTGATGTCTTCGATTCTTCTGCATCGCGCATCGGCTTTGCCCTCCAGCGGACGTCATTGCGCGCTCTGCCGGGAATGGAGCGTCGCACTGGGAGTTCCTCTTGAACGAGTTCGTCGATTCCCCCATCGAGATTGGGGTGCAATTTCAGATTTGTTTCTAAATAAAAATAATCACTCGACATAATTAATCCCCAATACCCAACGCGCGTAAAATGCAACCGCCGGAATTTGGTTCCAAAATTTTATGATTATTTTGGTGGGGACGCTTGCGGCATGCGCCATAGTAGGGGAAACAAGGCCTTCTGATGTTGAAAACAAGCGATTATCACCATGCCAGCCAAGCTCTCCGTTAATCTCAATGCTGTCGCGATGCTGCGCAATCGTCGCGATCTTCCATGGCCGGATGTCGCGCATTTCGGTCGCCTTGCGCTCGGCGCTGGCGCCAGTGGATTGACGGTTCATCCCCGTCCGGATCAGCGCCACATTCGTTTTTCCGACTTGCCCGTGCTGCGCGCGCTCATCGATGACGAGTTCCCGCAAGCTGAGTTCAACATCGAGGGCTATCCGACCGAAGACTTTCTGTTGTTGTGCGAGGAAACACAGCCGGAGCAGGTGACGCTGGTACCGGATGATCCTGCGCAGGCCACATCCGACCATGGCTGGGATTTTCGAAAGCACGCCGCTTTCCTTAAAGAGACGGTGGCGCGGTTGACGTCTGGAGGCATGCGGGTGTCATTGTTTGCCGATGGTGATGGGGATGAAGAGGCGGTTCGGCTAGCAGCGGAAACGCGCGCGGCGCGCATCGAGCTTTACACCGGGCCCTATGGCGGCTGTTACGACAATCCCGAACAGGCGAAAATCTGGATCGAAAAGCTTGGGACAACCGCTGATCATGCAAAGGCTTTCGGGTTGCAGGTCAATGCAGGTCACGATCTGACCGTTGCCAACTTGCCAGCGCTGGTCAAGCGTATTCCCGAGCTGGCGGAGGTTTCCATCGGTCATGGGCTGACCGCAGATGCGCTGGAATATGGAATGGCAGAAACGGTACGGCGTTTTTGCAACGCCTGTGGTCAGGCGATTTCATAACTATCGTCAATTTTTGGATTTATATTGTATCCGCGCACCATACTGCGCGGATATTTTTGTTTTAGAAGGGCAGATTTTATGCAGGAGCATCACGTTGTCGTTGTTGGGGGAGGCTTCGGCGGACTGCAAGTCGTTCATGGGTTGAAGGGTGCGAATGTCCGCATCACCTTGATCGATCGTCGCAACCACCACCTGTTCCAGCCGCTGCTTTACCAAGTAGCGACGACAGCACTGGCGACATCCGAAATCGCCTGGCCGATCCGGCGGCTTTACCGGGATCGGCGGGAAGTCACGACGCTGCTTTCGGAGGTCGGCGGCATAGACCGGCAAAACCGCAAGGTCATTCTGACATCCGGCGAGACGGTACCCTTCGATACGCTGGTGCTGGCCACCGGCGCACGCCATGCCTATTTCGGCAATGACGCCTGGGAAAAACATGCGCCGGGCCTGAAAACTCTTGAGGACGCAACGACCATTCGCCGCCGTCTGTTGCTGGCTTTTGAACGCGCCGAGCTTGCCTCGACGGAAGAGGAAAAACAGGCGAATTTGACCTTCGTGGTCATCGGTGCTGGCGCGACCGGCGTCGAGATGGCCGGAATGATCGCAGATCTGGCACACAAAGTGTTACCTCCAGAGTTTCGCAATGTCGATACGCGCAAGACGCGGGTCATGCTTGTGGAGGCAGGGCCAAGGGTTCTGCCTGCCTTTACCGAGGAACTGTCGGCCTACAGCAAAAAGGCACTTGAAAAGCTGGGCGTCGAGGTGCTGCTGGGAACTCCCGTTTCCGACTGCACGGAAGAGGGCGTCAAGATCGGCGACGACTTCACACCCGCCCGTACCATCATCTGGGCAGCCGGTGTTCAGGCATCGCCTGCCGCGAAATGGCTGGATACGCCATCGGACAGGGCAGGGCGTGCGGACGTTGGTCCGCAACTGAACATTCCGAGCGATCCCGACATCTTCGTCATCGGAGACACTGCATCCGTCATGCAGGACAATGGCAAGCCGGTGCCGGGTGTCGCACCGGCTGCGAAACAGCAGGGCGCCTATGTGGCTGAGGTCATCAAGTCACGTCTTGCTGGAAAGACTGAACAGCCCGCATTCCACTACCGCCATCAGGGCAATCTCGCGACCATAGGCAAGAGTGCAGCAGTTGCCGATTTCGGCAAGATCAAGCTGACGGGTGTTCTGGCATGGTGGATATGGGGTCTGGCCCACATCTACTTCCTGATCGGAACCCGCTCGCGTCTTGCCGTGGCGTGGAGCTGGCTGTGGATCTATCTCAGCGGCCAGCACAGCGCGCGGTTGATAACGCAGAAAGAGACGTTGAAGGATGAGGCGTGAGCATAACGCTGTCTCCCTGGGAGGCATGACGTTGCACCCAACCCCTGTCACCCTCGGGCTTGACCCGAGGGTCTATCCACGGTCAACGTCATGGTTCGTTGGATCCTCGGGTCAAGCCCAAAGATGACGTTGTGTGGCGCAGTGGCGTGTGTCTTCAAAGGGGAATGGTATTCCCAAGCCCTTGTAGCTACCTCAAGCCGAAAGAAGTGCCGCCTTGTGCACCTTGAAGAACGCCTCGGTCGTCTGTGACTTCTCGCCCGTCAGCGTTTCGTAATCAGCTGTCACGAGATCGAAATTTCCGGCGGCGATGTTTGCGTCGGCGGATGCCAGCATTTCTGCCACGAAGCCGGGAAGACCAGCGCCCTCTATGCCCTTCTGTAAATCGGCAGGAGATACCTTCACGACAGCCAAAGGTTTTCCGGTGGCTTGGGAGATGATTGCGGCGATCTCGTCGGCGTTCAGCGACTGTGGTCCGGTGATGGTGTAGGTCTTGTTTTCCGGCTGACCTTTGGCCAGCACTGCGGCTGCTGCGCGGGCGCAGTCATCACGCGACACGTTGGAAACCTTGCCTTCGCCCATAGCCGTAAACCACTGACCGCCCTGCAGATTGTGCGGCATGCCATGCAGGTAGTTATCGTTATACCAGGCATTGCGGATAATGGTGTAGGGCAGGCCGCTGGCCTTGACCGCTTCTTCAGTGCCCAGATGGTCAGGTGCGAAGGTGACGAGCGACTTGTCCGGGTTCGGCATGGACGTATAGGCGATGTGCTTTACACCGGCTTTTGCCGCTACGGCGACAGCTGCCTTGTGCTGGGTCAGGCGCTGGCCTGGGACGGCCAGGGCATCCGTGGAGATGATCAGTACCGTGTCGATGCCGGTGAAGGCCGCGTCCAGCGATGCAGCATCATCGAAATCGGCATTGCGCAATTCAACACCCTTGGAGCCAAGGCTTGAGAGTTTCGACGCATCGCGGCTGGCGGCCACAATGTTCGATGCGGGCACTTTATAGGTTTCCAGCAAGTGGTGGATGATAGCCTGCCCAAGGTTGCCGGAGGCGCCGGTTACGAGAAGCTTGTTCATCGTATAGTTCCTTTTTCAATAGTCTCAAAAAGAGAGTAGGGATAGAATAGGAATTGACCGCGATCTGTAAAGAAGGCATTTTTACCGCTCTACGTTACCAAAAGGGAACCACCATGACAGCGACTGTATCCAGATTGAAGCCAGCAGCTTTGGCCCCGACGCCCGATTTCGCCAATCTGGATTTTGCAAACTGCCCGGTGCGTGACCTGCTCAACCACATCGGCGGCAAGTGGTCCACTTTGCTGCTGCAAGCGTTAGCTGAACGGCCCTACCGATTCGGCGAACTGCGCCGCATGGTGCCGGATATTTCCCAGCGTATGCTCACTCAAACGCTGCGTGATCTTCAGCGCGACGGCTATATTCACCGCGAGGTTTTTTCCACCAAACCGCCAAGCGTTGAATACAGCATGACACCGCTCGGTCGCTCGCTTTACCGCCCGTTGTCAGAAGTGATCAACTGGGCGCTGGAAAACCACGACGCGGTAAAGGATGCGCGCCAGCGCTTCGAAGTGTGAGCTTCTCCCACGCGCCGGAAGCAACCCTTTGCTGATGTTGCGGCGCGTCAATTCGTAATTTTCCTTCAAAAATTGCTTGACCCCAATCAAAGCTCCCCTTAAACAACCTTCGAACCGTACCGTACGGTACATAACGTTTCAGGTGGAGTGGGCAAGGTGGGGACCGATCCGATCACAGCGCAGGAATTTTCGCCGCGTCAGAACGCTGTTCTGGAACAGGCTTTGCGTCTTCTGGTCGAGGGCGGGGAAAAAGCGCTGACCACATCTGGACTCGCTCGTGCCGCCAACTGTTCCAAGGAAAGCCTCTATAAGTGGTTCGGCGACCGTGACGGTCTGCTGGCCGCGATGATCACCTTTCAGCAGAGCAAGGTTCGCACCTTCGAAAAGGCAGGCGACCGTGTTTCTGCGGCACAGCTCACCGACCACCTTGAAGTTTTCGCCCATGATCTGCTCGACGTTCTCGCTGGCGATGTCTCGCTGGCATTGAACCGGCTTGCGATCGGCCAGGCCAGCCGGGATGGCTCGAAGCTGGGGAACCTGCTTCTGGAGCGCGGTCGCCGCCAGATCGACAAGCGCGCACGCGGCCTGATTGAGGCCGGTCGTCGTTCCGGTTATCTGCGCTTCGATGATCTCGAAGACGCCTATCGCAGCTTTTATGGCCTGATCGTTTCCGACCTGCATGTGCGCATGCTGCTTGGTGAAGCGCAGCAGGCAAAGGATTTCTCGGCGCGGGCGCGCAAGGCCGTTTCGGCCTTTCTGGCGCTCTACGGCACGGAGAAAGTACATTCGGAAATTGGCGCAAAGGTCGCCTGAATTTTCGGTCGCAACAACTTGATTTAGCACAGGAAGGACTATCCAAATGCGCGTTTATTACGATCGTGATGCCGATCTCAATCTCATCAAGGCTAAGAATGTCGTCATCGTCGGTTACGGCTCGCAGGGTCGCGCCCATGCGCTGAACCTGAAGGACAGCGGCTCGACTAACGTTGTTATTGCCTTGAAGGCCGGTTCCGGCACCATCAAGAAGGCAGAAGCCGATGGCTTCAAGGTCATGACCGTTGCCGAAGCTGCCAAGTGGGGTGATCTTTTGATGATGGCAACGCCTGACGAACTTCAGGCCGACATCTACAAGGCAGAAATCGCCGACAACATTCGTGACGGCGCAGCGATTGCTTTCGCACACGGTCTCAACGTTCACTTCGGCCTCATTGAGCCGAAGGCTTCGCTCGACGTCATCATGATCGCACCAAAGGGTCCAGGCCACACGGTTCGCGGCGAATACCAGAAGGGCGGCGGCGTGCCTTGCCTCGTTGCCGTTCACCAGAACGCTTCCGGCAATGCTCTTGAGGTTGCTCTTTCCTACGCCTGTGGCGTTGGTGGTGGTCGCTCTGGAATCATCGAAACCAACTTCCGCGAAGAGTGCGAAACCGACCTCTTCGGCGAACAGGTCGTTCTGTGCGGCGGTCTCGTTGAACTGATCCGTGCCGGTTTCGAAACGCTGGTCGAAGGCGGTTATGCGCCTGAAATGGCCTATTTCGAGTGCCTGCACGAAGTTAAGCTGATCGTGGACCTGATCTATGAAGGCGGTATCGCCAACATGAACTACTCCATCTCCAACACTGCAGAATGGGGCGAATACGTCACAGGTCCGCGCATCATCACGTCCGAGACGAAGGCTGAAATGAAGCGCGTCCTGCACGACATCCAGACCGGCAAGTTCACGTCCGACTGGATGCAGGAATACCGCTCCGGTGCCGCCCGCTTCAAGGGTATCCGCCGCATGAACGACGTTCATCAGATCGAAGAAGTCGGCGCAAAGCTGCGCGGCATGATGCCTTGGATCGGCAAGAACAAGCTGGTTGATAAGTCAGTCAACTAAGCTTCATTGCTGGGATTGAATTGCGAAAGGCCGGAGCGAAAGCTCCGGCCTTTTTGTTTGAGATAACCTTTCAAAGCCGCGAAGCGACTAAACTGCGCTTATATCGCGCCATATCCGAAAGATCATGCCACCATTTGAAATTGGGTTTTACCGTTATGTACAAAGCATGCTTTCGTAAAAAGGCTCAGCTCGACGTGATTTGGAAGGCGAAGGTCATGGATGTCGGGTAACGCCTTGTTATCTGCGTCGAACGAGCGGTCAATCTGCGAGATGAAACCGAATATGACTCCGACTTGCTTCGCAAAATCATCAAGAGCGCGAACCTGCTCCGAAAGCGGAGGCTTATGTCTTTGTTGATCGAGGACCTGCAAATAGTCGATGACAGCTACCGTTCCGGGTTTTGATCCCGATAGATGACTGATGATGTAATCGGCACTGATTTCATCAGAAGTGATAATTTCAAGGCTGTCGCTGATACCGGGCGCTTTCTTTTCCAAAGACTGGACGTGTTTTATCGCCTGCTGTTCCGTAAATTCCAGCGTGAACAGGACCGCCCTTCGATCGTCATTGATTGAATCAATTAAAAGTTGCAATCCTAATTTGGTTTTCCCATGCCCTGGACGTCCCGCAAACAGCAGCATGTCGCCGTTATGCAACTTAGCTAGTAGGCTTTTGGGTTGTGGGTAAGCTGCCATGCAGGCGGATAGCATACTCCACCGCTGAAATCCTTCTTCTTGGGCAATCTGATCCAAAACTTCATTGAGTGGAATGCGACTGTCGCGAGAGATGAGTTTAGCGCGGCGTTTCAACTGGAATATAGGCGCAGAAAGTTTCATCAAAGAGCTCCATTACAAGCTAAAACGCAAACCCTCCTCATGCGTCGCCCGAACAGATGGCTCGATATTTTTATCTCTCTGCATGTCTGATGCTTACCCGAAGGGAGGGGGGAGGCGCGAGATCAACCTTGTTGCAGGCTACCGAACCTATTGATTCGGCGCAATCACACCCTTCGTCAAAATAAAGCAGCCATAAAACCGCGTTTCACCGGTCGTGATCACGCAGTAAGCGTCCTTTGCCTGCTCATAGAACGCAAAGCGTTCGATGCCGTACATCGGTGCTGACTTGCCTTCGGCAGCATCGACTTCCTTTTGCACTTCTGCCTGCACCGGCTCGATCTGGTCGGGTGCGCCCATGACTTCCATGCGGCCGACGGAGGGCTGAAGGGGGGTGTCGAGGGGGAAAACCGAGAGGATGGCTTTCATGGCGCGGGCGGCAGAGATGTTTTCCATGCGAAGGACCTGTCCGACATTGGTCGACTGCGCGACGCTATCGGATGGAAAGTTGGTATCGGTGACGACGAGCGTGTCGCCATGGCCCATGGCGCGCAGCGCGTGAAGCACATCGGCATTCAAAGCCGGATCGATATTCTTGAGCATTGTTTCTCCTCCATCATGCATAAAATCAGCGGTCTGCAATCGAGCCGGAAATTGTGCCGCCGTCAATCCATCGTGATGCCGATTGTAGACTCTGCGCAGAGGATGTATTGCGAAGGCACCTATGGAGGAGGCGCGTAAATTTTAAAAAAAGCGTACCAAAATACGATAAGTCAGCATTGCTGACCTATCGTGTCTTCGCTACATTTATGCGCACAAGAACACACAAGAGGAAACGAACCCATGCTCGATTGGGAACAGATTTTTGCCACGCGCTCATCGCGCATGAAGGCGTCCGAAATCCGCGAATTGCTGAAACTGCTGGAGCAGCCGGATATCATTTCCTTTGCTGGCGGTATTCCTGATCCTGCACTGTTTCCCGACCAGGAATTCAAGCAGGCTTACGCGGATATTTTCTCAGGTCCGCAGGTCAATTCTGCTCTGCAATATTCCGTCAGCGAAGGCTACAAGCCGCTGCGCGAATGGATCGTTAAGGACATGGAAAAGATCGGCATCGACTGCTCGGTCGATAACGTCTTCATCACCTCCGGTTCACAGCAGGCGCTGGATTATCTCGGCAAGCTGTTCCTGTCACCAAACGATACGGCGCTGGTAACGTGGCCGACCTATCTCGGCGCTCTCTCGGCCTTCAATGCCTATGAGCCGACCTATGATCAGTTGAACCCCAACGGCAACCGCACGCCACAGACCTACCGCGACAATGCCGCCAAGACCGGTGGTGCCGTCAAGTTCGCCTATCTCTCTGCAGACTTCTCCAACCCGACCGGCGAGACGGTTGATCTTGCTGGCCGCAACCGGGTTCTAGAACTGGCCGACGAGATGGACATCGCCGTCATCGAAGATGGCGCCTACCAGAATCTGCGGTTCGATGGTGAGCCGGTTACGCCGATCCTGGCGATGGATATTGCCCGCAGCGGCGGTATCGAGCAGACACGCACCATCTATTCCGGCAGCTTCTCCAAGACGCTGGCGCCCGGCCTGCGCGTTGGTTTCGTGGTTGCCGCCATGCCTGTCATCCGCAAGCTGGTGTTGATGAAGCAGGCGGCCGATCTGCATTCCTCGACCATCAACCAGATGGCCGTCGAGCACGTCGCATCGCGTGGTTTCGACAAACAGGTCGCCAAGATCAAGGCTGCCTACAGCGCGCGCCGTGACGCGATGCTGGTGGCGCTCGAAAAATACATGCCCAAATCAGCCCGTTGGGCCCGGCCCGAGGGCGGTATGTTCATCTGGGTAACCTTGCCGGAAGGCATGGATGGCGCAGAACTGCTGGCCAAGTCTCTGGCAACCGAGCGTGTTGCCTTTGTCCCCGGCAAGGCGTTCTTTGCCGATGGCTCGGGTGCCAACACGCTGCGCATCAGCTTCTCCTGTGCCAATGAGCAGATGATCGATGAGGGCATCAAGCGCCTGGGTCGCCTGATCGCTGGTGCGGAAACAACGTCGAATGCGACGATGCCGCTGGTTTAAATGCCAGCGTTCTTGATCAATAATTAGGTCTTCCTCGGGCTTGTCCCTAGGGTCTAACGCACCACAACATCAAACGTGATTAGACCCTCGGGCCAAGCCTAAGGGTGACGAAAATTTATGTTTCATGTTCCCAAGAAAGGGTTCTCTCATGACCAGCCAGCACGCATTTCAGCAAGTCGATGTCTTCTCGGCAGAACCGCTCAAGGGAAATCCGCTTGCCGTCGTCTGTGATGCCGATGGCCTGTCGGATGAACAGATGGCGGCTTTTGCCAATTGGACCAACTTAAGCGAGACGACGTTCATTTTGAAACCCGTATCGCCGGATGCCGATTACCGGGTGCGGATATTTACGCCGAACAAAGAATTGCCGTTTGCTGGCCATCCAACCCTTGGCACATGTCACGTCTGGCTATCCCGTCAGGAAAACACCGGTAGGACCGAGGTGGTGCAGGAATGTGAAGCGGGTCTGGTTCGGGTCAGGGTGTCGGATGGCAAGCTGGCATTTGCCGCACCACCCTTGCGCAAATCCGGCCCGGTCGATGCCGAAACGCTGGCCAAGGTTGGCGCAGCACTTGCGCTTTCACCAGACGCCATCGTCAATGCGAACTGGACGGATAACGGTCCCGGCTGGCTATCGCTTCTGCTGCGGACACGCAAGGACGTGCTGGACATCAAGCCAGACTACGGCTCGCTTTATGAAGGTTTCCATGTCGGCTTGGTTGCGCCGTGCGGTAACGACATCGAGGCCGATTTCGAGGTTCGGGCATTCACCGATGGTTACGAAGATCCGGTTACCGGCAGTCTGAATGCAGGCATTGCGCAATGGCTGATCGGCCACGGGCTTGCACCGCACACCTATGTCGCAAGCCAGGGCACGGTTCTTGGCCGGGCAGGGCGCGTCAGTGTCGAAAAGATTGGCGATGATATCTGGATCGGCGGCGCGGTGACGGTCTTGATAGAGGGTACAGTAACGCTGTGACATGCTTCTAAATCCTGCCTGTCACATACATGTTATGGATTTGTGTTTTAGCGGTGCCACCTATCAACAGGAACCGCATTCATGAAAACGCTTCTCTCGGCTTTCACCGCCATCGTTTCGCTCGGCATTCTGGTGGGCGGTGCCCAAGCTGCCGATCTGGTGCTTTACACCAGCCAGCCAAACGAGGACGCGCAGGCAACCGTCGATGGTTTCAAGGCCGCCAATCCCGGCATTGATATCGAGTGGGTGCGCGACGGAACGCCGAAGATCATGGCCAAGCTGATGGCGGAGATCGAGGCGGGCAATGCTTCCGCCGACGTTCTGTTGATTGCCGATACGGTGACGCTGGAGCGCATGAAGCAGGCCAAGCAACTGCTGGCCTATAAATCGCCAGAAGCTGCCCATTACGATGCGGCGCTTTATGATGCTGATGGCTATTATTATTCCACCAAACTCATCACCACCGGCATTATGTACAACACGCAGGCCGCGATGAAGCCGACGAGCTGGAAGGATTTGGCAAAGCCGGAAGCAAAGGGTCTCGTTACCATGCCTAGCCCGCTAACCTCTGGTGCTGCGCTCATCCATGCGCAGACTCTGGCCGGTGTCGGCACTCTCGGCTGGGATTATTACAAGGCGCTGAAGGCCAATGGTGCGATTGCCGCAGGCGGCAACGGTGCAGTATTGAAGTCGGTTGCTTCAGGCGAGAAGGCCTACGGCGTCGTCGTTGACTACATGCCGATTCGCGAAAAAGCCAAGGGCGCACCCGTTGAGTTCGTGTTCCCCGAAGAGGGCGTTTCGGCCGTAACGGAGCCAGTCGGCATTCTTGCACACACGAAACATGCCGATGCCGCCAAGAAGTTCGTGGATTACGTTCTGTCTGCCAAGGGTCAGGAAGGCTTCGTCAAGCTTGGTTATATCCCGGCTCGTAACGACGTTGCCCTGCCGGAAGGATTCCCCGCGCGTGACAAGATCAAAATCCTGCCGATCAATGCGCCCGAAGCGCTGAAGAACTCGGAAAAGGACCTCAAGACGTTCTCGGATATCTTCGAATCCAAGGGCTGATCCGTATTCATGCCCGTACTTTTGAACAGTGGAAACAGTCAGCCGCGCTGGCTGTTTCCCTTTGTGGTTTCGGTGGTTTTCATGCTGAGCGCCCTGCCGTTGGGGCGGCTGGCCTATACGGGTATCCTCTCGTCACTGAAGGGTGACATGTGGCCGCTGCTGAGCGATCCGGCATTGTGGGACGCGGTGCTCAACACGCTTTCGACATCCTTTTTCGGAATGGTCATTTCGCTCGTCATCGGTACCGGTTTCGCGCTGGCGCTGACGCTGTGCGATATCAGAGCCAAGTCGGTGTTGAGTTTTCTCTTCATGCTGCCGATGATGATCCCGCCGCAGGTTACGGCGTTGTCATGGATCGGCATGACGGGGCCATCCAGCACGCTTCTGAAAGCAATCGGCTTGGCACCGCCTCTGGGTTCGCCACAGCCGCTTTATTCGGTCGCTGGTATTGCGCTGCTGCTCGGCGTGCAGCATGCGCCGCTGGTCTACCTGTCGCTTCGCGCCGGGCTGCTGGCCTTGCCGCAGGATGGCATCGAGGCGGCCAAGCTTTCCGGCGCGTCATCCTGGCAGGTGCTGAAAGACATCATTCTGCCGCTGGCCATGCCGGGCTTGATTGCTGGGGCTGCCATCTCTTTCGTGTCAGGCGTCGGCAATTTCGGCATTCCGGCCATACTCGGTATTCCCGCATCCATATTCACCTTGCCGACTTTGATCTACAGCCGTTTCGCGAGTTTCGGCACCAGTACCTTCGGCGATATCGCCATGCTCTCGGGCATGATCGCCATCATCTCCGTCATCGGTCTTGCCATTCAGGAACGGGCAATGAAGGGGCGCGATTACCGCATCATCGGCCTTTCCGGAAAGGCGGCCACTTTCCGGCTCGGTCGTTGGCGCACCCTCGCAGAAACAGCTCTTTGGCTCTGCATTTTTTTCATGCTGGTGGCTCCGCTCATGGCGCTGATCTCGAGTTCACTTGCGCCTGCGTACGGGGTGCCGCTGACACTCAAGACAGCGACCCTGCATGCCTATGAGGAAATCCTGTTCCGGCAAGCGGTCACCCGCACGGCCTTTGCCAATTCGCTCTTCCTTGCCACAGCCACATCTCTGTGTCTTCTTGCGGTGACAGTGTTGACGGCCTATTTTCTGGTGCGCGGTAAGAGCCGTTTCATGTTCCTGCTTTCTGCGCTGGTGGATATTCCCTATGCGCTTCCGGGGGTGGTCATCTCCGTGTCTTTTGTGCTGCTGTTTGCGGCACCCATCCCGCTGCTGGGCGTCACGCTTTACGGCACGTTATGGATTATTCTGCTCGCCTATTTCTCCTCCTTCTTCGCCGTCAGCCTGAAACCGATGGTGTCGGCTTTCACGCAGTTCGACCCGGCGCTGGAGGAAGCTGCACGGTTGGCCGGTGCCGGGTTCTGGCGGCGAATGTTCGATATCATTCTGCCACTGGTCGGGCCCGCTGCGGGGGCGTCTGTTATTCTGGTGTTTCTCATCGCCTGCAACGAGTTGACGGTGTCGGCACTTCTGTGGTCGGCGGGAACACAGACGCTGGGCGTGGTTATCTACAATCTCGATGACAGCGGCAGTTTCGATCTCGCTTCG
The DNA here is from genome assembly GCF_001562555.1 of Agrobacterium bohemicum. NCBI lineage: Bacteria > Pseudomonadati > Pseudomonadota > Alphaproteobacteria > Hyphomicrobiales > Rhizobiaceae > Agrobacterium > Agrobacterium bohemicum. Next base: position 503,981 of record NZ_KQ961024.1, read on the forward strand.
GCGCTGTCGGTTCTCGTGGTGGCGATGGTGGTTGTTCTCATGCTGCTTCTGGAAGTGCTGGGGCGAAAATTGCCGAAGGGAGTCGTGCCATGGCGAAATTGATCCTCAACCGCCTGTCCAAGAGTTTCGGTGATGGAAAACCCGCGGTGGACGACGTATCGGTCACCATTCGCGAAGGCGGCTTTCTGGCGCTGCTGGGTCCATCCGGCTGCGGTAAGACGACGGTGCTGCGGATGATCGCCGGTTTCGAACAGCCGACCGATGGCGCCATTCTTTTGGGCGAACGCGTGCTGGCGGATGCCGGCAGCATGGTGCCACCGGAGCGTCGTAACATGGCAATGGTGTTTCAGTCCTATGCGCTATGGCCGCATATGACGGTGGCCGAAAACGCAGGTTACCCGCTGAAGGTCCGCGGCATTTCCGGCGAGCGATATCGCCGCAAGGTAGCAGACGCGCTCGCCACCGTGCGGCTGGAGTCCTACGCGGAGCGTCGCCCATCCGAACTATCCGGCGGGCAAAGGCAGCGCGTGGCACTCGCCCGTTGCCTTGTCACCGAACCCGATGTCGTGCTGCTGGACGAGCCGCTGGCCAATCTCGACCGGCATTTGCGCCAGGAAATGGAGGAAACATTCCGCGAATTCCACGCAATGTCGGGTGCCACCATGGTGTATGTCACCCACGACCAGTCCGAAGCGATGGCGCTCGCAACCGATGTTGCGGTCATGTCCGAGGGCAAGCTGTTGCAGATAGCGCCACCCGCCGAACTCTACGCCCGACCGGAAGGAAAGCTCGTCGGGGGGCTGGTGGGGCAGGGCGCTATTCTCTCTGTGTCCTTGCCGGACAATGCACCCAGATCAATGGAATGGAGCCAGCTGCAACAGGTTTTCACGGAGACTGATTCAACGTCAGCGATCGGTGATATTCTGGTGCGTCCGCAGGACGTGATCCACGATGCCGATGGCATTCCGTGCCGCGTCGCCACCATTCTCTATGAGGGCGAACGCTATGCGCTACGGCTGACTTTGCCGGATGGCCAGGTGTTGCGCGCCTATTCCCGCGAACCTGCCGCGATAGGATCCTTGTTTCCGGTCGTCATCCGCTCTGCATGGCGGCTCTAAGCTTGCCGTGATGCGAGAAACGGATAGGCTGGCCCGCAATCAATTGGGAATGAACCATGTCGCTGCGGCTTGCCACGTTCAACATCGAAAACCTGATGACGCGTTTCGATTACACCGGCTTTCGCAACCACACGCGGCGCGACCGAGCCATGCAGCTTTTCGATGTGCGCGATGAGGCGACCTATCAGGCGCTGGAAAGTGCGCGCATGCTGGCATCGACCGATGATACCCGCCAGCTTTCCGCATTGGCCATTGCCGATGCTGACGCCGATATTTTATGCCTGCAGGAGGTCGATAACATGGCCGCCCTTCAGGCTTTTGAATATGGCTATCTCTACCGCATGGTGGGCAATGGTTATCGCCAGAAATATCTGGTGGAAGGCAATGACAGCCGTGGCATCGATGTTGCAGTCATCCTGCGCGAGGAAACGCTGGATGGCGAAAAAATCGAGCTTGTCGATATCAAAAGCCATGCGACGCTCACCTATCGCGAGCTTGATCTGTTCACGCCGGAACTGGCGCTGACCAACCGCATCGACGACAAGATATTCAAACGCGACTGTCTGGAGCTGGACCTTCGCATCGGCGGCAAGCCGTTCACCCTGTACGTCACGCATATGAAATCCATGAGCAATGCCCGAGAGGCAGGTGACGCCCGGCTTTCCACCATGCCCGTGCGCGAGGCGGAGGTCCGCGCCGTGCGCAGCATCATCGAAAAACGTTTCGGACGAGACAACGCCCGGTCCGTGAATTTCGCTATATGCGGCGATATGAACGATTATCAGGAGCGCGTCGCTATCTCCGGCAACCGTCGCACCGGCTACAGCTTCACGCCGATGAAAGAGGAACGCAGTGCGCTCGACATTCTCAGCAAGGACGGTTTCGCCGTCAATTCGATGCTGCGCCGCGACGTCATGGACCGCTGGACGCTCTACCACTCACGCGGGCCGCAGGAACAGCATCTCTGCCAGCTAGACTACATCTGGCTCTCGCCGCATCTGGCAAAGATCAACGCAAACCGTACGCCCGAAATCATCCGCGCCGGTCAACCCTACCGCACAATTTTTCCACCAGGGCAGGACGTCGAGCGTTATCCGCGGACAGGATGGGACAGACCCAAAGCCTCTGATCATTGCCCGGTGGTGATGACGCTGGATTTGAGGTGAGATACCGAATGTCGACAGGCGGAAGCTTTTTCAAGCCATTTACCGCATGGTCAATGTAATTACGTTATGGTCGGGAAAAGAAAACGGGTGCCTCCGACAAGGTCCTAACTCGTGCCCCCCTGATTACAAATCAGATAGACGGGTAAGCATTAATTCCGTAAGAATTTTGAGTGTGCGTAAAAAAATGCGCGCGCGAGTGTGCGCGTTCTAGAGCGGAAAAGCATCACGATTCACGAAAAAGTGAGCGTCCTCTAGGGTGGCGCTGGTGTCTTGCTGGCTTTTCTCTGATCAGCCTACGAAAGATCAGAAGTACGCGATCTCTTGCAAGACGAAGCGAAGGGTGAAGAGCCGATTCCTCAGCGCTTCACCAAGAGCTCGATTATTATTCCATGTGACCGGCAGCGATATCACCGGCGGACTCTACCGATATGGCCACATCAATCCCCTTGATGACCGAGGCTCCGACGGTCCGCAGATCAACAACGTTTTTCAGATTTCCGTCCGTGGGGTCCGGTAGCGGAGTGACAGTTCCCGCGTCAATATCCACAACCCAAAGACCTTCGTCACCGGCAACACCGATGATAACAACTTTTGCCATTCAATAACTTCCTTCCTGTGAACGAACTAGAATCCAGCCTTCTTTAGACCTTCTCGGTAAATATCTTTTTGCCATTGTTCCTTAAAAGGAACTATGGCTAGCCATTTATCGATATCGAATTGAGGATTTGCTTCAAGAGCCCGCCGCACGAAGAAGCGCGACTTCTTTTTGTCTCCGAGCATCGCCCAGCTTGCTGCCGAGAGCCTGTCCGCCAGATCGCCGTCGACCATTCTATCAATATAGCCGAGTGCATCGTTGAATTTCCCGAGGCTATAGCTCGCCCCTGCTGCGGTCCACAAATAGGAGTCTGGACCGAGTGGATTAAGCTCCATCGCTCGTTCAAGCTTTTGCAGCGCCAGATCAGGCCGCGACAAATGATTTAGGGTGTCGGCATGGTCAGCGATGATGTCGGCATAGTGGGGACTAAGCGTTTCCGCGACTTCCAAAGTCTGCGCGCTTTCTTCCATTTCCCCCATAAGAAGCTTTGTGACGCCTAGCTCACGGTAGCCATCGGCGAAGTCGCGGCGCGCCTCGATCGCACGCGTGGCGTATTCTGCTGCCGTTTGCAGAAGATCCATATCTCCCCGGGCAGTCAGAAGCCATTCTTTCGAATAGGTTCGTGCCATTGCGCTCAAAGCGGGCGCAAAATTAGCGTCTTCCTGTAACGCGCCTTTCAGTTCTTTCCGCGAACGGCGCAGGTTCTGAAGTGTGAGGCGATTGAGGTAGTGACGGCCAATAAGATAGCGGTGATAGGCAGCGGCACTGCGCTCAAAATAGGGACGAGTGATCTGATGACTTTCGATCCGTCCTGCCACGGAGAGTGTAATTTGCCGCAAGAGGTCTCTGCGTCTGTCTATCAGGTTCAGGCTTTCGAGCTTGTAGCGCTCTGCCCACACAATCTCCGAGTTGTTTACGTAGGTAAGCTGAACGAACAGGGACAGATCGTCACTATCAACGCCGCTCAGGCGGGTGTCCAAAACATAGGTGATGTCATAGCGTTCAAAAACATCTGGCTTGTTTTCCGATGTTTTCCCGATCCGAAGCGCGGTATGAGGAGCAATGATCTCAAGGCTATTGAGGGCGCAGAACCCAATTGTAATATCCTCGATCAACGAGGATGCGACCATGGCGACCACCGGATCACGATGAACGTTCGTAGGCGGTAGCAAGGCGAGACGAGGGACGGCGCTTCTTAGTGTTTGTTCGGATTGAGAGAGAGGTTCAGGAATGGAGCTATCCCATGCGGACAACTGCTCAGACCCTTCCTTTTTTGCGACGGTTTCCGCAGGACCTCTACCGGAATTAGCACCTAGATATTCTAAGCCTCTGGAAAGTGATTGTTTCCGTTGCTCAAGGTATTTCCGAAAATACTCAACTTCTTCCTCCGCGTTGAATATCTGCACGAGGAACTTGAGTGTATCTGGATTTTCCGGTTCTGTATGGAAGATGAGGATAGCAGCATTTTTTATGATCTCCTCTTCCTTAGGTGTCGTTGCTGACTGGGAGGTTTCTTTTAAAAGCCCCTTGAGAAGAGCACTATGATAAATTTTACGCTGGATCAGCCATACGTCAAACTCGCGACTTTGGCAGTTAATCGAAGCCAGAAACGTCCGATTGAAAAGCGTAACGAGTCGCCCTAGCCAGATGAGGGGTTCCTCTAATTCCTGCTTGTGAAGCGTCAGCAGATCGGACGCCACCGTCGTCTGGCCCAGAGAAATTGCGCTGCCCGTGAAGGAAAGGAACTCTGCACCAAGTTCATCCTGCCGTGATTTGATCCTCGAGATGGTTGAGCGCAAATTGACGAGCGAAACCTCTTTATTTACATCGCCCCACAAAAACTGCGCCAATGTCGCTCGATGAGCAGAACCTTCAGGTGCTGTCAGTAGATAGGCAAGGATTAAGAGACCCTTCTCCGGAAATGGAACGGCTTCACTCTGCGGACCCAAGAGCTGCAGTTGTCCAAATGTTTGCAGGGAAAACGTCATTTAAAACCGCCTAGGTGGCATTTAATATCGATCAGTGCTGTTGTGTGTATAGGGATTTTCTCGACAACTGGAAGCGTCTTATGCATTGCAAACACTACGATAGGTTCTCGACGTTTGCATGATGCATTCGATATCGGCCGAACCCGCGTTTACCCATTCAAAGGAGAATTGCATGGGCGGCTTGCGAACAGCGGTCTGTTGTAGGACGATTCCGATGTTCCGCTATCGCATGGCTCAGTTGAGGTTGGTTTCCTTCCGCTCAGCGAACCTTTCGTCGATGTACACGCGACGATCTCGATATGCTTGCAACTCTCCGCCATCACGGTTGATGAGCATGACCGGCTATTAGCGGCTGCGAAGGCAATCTTCTTCAGGGATCGCACCTATAAGCGACTGGTGCAGTTGTCCATTTCGGACGGGACGCGGGCATCCGAGATTCTGGTGGCATTGCGCGCGAATACTGTAAATCAGAAGCTGCAAGATGCGCAGCTTCTGATCCAAGCCGTTATCGGCACACAGGATCGACGGTTCGTCCCTCGTTTCAATTGGAAGTTTTAGGCAACTAATTTTTGGAAAGCCACGTTTCCAGCCATTTCGGTAACATAAGAGATAACGCGTTGAGAAAATTGTGGGAAGGCGAAAAATGTTCACGCCTTCCATCAATGCATCCTAGGCAGAACTTCACCCGCGCGATATGCGGCGGCGGCGACAACAGAGCGCCCGTCGCCCCGGCTGATGTTTTTGACATTCAGGTGATAGATAGCCATTCACCTTGCCCCGGCACGGGCGGGGTTCAGGGGTGTCCCCTGACGCAATTGCCGTTTTCTCCAGTCCGTCCCACGGCTGGTCAGAAAACCGAGCAGAGCATCGCCACTTTCGAACAATGCGTACACATTGGGCGATGCATAGGTGCACTGTTACGCATTGATACATACAGACGGCGAATCTTCAAGATGCGTCACACGGATCAAGGTGGTGATGAATATTGACAATATATGCTACGCTACGCATAATCTCATAAATAATAAAAGGGTGGGCAGATGCCGTCAGGTAGCATTCACGTTAAGGTCAGTGGTGCGCTACAAGACCACATCCAGCAGCAAATCAGCGAGGGTGGGCTGTACGAGAACGCCAGCGAATACATCCGCGCCCTTATCCGTCGTGACCTGCAAACCCGTGACGAAGCATGGGAAGCCCTGCAACGGGAACTGGCTCCAGCCATGCGAGCAGATGGCAGCGAGTTCGTAGCGGTCTCCGCAGATGATGTGATTCGTCGCAACAAGCGCAGCTGATCATGCCCGCTTATCGGTTTTATGCGCCTGCCGATGCGGCGCAGGATAAAATCTGGGATGACACCGTTAGACAATGGTGCGAAGCGCAAGCCGAGACCTATGTGCGGGGTCTACACGCACATTTGCAGCGCCTCTGTGACAACCGCCTTCTGTGGCGACGTCTGCCCCAAGGCCTTGCGGTGCCGCGTGATATCAAGCGAGAGGCTTATTTCAGCCGCTACGAGCACCATTACCTGTTCTTCCGAGCGCTTGATAATGGCGATCTCGGTGTGATGAGCATCCAGCACGAGCGCATGGATATGGCGGTGCGCTTGAGGGAAGACCTCGCCACCCTTGAGGCCAAAGACAGCCCTTCCAACTGACCCTGAAAGCGGTTACGCCTCGGCAGCCACCGCCTTCACCCTGCGCACGTTGATGGCCTTGGCATTCAGCATGTTCTTGAGATGCACGGCATAGTGCTTTTCGATCATTTCCACGCTCGTACGGCAGTTTTTGGCGATCTGGTAGATATCCGCACCTTCCAGCAGCCACAGGCAGATGTAGGTGTGGCGCAGGATGTAAGCGGAACGCCGGTTGCCTTCACGGTCAACTGTTTGGCGGCGTCGGCAAAGGTGCGTTCGAACTTAAGCTGGCCCGCGCGGCTCTTGCCGCGAAGCTCCAGATAATAGTTCTCGGCAAATTCTGTGGCCTAAGCCAGACTGTCGGTTTTGCTGCTGACGCACCACTCCCGACCTTCGAGATAAGTGGAGCATTGCCATAGCGAACTGTTGGCGCGGCGGTAGACGCGAACCTTATCACCAAGGACGGAATGTGAGGTCATTTTACCCTCTCAAACTGTGCGAGACGTGTGTGAGAGTGATGATAGCCTATGTTTGGCTGGTTTCAAGAGCTAAAGCCTTGAAAATACTGGTGCCCCCGACAAGGTTCGAACTCGTGACCCCCTGATTACAAATCAGGTGCTCTACCAACTGAGCTACAAGGGCAATCCAGTGCGTGTGGAATTAGCAGATTCTTTTCCGGTGTAAAGTGGAAATTTGATCTGCGGCTCGAAAATTTGTGATTTTTGGGTGGGCGCTGTGATTTAGCTTCGCACGTAATAGAGCTTGTGGACGATGGTCCAGTTTTTGTCGCGTTCCAGCAGGGTGAGATATTCGGAAAAACCCAGGCCGGCGACGCGGGTGGTGAGTTTGACGGAGGCGGTGTCGCCGGTTTTGTCTATTCCCAGGATTTCAAACTCCTGCTGCTGCTCCTGCAAGCCCTGATCGGCGGAGCGAATCTGGTGGATGAAATCCTCGAGCGACAGCCATTCGGTTGCGCCTTCGTAGTTACCCACGATAAACGCGCGAGGATCGAATACCTCCCGTAAAAGGCTGGCATCGGCATGGGTCATTCCCTGCACGTAATCTGAGACAGTTTGGGCAATCGTTTCGGACATCGAACTCCTCCCTCCAGAAGTGGTTTCTAAAGTACACGGCTTTTCGGAAATACACCATAACCCCTTGAAACCAGCCTATAACCCGGCGTCGGGGAGCGTTTGGAGAATTGGAAATGGATGGTTCTCCACACATTTGTAACGACCGGTCTCGTCCCTGCCATGTGCTGGACAAATTTGCGGGCGATGGCCGGTTGCGGTTGGAGACGGTGAGGCGTCGTTGTCGTTTTGCGTTCAAAACCGCGACAGAGGGGTGCCTTGCGCGCGCAAAATTTCGTATGATCCCTTAGCGGCCACTGTTCTGATTTGTGGGCAGAGCTGTTTTCGAGAATGCGGGTACAGGTGTTTCGGTGATCGATCCTTATGTTTTGCTGGGTGTGGAACGCAATGCGGATGAGGCGGCAGTCAAATCCGCTTACCGCAAGGTGGCCAAGAGCGCCCACCCTGACAGCGGCGGCGATGCCGAGCAATTTGCCAAGTTGCAATTGGCCTATGATCTGTTGAAGGACCCCGTGCGTCGCCGCGTGTTCGACGACACCGGCTATGATCCGCAACTGGCCGATGCCAAGGACCTGAAGGGTTTGCTGATGCTGGAAACGCTGGTCAACGAGTTTATTCTGGATGAGCGTGAGCCCGGCAGCTTCGATCCTGTTGCTGCCATGCGCCGCAAGCTGACGGACGATATCTTGAAAAGCCGTTTTCACATTCTGGAACTGGAACGCCACCGCGCCCGCGTGCGCAAACATATGGATCGCCTTGGCCGCAAGCCCGAAACAGATGTGCTGGGCTCCATGCTGCGGGCTCGCAGCCAGTCCATTGCCGATGCCATTCGCAATGCAGAGACGCAGATCGAAGTCATCGAGCAGGCCTATACAATGCTTGAGGGGTATTCCTACGAGCTGGAGATTGCCATTCTGGCCGAGCCGGTGCTGAAAGGCGAGGCGGCCGAGTAGTCGTTGGGACTCAAGGGCCGTTCACCAGCGCCAGGATGAGTTGATGGACAGCGCCGCCATTCGACAATTCGTCCCGATCAAAGTCGCGACCGCGCTGGCGCTGTTCGTTTGAAAGTTCGCCTAAACGCTGTTGCAGGACGACGCGGACCTTCTGGCATTTCGGATCGTTCTCGGCCCGCAGGCCGATACTGTAAGCTTCGATCTTTTTCACCATGTCGAGAATATGCTCGCCATGGACGCGCTCATGCTTTTCCACGCCTGAGATGAAGCGTTGCCAGCTGGCGGCAACATCTGGCGGCAGCTTTGCCGGTGCTTTGGGCCATGTGTAGATGATGGTCAGGTTGGGTCGCGCTGTGGCCAATACGCAGGCGCCATCCGGCTGAGGGCGGTAATCACGCCGCCAAGTCAGCTTGAACGTTGTGTGGGCAACGGCCTGGACGCCCGCCTGCGGGCCACGCTCGCCGACGGACTGGTACAGTCCAAAGCCGGTGTTGCCGCTGATGGCGTAGGTCTTGATCTGCTCGCTGGGTTTCCAGCCACCGGTCTGCGCGTTGGCGATCGGTGTCGAAAGAGCAAGAACAGTGCCGGTGAAGAGGATGCTTGTAAGAAGTTTAGGCACGCGTTTTCCTGCTTGTGATCATTTCATGTCTCCGCCTGCACAGGCTCAGATGCCTCGGGCTGGTAGAGTTCCCAACCGCGCGGGGTGAGATGCTCTTGCGGATGGTACCTGACCTTATAGCCCATCTTGTCAGAACCGTTCACCCAATAACCGAGATAGACATGTGGCAGCCCAAGCGTGCGGGTGCGGGCAACGTGATCGAGAATGAGAAAGGTGCCAAGCGATCGCTTTTCATATTCCGGATTGAAGAACGAATAGACCATGGACAGGCCGTCGCTCATCGTATCCGTCAGTGCAACGGCAATCAGCTCCCCCCGTTTGCTGGCGTCTATGCCTGCACCTGGTTCGCGCTTGCGATATTCGATGATTCGGGTGCTGACATGGGTGTCCTCGATCATTACCGCATAGTCGAGCGCCGACATATCCGACATGCCGCCGGACTGGTGGCGGCGGTCCAGATAACGGCGGAAAAGGGAAAACTGCTCGGTGGATGGCTCGGACTGATGGACGGTTGCCACCAGATCGCTGTTGATGCTCATGACGCGCCGCATGGATTTCGTCGGCGTAAACTGGTTCGCCAGAATGCGCACGGATACGCAGGCGCGGCATGTCTCGCAGGCTGGGCGGTAGGCGATGTTCTGTGAGCGTCGAAAACCACCCTGCGTGAGGAGGTCGTTCATTTCCGTCGCTCGTGGACCAACGAGGTGCGTAAAAACCTTTCGCTCCAGCTGGCCGGGCAGGTACGGACACGTCGCCGGGGCGGTCAGGTAAAATTGCGGAGAAGGCGTCGCCTGCGTGTTCATCGAACCCTGATCGCTCCCTTCGCCAGTCAACCCTTCCTGCCAGAATGGCAAAAAGACAAAAAACGTCAACTGGCTGATGTGGGACGCACGTCGAATTGAAGCCGCCAGAGACGGCTTTTAAGTATTTAGGTCGTTCTAACGATAACCGTTCCCAAGAGAAAGTCGTGAAGCAGACGCGAGCGTTCCGTAAACAGTCCTGCGAGCAGGATGAACGGTGTCAAAATCGAATTGATGATCCAGAACAGCGCGATGTGCACGGTGGATAGCACGAAATCGATTCGCTGTCCGTTTGTCCGCGCCATGGCGATGCCTGCGGCGCGCATGCCCGGTGTCGCCTGCGCCGAACTGCCCAGCGTCATGCCGAAGTAGAGAATTGCGACGATGAAGAACATGGCCGGGAACAGCACGAAGCCCAAGCCGAGCGTCAGCACGCCGAGAAAGAAGATGATGACCGCAGCCGGAATGCACAGCAGCAGCACGATCATGTAATCGATGATGAAAGCAAAGACGCGACGGCTCAGTACGCCGCTATAGGCGCGCCAGTCTTCGGTCGGGACGTAAGTCGTGTTCGGGTCGAGGCTCATCGACGGTTTCTCCTGTTCGCAAAATCATATGGTGTCGAAACCGTGCAATGCAATGATCTACCCATTCAACCCTTGGCGAGTTTTTTTGCGGCCTCGATCGCGAAGTAGGTCAAAATGCCGTCGCAACCGGCGCGTTTGAAGCACAGAAGCGTTTCCATCATCACCCGTTCGCCGTCAATCCAGCCGTTGAGGGCGGCGGCCTTTATCTGCGTATATTCGCCGGAAACCTGATAGGCGAAGGTCGGCAGACCGAACGCTTCCTTCAAACGCCAACAGATGTCGAGATAGGGCAGGCCTGGCTTGACCATCAACATATCGGCGCCTTCTTCCACATCCAGCGCCGCATCGCGCAGCGCTTCCGTGCCGTTGGCCGGGCTGATGTAATAGCTGTTCTTGTCCCCCTTCAGCAGGCCACTGGTGCAGATCGCATCGCGGTACGGGCCGTAATAGCCTGAGGAGAATTTTGTCGCATAGGACATGATGCCGACATTCTGGTGGCCGCTGGCATCCAGCCCCCGGCGAATGGCACCAATGCGGCCATCCATCATTTCAGACGGCGAAATGATATCAGAACCTGCATCGGCCTGCATGATGGCAGCCTTGACCACCTGATCCACCGTTTCGTCATTGATGATTTCATCGCCCCGCAAAATGCCGTCATGCCCATGGCTGGTGAATGGGTCCAGAGCGACATCTGTAATGATGCCGATGTTCGGCACGGCCTTCTTGATGGCTGCCGTTGCCTGATTGATAAGATTATTGGCTTCCAGAACCTGAGAGCCGGTTTCGTCACGCATATCAAGTTCGATATTGGGAAAGGTGGTAATGGCGGGAATGCCGAGATCGGCGGCTTCCTTGATGGCTTCAACCGCCCTGTCCACACTCATACGATTGACGCCGGGCATGGATGGAATGGGCTCGATAATATTCGTTCCCGGTACGATGAACACAGGCCAGATGAAATCATCCACCGTCAGCAGGTTTTCACGCACCAGCCGGCGCGTCCAATCCGCCTTGCGGTTCCGGCGCATGCGACGGTGGCCGGTAATGTGGTCCACGAGATGTGTCTTGTCGTTCATCGTTATCTGCCTTTCCAAATACGCCCTGCACATAACACAAGGAAAAGCACATGCGAATGCGGCAGATCGTTGCGGGTTTTTGACAGTCGTTGTGGGGCAGAGCAATATCCGCTAGTCGCTTCCGCAACAGGTCAGTATCTTGCCGCCATGGAACCTGATTCTCTACCACATCCGAAAATGCCGCTGAGCGAAATTCTCTACCTCATTTTCCTGAGGCTGGTGGCGCTGTCGTGCTTCTGGTTCAGCCTGCAATATTGGGCGATGTTGACCGGCTATTCGCTAAACGGGCAGGCGCGCTTCGATATGCTCAATATGCAGTGGCGCGTGGCGGGCACCAGTTTGGCGGTTGTTTTCCCCGTTGCAGCTCTTGGCTTGTGGCTTGGCGTGTCCTGGGGGGCGGTGATGTGGGTCATCGGTGCCGGAACCCAGATTGCGATGTACAGGGTGTGGCCGGATATTTACGGACACAACACCGTGGTACCGGTTATGCACGGCATCGTATCAACTGTTTATATACTATTTCAGGTCGCTTTCTGGCTAGATTCCCGCCAAAACGACGAGCGCTCAAGAATTGATTTACCATAAAATTAAAGCACTTCAGGCCCGATTTTTCTTATTTTTTCGACGTAAGTTATTGAAATATATGGTGATGATATGGAGGGTTTTGTATTTGATACAAGCTTCATCAAAAGCCGATCATGCAAGTAACCTTTCATTAATCGTGCATTTTAAGTAGAATTTTATGCGCATTGCTTAGATTTGGTCTCAAGGCGGGAAACAAACAAACACCGCCAAACAAAACAGTGAGGCAGTCATGATCAATAGCAAAGCAAAGCCACAGGCCATCGTTTCCGACGCTCAGGACGAAACCATCCGCTCTCTCTACATGGAATCGCTTCACCTGGTTGAGCGCCTCCACCGCCGCCTTCTCGATGTCATCAAGGACGAGTTTGACCGTCAGGGTCGCGATGATGTCAACGCAGTTCAGGCGCTCCTGCTTTTCAATATCGGCACTTCAGAACTAACCGCTGGCGAACTTCGTTCGCGTGGCTACTACCTCGGCTCCAACGTCTCCTACAACGTCAAGAAGCTGGTAGACCTCGGCTTCATCAACCACCAGCGCTCCCGCATCGACCGCCGCTCGGTTCGCATCAGCCTGACCGAAAAGGGTCAGGACATCGCAGAAACCGTTGCAGGCCTCTACGAGCGCCACATCGGCTCCATCGAAAAAGTCGGCGGCATCGGCACTGGCGAATTCGCCGAAATGAACAAGATGCTCCAGCGTCTGGACCGTTTCTGGAACGACAGCATCGCTTATCGCCTGTAATCGATCAGAGCATTGATATTGCTTCCGAATTAGAAAGCTCTAACTGGCGCATGATTGCGTAAAAGTGCACAGGAATTTCCGCAGTGGCGTAGGGTTGCGCGCTACTTACCCGGCAGTGGCTAAAAGGCCTCCAGCCTTAAAATTGGGCGCTCGCGGGTTCCGTCCGTGTAGCGCCCTTTTATGTCAAAACGGTATGTCGTCATCCAAATCTGATGAGAAGTTACCATTGCTCTTGGGGCCTTCGATCTGCTTTGGAGGTGGAGAAAGCTTTTTCTGCTCGGCTGGCGGAGGAAGCTGGTTTTGCTCCGGCTCCTTTTCCTTGGCGAGGCCCATGATTGATTGGATACGGCGCAAAAGCTCATTTACGGGCTTTAGAGTGCCGGTTCCCTGATCAACAACTCCGATAATTTCAAGCGACATCAGCATTGCATTGTCGAAGCGGGTTCGCACCCTGTCAACATCCGCCTCGAACAGGGCAAGCTTGGCAAAGAGCGAGTTGCGTTTGCGATCTTGTAAATCGGCTTTCGTTAGGACGTCGCGTATTTCGCGAACCAATCCGTGAATCCGCTCCTTGTCTTCATCGTTAAGCGAAACCGAGTAGACTTTTGTTACCCGAGACTTGCGGACCTTAATTTCCATAACGTAACGCTTAAGCGCGCGGTCGAAACTCGTGAAAACCGAATAGACCTCATCCCAATCGTCCGGGATACTCCAAGAGTCGAAGGCGGGAATTCCCAATCCGCGGGCTACGCCGAGCATAGTGTTCATAAAGTCAACAGCTTCGGCCCGAGTATCTTGCTCGCCACGAACCCGATCTTGATATTCCTCGTTGTGGCGCTCGTATAGTCGTACAAACGCAACTTCAGGATCGTCAGGAAGATCGTCAAACTCAGGAAAGTGATTCATCCAAACCCCCAATATGATTTGGAAGGTAGGAAATATCGTTTCGCTACACAATAGCGCTCTTGATACAGCTCAAAGTGTACGATCCTAAAAGAGTACATCTCTTTAGGTAATGTTACCCTTAGTTAGCTGATCCAATACTTTTTTCTCGAAGTAATCATGCCATCAAGCAAAGCCGGATGCGGGGCGCATCCGGCTTGTTGCATTTTTGCGCGGCATCTCCTTAAAATCACAGGCTGACACAGCTTCGTGAGGCACCTTCAGGTGACACGAATTGGCCATATTGGTATGGGACCGCCACAAGCTAAGGAGCCGGCGGTTTCTCCTGTGTTCGCGTCATGCGTCATCCTAAAGTTCGCATCGAGTCAATCCTGCCGGCAGGCGCGTTTATACGTGTTTGTTAACGATGTGGTTTTAGGCATTGTTTATGATGCCTGATAATGTGGCTGGTAGGTGCAATGACAAAAAAAATCGTCCCCGATGTTCTATCTCGACGCGCCATGCTGCGCTCCGCTGTTTCGCTGGGCGCCGTGGCGCTGGCTGCACCGGCCTTTGCGCAGGATGCGTTCAACGATCTGATCGGTTCATCGCGTCGCGGTAACTGGGACGACCAGTTCGACGCGAACTCTTCGCGTGCCGCTGTCGGCGTTGCTTCCAACACGCCGGTTCTCAGCCCGGAATCACCTGCTTTCGTTCAGCAGGCGGTGATGCAGTATCAGCAGATCGTTTCGAACGGTGGCTGGCCTGCCGTTCCTGCGAGCCAGCAAAAGCTTCAGATCGGCGTGAGCGATCCTTCTGTTCAGGCTTTGCGTCAGCGCCTCATGATCTCCGGCGATTTGCCCCGTGAAGCCGGTATTTCCAGCGCATTCGATTCGTATGTCGATGGTGCTCTGAAGCGGTTCCAGGCACGCCACGGACTTCCGGCTGATGGCGTTATCGGCGAATACACGTTGAAGGCGCTGAATGTTTCTGCGCAGATTCGTCTGGGACAACTTCAGACCAACCTCGTTCGCATCAATACGATGTCGGGTGATCTCGGTCCGCGTCACGTCATGGTCAATATTCCGGCTGCTTCCATCGAGGCTGTCGAGAACAACCGCGTCGTTCTTCGCAACACTGCGGTTGTCGGTCGCGACACACGCCCGACGCACATCATCAACTCCAAGATCTACGAGATCATTCTCAACCCTTACTGGACTGCGCCGCGCTCGATCATCGAGAAGGACATCGTTCCCTTGATGCAGAAGGATCCGACCTATCTGGAGCGCAACAACATCCGTCTGCTGGATGGCCGTGGTCAGGAAGTGTCTCCAACGACGATCGACTGGAACGCGCCCAAGGCTCCGAACCTGATGTTCCGTCAGGACCCCGGCAAGAACAACGCCATGTCTTCGACCAAGATCAACTTCCACAACCCGAACAACGAGTACATGCACGACACGCCGCAGCAGGGCCTGTTCAACAAGCTGATGCGTTTTGAGTCTTCCGGCTGTGTTCGCGTGCAGAACGTTCGCGATCTGACGTCCTGGATGCTGCGTGACACGCCCGGCTGGTCGCGCCAGGAAATCGAGCGCGTTATCGCCAGCCGCGTCAACACGCCGATCAAGCTGTCGCAGGAAATTCCTGTGTATTTCGTCTACATCACAGCATGGTCGACACGCGATGGCGTCGTGCAGTTCCGCGACGACATCTACAGCAAGGATGGCAACGCCGAACTGGCACTCAACACGACCAACACCCAGGAGCAGCCGTCTGGCTCGATCGACGACGATCTTATTCCTCGCAACTGATTTAGCGATCTGATTGATATGAAAGCCGCGTTTTTCGAAGCGCGGCTTTTCTTTTGGGCGATTGGCGGGTCAATACGGCAATTATTTATGGGAAGGTCGCAGTTTGACGGGCAAATCTCGCAGGCTGTCTTGCTCTTGAAAGGGCAGGGCGTTAAGACGCCATCGCATGACTGTTTCAGGGAGCTATCATCATGACGAATACAGATGCCTTCTTTTCCCGCCCGCTTGCCGAAGCCGATCCGACAATTTTCGGTGCGATTGAGAAGGAGCTTGGTCGTCAGCGCCACGAGATCGAGCTGATCGCCTCCGAAAACATCGTTTCCCGCGCCGTGCTTGAAGCGCAGGGTTCGATCATGACCAACAAATATGCCGAGGGATATCCGGGCAAGCGCTATTATGGCGGTTGCCAGTTCGTGGATATTGCCGAAGAACTGGCCATCGAGCGCGCCAAGAAGCTGTTCGGCGTCAACTTCGCCAACGTTCAGCCGAATTCCGGAAGTCAGATGAACCAGGCTGTCTTCCTCGCGCTGCTGCAGCCGGGCGATACCTTCATGGGTCTCGACCTGAATTCCGGCGGTCACCTGACGCATGGTTCGCCTGTCAACATGTCCGGCAAATGGTTCAACGTCGTGTCTTATGGCGTCCGCGAAGGCGATAACCTTCTCGATATGGATGAAGTCGAGCGTAAGGCCAAGGAATCCAAGCCGAAGCTTATTCTGGCTGGCGGCACGGCTTACTCTCGCACCTGGGACTGGAAGCGCTTCCGCGAGATTGCCGATGAAGTCGGCGCTTACCTGATGGTCGACATGGCACATATCGCCGGTCTGGTTGCTGGTGACCAGCACCCATCGCCGTTCCCGCATTGCCACGTTGCCACGACCACCACGCACAAGTCGCTGCGCGGCCCACGCGGCGGTATGATCCTCACAAATGACGAGGATTTGGCCAAGAAGTTCAACTCGGCCGTTTTCCCCGGTCTTCAGGGTGGCCCGCTGATGCATGTCATCGCCGCAAAGGCGGTTGCCTTCGGTGAAGCGCTTGAGCCCGAGTTCAAGGACTACGCCGCGCAGGTCGTTAAGAACGCCAAGGCATTGGCCGAAACGCTGATCGAAGGCGGTCTCGACGTTGTTTCCGGTGGTACCGACAACCACCTGATGCTGGTCGATCTTCGCAAGAAGAACGCCACCGGCAAGCGCGCGGAAGCCGCACTCGGTCGCGCCTACATTACGTGTAACAAGAACGGCATTCCGTTCGACCCTGAAAAGCCATTCGTCACCTCTGGTGTGCGCCTTGGTACGCCTGCCGGTACGACACGCGGCTTCAAGGAAGCGGAATTCCGCGAAATCGGCAAGCTCATCGTCGAGACGTTGGACGGTTTGAAAGCTGCCAATTCCGATGAAGGCAATGCCAGCGTTGAAGCTGCGGTCCGTGAGAAGGTCGTTGCTTTGACGGACCGGTTCCCGATGTACCCGTACCTGTAAGATAGGATCAAGCAATGCGCTGCCCTTTTTGCGGCTCGGAAGATACGCAGGTCAAGGACTCGCGTCCGGCGGAGGACAACACGTCCATCCGCCGGCGGCGCATCTGCCCGGATTGCGGTGGTCGCTTCACGACCTATGAGCGCGTTCAATTGCGCGAGTTGATGGTCATCAAGAAGAGCGGCCGCAAGTTGCCCTTCGATCGTGAAAAGCTGGTACGGTCCTTCGAGATCGCACTGCGCAAGCGCCCTGTGGACCGTGACCGCATAGAGCGCGCGGTTTCCGGCATTGCTCGTCGTCTGGAGAGCTCTGGCGAGACGGAAATTCCATCGGAAGAAATTGGCTTGCAGGTGCTCGAAGCGCTAAAGGGTCTCGATGACGTGGCCTTCGTGCGTTACGCCTCGGTCTACCGCGATTTCAGCCATGCCGAGGATTTCGAAAACGTCATCGCCGAGATCAACGCCAAGATTGCGCGTGATACGGACGCCGGAGCGTAAGCCGTGACGACCCGTGCCGATGATGAACGGTTCATGGCGCGAGCAATCCAGATTTCCTGCCGCCATCTGGGGCTCACCGACACCAACCCCTCCGTTGGCTGTGTTCTCGTCAAGCATGGCGAGATCATCGCCGAAGCCGTGACTGCCGTCGGCGGACGCCCGCATGCGGAGCGACTGGCACTGGAGATGGCGGGAGAGGCGGCTTTAGGTGCGACGGCCTACGTTACTCTCGAGCCATGCTCACATTTCGGCAGAACACCGCCCTGCGCCATCGCGCTGGTGGATTTCGGCGTGGCCCGCGTGGTCGTTGCTGTCGATGATCCCGATGAGCGGGTTTCCGGGCGCGGTTATCAGATTTTGCGGGATGCCGGGATTGAGGTCGAAACCGGCTTGTTCCGCGCCGAGGGTGAGCGATTGATGGCCGGATATCTCACGCGAAAGCTGAAGAAGCGTCCGCATGTGATTTTGAAACTTGCTGTTTCCGGTGATGGGATGATCGGCCGGGTTGGGGAAGGGCAGGTGGCAATTACTGGTCCTGAATCGCGAAAAGCCGTGCATGAGTTGCGGGCGCGATGTGATGCTATTCTTGTCGGGATTGGTACGGCGGTGGCTGACGACCCGGAGTTGACTGTACGGATTACGGGGTTGGAGCATCGCTCGCCTGTGCGGATTGTGCTGGATCGACGGTTGGAGTTGCCGCTGGGGTCTAAACTGGTACGGACGGCTGGGGATGTGAAGACGGTGGTGGCGCGGATAGCGTCGAGCCCGCAGCTACTCCCCTCTGCCCTGCCGGGCATCTCCCCCTCAAGGGGGGAGATCGACTCGCGGTTGGCAGATCGTCCTAATTTGAAGCTCGACATTGATGCACCACCCTCAACGCATGTCACTGAGGATGAGGTGTCCGGCGAGGCTCGCGTTCTGCCGATCTCCCCACCTGTGGGGGAGATGCCCGGCAGGGCAGAGGGGGGTAGCCACACCCAAAAACGCCAACAACTCGAATCCGCCCACGTTGAAATCTTAGAAACCCCAACCCTCGCCACCCTCCTCACCATTTTAGCAGATCGAGGAATGTCGGAACTTCTGGTTGAAGGCGGTGCTCACGTCGCAACATCCTTCCTTGAAGCTGGTCTCGTAGACCGTATCCTGCTGTTCGAGAGCCCAATTATTGTCGGTGCGGATGGACTTGAAAGCCCGATTAAACGTGCCGATATCCCTGAGGAATTTACCTTTGTCAGCGAGACAGCTTACGGTGTAGATCGCTGTTTTGAATTTGAAAGGCCGCTTTGATGTTTACCGGAATTGTCACCGACGTTGGAACCGTTTCCGAACTTGAGACGCTGCCGGAAGGTGTTCGTTTGCGGGTGGCGACGAGCTACGACCCCGCGACCATCGACATCGGCGCATCGATTTCCCATGGCGGGGTGTGCCTGACGGTGACGAAGCTTCCTGACACGGGAAGCAATGAGCGCTGGTATGAGGTTGAGGCGTGGGAAGAGGCACTTCGCCTGACCACGATTGCGAGCTGGACCAAGGATACCCGCGTCAATCTGGAGCGAGCGCTGAAAATCGGCGATGAACTCGGTGGTCACATCGTATCGGGCCATGTGGATGACAAGGCGGAAATCCTATCCGTCGAATCGGAAGGTGAGGCGGTGCGTATTCGTCTTCGTGCACCCGAGCATCTGGCAAAATTCGTGGCACCCAAAGGCTCCATCGCGCTAGACGGCACATCGCTCACCGTCAACGCCGTCAACGGCAGGGATTTTGACGTCCTGCTCATCCGCCACACGTTGTCCGTCACCACATGGGGCGACCGGCAACCGGGCGATTTCGTGAATTTCGAGGTTGATACGATGGCGCGTTATGCTGCTAGACTGGCGGAGTTTCCCACACAAACGGTCTGATCTATTCGGTTCGCTTCCGTTACAGAAGTGTCGGTCATGGATGCCGGATGATCTGCCATGCGTGAAAAATGCTTGCTAAAGCGCGCAAGCCATGGTTTGACCGCGCCAAAAGCCGGGATGATCCGGCGCAGATTTTCAGGAAATTCCCATGTCCAAGCCTCATCTTCTCATCGTGGAAGCACGTTTTTATGACGATATGGCCGATGCTCTTCTCGATGGTGCAAAGTTTGCGCTCGATGAAGCTGGTGCCACCTATGATATCATCACCGTTCCGGGTGCTCTGGAAATTCCGCCAGCAATTGCCATGGCGCTTGACGGCGCGGACGATGAAGGCACGGAATATGATGGTTTCGTCGCGCTTGGCATGGTCATCCGTGGTGAAACATATCATTTTGATATTGTTTCCAACGAATCCTCGCGCGCACTGATGGATCTCGCCGTCAGTGAGTCGCTTGCCATCGGCAACGGTATCATGACCGTCGAAAACGAAGATCAGGCTTGGGCGCGCGTTCGCCGTTCCGATAAGGACAAGGGCGGTTTTGCAGCCCGTGCGGCACTGACCATGATCGAACTGAAAAAGAAACTGGGTGGCTGAGAGCATGAGTGATACTGACAACGGTTCAGAGCCCCGCCAGTCGTCTGTAAAGCCGGTCAACCAGCGTGGCGCTGCGCGCCTTGCAGCGGTGCAGGCGCTTTACCAGATGGATGTCGGCGGCACCGGCGTGATGGAAGTCGTCGCTGAGTACGAGGCTCATCGTCTTGGCCAGGAAGTGGATGGCGAGACTTATCTGAAAGCCGATCCTTCGTGGTTCCGCTCCATTGTCGCAGGCGTTGTGCGCGACCAGACGAAAATCGACCCTCTGGTGCGCTCCGCTCTTCAGGAAGACTGGCCGCTGTCGCGCCTGGATACGACTGTTCGGGCGATTCTGCGTGCTGGTACTTTCGAAATACTGGAGCGCAAGGACGTACCGGTTGCCGTGATCGTCACGGAATATGTTGAAATTGCCCGCGCGTTTTTCGAAAATGACGAGCCGAAGCTCGTCAACGCGGTGTTGGACCGCATCGCCAAGCAGGTGCGCGGCGAGGTAAAGCGCTAACAAACATTCGAGGAAGACATGAGTGCGGTTTCCGTTCCGGGACTTGAAGACCAACTGAACGAAGCCAAACGCAATGTCTTCCTGCTCACGGCGGCGCAAGCCATCATGGGGTCTGCCGCACCGCTTAGTTTTTCCGTTGGCGCGCTGGCAGGCTATCAGCTTCTTGGTTCCGACAAGTCGTTGGCGACAGCGCCGCTGACCGGCTTCAACATCGGCGTTGCAGTCGGCGCTATCGCCGTTGCTTTTGCCGCGCGTTTTCTGGGCCGCAAGACAGGGTTCATTCTCGGCGCGCTTTTGTGCTCAATCGGCGGCGGGGTGGCAGCTCTTGCGCTGTTTCGATCCGAGTTCTGGCTGTTTGCGATCGGTCTCCTTTTGATCGGCATTTCCGGCGGCTTCACGCAGAAAATCCGTTTTGCCGCCGCTGACGCTTCACCGTCTTTCTACAAGCCCAAGGCGATATCCTGGATATTGGCAGGTGGTGTCATCTCCGCCATCGTCGGGCCGCAACTGGCGATCTTCGGCAAGAATTTGCTGGAGCCGGTCATTTTTGCGGGTGCTTTCATTGCGCTCATTCCGCTTGGGCTCATTGCGGTTGCAATCCTGTCGTTTCTGAAATTGCCGGAATTGCGCAGTGCCTCTGCAACGCTGCAACCGGCACGACCGTTGAAAGACATCGTCACCACGCATCGCTTCGTCACGGGCATGATCTGTGGCATAGGGTCCTATGCGCTGATGACCTTCATGATGATCGGCGCGCCGCTGGCCATGGTCATCGGTTGCGGCTTTCCAAGCGAACTCGCAACCCTTGGCATACAGTGGCATGTGCTGGCCATGTTTGCCCCAAGCTTTTTCACCGGCATGTTGATTTCACGTTTCGGCGCGGAAAAAGTCGTCGCTGCAGGGCTTTTCGTTCTGATGGCGTGTGCTGTCGTCGCACATATGGGGGTGGAGCTTTGGAATTTCTGGGCTGCTCTCGTTCTGCTCGGTATGGGATGGAATTTCGGCTTCATCGGGGCGACTGCCATCGTCTCGTCCAGCTACCGTCCGCATGAGGCGGACAAGGTTCAAGGTTTTCACGATATTGTCCTGTTTGGTACGGTCGCTTTGTCGTCTTTTGCCTCGGGCCAGGTGTTTACGACATGGGGCTGGTCGGTCATGAACCTCGTCATCTGGCCGGTGGCTGGCACCTGCCTTGCGCTCATTGTTTTTCTTTTGCTGAAACAAAAGCAAAAAGCGGTCTGAATCAGAGCGATAAGATTTCCAGCAAACATCTTCGGACTTGACGTGGCGGGTTACGCCAACGCATCTTCGCCACGCAAGCCGTTTTTCCTTGGAGGGGAACAAGCGGCTTACCTTGGCGCTGGGCCTCATTCCTTGCGCCGCGCAAGGTTTCGCCCGCCGGGAAGGGAGTGAGCCCGGCACATAGGAGGTAAGTGCGAATGACCGTTATTGCATTGGTAATTTTATGCGGTGTCCTGTCCGTGGTTTACGCGGTGTGGGCAACGAAAAGCGTTCTGGATGCCGATCAGGGCAGTGAACGCATGCAGGAGATCGCAGGTTATATTCGTGAGGGCGCGCAGGCGTATCTCAGCCGTCAATATTTTACCATCGCAATCGTCGGTATCATCGTCGCAGCCGCGGTCTGGTTCTTTCTCTCAACCGAAGCCGCCATCGGTTTCATCATCGGTGCCGCCTTGTCGGGTGCTGCAGGCTTTATCGGCATGCATGTCTCTGTGCGGGCCAATCTGCGCACGGCGCAGGCCGCATCCCACAGCCTCGCCGCAGGCCTGGACATCGCTTTCAAGTCCGGTGCCATTACCGGCATGCTGGTGGCCGGCCTCGCGCTGCTCGGCGTTTCCATCTACTACCTTGTCCTGACAGCGGGGCTTGGCCACGCGACCGGCTCGCGTGAAGTGATCGACGCACTTGTTTCTCTCGGCTTCGGTGCATCATTGATTTCCATCTTCGCCCGTCTCGGCGGCGGCATCTTCACCAAAGGTGCCGATGTCGGCGGCGATCTCGTCGGCAAGGTCGAGGCCGGTATTCCGGAAGATGATCCACGCAACCCTGCCACAATTGCCGATAATGTCGGTGATAACGTTGGCGATTGCGCGGGCATGGCTGCTGACCTGTTCGAGACCTATGCCGTCTCCGTTGTCGCCACCATGGTTCTCGCCGCGATCTTCTTTGCCGGTGCTCCGGTGCTGGAAAGCGCCATGCTGTACCCGCTGGCCATCTGCGGCGTCTGTGCTTTGACCTCTATTGCTGGGACCTTCTTCGTCAAGCTCGGCACCAACAACTCCATCATGGGTGCGCTCTATAAGGGGCTGGTGGCAACGGGTGTTTTCTCTATTGCAGGCTTAGCCGTTGCAACAACGCTCACCATCGGCTGGGGCTCCATCGGCACCGTATCAGGTATGGATATCACCGGCACCAACCTGTTTCTGTGCGGTATCGTCGGTCTGCTTGTGACAGCACTCATCGTCGTCATTACGGAATATTACACCGGCACCAACAAGCGCCCGGTCAATTCCATCGCTCAGGCCTCAGTCACCGGCCATGGTACCAACGTCATTCAGGGCTTGGCCGTCTCGCTGGAATCGACAGCGCTTCCAGCCATCGTCATCGTTGGCGGTATTCTATCGACCTATCAGCTTGCAGGCCTGTTCGGCACTGGCATTGCGGTTACCGCCATGATCGGTATTGCAGGCATGATCGTCGCCCTTGATGCGTTCGGTCCGGTCACGGATAATGCCGGTGGCATTGCCGAAATGGCAGGCCTCAATCCGGATGTTCGCAAGGCGACCGATGCGCTGGATGCCGTCGGCAATACCACCAAAGCCGTGACTAAGGGTTATGCCATCGGTTCGGCGGGTCTCGGTGCGCTCGTGCTGTTTGCGGCCTATTCCAACGATCTTGCTTATTTCGCTGCCAATGGCGACCTCTATCCCTACTTCAAGGATATCGGCGACATCTCCTTCAGCCTGTCCAATCCCTATGTCGTTGCAGGCCTGCTGTTCGGCGGCATGATTCCCTATCTTTTCGGGGGCATCGCCATGACGGCGGTCGGCAAGGCCGCCGGTTCCATCGTTGAAGAAGTCCGCCGCCAGTTCCGCGAAAAACCAGGCATCATGCAGGGCACGGAGAAGCCGGATTATGGCCGTGCCGTGGATATTTTGACAAAAGCAGCCATCCGCGAAATGGTCGTTCCTTCGCTGCTGCCGGTTCTGGCGCCGCTTGTTGTTTATTTCGGTGTGCTGCTCATTTCCGGCTCAAAGGCATCAGCCTTTGCCGCCCTGGGCGCGTCGCTGTTGGGTGTCATCATCAACGGTCTGTTCGTCGCGATTTCCATGACATCAGGTGGCGGCGCATGGGATAACGCCAAGAAGAGCTTCGAAGATGGCTTCATCGACAAGGATGGCGTCACGCATCTCAAAGGTTCCGATGCGCACAAGGCATCCGTTACCGGAGATACCGTCGGCGACCCTTACAAGGATACGGCCGGTCCGGCGGTCAATCCTGCCATCAAGATCACCAACATCGTGGCGCTGTTGTTGCTGGCTGTGCTGGCACACTAAAAAAGCCCGAAACAAAAAGCCCGCGAGAGATCGTCTCGCGGGCTTTTTGCATTGTCTCTTTTGGTAAGATCAGAAGCCGCTGCCGTTGTTGCCGCTCTGGCCCAGTATGCTCTTGGCGATACCGGCACCTGCCGTGCCACCGGAAAGAAGCTGCTGCAGGAATGTAAGGTCCTTGCCGCCGGTTGGCGTGGTGCGTGAAATGGTGTCGAACACCTTGCCGTCCTGAAGCGTGTAGTTCGCCTTTTGCGAAACGACGCCGTTCTTGTCGAAATAGATCGCCAGAATGTTCTGTTCGACCAGTTTCGGCTTCATGAACGCTGCTTTACGCACGCGTTTCTGAGAGATGTAATAAAAGACTTCGTTGCCGAATGTTGCCGTGCTGGATGGCGTGCCCATGGTCAGCAAAACCTGTTCGCGGCTTGAGCCGACGGGGATGAGCTGGAGGGACTGTTCGTCTGCAACGTAACCATTGTGGAAAACATCGGTTGTGCTGGTGCAGGCTGACAAGAGGCTGGATGCGACAACAATCGCTACCGCAGTCTTGCTCAGAAACGTGGTCTGCTTTCCTGATTTCTGCTTGCTCACCTGCGTTTCCCCGACTGCGATCATGAATGGCACCTTCCGGCATTGCGTGTTGTAGCGCTTGTGTACACACGATTATGTCAATCCGGGGACAGGAATTCCCCGCTTCATCAAGGAATGCAACAGGTTTTCGAAAATTGCGTCGCTCGCGACGCTTCTCTACGACTGTTTCAGCCAGACGATGAACGTGACCTCAACGGCATTGCAATTCTTGGATGCTTCGGTAAACCAGCTTTCGCAATCATGCAACAAGCGCGACAGGCGAGACGCCATTTCGCCGATCAATATTCGGGAATTTCGATGGTGTTCGGTCTTTTCAAAAAGAAAAACAACAATCGTCCCATCGTTGACAGGCAATATCATACGCTGACCACTGCGGCACGCCACCCGAATTTCTATCTGCACCTTGGTGTGCCGGATACGGTCATGGGCCGTTTCGAGATGCTGGCAATCGTCATGATTCTTTATTTCCGGCGTACCAAATCATCCGCCACCAGCGGGCAGGAGATTGCGCAGGAGATCGTGGATGCGTTTTTTCAGGACCTTGATCACTCCATGCGCGAGCTTGGCATCGGTGATCAGGGCGTGCCCAAGCGGATGAAGAAATTTGCGGGCATGTTTTACGGACGACTTGAATCCTATGCCAGCGCATTGGACGCAGCGGATATAGAAGCCCTTGCGGCAGCCCTTGCACGCAATATATACCCGCAGGCAGAAGCGTCCGCGCCTGATATGCGCGGACTTGCCAATTGGATGATGGCGGCGGCCCATGCACTGTCTGCGCAGTCGGAAGACCTCGTCGCGACAGGACATGTGACGTTGCCCGTCCCCGAGTTATGAGGTTTCAATGAGTTCGCAACATCCGGCCAACGATGACGTACCTTTTTCCTATCCTGTGAAGGTAGGTCATATTTCCGCCAATCCGGTCAGGATTGGTCTCACCGCCAGCCCGGACGAACTGATCGGACTGGCGAAGCTGTGGGATGTCTTGTCCGTGGAGTCTCTGAAAAGCGAATTGCAGGTGACACGCTGGAAAAGAGATGGATTGAAAATTACGGGTGATGTGCGTGTTGCTTTGACCCAGGCTTGCGTTGTCACACTGGAGCCGGTTTCGAGTGTTATCGATGAAAAGATCGATCAGATTTTTGTACCGGAGGGTTCCAAACTGGCGCGCATGATGCCGGACGAGAAGGGTGAAATTGTTCTCGACCCGGATGGTCCTGATATGCCTGACCAGTTCAGCGGTGATACGATTGATGTCGGCGTTGTCGTCGCGGAGTTCGCAGCGCTCGCTATCGAGCCTTATCCTCGCAAGCCCGATGTGGACTTTGCAGAGTACGGCGAAGAGAAGCTCGTGGAAGAAAAAAAGCCGTCGCCTTTTGCGGCGTTGAAGGACTGGAAAAAAGACTGAATCCGGTTAGCACCAACAATTCGGTTGTAAGAGAACGCGGAAACGGTATTTTCGCGCAAAATTCCACCGCACGGCGGTAAGAAGGATCAGGGACGCGTGATCAGAATTGCAATTGACGTCATGGGCGGGGATTTTGGCCCTGATGTTGCCATACCCGGCGCTGCCAAGGCGCTGGAGCGGCATAACGATGTAGTTTTCCTGCTTTATGGGCAGAAAGCCAGATGTGAGCCAATTCTGGCGCAATTTCCGAAACTTCGGGAAAAGGCACAGTTTTTCGACTGCGAAGTATCCGTTGCGATGGATGAGAAGCCGAGCCAGGCGCTGCGCCGTGGCCGCTATATCTCCAGCATGTGGCGCGCGCTTGAAGCCGTTAAGGTTGGCGAGGCCGATGTCGCCGTCTCCGCAGGTAACACCGGCGCCCTTATGGCCATGGCAAAATTCTGCCTGCGCACCATGGCTCGCGTCGAGCGGCCTGCCATTGCCGGCATATGGCCGACGACAAAGGGCGAAAGCATCGTTCTTGATGTGGGCGCGACGATCGGCGCTGATTCCCAGCAACTTCTCGACTTCGCCATCATGGGCGGCGCCATGGCTCGCGCACTGTTCGATATCGACCGCCCGACGGTTGGCCTTCTGAACGTCGGCACCGAAGAGGTAAAGGGACAGGAAGAGGTTCGCGAAGCGGGCCGCTTGATCCGTGAAGCAGGTCTTGGCACCATCGACTATCGTGGATTTGTCGAGGGCAACGATATCGGCAAGGGTACGGTCGATGTCGTGGTGACCGAAGGTTTTACCGGTAACATTGCCTTGAAGACCGCCGAAGGCACAGCCCGGCAGATCAATACGCTGCTGCGCGAAGCGATTTCCCGCAGCTTTATCGCAAAGATCGGCTATATCCTGGCGAAAAGCGCTTTCGATGTCCTGCGTGAGAAGATGGACCCGCGTAAGGTCAATGGCGGCGTGTTTCTGGGCTTAAACGGCATCGTCATCAAAAGCCACGGCAGCACGGATGCCATGGGCTTCGCATCCGCAGTCGATGTTGGCTATGACATGGCCCATAATGGCCTGACAGCCAAAATAGAAAATGATTTGAAAGCTTACCACGCAAGACGTCTTCCGCCTCCGGCACCCGAAGCGCTCGTGGTTGATGAGGAATAGAAGATGATCCGCTCAATTATACGGGGTTACGGTGCAGCGCTGCCAAAGCGCGTCATGACGAACCAGGACATTGAAGCGATCGTAGAGACCACTGACGAGTGGATCGTGCAGCGCACGGGCATCAAGCAGCGCTACATCGCGGGTGAGGGGGAGACGACCTCTTCGCTTGGCGAGCAGGCAGCGCGCGCGGCACTCGAGAATGCTGGCATCAAGCCTGAGGAGATCGACCTCATCATCGTGGCGACCTCCACCCCGGATAATACTTTTCCGGCAACTGCTGTGAATATTCAAAACCGTCTCGGGATCACAAGCGGCTTTGCGTTTGACGTTCAGGCCGTCTGTTCCGGCTTCGTCTATGCCATGGCAACGGCTGACCTTTATATTCGCGGCGGCATGGCCAAGCGCGTGCTGGTCATTGGCGCCGAAACCTTCTCGCGCATTCTCGACTGGACCGACCGCACGACTTGCGTTCTCTTCGGCGATGGTGCTGGCGCTGTGGTGCTTGAAGCAGGCGAGGGTGAGGGCAAGACCTCGGATCGCGGCGTTCTGACGTCCAATCTGCGCTCTGATGGCTCTCATAAGGATAAGCTTTACGTCGACGGTGGCCCATCAACGACAGGCACTGTCGGTCATCTGCGCATGGAGGGCCGTGAGGTTTTCAAGCATGCAGTTGGCATGATTACCGACGTCATCGAGGCTGCATTCGAGGCGACGGGTACGACGGCAGATGATCTGGACTGGCTGGTGCCGCACCAGGCGAACCGTCGTATCATCGATGGTTCTGCTAAAAAACTTGGAATTCCCAGCGAGAAAGTTGTGATCACCGTAGATCAGCATGGCAACACATCTGCCGCTTCCATTCCTCTCGCGCTGGCCGTCGCGGCTGCCGATGGGCGCATCAAAAAGGGTGACCTGGTGATGCTGGAAGCTATGGGTGGTGGTTTCACATGGGGTGCGGTTCTGCTGCGCTGGTAAAATTTCTTTATGATGCCCGGTAAGCCATTGCCACTATTAATGGAAATCCCTAAACGATTCTGGAAACTTTGCTTGACCGGTTGAGCCAAGGGCAATAATCTCTGCCCGGTTCAGCAGAATAAAAGAGAGCGGTGCGGGGAAATATGGCCGGGAAAACAGTGACACGTGCGGATCTAGCCGAGTCTGTGTTTCGAAAAGTGGGGTTGTCCCGGACTGAATCCGCCGAACTGGTTGAAACCGTTATCGACGAAATCTGCAATGCGATCACACGCGGAGAAGTGGTCAAGCTATCCTCCTTCGCAACGTTTCAGATTCGTGAGAAGAATGAACGCATCGGTCGCAACCCAAAGACCGGTGAAGAGGTACCCATATCTCCTCGCCGTGTCATGACGTTCAAAGCATCCAACGTTTTGAAACAGCGAATTCTCAAGGCGCATTCAGCGCGCAAGGCAAAACAGAAAAGCCAGAAATCCGGCTCCTGAGCCGTATTTTTTTGCCTCATCGCTTGTGTTTCTACACGTAACGATTCAATTCTTCTTGTGAAAACAGTTGAAATTCAACCGACAAGCCGTTGAATCAAAGGCGATTCGCATCATACCTTGTTGCGTGTTTTGCAAATCTGACTTTGGTCTGGATGGGAGTTGAACTTGGATAAAAGCCCCGACGCCTTTCGAACGATCAGTGAAGTCGCAGAAGATCTGGATTTGCCGCAGCACGTTCTGCGCTTCTGGGAAACACGCTTTCCGCAGATCAAACCGATGAAGCGCGGCGGCGGTCGGCGCTATTACCGCCCTGACGATGTCGATCTTTTGAAGGGTATTCGCCACCTTCTCTATGACCATGGTTATACCATCAAGGGCGTGCAAAAGCTGCTCAAGACCAATGGCAACCGTTTCGTCTCTGCTATCGCATCAGGCGATATGGCTACGATGGAAGCCATCATGGCGGCCAGCGGTGAGAAGGATATACCGGAACCGCGTGTTGCCGGCTCAGAAGAAGATGAAGTCGTCGGTCGTCCCAAGGCCCGGCCCAGCGGTCGTTTTTTTGGCTTTGGCGGTAATGGTTCGGATGACACGCCGGAAATATCCCTCGGCAAGTCCAGCATCAACAAGGATGACCGCGCTTTGTTGCAAGAAGCCTTGTTTGACCTTCTTGAATGCAAACGGCTGCTGGATCAGGTCCGCTGACGATCATAAAATTGGGGGATAATACAAATTTTTGAACGGCATTTATGTCAAATGCCAACGTTTCGGAAACTCCTTGGGCCGATAATGCGGCCCGGACAAGGAGTTATCCCGTGAGCAAGAGAAAACCTTCAAGTCGCCGTCGCACCTCTGCCAAGTCTGGCGGTGCAGGTCTGTGGTCATGGCTGTTGCTGTTCGGCGTCGCCGTCGGCGGCATTCAGGTCTACGAGCACCGTGACAATCTGCTGCCAAAATTGAAAGAGACGGTCGCTGGCGTATCGAAGCCCACCGCACCGCAATCCAGGTCGCGTGAGGTTGCGGCAGAAAAGCCCAAGCCGTCCGTTACGCAAACCGTGGCGCTCCCCGCCAGTGGCGCTCCCGTGCCACCACGCGCCATTGCGATGCCAAATGGTGTCGCGTCCACGCAGACTTCGCCTGCCGCGCTACCATCATCGCGTCCACCGGTGGAGAATGTCTCGTTGGGTGAAAAGTCCGGCACCTTCGCTTTTTGCGGCCGCTCGGGCCTCAACAATTGTGTGGCCGATGGCAACACATTCTGGCTGAAGGGCGCGAAAATGAAACTCGCTGGCATCGCCGTTCCGCAAACGGATCAGGCTCGTTGTCTGGAAGAGCGTCAAAAAGGCTTTGCCGCCAAGGTTCGCCTGCGCGATATGCTGAACGGCGGCAACTTCCAAGTCGCCTCGATGGGCGGCGCCTCTACACTCTCAAGGTCTGGCGTGTCTTTCGCAGACCAGTTGGTACGTGAGGGGTTGGCGCTTCCAGTTGGTAGAGGAAATCAATCCTGGTGCGGGTAATTTCGACTTCGCACCATACCTGCCCGTTGACCACAGCCGCTTGCGTTGTGTAGATAAAAACCGCAAGCGGACGTGGCGGAATCGGTATACGCAGCAGACTTAAAATCTGCCGACCTCTGGTCTTGCGGGTTCAAGTCCCGCCGTCCGCACCAGACCTCTGGTAGCCGCAAAGAGATGCGGTTATAAAATCTTCAATTGCAATAAATTGCCATATTTCAAAAATATTCAACCTGAGCGATTTTTTACTCAGGAGGACTTCTTTTGGCCAAGCCGAAGTTTGAAAATCTTTGGAAGCATTTTCCAGATCACGTTCAATACAAATCGATGTTCGATCTCTACATGATGCTGGGTGGCGCGGCTCAGAAAAACATTCAAGCTCCCGGTTTTGGTCCGAATGGTAACGCCTGTGCGAGCAGAATGAGCGTTGCTCTTTCACTGTCTGGACATAAAATCGACGAGACGTTGGCACAAACATCGCGTGCCAGAACGTTGGGGACGGACAGGGGCTACCGGATTATCTACGGCGTTGCTGATCTCAGAAATTATCTTCTGCGGGCATTTGGGCAGCCGACGAGTGATAACGTCTCGCCCTATAATGACGCTTTCGGTGGTAAAAAGGGTATCATCGCCTTCAATGTATCTGGTTGGAGCGGTGCGACCGGGCATATTGCCTTGTGGAATGGTTCCGCTTTTCGTGAACCCAGCTTCGATGACTACTCGCAATATTCAGAGGGTAGTGCCGCTACGTTCAAAGGTGAATTCTGGGAGATGCCATGATGACGTTGCGTCACATTATTATTTCAGCGCTTGGTTCCGTCATTTTTTGCGCAGGAAGTGCTAGCGCCGCGCCGCGCTCGCAACTTCAGCAAGATGTTGAGGGCTATGCAGTTGCCACCTGCCTGACCGGACTGGATGACGCGGCTTTAAGGGGGCAGGGGGATGGATGGGCGAGCATTATCGTCCAGCGTGGCTTCGGGAATGTAGAGGACTGGCAGCCATTGGTCGATGCGGTCAAATCTGCGACCAGCCGGAAGTCGATGGCCGTGATCAAGGGAGACGAGATATCTTCCAAGCCAATGCCGGTGTTTTATTGTTCCGAGATCGTGGACGAGCCGGAGGTTCGCAACATCATCGATGAAACGATGGAAAAAATGAAACCGGCCTATGACGGACGGTAGACGGGTCGCATCTTCGTCTCTGCTGTCAACCCCGCCAGAACAACGGCATCAACAGCACCAGAACCGTCAATATCTCCAGACGGCCGAGCAGCATCATCAGCGATAGCAGGTAGAGTGCCGGGTCGCTTATGGTGGAGAAGTTG
This sequence comes from Agrobacterium bohemicum, assembly GCF_001562555.1. NCBI lineage: Bacteria > Pseudomonadati > Pseudomonadota > Alphaproteobacteria > Hyphomicrobiales > Rhizobiaceae > Agrobacterium > Agrobacterium bohemicum. The sequence continues at coordinate 535,630 of NZ_KQ961024.1, forward strand.
CCGGCGGGGCCGATGATGGGGCCGATGCCGGGGCCGACATTGGCGAGAGAGGTGGCGACCGCCGAGGTGGCGGTGAGTAGGTCGTAGCCCATAGCGCTCATGACCAGGCTGCCGCCGATCCAGAGTGCTATGAAGCAGCTCAGAAAAAGGAAGACGTTGCGGATGGTTTCGACGTCCACGACCTGAGCGCCATAGCGCACGGAATAGACGGCGTCCGGGTAAAGTAGCTTTTTCAGACCGGTTTTCACGACATTATAGATGATGACGAAGCGGTAAGCCTTGATGCCGCCTGCCGTGGAGCCGGAGCAGCCACCCATAAAGGTGGCGAAGAGGGCGACGACCACGACGAATGGCCCCCACAGCGTGTAGTCATCGCTGGCGAAACCACCTGTCGAAAGAATGGATGTCATGTTGAAGAACGAGTGGCTAAGCGCAATGTCGAGCGGTACGCCGTTCGTCATGTGATGATAGATGCCGACTGCGAGCGATATAGCGCAGAGATAGCCTATGAAGACCCGGATTTGCGGATCATAGAGAATATCCAGGCGGCCACGCAGCGCCAGCAGGATCATGACGGAAAAGGGCAGACTTCCGAGAATGAGGAAGAATGTCGCGATCCAGAGCAGCGCGACATTATCGCCAAAGAACGCGAAGGACGCATCATGGGTGGAAAAGCCGCCAGTTGCGACTGCGGACATGGCGTGGTTCAGCGCATCGAAATGCGTCATGCCTGCAAAATCGAAAGCGATGGTGCAGGCCAGCGTCATCACCACGTAAATTCCGACGAATGCCTTGGTAAAGCTTGCGAGCCGCGCGAATGGCCGGTCGTTGGCCGTGTCGGATGATTCCATACGGAAGAATGTCATGCCGCCTACGCGCAGCAACGGCAAAATAAAGAGGCCGAGTGCCACGATACCAATGCCGCCCAGCCAACAGAGTAGCGACCGCCAGATGAGAATGCCCTGGGGTGCCTTGTCCAGTCCCGTGATGACGGTAGAGCCGGTTGTGGTGATGGCCGATACCGATTCGAACAATGCTTGCCCGAATGTCAGGTTCAGTTCAGACAGATAAAGTGGTACCGCACCGATGAGCGAGAAGACCAGCCACAGCACGTTGACCAGCAGGAAGCCGAACCTTTTGTTGAAGGTTGGCATCGGCGCCCTGGTGGCGAAGGCGCAGGCCAGCGCCAGCCCCCCGCACATGAAGCCCGATATGGCAAACACCGCCCAGTCACTGTTACCGTAATAGAGATCAGCCATGGCGGGTACGAACATCGCTGTCGCCATGTAGAGCCCGAATATCGAGGCGATGTAGAGAACCGCGCGCAGAAGGTTGCTATTCAATAAATGGAACCTTGATCGAGTGAGCCGTACCGAAAGCGCGTAAAGAGTCTTTGTGTCGGGCGTTTTCCTATGGCATAGCGGGTGCCATCGTGAAATTCAATGGATTGAAAATCGTGGATAAATTGCTTGTAGAGGCTGCAAGGCGGGAAGTTCGGGAATTGTTTCCCGAAACACCGTTGCAGTTGAATGAACATCTCAGCCGCCGGTATGGTGCCGAGATCTGGTTGAAGCGTGAAGACCTGACGCCTGTTCGTTCCTACAAGATTAGAGGCGCGTTCAATTTTCTGCGCAAGGCGGTGTCCACCACTGGCAAGAACAAGGTTTTCGTCTGCGCATCCGCTGGCAACCATGCTCAAGGGTTCGCATTCGCCTGCCGCCATTTCGGCGTGCACGGGGTTGTCTTCATGCCGGTGACGACACCGCAGCAGAAAATTGACAAGACCCGAATCTTTGGCGGTGAGTTCATCAAGATCAAGCTGGTGGGAGACATCTTCGACCAGTGCTACGCTGCCGCACGCGCTTATGTGGAAGAAACCGACGCTTATATGGTGCCGCCTTTCGACCACGTCGATATCATCGAGGGGCAGGCGACCGTTGGCGCCGAGATTGTCGATCAGCTGCCAGACAGCAAGGCACCGGATTTGCTGATCATGCCCGTTGGTGGTGGTGGGCTTTCGGCTGGTTTGACGGGCTTTTTTGCGGACAAGGTCGCTAGCAGCAATTTCATTTTTTGTGAGCCGGTGGGGGCGCCAAGCCTGAAGAGAAGTCTTGAGGCCGGTAAGGCCGTCACGCTTGGCAAAGTCGACAACTTCGTTGACGGTGCCGCTGTCGCGCGGCTTGGCGACCTCAACTTCGAGGCGCTCAAGAACTTTCTACCCGAACAAGTCGAACTGATCCCGGAAAACGCCATCTGCGTGACGATCATCGATATGCTCAACCTTGAAGGCGTTGTGCTGGAGCCTGCAGGTGCTCTGGCAATTGCAGCACTTGAACAGCTTGGGCGTGAGCGGTTGGAGGGCAAGCGTGTCGTTTGCGTCGTCTCGGGCGGCAACTTCGATTTCGACCGGCTGCCTGATGTCAAAGAGCGCGCTATGCGTTATACGGGCGTGAAAAAATACTTCATTTTGCGACTGCCGCAGCGCCCTGGCGCGCTTCGCGATTTCCTCAATCTTTTAGGCCCGGACGATGACGTCGCGCGCTTTGAGTACTTGAAGAAATCCGCGCGCAATTTCGGCTCCATTCTCATCGGCATAGAAACGACGGAGCCCGAAAATTTTAGTGGGCTGTTCAAGCGTTTCGAAGAGGCTGGACTGGGTTACGAGGACATCACCGAAAACGAAATCCTCGCCAATCTCATCATCTGATTGTTAGATATGACCGGGCGGGGTGGTTTGAGGATCACCCTGCGGACAGGAAACCAGGAAGGTAAACCATGGCTTCGTTCTTCTCGAAACTCTTTTCCGCCTTCGGCTCGTCTCCATCGGATGACGCTCCGAAGAAGACCGAAACATCGGAAGCGCATCCCTACAAGGATTGCCTGATCTATGCGACGCCGATGAAAGAGGGCGGGCAGTACCGCTTGGCCGGACGGATAGAAAAGAAGGTGGGAGAAGAAACGCTGGTGCATGAGTTCGTGCGCGCCGATGTTTTCACCAGCCTCGACGATGCTGCAGAATTCACCGTGCGCAAGGCGCAACTGATTATCGATCAGAATGGTGCGTCTTTGTTCGCAGACAAAAAATAACGGCCGCGAGAGACTCGCGACCGATATGAAGATTGTGGAAAGCGGCGTTGCGAAACGCCGCTTTTTCAATATCAGGCAGCCTTGGCCAGTTCTTCAACCTTGGCGGAGGCAGCGGCAATTGCCTTTTCTGCAGCTTCTGGGCCAAAGGCCAAGCCTTCGATGCGAACGACTTCCACGTCGGTCATACCCATGAAGCCCAGAACGGTCTTCAGGTAAGGAACAGCGTGTTCCAGAGGTGCTGCTGGACCTTCCGAGTAAACGCCTGCAGACGACAGAACAATGTAGACCTTCTTGCCGGTTGCAAGACCAACTGGGCCTGACTCGGTGTAGGTGAAGGTCAGGCCAGCACGGGCGATAACGTCGATCCAGGACTTCAGGCCGGAATAGATGTTGAAGTTGATAAGGCCTGTGCCGATGACGATTGTGTCGGCTTCCAGCAGTTCTGCGACGCGCTCGTCGGAATTCTTGGCAGCGGCCGCTTCTTCGGCATTACGATCAGCCGGTGCCTTACGGATAGCGGAGGTGGTGACCGTGTCTAGATGCTCAATTGGGTTCTGGCCGAGATCGAGATGCGTGATTGTACCGTTCGTCTGTGCCTGAAGTTTTGCCGCGAGGTCGCCAGCAAACTTGTTGGACAGGGATTCACCCGTGCGTGGGCTGGAGGTTACGAGAAGAATCTTCGACATTTAAAATATCCTTATGTCAATTTTGAAGGTCAGATGGGGCAGGGGAACCCAATGGTTGCCGCTTATATCATTCAATGTTGTCATCTAGAAAACTGTGATAATCTGGAAGGAACCTATCGATAAAGTGGATGGACCATGGAAGCTAACCCCACGCTGGACCAGTTGCAGGTGTTTTTGAGTGTTGCCGAAACCGGCAGTTTCTCTGCGGCCTCCAGGGCATTGAACCGGGCTCAATCGGTCGTCAGCTATACGATTGCCAATCTCGAAGCGCAGCTCGAAGTTACGCTGTTCGAGCGCAACGGCGTTCGCCAGCCCAAACTCACGGCAGACGGTGCTGCCATGCTGGAGCATGCCCGGCGCATCGTCGCCGGGCTTCAGGATATGCGCGCGCGGGCAAAGGGTCTGAAGCAGGGGCTGGAGGCGGAGGTCAATCTTGCCATCAGCACCATGGTGCCTGCCGAGGCAGTGGTTTCCGTTCTACGTGATTTCCGGGACCATTTCCCCACCGTTTCTCTCAACCTGAATGTGGGAGAATTGGGCATGGTCATGGACATGGTGCTGAACCGCAAGGCGGGAATTGGCATTGGTGGGGCGATATTCCATCAGGACGATGGCTTGATTATTGATAAGGTCGGCCATTCCTTCATGGTGCCGGTGGCCGCTGCGGATCATCCGCTCGCTTTGCTGGATCGGCCTTTGACGCTGTCGGATGTGCGTGAAGAGGTGCAACTTGTCGTAACCGACGCATCCGGGTTGACCAAAGGAAGGGATTTCAACGTTTTATCCTACAAGAAATGGCGTGTCAGCGACATCGCGACCAAATATCAGCTCATCAAGGGCGGGCTCGGTTGGGGTGGCCTCCCGGCATCTGTGGTTCGCAACGATATTATCAACGGCGTGTTGAAAGCGCTGAAATTGGATGCTTATGAAGGCGGGGAATATCCGCTTTACGCTCTGCGCAAATCCGACACGCCTGCGGGTCCGGCAGCACAATGGCTGATCGACGCGTTCCACCAGCGTTTGTCCCAATGTCCTAACCATAAGGATTTCCTGATTGATTTCGGACCCGACCAGCGCACCTTGCTGCAAGATGCTGCAGAGTAGGCCACCAGGGTTCGAAAACAGTGAAATGCCGTACCGTACCGAACCGTACTGTTTTGCAGCAAGGTGACAGTGACAGGCAGGCAGCTTTCGAGTAGAAAGCTTGCAAAAGCAGGGGCAACGCCAGCGGCGCTGTGCAAATCAGCCCTTGCGTAAGGAAAATCGAGGAATAAGCACATGCCAGTTTATCGCTCCAGAACGACAACCCACGGCCGCAACATGGCCGGTGCGCGTGGCCTTTGGCGCGCCACCGGCATGAAGGACGGCGATTTCGGCAAGCCGATTATCGCTGTCGTTAATTCGTTTACGCAGTTCGTACCGGGCCACGTTCACCTGAAGGATCTCGGCCAGCTCGTGGCGCGTGAAATCGAAGCTGCTGGCGGTGTTGCCAAGGAATTCAACACCATCGCCGTGGATGACGGCATCGCCATGGGGCACGATGGCATGCTCTATTCGCTGCCATCGCGCGAAATCATCGCCGATTCGGTCGAGTACATGGTCAACGCACACTGCGCGGATGCCATGGTCTGCATTTCCAACTGTGACAAGATCACGCCCGGTATGTTGAACGCCGCCATGCGCCTCAATATTCCCGTGGTCTTCGTATCAGGTGGACCGATGGAAGCGGGCAAGGCCGTGCTGCATGGCAAGACAGTCGCGCTTGACCTCGTTGACGCGATGGTGGCTGCTGCCGACGACAAGATGACCGATGAGGAAGTCGACACCATCGAGCGTGCCGCATGTCCGACCTGTGGTTCATGCTCCGGCATGTTTACCGCCAATTCCATGAACTGTTTGACGGAAGCGCTGGGTTTGGCGCTGCCAGGCAACGGATCTACGCTCGCCACTCACTCGGATCGCAAACGTTTGTTTGTTGAGGCGGGTCACCTGATTGTCGATCTGGCGCGCCGTCATTACGAGCAGGACGATTACAACGTTCTCCCGCGTTCGATTGCGACAAAGGCTGCGTTCGAAAACGCAATTGCACTGGATATCGCCATGGGTGGTTCCACCAACACCGTTCTGCACATTCTGGCCGCTGCCCATGAGGGCGAGGTCGATTTCACCATGGAAGACATCGACCGTATGTCACGCCGGGTGCCGTGCCTGTCAAAGGTCGCGCCTGCCAAGCAGGACGTGCACATGGAAGACGTGCACCGCGCAGGCGGCATCATGCGCATTCTGGGCGAACTGGAACGTGGTGGATTGATCAACACGGATTGCTATACCGTTCACGAGGCAACGCTTGGCGATGCCATCAACCGTTGGGATATCACCCGCACCAACAGCGAAAGCGTGCGTAATTTCTTCAAGGCCGCTCCCGGTGGCGTGCCGACGCAGGTCGCGTTCAGCCAGTCCTCGCGGTGGGATGAACTGGACACAGACAGCGACAACGGCGTCATCCGTTCTGTCGAAAAACCGTTCTCGAAAGATGGCGGTCTGGCCGTTCTTTACGGAAACATCGCGCTGGACGGCTGCATCGTGAAGACGGCGGGCGTGGATGAATCCATCCTCAAGTTCAACGGCGTTGCAGTGGTTTACGAAAGCCAGGACGCAGCCGTTAAGGGCATTCTTTCCAATGAAGTGAAAGCCGGCGACGTTGTCGTTATCCGCTACGAAGGCCCCAAGGGTGGTCCTGGCATGCAGGAAATGCTCTATCCGACCAGCTACCTGAAATCCAAGGGCTTGGGCAAAGCCTGTGCGCTCATCACCGATGGACGCTTCTCCGGTGGCACATCAGGCCTTTCCATCGGCCACGCTTCCCCGGAAGCAGCCCAAGGCGGCGCCATCGGCCTCGTGCGTCAGGGTGACCCCATCGAGATCGACATCCCCAACCGCACGATCAACCTCAAGGTGCCAGACGCCGAACTGGCTTCACGTCGTGCAGAGCAGGATCAATTGGGCTGGAAGCCTGCCGAGAAGCGCAAGCGCAATGTAACGACGGCGTTGAAGGCTTACGCGGCATTTGCTTCGAGTGCTGACAAGGGTGCAGTTCGGATTTTGCCTGAATAGGCTTACCATTGGACGTCATCCTCGGGTTTGTCCCGAGGATCTGACCACGCTCGACGTTGGGGTTCTTTGGATACTCGGGTCAAGCCCGAGGATGACGTTGGAAGGGACCTTATTCCTTCTTCACCCAACGTTTTTTAACTCATAACAGCGCAGCGCAACCATCTTGTTGCGCTGCTTGCAGAATGACTGCATCCGTCCGACTTCCCTGAGTCCAAGCTTATCCATCAAATGACAGGATGCCCTGTTGTCGCTCATAGGATTGGCGTGAAGCACGTTCATTTTCATGTGCGTAAAAGCATGGTTTATGATCAGCCGTGCGGCCTCCTCACCATAACCTTTGCCCCACGCACTGCGACCCAGCCATAGCCCGAATTCGCCGGCGAGGCCAATGAGGCCGATCAGTTGGCAGTCATCGATTGCCCAAACGGGCAGATTGTTTTTCCCAAAGCGCAGTATCCTCGTTCGGGCGTCGTCCACCGTGAAGGGATATGACGTCCGAAGCAGATTGCGTAACACCAGCGGATCGTTGGTGATGCGGGCCAGTGCGGGCGCATCCGTTATGCCAAACGGCCGAAGGGTGAGGCGGTTCGACATCAATCGAGGTATTGTTCGGTCGGCGGATAGCATGGGTTTCAACATGCGAAATTCTGGCGCTCGTGCCAACTGTGATTTTTGACCGGAACTGGTTCTTCTTCAACACGTTGGCTGAACGGTGAAAATAAGGATTAATGGCATGAAACGCGCAATCGTGACCGGCGGTGCCGGTTTGATCGGAACCGGGGTTGTAGAGACTCTTCTTGAGAGCGGCTGGACCGTTGCATGCTTCGATATCGAGGAGAGCACGACGAAAGCGCGGGACATCCATTGCGATGTCAGCGATGAGACGTCGGTTGCGCAGGCATTCAAACAGCTTGGTTGGGACGGGCTTGACCTTCTCGTCAACAATGCTGGTATCGCCGGGCCAGACAACGGACCGATCCATGAATTGTCGCTGGCCAATTGGCAAGGTGACCGATAGCCACCTGACTGGTGCGTTTTTAATGACACGCGCTGCGGTGCCGTTGATGGGTGAGGGCAGCAGCATCGTTAACATGGTATCCACCCGCGCATTCATGTCCGAGCCGAACACGGAAGCGTATGCCGCATCGAAGGGTGGATTGGTGGCGCTGACCCATGCTCTGGCTGTCAGCCTCGGGCCGAAAATTCGCGTCAATGCTATTGCGCCGGGTTGGATCACTGATGACTCTGATCTGCGTGAGGAAGACCACACTCAGCATCCGGTAGGGCGGGTAGGACGCCCTGAAGATATCGCAGATGCGGTCGTTTACCTGGCGAGCGCTGGTTTCATGACGGGCCAGGTGCTGGTGCTGGATGGCGGCATGACGAGGAAGATGATGTACGAAGAGTGATTGCTTTGTTGCTCTTGGCTTACGAAATGATTCAACGCGTTGGCGTATTGATTCCGCAAAACGATCCAAACCATTGTTTGTGCGGGTGCTGTCACTGGCGGGTGAGGTCACAAAGCAGTGAGAGGTCTACCGCCTCTTTTGAAAGGTACTAAGTAAGTCCTCATGAAAAGACGTACCGCACTTGCTCTCATCGCCACGCTTCCCTTTGCCTCCAGCCTGCGTGCGCAAACGCGGGAAGGCGTGCCGAAGCTTCTGGAAAACGCAGATGCCTTGGACAGCTTGAAGACGGTCATCGTGAGCGTAGACGGCAAGGAGGTCGCCAGCCGCGCCTATCATGGTGCCTCTATGAATGGCTCCACCAATATAAAGTCCGCGTCCAAATCCATCGTCTCGGCGCTGGTGGGTATGGCGATCGATCGAAAGATACTGGATGGGGTCGATCAACCGGTTGCCTCTGTGCTGCGACCTGACTTTCCAGCAAATCCTGATACACGTCTGGAGCGGGTGACCATCGGCAATCTGCTCTCCATGCAATCCGGTCTGGAGCGCATGTCCGGTCCAAATTATGGCCGTTGGGTCTCCAGTCGAAACTGGGTGCGCATGGCGCTCGGCTCAGGTTTTGCCGGAGAGCCGGGTGGCGGAATGCTGTATTCTACCGGGTCAACGCATCTGCTGTCTGCAATTCTGACCAAGGCGTCAGGCAAGTCGACACTCGCCCTGGCGCGCGACTGGTTTTCCCCGCTCGATGGTTTCTCCATCGGCTCGTGGGAGCGTGACCCGCAAGGCATCTATCTCGGAGGTAACCAGATGGCGATGACGGCACGGTCGCTGCTGGCGTTTGGCGAACTCTATCGTCGCGGTGGCATTGCGTCGGACGGAGAGAGGATCGTGTCGCAGAGCTGGATCGATCAATCTTGGACCCAGCGCACCAACTCCGTCTTCAATGGCGACGGCTATGGCTACTGCTGGTTCATCAAGCAGATGGCGGGAGAGATGGTGTATTACGCCTGGGGTTATGGCGGACAAATGCTTTATATCGTGCCATCAAAGAACCTGTCCGTGGTCATGACATCACGCGAAGATGCGCCATCCGCCCGTACCGGATATCGCGACCAGTTGCACGGGCTGATGGCTGGAATCATTTCAGCGGTTTAGAGCGGTCTGTTGATGTTGAGGAAGGCTTCGCCTAGCTTTTTCATGCGCTCCTCATAGGCGGTGGTGAGGCAAGCGACATCGGCGGCGCAGGTCTGGCGATGCTTTAGCCACTCACTCTGCTGGGTCTTCAGCTCATCGCGCGCGCCCATAGCCATCAATTGCGTGAGGATGTCGAAGGTTGTTGCCATGCGCACGTCCTGGTCGTTAAGCGCACGGTTTTCGCAAATCGTCTTTTCGTCAGCGGCGAGATCTGTCTTTGCGCAATCAAAGCTGGCGGCACCCACCGGCGAGCCATGGGAATATGAGGCGATAACAATCAGAGCAGCAAGAATATGTTTCTTGAAATGCATGTAGATCTCTTTTCCATAAACAGTCTTATAAGCCGTCTAAAGCCGCAAACGTGCCAACTTGTTCCATTCCGGGGTTTAAGGCACAGTCCGTCATGATCTTGCCGCCCTTTGATTTATAGGCTCAAGCGTTATAACTCCATCGTATTGATGAGGATGAGGAATCACATGCCAAGCATGTTGAACTATCTAACCACCGGCCTTCTTGCGACGATGCTCGTTCTACCGGTCCCCGTGCAGGCGCAGGATAATAAAACCGTTCCTGCCAGTACGGCGGAAATGCAGCTTTCCTTCGCACCATTGGTCAAGCGTACGGCGGGTGCCGTGGTCAACGTTTACGCGGAACGGCTCGTTCAAAAACGTGCTTCACCCTTTGCGGGCGATCCCTTCTTCGAGCAGTTTTTCGGACAGCAATCACCAAACCGTACGGAAAAGCAGTCGTCGCTCGGCTCCGGCGTTATCGCCACTGCAAGCGGGCTTGTGGTGACGAACAACCATGTCATCGAAGGTGCGGACGATATCAAGGTTGCGCTGGCCGATGGGCGTGAGTTTGCATCCAAGGTTCTCCTGAAAGATGATCGTCTTGATCTCGCGGTCCTGCAGATCGATGCCAAGGAAGAATTCCCTGTTCTGGCGCTCGGCAATTCCGATGCGACCGAGGTGGGTGATCTCGTTCTCGCCATCGGCAATCCCTTCGGTGTGGGACAGACGGTCACGAGCGGTATCGTCTCGGCACTGGCGCGCAACCAGGTCACCCAGGGCGATTTCGGCTTCTTCATCCAGACGGATGCGTCCATCAACCCCGGTAACTCCGGTGGCGCGCTGATGAACATGGCGGGTGAACTGATTGGCATCAACACGGCCATCTTCTCACGCGGTGGCGGCTCGAACGGTATCGGCTTTGCCATTCCGGCCAATCTGGTGCGGGTTTTCCTGGCTGCAGCCGAAAAGGGTGATACGAGCTTCCAGCGTCCCTACGTTGGCGCGACATTCGATCCCGTTACATCAGAAGTCGCGGAGGCACTTGGCCTCAAGCGCGCCCGTGGCGCTCTCGTCGTCGGCGTGGTCAAGGATGGACCTGCCGAAAAGGCAGGTATCGAGCCAGGACAGGTGGTGACAGCTGTCAATGGCATTGCCGTGGAACACCCGGATGCGCTGGGCTATCGCCTCACTACGGCTGGCATCGGCAAGTCCGCGACCCTAACCCTGATCGACAAGGGCAAGGAGAAAAACGTCACCATTGCGCTCGATACGGCACCTGAGACAGCGCCGCGTGATGAACGCCTGCTGGAAGGGCGCAATCCTTTTGCTGGCGCGACTGTAGCCAATCTCTCGCCCAAGCTTGCCGACGAGTTGCGCATGCCGACCAGCACGACAGGTGTCGTCATCATGGACGTGAAGCGCAATTCTCCGGCGGCTCGTGTAGGCTTCCAGCCGAAGGACATTATCGTCTCGCTGAATGGTACGGATATGGCATCTACAGCTAATGTCGAAAAAGCGCTGGAGGATAATCCCGGCTTCTGGCGTCTGGAGATTATCCGCGACGGTCAGCGCATCCGGCAATTCCTGCGATGAGCGGCGATCTCTTCGCTCCACAGATTCCAGCAGAGGTCGCCAATCGGCGACCTTTGGCGGACAGGCTACGCCCGACCACGCTTGCCGAGGTCACGGGCCAGCCGCATCTGACGGGTGAAGAGGGCGTTCTGCGCCGCATGATCGAAAGCGGCTCGCTGGGCTCGATGATTTTCTGGGGGCCGCCAGGCACTGGCAAGACGACCGTTGCGCGTCTGCTGTCAGGCGAGGCGGGGCTGGCTTTCGAGCAGATATCCGCCATATTCTCGGGCGTCGCCGATCTCAAAAAGGTTTTTGAAGGCGCGCGCACCCGGCGCATGAACGGACGGCAGACATTGCTGTTCGTGGACGAAATCCACCGCTTCAACCGCGCGCAGCAGGATAGTTTCCTGCCTGTGATGGAGGACGGCACCATCATTCTCGTTGGTGCGACGACGGAAAATCCGTCATTCGAGCTCAACGCCGCTCTGTTGTCGCGCGCGCGGGTGCTGACCTTCAAATCGCATGACGAGGAAAGCCTTGCCGAACTTCTCACGCGCGCCGAGAACGTCGAGGACAAGCCACTGCCATTGACCGATGACGCGCGCGCCTCGCTGATCCGCATGGCGGATGGTGATGGGCGTGCAGTGCTGACACTGGCGGAAGAGGTCTGGCGCGCTGTTCGCAAGGACGAGGTGTTCGATACGGAAGGCCTTACGCACATTGTGCAGCGTCGCGCACCTGTCTACGACAAGGCGCAGGACGGTCACTATAACCTCATCTCCGCGCTGCATAAATCAGTGCGTGGTTCCGATCCCGATGCTGCGCTTTATTATCTCGCGCGCATGCTCGATGCCGGTGAAGACCCGCTTTATCTCGGGCGGCGGCTGGTACGGATGGCTGTTGAAGACATCGGCCTTGCCGACCCTCAGGCGCTGGTCATCTGCAATGCAGCCAAGGACGCCTACGATTATCTGGGCTCGCCGGAGGGTGAATTGGCACTGGCGCAGGCCTGCGTTTATCTCGCGACTGCACCCAAATCCAATGCCGTTTACACGGCTTATAAAGCGGCGATGCGGGCAGCCAAGGAGAACGGTTCTCTGCTGCCGCCAAAGCATATTCTCAATGCTCCGACCAAGCTGATGAAGAGTGAAGCTTACGGCGATGGCTATCGTTATGACCACGATGAGCCGGATGCGTTCTCAGGACAGGACTATTTCCCGGAAAAAATGGGCCGCACCACCTTTTACGATCCACCGGACCGCGGCTTCGAGCGGGATATCCGTAAGCGTTTGGACTGGTGGGCGAAGCTACGCCGCGAACGAAAGGACAAATAGCGCGCTTTTCGCCACCTAAGCTATGCAGTTGCCGTGGACTTCTCACGCAATACGGGCATGGAACGGGGTGGCAGCATTTTCACCGCTGACTCGGCCAGCGTGTGGTGTCCCTCGCAATCGACGATGAGGTGCCAGTGGGATGTTTCTGGAATGGTGACGCGGACGGGTGATTTCTTGGCCACGCCGCCCAGATACTTGAAGTCCAGCATTTCCGTAAAGCGCTGATAATTACCCGAGGTCATAAGCCGCACATTGTTGACCGCGTTCAGCGATACCTCGATGATTGCGCCTGTGCGCAATTCCTTCAGGTCGTAATGGGTGAAGCGGAAAGCTGGTTTGGCCATTGGGTTACCCCGTCATAGGTCGATGTGTCCCATAAGGCTACGCGCCGATGATTAACGCTTCCTTTCGCTTGCGGACGCGTGGATGCTGATAAAATATTTCGGCATAACTATCTTTGGGTTTCGAGATGTAAATGCGGATTTTACTGAAAATCTGGAAACAGAAACAATCGCTATATTGTATCTCCAACGATTTTTCCGTTTGTTCCACCAATCCATTTTTCAATATTCACGTTAGATTTCGCTAATTCAGATTTATCCATAATCAATATTTATGCGTTATCTCTTCGTTATGTTTTGACGATTGGGGGGTAAACAACTTGAAGCATATGAAAATTTCGATGCGTCTTTACGCACTCGTTGCGCTGTTTTTTATGATGATGGTCGCGGCTCTTACATTCAGTTTGTACGGTAGTTACAACGGAGTGGAACGAGAGAGAAAAGCAGGGCTGGAATCCATGGCGCAAACTGGCGTCGGTATTCTTGAACTATACCATGGCATGGAAAAAAGCGGGGCGTTGACGCGTGACGTTGCTCAGCAGCAGGCCAAGGCCATCATTGCCTCCATGCGTTATGACAATGGCAGCGGCTATTTCTGGATCAACGATATGGGTCCGAAGATGGTGATGCATCCCATCAAGCCTGAACTGAACGGTACGGACCTGTCAGGCAATAAGGATCCGAACGGCAAGTTTCTCTTCATGGAGTTTGTCAACACCGTCAAGAGTGGCGGCAAAGGCTTTGTCGATTATTACTGGCCGAAACCTGGCTCCCCGGACCCTGTCGAGAAGTTTTCCTATGTTGCCGGGTTTGCGCCTTGGGGCTGGATTGTCGGGACCGGCGTTTACGTGGACGATCTGAAGGCCGCATTCTGGCAAGAAGCGCTCTGGATTGCCGGTCTCTGTGCCGCCAGCGCCATCGTCGTGCTTGCCGCAGCCGCCTTCGTGGTCGGGGGTGTGACACGGCCGATCGAGTCGCTGAAACACAGCATGAGCCGCATTGCCGAAGGCGACGGCAATGCCGAGGTCAACTACATCGATCGTCGCAACGAAATCGGCGCTATGGCGAAGACGTTGCTCGTTCTTCGCGACTCCGTCAATGAACGCAGCCAGTTGCAATTGCGTGAAGCCGAACAGCAGCGCAGTTTCGATGAGACACGCCGCAACAACGAAGAGGCACTGCGGTCTGCGTCCGATCATCAGGCACACGCCATGGCCGAACTTGCGCAAGCGCTTGAGCGGCTTGCCAAGGGTGATCTGACCGTGCAGGTCGGTGATATCGGCATTGAATATGAAAAGTTGCGCAACGATTTCAACGGTGCCGTTGGTGAGTTGCATGATGTCATCGGCGCGATTTCCCGCACCAGCCATATCGTCAACGACAGTGCGTCCGACATCAGCCAGGCAACCGGCAATCTTTCACGCCGCACCGAGCAGCAGGCGGCAGCACTGGAAGAGACAGCGGCGGCTCTGGACGAGATTACCTCGACTGTGCGAACTGCATCGGAGCGCGCCAATGAAGCGCGACAGATGGTAACGGAAACAAAGTCCAGCGCTGGCCGCTCGGGCGATATCGTTCGCAACGCCGTCGATGCGATGAACCGCATTGAGGATTCGTCCAAGAAGATCGGCCAGATCATCAGTGTCATCGATGAAATCGCGTTTCAGACCAATCTTCTGGCGCTCAATGCTGGCGTAGAAGCAGCCAGAGCCGGCGAGGCCGGTCGTGGCTTTGCAGTTGTGGCGCAGGAGGTGCGCGAGCTCGCCCAGCGTTCCGCCAATGCCGCAAAGGAGATCAAGGTCCTCATCAACAGCTCTGCCGAACAGGTGGGTGGCGGTGTGTCACTCGTTCGCTCCACCGGCGATGCGCTGGATGAAATCATGGTTCTGGTCAACCGTGTAGATGGACACGTCAACACGATTGCGACGGCGGCGCGCGAGCAGGCAACCGGTCTTCACGAGATCAATACCTCCGTCAACCACATGGACCAGATGACCCAGCAGAACGCGGCCATGGTGGAGGAAACGACGGCCGCCAGCCAGACATTGGCAGAAGAAAGCCGCCAGCTTCGCTCGCTGCTTTCCCGCTTCCAGCTTGATCCTTCTTCGCACGGCCAGGATTTATCCCGCGCAGCCTGATCATCACGACTGACAAACGAACGGACGCTGACTTGCAGCGTCCGTTTTTTATTGCGCTGACGCAAAGCTACCATGGGAGCAAGGTTCTTGAGGGCTGGAAAAGCAGTTGTGCTAGGTGACGCTGGAAGCGACTTTCGAATTCAAGCTGCCTTGATCGCAAAATCAACAGTCAGTCCTCCCATGAAACGCTGGGAAATGTCCACCTTGTTCGTTTTATGACATGCAAGCCTTTGCCTGTCATTTTCAATGCCTCCACGACAAGGGTTCGTTTACCAAATTTGTTTAGAATTTGCTTCGATTGCCGCGGATTGTGGCCGCTGAAGGTACAGGTTCTGGTATGGCGTATGTTTCCCTTCCGCGTCGTTTTGTGACGTTGCTGACGATTTCCACGGTGATTGCGTCGTGCTCGGCGGAGGGGCTGGTGCCTCCCGCCGAAGTCGACGGCTCCACGCGCGTCAGTTCCATTCGCTCATCCAATCAGCAGAATTACAGTACATCGCCTGCCGGTAGTGTCCGAAACGAGCCGGTCAGCGATTATGCACCGCTGGCCCAGCCGATGCCAGACCATTCACCCTCTCGTGACCCGCTGTTGCAGGCAGGTCCGGGCGAGCAATATTCGACCCTTGATGCCCAGCAGCAGCGGCTAGGTGGCGGGGGTGCTGGTATTGTGCCGCAGACGTCGAGCGAGATGGCCGAAGGAGAGGGCGGCGTCAATATGGATGACGGTTTGGGCGTTGCGCCCGTGCGCGGCCTGGCCGAAGAGCAGGATATGGAAGTATCCGGAGGCCAATCCAGCCGAACGATGTCGGGTGAGATGGACAGCCAGATGCCGCCATCTCCCGAACCACGCCACCAGTCTGCCAGCCAATCCCGCCTCATTCCGCCACCCGGTGAAGGGCAGCGCCGACGCCAGCCTGTTCAGGATGTTGCGATGTTGATGCCCGATAATCCGACACAGGAACGCCGTATGTCCTCGCCGCCGGGCATGATGCCGCAATCGGAAGTGTCGTGCCGTTCCGAACTGCGCAGACTTGGCGTTTCGTTTCGCGATGTTGGCCGCATTGCCGATGGCCCGACTTGCGGCATCGATTACCCTATCGAGCTCTCAGGACTTGCCAGCGGCGTAGCGATACGCCCTGCGGTAAAACTGAATTGCCAGGTGACACTGGCTTTCGCCAAGTGGGTGAAATTCGAACTCGTGCCGTCTTCGCGCTTCCGTTATCTCTCGGGCGTCGAGCGTATCACGCCGATGGGTGGTTATTCCTGCCGCAAGATGAATTCGCGCTCCAGCAATCCTTGGTCGGAACATGCGCGCGGCAACGCCATCGATATCGGCACCATCACGCTGAAGAACGGCAAGGAAATCGACGTGCGTTCTAAGAATTTCTTCGCATTCCGCGAGAAGGGTCTTCTGAAAGCGGTCCGCACCGACAGCTGCAAATATTTCTCGACCGTTCTCGGCCCGGGCAGCGATCCAAACCACTGGAACCACTTCCATTTCGATCTTCGCACCCGCAAATCTGGTTATCGCCATTGTAGCTGAAATTGGTCTACTCATAACGATCCTGCATGTGGAATGATCTTGCTGCGGGGATGGTTTTTAAGCAATCTTGAACCTATATGCTGTCCAGCATGATCGTGTTGAAAGATTCCTTATGAACTCCCCCATTACGCCAATCGTTTCCATCCAGAACCTGACGAAGTCTTATGCCAATGGCTTTCAGGCCCTGAAGGGCGTCACGCTTGATATCCATAAAGGCGAAATCCTTGCTCTGCTTGGGCCGAACGGCGCTGGGAAGACAACGCTGATTTCCATCATCTGCGGTCTGGTCAATCCCGGCGAGGGCAGGGTTCTGGTGGGTGGTCACGATGTCGTCGGTGATTTTCGCAAGACGCGAGAGCTGATCGGGCTCGTGCCGCAGGAATTAACGACGGACCAGTTCGAAACCGTCTGGAACACAGTGGCCTTCTCACGCGGGCTGCATGGCAAGAAGAAAAATCCGGAGCTCATCGAGAAAATCCTCAAATCCCTGTCGCTCTTCGACAAGAAGGACAACATGCTGCGTGAGCTCTCGGGCGGCATGAAGCGGCGTGTGTTGATTGCCAAGGCGCTGGCGCATGAGCCGCAAATCCTGTTTCTGGATGAGCCGACGGCTGGCGTCGACGTCGCTCTGCGGCGCGATATGTGGAAAGTGGTGGCAGATCTTCGCGCGACTGGCGTCACCATCATCCTCACTACTCATTACATCGAAGAAGCCGAAGAGATTGCCGACCGTGTCGGCGTCATCAACGGCGGTGAGCTGCTTTTGGTGGAAGACAAGACCGCCTTGATGCAGAAGCTTGGCCGCAAGCAACTTTCTCTTGAATTAACCGATCCAGTGAAGGTCTTGCCGGACAGTCTTTCCGGCTTTCAGCTTTCTCTCTCGGAAGACGGCAGCTGCCTGACTTACGAATATGAAGGCAATGGCGAGCAGAGCCGTATCGCCGACCTGTTGGCGGCGCTGTCTGCTGCCGGGATTCACTTCAAGGATATTTCGACACGCCAGAGTTCTCTCGAAGATATTTTCGTGGCGCTGGTGGGAGGTCAAAAATGAATTTCGAAGCAATCAAGTCCATCTACCTGTTCGAAATGGCCCGCACGCGTCGCACCCTGTTGCAAAGCGTGGTGTCGCCGGTCATCTCAACGTCGCTCTATTTCATCGTGTTCGGTACGGCCATCGGGTCGCGCATTCAGGAAGTTGAAGGCGTGTCCTATGGCGCATTCATCACGCCGGGTCTCATCATGCTGACATTGTTGACCCAGTGCATCAGCAATGGCGCCTTCGGCATCTATTTTCCGAAATTCACCGGCACCATCTACGAAATCCTATCGGCCCCGGTAGCGATGACGGAAATCCTGGCGGGCTATGTCGGGGCCGCGGCGACGAAGGGGCTGTTGATCGGCACGATCATCCTCATCACGGCCTCGTTTTTTGTCGATGTGTCGATTGCCCATCCGTTCATGATGCTGCTGTTCTTTGTGCTGACGGCGATCAGCTTCAGCCTCTTTGGCTTCATCATCGGAATATGGGCCGGGAATTTCGAGCAGCTCAACCTCATTCCCATGCTGGTCGTGCCACCGCTGACGTTCCTTGGGGGGAGCTTCTATTCCATTAGCATGCTGCCGCCCTTCTGGCAGACGGTCAGCCACTTCAATCCGGTACTCTATCTCATCAGCGGCTTCCGCTGGAGTTTTTACGAGATTTCGGACGTCAATCCGTTGCTCAGCTTAGGTATGATTTTCGTCTTTCTCGCAGCCTGCCTCGGCGTGATCGGCTGGATGTTCAAGACGGGTTACAAGCTGAGAAACTGATCTTCAACCAAAAAGAATCGCAATAAAAAGGCAGCGCGAACGCTGCCTTTTCTGCATTTGTTTGGTGAATTGAAGCCTTATACCGGCCGCACGAGGATGTGCTTCTTCTTACCCAGCGACAGCTTGACCACACCATCTTCTGTGACTTCTCCAGCACCAACGACCTGACGCTCATCCGACATACTCTGGTCGTTGATGCGTACGGCGCCACCCTGAACGTGACGACGGGCTTCGCCGTTGGAGGCGGCAAGACCGGCACGGACGATCAGCGACAGCAGGCCGACGCCTGCTTCCAGCTCTGCCTTCGGTACGTCGATGGACGGCAAGTTGTCTGCCAGCGCGCCTTCCTCAAAGGTTTTGCGCGCCGTGTCAGCTGCCTGTTCGGCGTTGTCACGGCCATGCAGCATTGCGGTGATTTCGGTGGCGAGGATTTTCTTGACCTCGTTTATCTCCGAACCACCCAGCGCCGAGAGACGCGCGATCTCATCCATCGGCAGCGTCGTGTAGAGCTTGAGGAAGCGTGAAACGTCCGCATCCTCCGTGTTGCGCCAGTATTGCCAGAAATCGTAAGCCGACAGCATGTCCGGGTTCAGCCACACAGCACCGTTCATCGACTTGCCCATCTTCGCACCCGAAGATGTGGTCAAAAGCGGCGAGGTCAGCGCGTAGAGTTGCGGGGTTCCCATACGGTGGCCGAGATCAATACCGTTGATGATGTTGCCCCACTGGTCGGAACCGCCCATTTGCAGCCGGCAGCCGGTGCGCTTGTTCAGTTCCACGAAGTCATAGGCCTGAAGGATCATGTAGTTGAATTCGAGAAACGACAGCGACTGCTCGCGATCCAGCCGCGTCTTCACGCTTTCAAACGATAGCATGCGGTTGACCGAGAAGTGCCGACCGACATCGCGCAGGAATTCAAGGTAATTGATGTCGCGCAACCAGTCGCCATTGTTGATCATCAGGGCAGGCGCAGTTGCTGCGTCGTAATTCAGGTAATTGGCGAAGACGCGCTTGATGGAGGCGATGTTGCTTTCGATCGTATCGATCGTCATCAGTTGGCGCGCGTCGTCCTTGAATGAGGGATCGCCCACCATGCCGGTGCCGCCGCCCATCAGCGAGATCGGCTGGTGGCCGGTCTTTTGCATCCAGTGCAGCATCATGATCTGGATCAGACCGCCAGCATGAAGGCTGGGCGCGGTCGGATCGAAGCCGATATAGGCAGTCACGGTTTCCTTGGCGAAGAGTTCATCGAGACCTGCCTCATCGGAGATCTGGTGAATGAAGCCGCGCTCATCGAGTGTGCGGAGGAAATCGGACTTGAACCTGGACATAACCTTTTTCTTTCTGGCTGGGTCTGCTGCATCACTGAAATGCCAGTGAATGCCGCGCCATTAGCATTGTTTTTTGAAAAATGCACCCGTTTGCGCCATGAATATCGGCAATCGGTAACGAGATGATTCCATCCGGCAGGAGAATGATATGGGCGAGGTCAGAACGGCGATAGGGCTGATGAGCGGAACGTCCATGGACGGCATCGACATAGCACTTCTGCGAACGGACGGCGAAAGCATCGTCCGTCACGGCCCGAGTGGTTATTTTCCCTATGATCCGCAACTGCGCGCGACGTGGCAAAAGGCGCTTGTTACCGCCAAGGCCATCCGCCAGCGCAACGAGCGACCCGATGATCTCGGTGACGCCGAGCGCAAGCTGACGGTGGCGCATGCAGCGGCGGTTAAATCCTTTCTCCACCGTCACGGGTTGAGTGCGCATGAGGTCGACGTCATCGGCTTTCACGGACAGACAGTGCTGCATCGCCCGGATGATGCGCTGACCGTGCAGATTGGTGATGGTCCTCTTCTGGCTGCGGAAACCGGCATCAACGTGGTCTACGACATGCGCGCCAATGACATGGTGCATGGCGGGCAGGGCGCACCGTTGATCCCGATCTATCACGCAGCACTTGCCGCCAATCTGCCAAAGCAGTTCGAAACGCCTGCGGTTTTCGTCAATATTGGCGGCATTTCGAACCTCACCTATATCGGTGAAAGCGGCGCGCTGGCAGCCTTTGACAGCGGCCCCGGCAATATGCTGATCGACCAATGGATCGAGGCGCATACCGGCAAGGCTTACGACAAGGGTGGGGTTACGGCTGCACGCGGTATAGTCGTTCCGTCACTGGTGTCGCGTTATATGGAAAGTCCATTCTTTTCCGCCAACATCCGCCGCTCGCTGGATCGCTCCGATTTCCTGCCGCCTGCAAAGGGTGAGGTCTCGCTGGAGGATGGCGCGCGGACGCTGGCGCATTTGACGGGCGCTGCAATCCTCAAATCCGCGAGCTATCTGCCGGAAGTGGCAAAGACATACGTTGTCTGTGGCGGTGGTCGGCTTAACCCTGTCATCATGGCCGAATTTTCTGAGCAGGCAGCGAAGCTTGGCGCAAAGGTGATCGCGGCGGAGGCTGCGGGTTTTGATGGCGGAGCGATGGAGGCGGAGGCCTGGGCCTATCTGGCCGTGCGGTCGCTCAGAGGCTTGCCGCTGACCTATCCCGGCACGACTGGGGTGAATGAGCCGGTGACGGGTGGGGTGTTGGCGAGGGCGTGAATTGCGGTCATGTTGTGTGACGGCGGGTGTGGCTTACCCCCCTCTGCCCTGCCGGGCATCTCCCCCTCAGGTGGGGAGATTGGCTGGGGGCATGCTCACCGTTCAAGTCGCATGTTCAGCGCCAACCTCTTCCAAAGCGCTCGAGATGTGCAAAAGGTTGCCAAGAGTCGATCTCCCCACCTGAGGGGGAGATGCCCGGCAGGGCAGAGGGGGGTGAGCCCCACCCGCCGCCGATAAAGGGTGGCAACGCGCCGTAAAAGAATTTTCTACGATCAAGAAATTGATCGCACTGAACCCAGGCTCAAGGCCGGGGTGACGACGTCCGATGTCACCGAATCCGCTTCGCGGCAGGCTCCGGTACCAACTCACCATTCAAACGGCGATCCAGATAATCCTCGCATTCGCTCATCAGCGTATCCACCTGACCACTGAAGAAGTGGTTTGCGCCCGGCAGGGTGCGGTGGGTGATCAAGATACCCTTTTGTGTCTTGAGTTTTTCAACAAGAACGTTCACGTCCTTCTCAGGCGCGACCTTGTCCGCATCACCATTGATGATGAGGCCGGAAGATGGGCAAGGTGCCAGGAACGAGAAGTCGTAGGTGTTGGGCTGCGGTGCGATGGACATGAAGCCTTCGATTTCCGGGCGGCGCATCAGAAGCTGCATGCCAATCCACGAACCGAAGGAGTAACCGGCGACCCAACAGCTTTTCGAATCGGGGTGCAGGCTCTGTACCCAGTCCAGTGCCGATGCGGCATCCGACAATTCGCCAGCGCCATGGTCGAACTCGCCCTGACTGCGGCCGATGGAGCGGAAGTTGAAGCGCAATGTGGTGAAGCCGCGCTTCTGGAACAGATAGAACAACTGGTATACGATCTGGTTGTTCATCGTGCCGCCGAACTGCGGGTGCGGGTGCAGGATGATGGCGATCGGGGCGCTTTTTTCCTTGGATGGCTGGTAGCGGCCTTCGAGGCGACCCGCAGGGCCGTTGAAAATGACTTCGGGCATATGTACTCCGGTCGTGTTTTTGTGTTTCTGAACCTTTTCCATGCGCAAGAAGACTTGACGCGGATGGTCAGCTTTTCTAAAACCCAGTTTAGAATTATTCGAAACTTCGTGTGCTGTCTGCACTGTTGGACGTGTCATAAGGCAAGCACGACGGAAATTTCAAGGAAAATGCGCTTTGGCGCATCAATCATAGGTTAGACAGACAGTTTCCCCATGAGCACGATAACGCGCACATATCTGGACTGGAACGCGACGGCACCCTTGCTGCCCGCCGTCCGGGATGCGTTTGTCTTGGCTCTCGATCTGTCCGGTAACCCGTCTTCCGTCCACAAGGAAGGTCGCGCCATTCGTGCTGCTGTTGAAGCGGCGCGCCGTGATGTGGCCGCTCTGGTGGGTGCGCAGGCATCGCATGTCGTTTTCACCAGTGGTGCGACGGAAGCTGCCAATCTGGTTCTGTCGCCTTCGTTCAAGATGGGACGTTCAGCACTTTCTGTCAGTCATCTCTATGTTTCGGCCATCGAGCATCCGGCCATTCGTGAAGGCGGGCGGTTTGATAAGGCCGATGTCAGCGAAATCGCGGTTACAGCTGCCGGTATGCTTGATCTTGCGGCGCTTGAGGCTGCTCTGGCCTCGCATGATGCCGCCAAAGGTCTGCCGATGGTCGCGCTGATGCTGGTTAATAATGAGACTGGCATTGTCCAGCCGGTGGCGGAAGCGGCGCGTCTGGTTCATGCCGCTGGCGGATTGCTGGTCGTAGATGCCGTTCAGGCGGTCGGCCGTATTGCTGTCGATATCGAGACGCTTGGCGCGGATTTTCTGATTGTCTCCTCCCACAAGATCGGTGGCCCCAAAGGCATGGGTGCATTGATCTCCCGTGGCGAGGTGATGATGCCGAAGCCTTTGATCCATGGCGGTGGCCAGGAAAAGGGTCATCGATCCGGTACGGAGAATACATCTGCCATTATCGGGTTCGGAACGGCTGCCGTTGAAGCTTTGAAAAACCGCGATGCGGAAGCGCAGCGTCTGAGCGTATTGCGTGACACTTTGGAAAACGCGATGCGCGCCATGGCACCGGATGTTATCATTCACGGTGCCGATGCGGCGCGGGTCTGCAACACCACGTTTTTCACCCTGCCGGGCCTGAAATCCGAGACGGGGCAGATTGCCTTCGATATTGAAGGCATCGCGCTTTCCGCGGGTGCTGCCTGCTCCTCCGGCAAGGTGGGCGAAAGCCATGTGCTGACGGCCATGGGGCATGATCCCAAGCTGGGTGCCTTGCGCATTTCGCTGGGTGCGGCGACAAATGAAGCTGATATCGACAAGGCCATCGCGGCGTTTGCAAAAATAGCCGGGCGGCGAAAGCTGGCCGTGCAGGCGGCGTAATGTCAAAAACAATTGCGGAAAGTCAAATTTCCGCTTGCCGGAGAGTGTGAAAAGCGCCATCCGGTCCCTAAATAAGGCATAACGATACAAGTTATGCTGGACACGAATGAAGGCGGGTCTTCCGTCTTGATACGTTGACAAGCCACCGGACCTTGGATCCGGCGAGATTGGAGAACGACTATGGCAGCGGTTCAGGAAACGATCGATCAGGTCCGCCAGATCGATGTGGACCAGTATAAATACGGTTTTGAAACCGAGATCGAAGTGGACAAGGCGCCGAAAGGCCTGTCCGAAGAGGTGATCCGTTTCATTTCCGCCAAGAAGGAAGAGCCGGAATGGATGCTTGCTTGGCGTCTTGAGGCGTACCAGCGCTGGCTGACGATGGAAGAGCCAACCTGGGCGCGCGTCAATTATCCGAAGATCGATTTCAACGATCTCTATTATTACGCGGCACCAAAGAGCACGCCTGGCCCCAAGTCGCTTGAGGATGTCGATCCCGAGCTGTTGAAGGTTTACGCGAAGCTCGGCATTCCGCTGATGGAGCAGGAAATTCTGGCCGGCGTCGAAAACCGTCGCGTGGCCGTGGATGCCGTGTTCGACAGCGTGTCGGTCGTGACCACGTTCAAGAAAGAGCTGATGAAGGCTGGCGTGATTTTCATGTCGATTTCGGAAGCCATTCGCGAATATCCTGACCTCATCAAGAAATATATCGGCTCGGTCGTTCCGACGACGGACAATTATTACGCGACGCTGAACTCGGCTGTCTTCACCGATGGTTCCTTCGTGTTCGTGCCGAAGGGCGTTCGTTGCCCGATGGAGCTGTCCACCTATTTCCGTATCAACGAGAAGAACACCGGCCAGTTCGAGCGCACGCTGATCATCGCGGAAGAGGGCGCTTACGTGTCCTATCTCGAAGGCTGCACGGCACCGCAGCGCGACGAGAACCAGCTTCATGCTGCCGTGGTCGAGCTTGTGGCTTTGGATGATGCCGAAATCAAATATTCCACCGTCCAGAACTGGTATCCTGGTGATAAGGACGGCAAGGGCGGCATCTACAACTTCGTGACCAAGCGCGGCGATTGCCGTGGCCACCGTTCGAAGATTTCGTGGACGCAGGTTGAAACCGGCTCTGCCATCACTTGGAAGTACCCGTCCTGCATTCTGCGCGGTGATGACAGCCGTGGTGAGTTCTATTCGATTGCCGTGTCCAACGGTCACCAGCAGATCGACTCTGGCACCAAGATGATTCACCTCGGCAAGAACACGTCGAGCCGCATCATCGCCAAGGGCATCGCTGCCGGTTTCTCTGAAAACGTCTATCGCGGCCAGGTCTCGGCCCACCGCAAGGCGACGAATACGCGCAACTTTACGCAGTGCGATTCACTGCTTATCGGCGACAAGTGCGGCGCACACACCGTGCCTTATATCGAAGCGAAAAACTCGTCCTGCCAGTTCGAGCATGAAGCGACCACGTCCAAGATTTCCGAGGACCAGCTGTTCTACTGCCTGCAGCGCGGCATTCCAGAGGAGTCAGCCATCGCGCTGATCGTCAACGGCTTCGTGAAGGACGTTATCCAGCAGTTGCCGATGGAGTTTGCGGTTGAAGCGCAGAAGCTGATCGGGATTTCGTTGGAAGGTTCTGTGGGGTGATCTTTCGTCTCTTCAAAAAACGCCCGTCAGGTGCTGACCAAATTCAGGACTTCATTGGTCGTCTGGAGCAGTCACACGCCGAAGATTTGGGATTAGCTGTTGCTACCGTAGAGCATACGGCAAATACGAATTTCGTTTTTGGCGATTTTTATGATCCGCAAAATCTCATTTTGGCTCGCCCAGATTTGATTGGACATGGCGTTTTAGAAACACAGAGACTCCAAGCTTGCGGGCTTGAAACAATGGCAGTGGGATGGATTGTATGGACACACACATTTCGTGCTTCTCACAACTCGGAACTGTTGCCTTTAGCTAAAAAGATGTGGGCCTCCTTAATACGCGGCGCACCTTATGCCCTAAATCAAAAAGATACTCTGGTTCCTATCGTGGGATTTGAACTTCATGTTCAGGAACCTAACCGCTTACCCAACGGGTTTGCGTGAGAAAGGAAAACAACATGCTTGAAATCATCGACCTGCACGCAAAGATCGCCGATACCGAAACTGAGATCATCAAGGGCTTGAACCTGAAGGTTGCGGCTGGGGAAGTGGCGGCTATCATGGGGCCGAATGGCTCTGGCAAGTCCACGCTGTCCTATATTCTGTCGGGCCGTGAAGACTACGAAGTCACCTCCGGTGACATTCTCTATAACGGCGAAAGCATTCTGGAACTGGACGCTGCCGAACGCGCTGCCAAGGGCATCTTTCTTGCCTTCCAGTACCCGGTCGAAATTCCCGGCGTTGCCACGATGCAGTTTCTCAAGGTTGCTATGAACGAGCAGCGCAAGGCGCGCGGCGAAGCTGAGCTGACGACGCCTGACTTCATCAGACGCGTGAAGGAAGCCGCTGGCGATCTGAAGATCGACATGGACATGCTGAAGCGTCCGCTGAACGTCGGTTTTTCCGGTGGTGAAAAGAAGCGCGCAGAAATTCTGCAGATGGCGTTGCTGGAGCCAAAGCTTTGCGTGCTTGACGAGACCGACTCTGGTCTCGATATCGACGCGCTGAAGATCGTGGCTGATGGCGTCAACGCCCTGAAGTCCCCGGACCGTGCGACCATCGTCATCACCCACTATCAGCGCCTGCTTGATTACATCGTGCCGGATAGCGTTCACGTTCTCTACAAGGGCAAGATCATTCGTTCCGGCGACAAGAGCCTCGCGCTCGATCTGGAATCCAACGGTTACGCCGACATCATCGGTGAAGCAGCCTGATTGGCTGGGAAAGGTGATGTTATGAACATGCAAACAACCAACCGGCAGACGCCAGCGGAACTAGCGCTGGCTGAGGCTTTCACTGCCAAGTTCAGCGCTTTGCCGGGCGACGGTAACGTCGTTGCGGCACGCGATGTGCTGTTCGATGACCTGAAGACTGGCGGCCTGCCGACGCGTCGCGTCGAGGCTTGGCACTATACCGATCTGAAGACACTGCTGCGCGGCTTGCCCGAAGATGCGCCTGCACCCATGATCGAAAAGCGCGCGGCGCTCGTTGCCGGCGCGCTGATTGCTTACGTGATGCACGGCAAGGCAGTCGATTCCGAGATCGAAGGCTTCAAGATCGAAAGCTATGCTGAGAGCCTCACCGATGGTACAGCCGCTGCCGCTCTCGTTGCTGCCAGCAAGGATGATGCGATCGGCCGCATCAATGGCAGCTTCGTGCGTGACGGCCTGTCCGTCGTCGTTCCCGATGATTCTGTCTTCGTCAATCCGCTGGAGCTTCAAGCCATTCATGGGGCAGGGCAGGTTCACAGCCGTTTCCCTGTAACCTTCGGCAAGGGCTCCAAAGCAACCATCATCGAGCGTCACCTGTCGGTGACCGATGAGGCGGCCTTTGTGTCTTCGGTCAGCGAGATCAAGGTTCAAGACGGCGCGGAAGCGACCTACGTCATTCTCCAGCAACAGGGTGCAGCAGATACGCATCTCGGTCAGTTGCGTATCGTCATGGGTGCGGATGCCAAGCTGCGTCTGTTCGTCATCAATGCCGGCGGCAAGCTGGTGCGTCAGGAACTTCGCGTCGATGTGAACGGCGAGGGCTCCGACCTCTCTATCCGTGGCGTCAACCTGCTGGGTGGCGAAACGCATACTGATGTGACGATGGTTCTCGGCCACAACGTGCCGAACACGACTTCGACGGAAGTGTTCCGCAACGTGGTGTTCGACCGCGCCAAGGGCATTTTCCAGGGCATGATCCGGGTTGCGCCCGATGCCCAGAAGACCGATGCCAAGATGGCCTGCAACACGCTGCTGATGTCTGACGATGGCGAGTTTTCGGCCAAGCCTGAGTTGGAAATCT
Organism: Agrobacterium bohemicum; assembly: GCF_001562555.1. Taxonomy (NCBI): domain Bacteria; kingdom Pseudomonadati; phylum Pseudomonadota; class Alphaproteobacteria; order Hyphomicrobiales; family Rhizobiaceae; genus Agrobacterium; species Agrobacterium bohemicum. The sequence goes on from NZ_KQ961024.1 coordinate 563,078, forward strand.
TCGCGGATGACGTTCAGTGCGGACATGGTGCGACAGTTGCCGATATCAGCGACAACCACCTCTATTACCTGATGGCGCGTGGCGTGCCACGGGCAAAGGCACGGGCCATGCTGGTCAATGCCTTCGTCGATGAGATCATCGAAGAGCTGGAAGACGAACAACTGGTAGAAGCGCTAGAAGATATCATCGCCAGCTGGCTGGAACATCATGCCTGATCGCGAACGCGCCGAAGTGGCCGCCCCTTATGACGTCGAAGCCGTGCGGAAGGATTTTCCGATCCTTTCGCGCGAGGTCTATGGCAAGCCGCTGGTCTATCTGGACAACGGCGCGTCCGCACAAAAGCCGCAGGTGGTGATTGATGCCATCTCGAACGCTTATGCCAATGAATATGCGAACGTGCATCGCGGCCTGCATTTTCTCTCAAATGCCGCAACCGATGCTTATGAGGCATCGCGCGAGAAGGTGCGTCGCTTCCTGAATGCCGGTTCGGTGGACGAGATCGTTTTTACCAAATCCTCGACCGAGGCGATCAATACTGTCGCTTATGGTTATGGAATGCCCAAGATCGGCGAGGGCGATGAGATCGTTCTGTCTATCATGGAGCATCACTCCAACATCGTTCCGTGGCATTTCATTCGCGAACGGCAGGGTGCCAAGCTCGTCTGGGTGCCGGTGGATGATGATGGTGCCTTTCACATCGAAGACTTCGAAAAGAGCCTGACCGAAAAGACCAAGCTCGTCGCCATTACCCATATGTCGAACGCCTTGGGAACTGTCGTTCCCGTCAAGGAAATCTGCCGCATTGCGCATGAGCGCGGTATTCCTGTGCTGGTGGATGGCAGTCAGGCCGCGGTTCATATGCCGGTCGACGTGCGCGATATCGACTGCGACTGGTATGTCATGACCGGCCACAAGCTCTACGGTCCCTCCGGCATCGGCGTGCTCTATGGCAAAGCCGATCGCTTGAAAGAGATGCGTCCGTTTCAGGGCGGCGGCGAGATGATTCTCGACGTGTCCGAAGACGCGATCACCTATAACGAGCCGCCGCATCGTTTCGAGGCGGGTACACCGCCCATCGTGCAGGCCATCGGTCTCGGTTACGCGCTGGATTATATGGACGGTATCGGCCGTGCAGCCATTGCGGCGCATGAGGCTGATCTGGCTGCCTATGCGGCGGAACGGCTGCGCGAGATCAACTCGCTTCGTATTATCGGAAATGCGCCTGATAAAGGCGGGATTTTCTCGTTCGAGCTTGAGGGCATTCACGCCCACGACGTCTCGATGGTCATCGACAGGCGCGGCGTTGCCGTGCGCGCTGGCACCCATTGCGCCATGCCGCTCTTGAAACGCTTCGGCGTCACCTCCACATGCCGTGCATCGTTCGGCCTTTACAATACGCGCGCGGAAGTGGACGCTCTGGCTGAAGCGCTGGATTACGCCCGCACATTTTTCGCCTGAAGGATCAGGACCATGACGACTGACATCACCGAGCAGACACCAGCCGCAGCAGACGTTCCGGCAAAGGTTTCAAATATCGCGCCGGATGAACTGGCACGTATCAGCGACGACGTGATAGCCGCGCTGAAAACCGTCTACGACCCGGAAATTCCGGCTGATATCTTTGAACTCGGACTGATCTACAAGATCGACGTCGAAGACGACCGCATGGTCAAGATCATGATGACGTTGACCGCACCTGGTTGCCCGGTTGCCGGTGAAATGCCGGGCTGGGTGGAAAATGCAGTCGGTGCCGTCGAAGGCGTATTGGGTGTGACCGTCGAAATGACGTTCGATCCGCCATGGACGCCGGATCGCATGTCGGAAGAAGCGCAGGTCGCCGTCGGTTGGTATTGAGCCTTGATACCGGCTGATGATGAGACTAGATTCAATCCATGAAAGCATCGGGCCTTGAACCCGTTTGTTGAAGGAGAATGGGCCCATGGGCTTTGCAGTTATGACCATGACCGAGGCTGCCGCCTCCCGTGTCAAAGCAATCGTCGAAAATTCTGGACCGGACGCCAGGGGCCTTCGCGTTGGTATCAAGAAGGGCGGCTGCGCAGGGATGGAATACACCATAGACCTTGTGACCGAACCATCCGCCAAGGATGACCTGATCGAATTTCAGGACGCCAAAGTCTGGATCGAGCCATCGGCCGTGCTGTATCTACTCGGCACCCAGATGGATTTCGAAATCACGAAAATGCGCTCCGGATTTACGTTCACCAACCCGAACCAGACATCTGCTTGTGGCTGCGGTGAGTCGGTTGAGCTGAAGCCTGCGGATTTGGCGGTCCTTGCGAAACAGCGCCAGGAGGCGCTCAGCGTCTAGGAAACTTCACAGGTGGAGGCCACGGCCTCTCACTTGGTTATGCTCGGGCTTGTCCCGAGCATCCTACGTCTCATTCTTCGCAACGTGGGTAGATCCTTGGGACAAGCCGAGGATGACGGTCGGTGTAGTCCGCGTCTTTATCGCTTTGCTTAAACCGCTTCCCGCACAGCAATCTCCGCCATAGCCAACGCCGCTTCCCGCGTCTTCGCCGCAGCAATAAATCGCCCATTGTGACAGAAGGTTGCGCCATCGACACCCGACGCCGTCTCCAGATCACCATTCGTCAGTCCCGCCCATGCGGCGGGCAGGTCGGCGCGCAGCTCGAAGCCATCATCGGCGCGGCGAATGCCGGTCAGGCACCAGTCCTTGTCACGCGGGTGGACTACGAAGAGCAGGTGGTCCGCTCCTGCTTTGACCACTGCAGGGCGGAAGGGCATGCCGAGCGGCAATTCCAGAACGCGGCCTTCGCCAGTTTTTTCGATGGCGTCCAGTACCAGTGATTCGGCTCGCAATTTTGCGGCCTTCTTACCGATACTGGCCTCAACGAAGCTGCGCGCGATGGCAAGAGCAGCATGAAACGCCAGATCATCCGCCTCTGGATCGTTATTATCGAAGACGGGCTTCAATGTTTCGAGAAGCGCCGGCAACGTCAGCCCTGCGAGCAAACCTGCCGTCGCCGGGCTGAGTGCGCCATTGTCCATGAGGTCGATGGGCAGCACGAAGCCCGAGTCGAACGAGGTATGGATGGCTTCGATATGGGCTTCCGGCACACCATAGGCAGTCAGATACTGATGGCCGTAATGTTTCCAGATCAAACCGAACGAGCTGTAAGGCTGGCCATCTTCGCGAAGCGGTGCGCCGCGCTGGTGATGATCGAAAATGTGCGTCTCGGCGTCGTAGGCACCGCCGACATCGTAAATGATGCGATCCGCGCTAGGCGTGATGCAGTCCGGGGCGCGGCTGCGAACGATCTTCGCCTGCGGGAAAAGCCGGGTGAGGATGACGCTGGACAGCAGTTCATCGGCATGGAAGCCACCGGAATGGGTGACGAGAAAATCCACTGACATGGGAGGGCCGGCCTTATTGTTCGGAAAAAGCTTGTTTTACCGATCAGATATAGCGTGTCGACCAGCCCCGCAACCCGGCAATCAGGCGATTGCGGTGATTTCCAGCTCCTGGTCGCCAACTTGCACGAGGTCTCCCACGGCCTTGCCCAAAAGGGCGCGGGCGACGGGTGATACATGAGACATCGAGCCCGCCTTCGGGTCCGCCTCGTCTTCTCCAACGATACGAAATGTTTGTACGCGCCCGTCATCCCTGTCGAACGTAACAGTGCTGCCAAAGGCGACGATATCGTTGCTTTCTGGCGCTGGCATTGGCTGGGCCGTATGCAGGCGTTCGGAGAAATAGCGGAGGTCGCGCATGTGCGGTGCGGCCAGGCGTCTGCGCTCGTTAATGTCTTCGATTGCATTTGCCTCATCGAAGGCCTTGCGGGCTTCATCAACCTGCGCCGCCAGCGCCTTTAGCCCGGCTTCGGTGACGAGGTTGGGATGCTGCGAAACCGGGCGATCCGGCAACTGTGTTTCGGCTGCGGTTTCGGCACTCTCTTCTTTGACAAACGCGACGCTCACTTCAAAGCTCCTCTTTCATACCTTTCTTATATGGAGAGGGGATGGAGCAATGACAACGGTCAGTGTCATTCGTGCCTCAACGCCTCGATAGGGCTGAGACTTGCTGCCCTTCTTGCCGGAAAATAGCCGAAGATGACGCCGATCGCGGCTGAAAATGCGAACGCCAACGCGATGATCGCGGGGCTGGTGACGAAGGGCACGCCGAGAAAAGTCACGACGCTGTAGGCAAGCCCAAGACCGAACAATATGCCCGCCACACCCCCGAAGGCAGAGAGCATGACTGCTTCCACCAGAAACTGCGTCAGCACCTGCTTTTCCAGCGCGCCGATAGCCAGGCGAATGCCGATTTCGCGTGTGCGCTCTGTAACCGATACCAGCATGATGTTCATGATGCCGATACCGCCGACGAGCAGGCTGACGGCAGCGACAGCCCCCAGCAGGCCCGTCAATAGCGTCGTTGTGCCAGTCATGGCGGAGGCGATCTGCGCCATGTCGTTGACGCTGAAATCATCGTCCCGGCCGAGAGCGATCCGCCGCCGCTCGCGTAGCAGGTTCTCTATATCCGACTGAACCTTTGCCGTTGAAACGCCGTCCTGCGCCGACACCATGATGCTGGAAATGGTCGTGGTGCCGCCGATGCGCCGCTGGTGAATTTTCAACGGCATGATGATGGTATCGTCCTGATCGTCGCCAAGACCGGATTGGCCTTTGCGGGCAAGAACCGCGATGACCGGGCAGGAAATATTGCTGACGCGGATGGTCTGACCAACCGGATTTGCTGCGCCAAACAATTCCTGGCGCACCGTTTCGCCGATGATACAGCCGATCTGGCCGCCGCGATCTTCTGCGGGCAGAAACGTGCGGCCCTGTGACAGTGTCCAGTCCTGCGTGATCAGATAGTCATTGGTGGTGCCAACGACGCTGGTGGAGTGGTTCTTGCCGCCATAGATAACGGTAGCCGCCGAGCTTCTGTTGACCGGGGCCACGGCGCGGATGCCGCCAAGCTGGTCGCGCATGGCCTGCACATCATGGTCGTTGAACCGCTTTGCCTCCGTGCTGGCCCGACCGGGGCCGAACTGGCCGGGGCGCACGAACAGCATGTTGGTGCCGAGGCGCGACAGTTCTGATTTGACCTGCGCCGTCGTGCCGTTGCCGATCGTCACCATGGCGATGACCGCGGCAACGCCGATGACGACGCCGAGTACAGTCAGAAAAGAGCGCAATATGTTGCGGCTGATAGCACGCAGTGCGAGGCGCGCGGTTTCAAGAAACATCTGCCGCCTCCTGTTGCATCACCGCGCTATCCGATTCGAGATGTCCATCCACGAAACGCAGAAGCCGGTTTCCATAGGCGGCGATGTCTTCTTCATGGGTGACCATCACGACAGTGATGCCCTTGTCGCGGTTGAGCGAGGTGATCAACTCCATGATCTCTGTGCTGGTCTTTGTATCGAGATTACCGGTCGGTTCATCTGCCAGAAGCAGGGCCGGGCGGGTGACGATGGCGCGGGCAATGGCCACGCGCTGTTGCTGGCCGCCGGACAGTTCCTGCGTGGTGTGGTGCTCACGTCCGGCCAAGCCGACTTGCGCCAGCGCCTCCATGGCGCGGGGGCGTCGCTCCGCTGTCTTCATTCCACGATAGATCAAGGGCAGCTCTACATTCTCCACAGCCGAGGTCCGCGGCAAGAGGTTGAAGCCCTGAAACACGAAACCCAGCATGTGTCTGCGCAAAAGCGTCAGTTGCTCGCTTCCAAAGCCACTCGTTGGCACGCCCTGGAACAGATATTCTCCGGATGTCGGCGTATCCAGGCAACCGATAATGTTCATTGATGTCGACTTGCCGGAACCTGATGGCCCCATGATCGCGACGAACTCGCCTTCTCGGATCGACAGGCTGACGCGATCGAGCGCCCGAATCGTTGCTTCGCCGACGCCATATTGTTTGACGACGTTTCGAAATTCGATGAGTGGTTGACCTTTCATGCGCTTTTCCCGCCTCAACTGCTGCGTTGGGTGGCGTCGGTTATGATCTGATCGTCGGGCTTGATCTCACCGGATTTGATCGCCGTAAACTGGCCATCGGTCGCGCCCGTTTCGACCTGCACGGCCACGGGTGCGTTGTTGCGCAACACCCAGACGCTGCGCTTCGTCGGTTCCTGCTCACCGCCACTGCCGCCCCGCTGGCGACCCATGCGGGGAGGGCGAAACAGCCCCATCAAACCGCCACCACGTGATGCCGATTCACGCGGAGGCGTGTATCGAAGGGCAGCGTTTGGAACAAGAATGGCGTCTTTCACCCGCTCCACGACGATGTTTGCGGTTGCCGTCATGCCGGGCCGCAGCAGCAATTCCGCGTTATCCACCGTCAATATGCCCTTGTAAGTGACCACGTTGGAAACCGTTTCAGATGCAAATCGCACCGTTTCGATGGCCGCCGGAAAGCTTCGTTCCGGGTAGGCGTCCACATTGAATGTTGCCGTTTGCCCTTTCTCGACCTTGCCGACATCAGCTTCATCGATCGCCACCTGAAGCTCCATGTGGCGCAAATCACCCGCGATGGTGAACAGCACGGGTGCATTCAGCGAAGACGCGACAGTTGCACCGGGATCGACATCGCGCGTCAGAACCACGCCATCGATGGGCGAGATTATCCTTGCCTTGCCGAGGTTGAGTTCGGCCAGCCGCAGATCTGCTTCAGATGACAGGACCGAGGCGCTGTTGACCTGGAGCGTCGCGCCAGCGGCGTCATAATTGAATTGCGCCACTTCGAGGTCCTGCTGGCTGGAAACGCGGCTTTGAACCAGCGATCTCAGCCGTTCCATCGATGATTTCGCAGAACCCAGATCAGCTTGCGCCTTTAGCACGCTGGCTTTGGCGGAGGCGAGTTTAGCGCGGGCGCTCTGGACATCGGCTTCCAGCTTGTTGGTATCCAGTTCTGCCAGAACGTCCCCTGATTTGACAGGACTATTATAGGTCACGTTGACCTTGCGGATGGTCCCGGAAAGCTCACTGGAAATATCCACCTGATCTGTCGGTTGTACGGAGCCGGTGGACGTGACAATGACCGAGAGATCGCCTTTCTTGGCATCCTGCGTGGTATAGGTGTAAGCGACACGCGAACCGCCAGCGATATAATAATAGCCACCAGCACCCGCCAGCGCCAACACCATTACCGTCGTATACAGAAAGCGGCGCGACTTCTTTTTTCCGGTTTTCGCGGAAACCAGAATGTCGCGCAGATCCGGTTGCTCTGATGGATGGTTCGATGTCTTGTTGCTGTCGTCGGCGGAGTTCATTCTCTTTACCTATCAAGACAATGCCGTGGCCGCTTTTGGCAAAAACATAATTTTTGCAAGCCATTAAGGTTTTCGACATTGTGTCCGTCTGTCCCGTCCGGCTTCGCATAGCTTTGGCGCAGGGTGAAGTGAAAACTTCGTAATCTTGTCTTGAGGCAATGTTTTGAACGGATTTGCCTGGAACGACCGGCTTGTGAAAAAAAACAAAAGAAAGATGATTTTACCTGTTGCAGGGCAGGGGTGAACCGTGTATCTCCCCACCATCGAAAGACGGAGTGTAGCGCAGTCTGGTAGCGCATCTGGTTTGGGACCAGAGGGTCGGGAGTTCGAATCTCTCCACTCCGACCACTTTCTGAAGTCATGGTTTTACAATGACTTCCACAATTTCCCTAATGTACAATATGATAAGTTGAAGCCGATATCATCGGCTTGCGCCTTGCGGCGTCTAGCTTTAAGCCAGATATTGAAAATAGCCCCAGGCAGCGATGAAGAATGCGATGACGCCAAGGATGATGGCGAGCTTGCGCAATTGCGGGTTCGGTTTGCGCGGCTGCTTCGGTGGCTCCGGCTTGCGAAATTTAATGACGTTTTCATTCATGTCTGATGTCCTTTGCATTGCGGGCCGATAAAATATGCTTCGCGGGTAACGCGCAAGACGCGACAATGGCTTTTCAGCAGCGATGGCATTTATGGTTTCCGTAACATGCAGGGCATGATCGGCTTGACTTCATAAGGCGTTCAGTCCAATTGAGTTTTGCTATCGCGCTGTTATAAATCTATGATGTGTGATGGCTAGAAAAAGCGGAAGGCCGCTTGATCGTACGACCGGAGCAGTTTGAGATGTCTGCAAAAATTTATCGCCCAGCAAAAACGGCCATGCAATCTGGCAAGGCCAAGACCAATCAATGGGTGCTGGAGTTCGATGCCGAGGTTCCCCGCAAGATCGATCCGATCATGGGTTACACTTCTTCGTCAGATATGAAGCAGCAGGTCAAATTGTTGTTTGAAACGCAGGAGCAGGCCGAAGCCTACGCGAAGCGCAAAGGCATCGACTACCGCGTTATTCAACCGCAGGAAGCCACTCGCAAAGTAGTTTCTTACACTGACAATTTCAAGTTCAGCCGCACACAGCCCTGGACTCACTGATTCTATTCGGACATGGCCCCTTAGCTCAGCTGGATAGAGCACCTGCCTTCTAAGCAGGTTGTCGTTGGTTCGAGTCCAACAGGGGTCGCCACCATGTAAAAACGCTCCCGGAAGACTTCCGGGAGCGTTTTTTATTGTCGTTGATTTCGCCGGGATGGTTTGTCCATCTGCTGACTGATCGGGGCATTTCGCGGTGTTTGATCTGTCCATTTTATTTTTTTGGGCCGATCGACCTCGATTTCTCCGTCGCGGGACCGAGCGTCAACATTTCCTCAAATTGTTCGAGGGTTGCAGTAATGGAGGTTGGGTCATTCGATTCAACGAGATTGACAGCTTCCGTTGACCATCAAGATGCGTTCAGCGGGATTACTACCGCTATTTCTCGAAAGCCATTTCAGCGATCATTTCTCTAACCTCGAACAAGTTCGATGGTGACATTATCCCGGACTACGTCGAAATCGATGCAGGCGGAGAGCTGCCGCATACAGATGCTACTGTGCTACGCGCGACACCACGGCTTCCCCACGACACTGCTCGACTGGAGCCACACATTTTTCGTTGCGGCGTTCTTTTCCTATTCCACGTCAAACCGTGACACTGACGTTGCGATCTGGGCGTTCAAGGAATAGGGCGGACATCACCGTACCCAGAACTTTGACGATCCCATAATCACGACCATAGGCTCATACGTGAAACCCATCCTCGGCATTACCGCAGCAGCGCACCTATACCGTCTGCATGAACCAGGCCAACGAGACGTTCTTTTTCACGCCGCAAGACGACGCAATTTTATTGATGCCGGACGACCATCGGATGAAGAAATACATCCTGAGCGGCAAGGATCGCGAGAAACCGCTGCAGGACCTGCACACCATGGACATCACCGACTACTCGATCTACGGAAGTGAAGAGTCTTTGATTCGCATGCTGGCCTGTCAAGAAGTCGTCCTCAATCGATGAACGTAGGAAAACGGCATGGACAAGTTGCTTAGAAACGCGATCGACTCGATCGAGGTCGGAGTCGAGGACTTCCAATCGAATGAAGGCCGCCGCGCCCTCTCGGCCGTGCGCAACGTTCACGCAGGCGTTCTTTTGCTCTGCAAGACCGTCCTATGGCAACATTCCCCGGACGGCGAAGGCTCGCTCATCTACATCAAGATGGAGCCTAAGAAGCGGGCGGACGGCAAGATCGAGTGGCAGCCGAACAAGAACAAAACCGTGGACGCGTTCGATATCAAGGCCCGGTACAAGCTCCTCGGCCTGACGCTAGACTGGACCAAACTCGAAGAACTAACGAAACATCGCAACACGATCGAGCATCTATATCTGACCACGCCGGAGGCCGTCGTGAAGGAAGCGCTCGCCAATGCGCTTCCTTTGATCAACACGATCATGCGTGACCAGCTCAAGACCAATCCGGAACAAGAATTCCGAACCGAATGCTGGACGTTCCTGCTGAACAACGCGGACATCTTCGCTGAAATTGAGAAGGAGTGTGCGGCGACTTTCGAAAAGCTCCAGTGGCCGGAGTCTGAAGTCGGATTTCCAATCGAGCATCTTAGCTGCACCAATTGCGGCTCGAGCCTCATTAGACAGCAGGACCCCGACAACACGACACCGATTGAAATCGAGTTCGCGTGTCGCGCATGCGGAGAGGACAGCCTCGACCTCGGCGAGATGATGGAGCCTGCTCTCGCCTCCGAAGCCGCAGGCCTCGCTTACATAGCGATGACCGACGGCGGGGAGCCTCCAATCGCCTCTTGTTACGAGTGCGGTCAGGAAACCTACCTCATCGACGTCGGCCAGTGCGTCGTGTGTGATGCCTCGGCACCTGGTGAGTGCGGTGTCTGCGGCGAGGCCATCCACGTCAACGACTACAACGAAAGCTATCCCGGCCTATGCGGCTATCACGCGCATCAGGCCGAGAGGGCCGAGAGGGATTAGGTCCATCTGCATCGTCGAGGTTAAATGCCGCCCTTAGGCTCCTCAATGAGCAGGTCCATCTGCTGCGGGCTACGGATGTGTTGCTCGACCTTGATCACAGCATACTCGGTCTTCAGGCCGGCTCCCGTCTGCGTCTGTGTCACGCGGACCTGGCACACGAGGACATCGCCCTTTGTGAACGAAATCTGCTGGTGATCTACCTTATAGAGGAAGTCCTTGTCCTCGATAATGGCGCTTATCTGTGAGTTGCCGTCGTGCAGCCGCCATTTGTTGTCTTCCTTGAAAGCAAGGGAGACAATAGAAAAGGCAGCCTTGCGCACATCCTCTAGGAGAACCTTGCCGTCTGGTTCGGGCGCGACGAAATACGTCGCTTCTGACTTGTTCACAACCTCGACGACGCGCTTCGCCTCGAGGACCTTGAACTCGTTGATGCCTTCCTTCTTGAGGGGGTCGTAAATGACACTGAACCGCGCCGGGTTTGCCGGAGGCTCCAACTTCTGAGAAAGTGGAGTCACCATGAGCAAGACAACGAACAAGTTT